>CALKOT010000019.1 GCA_938092015.1 uncultured Paracoccaceae bacterium
TGGCAAGGTGGCTCAGGCTTCTGTGCCTCTGTTTACTGGCCTGCCTTGTCAATCAGAACTGAAAACTGGAAGCCTCAATCTGAGCACGATGCCGATCGCGAACGAAATTTGAATCGTTAGGGTGAAAATCACAGACGACTAGCTGCTGATCGCACGAGTGGTCTGCGAGCCGATGACGCCATCGATTGGGCCGCGGTAGTGGCCAGCCGATTTCAGGGCGCGCTGCATGCGGGTCACAACGTCTGGGGTCGTGTTGACGTCGCACAGAACCTAAGTCCAGACCGTGCGGGCAGGGGCGGCTTCAACCGTTTTCGTGACGGTCTTGAATGTTTCAGGCACGGGGGTGCGTCTGAGCAGACGCCGGGGTTGCTTCGACCGTTTTCGTGATCGTGTGGTAGTGCGCAGGCACGGTCACTTCACGTGTGGAAGCTGGTGTTGCGACAACCCGCTTTTTCACGGTTTTATAAACTGCTGGAACCTCGGTTTCACGGGTCTGCGCTGCAGATACCTGAACGCGCTTGGAAACGGTGCGGTATTCAGCAGGAATTTCCACGAGACACATCACTTCGCCAGTGGTTGAAGTGCGGTTCTGCAGGATCGTGCCGCCGAGGGCGTTCTGACCAACTGCGATCACTTTGCCGCCTGGCTTCCATGCGGTGTAGGCGTCACGTACTTTGATACGCTCAGTAACTGTTTTGTATTTCGTAGGAACCGTGGTGACGCGCTTGCCGGCTGGTTTGACCAGAATACGCTCTTCAACCGTTTTATAGGTCGCTGGGATTATTTCTAGTTTGGTGTAGGCTTCTTCGGCCAGGATTTTTTCCTGAACCGTTTTGTAAGTTGCGGGAATGACGCGAACTTTTTCAGAAGCTTCGGATGCAAGGATCTGCTCGCTAACAGTTTTGAACTGTGCAGGCTGTGTGACGCGTGCGTAGAACTCACCTGGTTTTGCGTTCGCTGGGACCAGAGCGTCTGAACCGACAGAGCCATTGCCGCTGGTTTTCAGCGAGGCAACTTCAGAGCGCAAAGAAGAATTTTCTTCGTTTGCGGCGTTAAGCTGCGCCTGAAGATCACCGCCTGCAGCCTGCTGATCGTTCATGGCGCAAGCGGATAGCGCGACAGCCGCGGCGCTGGAAAGTAGAATTGTTTTAATCATGGGTATTTTCCCCCCGTTGGTTTTCGTCGTGTTTGACGAGAGTGATTTAGATCACAGCAGAGGGCGATTCCCGGCCCGTATCAGGGCCATTTCTGGTAAATTGCGGCGAGAACCAGCCAATTTTGGCCGTGATTGCATGAATGAGGCATGATCTGTAGTGGTTCTGAGATACCGCATTCAAAATGGCTGTAGCGTAGTTTCACGCGCTCGCAACCATTGCGTGAATGGATGCTGTGCGCGAATCCCTTTTTAGGGGTCACCCTCAGGCACCTCAGGAAACAGCACCTTTGCCTGATCGCGTGGATGAAAGGCGCGGGGGCGTTTGGCGGCAGTTGGGCTGCGCTGTTGTGGGCGATCAACGGGCCGCCTCGCCTCATCCACCGGACCGGTCGGGTCAATCGGTGGTGCGCCCAACGCCAGCGCATCAAGCATATCCGAGATATCCTCAATATGCTCGGCCACGACATGACAGACCTGACTTTCCCGTTGCACCCGCCCTGTTACGCGTAACAGACGCCCCGCGATGATCTGACGGCGGTACTTTTCATAGATCTTCGCCCAGATCACGACATTCACCACGCCGGTCTCATCTTCCAGCGTCACAAAGATCACGCCCTTGGCTGTGCCGGGCCGCTGACGCACCAGCACCAGCCCTGCGACGACGACACGGGCGCTGACCGGGGGGCGGTCTAGGTACTTCGCAGGTGTGCAGGATGGGGGGCGGGGCCAGTAAAGCATAAATGAGAACATAACATGAACATTTGATTTGGGAAAGGATCGCCTATTCGACCGGCGCGCCAAAGATCAAGATGGCCAGTCCCAACACACCAAGCCCGGCAAACAACCCGGCGCGCGCCGTCTGGCCGTGCTTCACCGCCGCCTTTGCAGCAATTGAAGACTGCAGCGCATAGTAGAAAGCGAAGGCGCGTGAGGCGTAGCTGACGATTTCAAAAACGCTCATCCCCCAGGTCAGCGTCAGGCCCGCCGCTACCAGCGCAGCATAGCCCATCCTGGCTGTCATCCGCCCGCGCGTCAGCTCAGCAACCAAACCACCTGCACCGCCAGTATCAGCAACAGCCGCTCTGAACTGGGCGCTCAACGCAGCAGCGATCAACAGCATTGGCAGGATCGGCGCAACGATAGCCATCAAGTCGATGATCGCCGTTTCATTCAGCTCAATCATGTCAGGGGCGAACGAAAATGACAGAAACGCGATGTAGATCATGTAAATGGCGGCAGACAGCCATTGGGCCAGGCGCATTGATCTGATCCGTGTCTCTGCGTCGTATTCCTCACCCAGATAACGCGACGTCTTGAATCCCTGCACCGTGACGAGCAGCCCAAAGGCCAATGTAACCGCCGCCCAGCCATGAATTTGTGACGGCTTCACCATCAACTCACCCGCTCCGGCGCGCTCAGCGAAAAACCAGGCAAGGCCGAACAGAAGCCCCATGATAATCGACAGTTTTACGCCAACGGTCACCTGCTCCATCCGCTCGAGCGCGCCAAAGCCCTGTGTCCAGCCGACCAAAAGAATGACGATAAATACGCCTGAAGTGACCAGCTTGGCATGAAACGCATCATTCAGATCAGTCAAGCTGACAGCGAACGCGCCCAGCAGATTCAGATAATACGCGACCGAGACGATGTAGGCGAAGGCCAGCGCCCACGAACTGGCGTTTTCCAGTCGCCGGATTGCGCTGTCATTGGACTGCCCTTCAACATGGCGAATGTTGAAGCGGATCGCAGCGCCGAACAGATAGGCGACAAAACACAGCGCGGCCATGACCAGCAACGCGTCGCGCCCTTAGGATGCATCCAAAATGGGGCCAAGCACCAGAAAGCCGCTGCCGATGATCGACGCTAGCGGCGTGATCGCGGCCCGCCACAAAGGGGCGTTTGCAAGGCGTGGATACAGAAGTATAGCGCCAGTGATAACTGTGACGCCAATGATCAGTGCGTTCAGCATGGTGCGGCCTCTGGGCGGTGTGAGGCGTCAACGTGGCGGTGAAGTTCGCGGAGGTCAAATTGGAACGACGCCTTCGCGCCCGCAATATCCACCCGCCTTATGTCCGAAGAACACCTTGGTCAGGTCCTCGGTGATATCCCGCGTCACGCTCGCGCCATCGCGTACAAAGTGGCTGTCGCCCGGGGCAAGAACAGTCACATCGCCGCTTGTATGATCGATCAGACGGCAGCGGCCTGACAGAACCATGAACAGCTCATCGCCCTGTTCGGTGCACTCAAGCGCGCCTGCTGTACAGCGCCAGATCCCGTAGCGCATCGCATGTCCCGGCCCGCCGACATCAATCCGCCCAGACGTAGTGGGCGCGCCGCGCGTGATGCGATAATCACTGGCTGGATTGTCCAGCGCCCAGTCTTCCAGCGCACCAACGTCATCCCCGGGTTTCAGCTTGAACATAGGCGCCTAAAGCTTCCCTGCTTTCAGCTTTTCGATATATCGCCCGGAATAGGTGAACGGCCCGACATGCCCAACGCCCGCCCCGACATAGGCGAGGATTTCGACATCCCCCAATTCGCGCACCCGCTGGCAGAAAGAATAATCCTCTGACAGCCAGTCGCCGTTCTCCAGTGGGATTTCGTCGAAGAAATCATAAACCGTGCCTTCCAGACCCAGGTCTTTCAGTTTGGATGAGATGAACGGCCCTACAATCTCACGCGAAATCAACGCTTCAAACACTGACCTATGGATAAGAACGCAACCAAAACCCAATGCATCTACCGGACAGACCCCGCCACTGATTTTCTTTTCGCCGGGCTTCATCCGGACGGTGAAGTTTGACGCAAGCGCCCGGGCGCGGCCTTCATTGTCATCCTCGGCCATCGCGGCCGCGAAGGTGTGAAGGTTCAGTCGACGTTCTGAATACGCGGCGCCGATCAGCGACACCTCCGCTTTCAGCAAACGTCTGAACACAGCCAGATCAACCGCCATGTCGCTGTCGATAAACAGGACATAGTCGCAGCTGTCATCTGTCAGAAAACTGTGCGCGAGGATGTTGCGGGCGATGACGACATCAGCCCCATCGATAGAAAGATGCCGGTATGTGCCGCCCATCTCGTGGATCGCTACGGTCGCAGCCACGACGGACTGAGTGTAAGCAGTCGTCGTGATTCCGCCCGCGGTTGGCGTGGCTATTAGAATACGCATTTATGCCCCATCTGACAAAATAGTCAGGGGAACATTAACGCGGTAGCGAGAAACCGCAAAGTAATCTCGCGCAAATTGAGTAAAAGTGGGGTGCATTGTCGGAGCGTTGTGGCCTGATTAACCTCGCCAAGCATGCTTCGCAACATCGTCCAGCGCCGTACTGAGCGCGCTGCGGATGCCGTGCCGAATATCAAATGCAGACATCTGATTTCCGCAACTGATTGCAAAAATCCGGGTTTAGTCGCCGTTTGCGTCGTTCAGTTCAATGGGTGTTTTACCGGTAAACTTAAAACCACATATCCCTGACCACACGTCCATCACGAGGCAAGTCCACAAAAGTTTCATGGCCATCAAAGTGATCGATTGGCAGGTCAAAGACCGGGTCAGGATCGGTTAAGCGTAGATTAACGGCGGTCCTATGGCGTCCGTCTTCCCCCGCTGCTGTCTTCATGTAGTGGGTTACGCAGCCTCATTTGGCGCAGAAGTGAAAGTCGATGGCGCCGCCATCCTCGCGACGATAAGTCGATGTTTTCCCCACAGAATGGATGTCGTCGTCAATATAACCGTAAGCCCACAGCACCCCTTGCCGACGGCACACGGTGCAATTACAAGCGATTGCAGACTCTGGCATGTCTTCAAGCGTCCAGTTTGCGTCGCCGCAATGGCATTTTCCCGCTAGCACGTAGTCATTCCTTTCAGTTTCGACGCTGACTTGCGATAGTATAGCTGAAGTGGCTGTTCGATAATGTTAGTAGAAACTGATGCTGGTTTTGCCCCATTCCTGCCTACCGCTGTGGAACATCAGCGGCGCCAATCAGCACCCTTTTAACCGTGTTTCAAAAGCCGCCGTTTCAATTGCAAACCTAGAAGTCTGGAACAGAACCTGGCCTGGCTGAGGTTCCCGCCTGTCAACCATAACCCCGGCTGTGCAGTTTCGACCCACATGTTTCTCTGCTCTCCAATCCACGGACCCGGATCGCCCTTAGTGCCAGAGCCATACCCCCAACAGGGTCCGACACGGTCGGCTGTGTCATCATCGAATAGGCGGCCGATCCAGTCGGACATCGTTCCATATCCGGTCGCGTAGATGATGATGTCGGCTGGAAGCGCCTCGCCTGATGTCAGCCGAACGCCGGTTTCAGTAAGACTTTCGACGCCGTGTCCTGAGCGCACGGCAATCCGGCCATCGATGACCATGTCAGATGCGCCGACATCAATATAATAGCCTGAGGCGGTTCTTCGGTATTTCAGGCCAAGCCCGGCGCCATCTTCGGCGAAATCCAGTGCGAACTCGGCGTCGGTCAACGCCTGATAATAGTCTTTTCTGTCTTTGCGAAGTTTGTTCCAGACCGGGACCTGGGCTTTCTCAAGCATCCGCGTTGGGATCGACGCTGCGATGATGTCCGCCCGGTCCGTTGTTACGCCACGCGCAACAGCCTCAGCGGAATAGAGCGTACCCATCAAACGCTCGCAGAAATCGGATTGCTTGACGACCAATGTTGATGATCGTTGAACCATCGTCGGTGCGGCGCCTGCCTTCACCAGTTCAACGGCTATGTCATGGGCGCTGTTGTTCGCCCCTATGATGACGACATTTTTGCCTTCGACATTGCTGTCGGCCCTGAACGCGCTGGAGTGAACCTGAGGGCCGTCAAAAACTTCTTTGTCAGCAAAATCCGGAATTTGGGGAAAGCCTGAAATGCCAAGCGCGAGCACGACATGCGTGGGCCTTAGCGTTACCTCTTCTTTAGCCCGCTTGAGGCGCGCGATCCATCTGCTGGTAACGGCGTCGTAACTTGCGCCGACCAGCTCAGTTTCTGTCCAGATCGTCAGATCAAGCTCTCTCGCGTAATCCTCAAGCCAGTGGCCCATTTGGTTCTTTGGCGTGAACACCGGCCAATCGTCAGGGAACGGTCTGAAGGGCATGTGATCGTACCAGACCGGGTCATGTAAAACGAGCGATTCATACCGTGATCGCCACTGATCCCCGACACGTGGCAATCGGTCGACTATCAGATAGGGCACGTCCATGTCCGAAAGCTGGGCGCCTAACGCCAAGCCGCCTTGCCCGCCACCGACAATCAGGACGAATGGATCGTCGTCTGGATCTGATGATTTAACGTCGGCATCGCTCAGATCTGTTAGCATCGTAAAAAGCGTTGAGCACCGGTCCTCACTTAGCCGCAGATACCCTCGGCCCTGCCCCTCAGACGTCTGAAACCGAAAGAAACCTTCACTATCGTCCGTCCTACCTTCGAAAACGGGCGCTGTAAAACCTGTGGTCTTCCCATGTTTCGCTGCGAAACTGGCTATATCGGCACGCCCTTCAATCGTTTGAAGGGTCCAGCCGAACGGAAGATAATCCCGCCAGTAACAGTCTTCCTGAAACAGGCTGGCGACCGCAGCGCCGTCACCTTTGCTTGCAGCGGCGGAAAAGGCGTTTAGCCATTCGCCCGCTTTGGTCACAGCTTTCTCAACCATCTTTGTGGCCGGTGATAACAAAGGAACGAGCGGGGCGCATTTGCATCCATTGTGCGCTCATCGGTTCACGATCCCACCGTCAACAGCAATCGTCTGGCCGGTGATGAAGCTGGAGGCGTCAGATAAGAAGAATTCGATCGGGCCCGCCACGTCGTCTGCTGAGCCAAAGCGGCCCAGCGGGGTGCGCGCCAACAAAGCCTCGCCCCGCTCTGCGATGATGTCGGCGGGCATGGCTGTATCGATGATCCCGGGCGCAAGGGCGTTAACGCGAACGCCTTTCGGGCCCCACTTCTTTGACAACGACCGCGTCAGGCCAACGATCGCCCCTTTGGACATGCTGTAGGCCGGGTGATCGGCGGCCCCGGACATGAATGCAAGCGAACTGACCAGCACCACAGAACCACCATCAGCCAACCGCGGTTCCAACACGCCCAACAGATCGAAGGCGTTGGTCGCGTTGGCGGCAAGGGTCGCGTCATAGATCGCTCTGTCGCTTAAGCCATGCGCGACGAAAATCCCGGCGAGGTGAACGACACCGTTGATCTGGTCGTCGCCCTTGGGCAGCGCGGCGCGGCAAGCCTCAGGCGTCTCAAGCGTGCTGACGGCGTAGGTAGCGCCTTCGAAACCGGCCGCTACCGACGCCAGACGTTCCTCTTCGATATCAATCAGGTGTAGCCGACATCCAGCGCTGTGCAGTCGCTTGATTGTTGGTTCTGCGATGCCGCCTGCAGCGCCGGTGATGATGATGTGCTTCTCAATCAACATGTCTTTTTCGTCGCCTTTTACCACTATTGCATCCGCGCCACTCGCCGATAGTGCACAGATCAAACGAGACGAGGAAGCATATTCTGAAACTCTGCAGTCCGTCGCACGTCACCGGTGTTCCGCCATTACATCTCAGTAGAAGAACCACTTCAGGCTTGCGAAAGCGCAAGTGGATCAGCAACAGGTCCAGTGCCATAGGAAGTGTTTCAGCGGGCTTCTGCCCGACTGCTGCGTCGCGACGCACTGGATTTAGTCCATAAACTTGAATGGGCGTGAAATTGCAGGGTTTCACAGGTTAAAGAAATATGAATTATGAATTAATTCAAATGCTTAGATGTGGTTTCACGTGTGCAACCTTTCGCCTATTGGCCGCTGCCAACCTCTTCCGGATCAAAGGCATACAGCGCTCCGCAGAACTGGCAATCAGCCGTCACCTTGCCGTCATCAGTTATCATGTGGCTGATATCCTCGCTCGAGTATTGCTCCAGCGCCGCCTGTACCCGTTCCGCTGAGCAGGTGCAGCCAAAGGCCACTTTCTGAGGATCGTAAACCCGGGGCGTTTCTTCGTGAAACAGGCGGTAGAGAAGCGCGTCCGGAGCAAGATGTGGCCCGATCAGCTCAGTCGTTTCAACAGTCGCCAGAAGGGCTGCGACACGGCCCCAATCTTCGCTGCGATCACCCATCTCAGCGACATCGTCAGAGTTCATCAGCCCATCAGCGCCAGACGGGGCGTCCGGGGCGCGGCCGCCCTCCAAAGGCAGCTGCTGAACCATGATCCCGCCACCCCGCCAGTTGGTCGCCTCACCTGGCGCAGCGCTTTCAGCCGCTTCAATCACGAACCGCGTTGCAAGCTGCTCGGATTGGGCGAAGTAGGTTTCAGCGCAAGCGGAAAGTGAGCCGCCAGACAGCGGCGTGACGCCCTGATAAGGGGTCATCTGCGGACCTTGGTCGATGGTCACCCCAAAGACGCCCGCGCCGAGTTGACCGAAGGGATCAGCGTCGGTCAGCGCATCAGCGTCGAAGCTGGCGAAGGCCCGGACCTCTGCCATGCCGCCTTCTGTCTTAGGGGCGTAGTAATCGGTTGCAATCAGCCGGATTGGCCCGTCGCCCCGGATCTGGATCGAAAACCGCCATCTCAGCTTTACGGCCTGGCCGACAAGGGCGGTCAGCAAAACCGCCTCTGCGACCAGCGCGCAAACCTGTTTTGGGTAGTCGTGCTGGGTCAAAATGGTGTCCAGCGTCTTGTCCAGCCGCGCCACCCGTCCGCGCATCTGGCTACGGTCAAGCTGGAACGGAAGAAGGCTGTCATCGCCCATTGGGTGATCATTCATGGCAGGAGGCTTTCACAGTGGAACGCTTGGAAACGAGGGACATAATGCGTCTTACGCCCCGGCGCAAACGGTGTTACCGGTCGGGCCATGAGACGTTATGGCGACCCCATCCAGAAAGGCCTCACGTACCGCCGCAGACCGGGGGCTTACGGGCTTATCGTGAAGGGCCGGCAGGTGCTGTTGGCGCTGACAGAGGATGAAGATGAGGCCCTCATGTTTCCTGGTGGCGGGATTGATCCCGGCGAAAGCCCGATTCAGGCGCTGCATCGTGAGGTGATGGAGGAAACCGGCTGGCGGATCGCTGTGAAACGGCGGCTGGGATTTTATCATCGGCAGGTCTTTATGTCCGACTATGGCTATGCCGCCCACAAGGTCTGTCATATCTATCTTTGTGAGGCCGGCAGGCAGGTGGCTGACCCGATCGAGCCTGACCATACGCCTGTGTTTGCTGACCTTGAAGCCGCTCAGAAACTGCTGAGCCTTGAGGCTGAACGAAATTTCGTCAGACTGTTGCGATAGTGTGAAACTGGGCAGGGTTTCACGCGTGAAACCATGTTTAAGCATCTAAAATATATGCGAATTATAGTTTCTTTAACTAATTGGAAAAGGCGCGTTTCACACAAGCGGGCCATCACTTTTTGTCTCTAGACGCGTACTCCCATTGTGACGTTCGCCCGATAGGTGTTAGGTCAGATAGGCCTGCGAATTTTTTGATGTTTGTAAGGAATTTTCAGGATGGCGCGCTTTGTATCAACAATCCTTTTGTCACTGACCAACGACGTACGGGTTACTAGCTTCAACAACGACTTTGTGCTCGGCATTGTTTTTGTATAAGAAAAAAGCATCAAACAATTGCTTGGAACCGGTCGTGTGGGGGCTGAGTTTGTCAGTATTGACGCTCAGTTTTTCGGAAAGAAATTTGACGATGACCTCAACGGCACGTTGGAAGAGTTTAATCTTAACTTTTCCAGCTTTATTTCCGCGCCACGCTCAACAAGGTCGGTCCAGATATCTGACTTCAAACTTGGGCTGGAACAGAGCATCGATCTGATCCGGGGCGGTCTGGACACGTTCATGAAGCGAATTGCCACCGGTGATGACGAATTTATCGGCTCTTCCGGCGATGACATCATGCGCAGTTATGCCGGGGATGATCTGATGGAAGGCGGCGACGGCGACGACTTCCTCACGGTTGACGGCGGCAAGGATACCGTCAGGGGCGGGGAAGGTGATGATCTCGTTCTGGCCGATACCGGTAATGACATGGTTTTCGGCGGCGCTGGAGATGACGCAGTCTTTTCGGGCGCAGGGAATGATGACGTTGACGGTGGAGATGGCAGTGACTTTCTGGCGCTCTCGGGCGGAAACGACACAGCGATCGGCGGCGGCGGCAAAGATACTTTCGCCTTCAAAAACAATTCCGGCGATGATGTCGTTCGGGATTTTCAGGCCGGCAAGGATATTCTGGACCTGTCGCGCGCTCGTGACATCGATGATTTCAGCGATCTGATCGCCAATCATGTAGACGATGTTAGGGGCGATCTTATCATTGCAGTTTTGGGGTCTTCGGATGTGACACTGGAAGGTGTGCAGATTGTGGATCTTAATGAAGGCGACTTCATCTTTTAGATCACAATGAACTGCGCGTAGCGGCCTTGTTGTCCAGCCGGTATCTGCGGCGAAGGACGATTGTGCTGTGCGCTGACACGCACCCTTTGGGGGTTACAGATCCAAAGTAATTGAGGTCTCTCCATCGCCCGGAAACCGCAGCTTGTCACGCCGCCAAGGTTCAGCGTCCAGCACAGCATCAAGTGCAGCGCCAAGGTCATGCTTGAGGAATTCCTTATGCGCTTTTAGTTCATCGGGCGAATAGGTCATGTGGATCGTGTAGTCTTTATCGCCCCGCGCCCTGAACAGCATGTCGAACATCGCAGGTTCGGGGTTGCCGTGCTTGCCATCGCCGCTGACGAGGTAGTGCTTTGCTTTGATCTTCTCGAACATCGGGACAGTGACGTTTCGGTCGCTGCCATGATGGGGCAGTTTGAAGACGTCGAACTCAAGCGGCCCGCCGCGTTCTTCAAGCCAGTTCAGCATGGTATCGCCACGCGCGTCGCCGGTCAGCAGGATCGACTTATCACCCGCCTCTGCGATGCAAACGATGCTTGAAAGGTTGAAGGCGGAGCTGTCCATTGACTGGGCGGCGGCCTTTTTGTCCGCCTCTTTTTTCAGGATTTTCTTTAGGTCTTTGGCCCAGCGGGCCTTCAGGCGGTCGACCTCTTTCTGGGTGGGACCGACGACCGTGATCTTCAGCCACCCTTTTTCCCAAGGATCAGCGGCGCCCGCGATGGCCATCTTGTTTGCGAACATCGCGTTGATGGGCACCGACAGCGTGTTGAGGTCGCGGCGCAGATTGCGCCCCTGTTTCACGCTTGAGAGAACCATTTTGGTGTGGCCATCCACCTCTGCCGCCAGATCATCATCGGTATCGAACGCACTGGCCATGCTGGCGGGGGCGGCGTCTGACGATGATTGGCTCTCCAGCCCGTTTTGCACCAGCGTATCTGAGAAACTGTTCAGCCAGGCCTGCGCAATTCTGGCAGGGGGGCGGGCATCGTCTTCGTCCGCTTCAACCATTTCGCCGGTCATGTCGAGAATGCACGCGATGTGATCGCTGTCGATACGGCTGATCATCATCAGGTCGATCTCAGGCGGATCCATACCGCCATCATCCATCAAGGCGATGTGCTTACTGAGAAACTTTTTGTAGACGCCGGGCGGGCCGCCATCGATCAGAACTGTTGCGTCATCAGTGGTCAAGATCAGGGCGTCGCCAAACTTTGCTTTCACGGCCTTTAAGGTCATAGCGGGCATGGGAAATTCCTTTGAATATCAAGTTTTGGTTTGGCGAAGGTCGCGAATCCGAGGCATCGGAGCGTGCAAAGAGCGCGCCCGTGTTCCCTGGCCAAAATGATCAGCAAAGCCGTCACACCGACTGCAACGCGCGCAGAATATCCAGCAGACCATGGCCCTGAAAGTACCGCTCCCGCCCCAAATCTACCGTGCTGTCGCAAAGGATCTGCTTGATGCGCTGGGGTTTGCCAATCAGCTCAGCATTGCGCGCCATCATAATCGCAGCGGCGCCGCTGACATGCGGGGCGGCCATTGACGTGCCGTCCTTGAACTCTGCCCCTTCATTCGGGGTCGGGCCTTTGATCTTTTCGCCCGGCGCTACGAGATCGGGCTTGATACGGCCATCGCCGGTGGGGCTGCGAGATGAGAAATAGCTAACGCCATAATCATGCGGGCGCTTGCGATGGGTGGCGCCGACAGTGATCACACCTTCTGCGTTGCCGGGGTCGGTGATCGTGGTGTCGCGGAACCCATCAGCGAGGGTGATATTGTCGACGTCACCGGCCTCAAACCCGCGATTGCCGGCCGCTGCGACCATGACCATGCCAAGCGCCGCGCTTTCATTGCATTCCTCGCAAACTGGGGAGCGCCCGCATGCAAACCGCCTGACCTCATGCACCAAGGAAAGGCTGAGGTTTGCACCGTGCACGACCATGTAGCCCGCCCGCGCGTTCATCCACCTTAGGAACTGGATCGCCGCGAGCAGCTCAAATTCATCCGTTGCGCCGTCGCTGCGGAAAACCCGTACATCGATCACGTTGATATCGGGGCACACACCCTGCATGCGCCGGGCGCGCTGCGGCAGAGGGACATCCTCCTGATCATCATCGATCCAGTCCGCGGCCAGAACGCCTGCGACGTGGGTGCCATGATCATTGGTCGGCGCCGAAGGGCGGTCATCGACGACGAGGGGTTCGATATCCTCCCAATCGATATTCTGGCCGCGTTGAATGCGTTTGCTGAGGCGCGCTATCTTGTTCTTGGCGCGTTGCTTATTGCTTTTGACCTGCTCGCCCTTTTTGGCGGGGGGAAGGTTACTGGCGATGGTCGCGACCAGTGCGTTATAGGCCGCGCGTTTTTCGTCGCCGTCCTTTTTGCTTGAAGATATCAGCTCATAAACCAGCAGTTCTCGGATGTTGGTGAAATCCAGCGTTCGGATCACTCTGCTGGTGTTCGCAGGGTCATCGGACTGATGATTGCGAAAGGCGGGGTGGCCGCCGTCGATGCCTGAATCGATGATCGCCCAGGTGATCTTGTTGCACGAGATATCGAACAACCTGCGCGCGGCATCCGCCTTAACGGTCAGCGAGGATTTATTGACGGCCAGCTGTATCGGCCGGTTGCGGGTGACGCGCCAGATATAGGGGATCGGGTGTTCTGGTTTTTCTTCATTCGACCAGAATTCATATAGGTCAGTGAAACCGGCGATGAGGTCATTTCGTGTTTGGATTATGTCTAGCGCACGATCCTCAATCGATTTTTCACCTTCATCAATTGCGCTTTCCGCCAGCCGGCGCCGGTTGGCGAATTCCTTTTCCAGCGCGACGCCCGGCGCATCATATTTGATGCGATCCGTCTCGCCGTCAGGATCTTTCAGAAGGGGATATCCGTTGGAGAACGCGCGCCCAATCAGGCCAGCGATGCGCAGCAGCCACATCAGATCGGACGGCAGGCTGCGGATGTTGGCCATTGCTTTCGATGTTTCTTCAGGCAGGCTAAGCGCGCGGCGCAGCCGATCAACATTCTCGCCGCCGCTTTCGGCGTCGATTTCAAGGCGCATGTTCAAAAGACCATCGCGCAAATGCCCGTTGCGTGTTGGGTCGGGCATGGGAAAGCGCACCCAGTCGCCGAATTTGCGTTTTTTGCCGATCTTCAGCAGCTTTTTGTAATTCTCGCGCCACCAAGGGGTTAGCGGCAGAACAAGGCGCATCATCTCATCAAAGTAAAGCTCGGCAGAGATTTGCCCCTCGATATAGGAAATCCGCGCTTCACCGCGCGGTTCTTCCCCGGACAACTCGCCAATGGGAATGGCGGATGCATAAGCGCCTTGGGATTGATTAGCGTTGGGGTCGATTGCAGCGCGCACACGGCTGCGGAAATTTCCCAGCATTTCGCGCAGTTCCAGGGCGGCTTGGCCCGCGCCTTTGCTGTTCGTAACTGTCAGGATCAGCTCTTGGCGCTTGCGTGGCGCCAGTGCGTAGTTCAGCCAGACATTTGTAAAGATCGGGCTGTCTTGGGTGAACCGTTTGCCGCCCGGAGTTTCATACAGGATGCGGCTGACGAACGCCGTTTGCCGCTCGCGCAGGTGCGCGGCCATCTGATGATCGCTGAGTTCCGACTGCTGCATCGACCCATCGCCTGTTCGTGATGGGTGCAGGCAATTTTGGTATGCTTATGCTGCGCCTGACCCAACTAAGGGAAAGCGTACCATGGCCATGGTGCTCGCCAAAGTAGATATCGTCACACTGGCACACAACTTTGGGTTGCTTTACGCGGTGCCGCGATAGGGTTTGACATATTGCAAGGCCATGTCCCACGGGAAGAAGATCCACGTGTCCTGGGAAACGCCGGTGATGAATGTGTCCACCATCGGTTCACCCTTGGGTTTGGCGTAGACCGTGGCGAAATGGGCCTTGGGGTAAAGCTTGCGGACAACCTCCAGCGTGCGGCCGCTGTCAACGAGATCGTCGATGACCAGAATACCGGCGCCATCGTCGCCCATCAGCCCCGCATCGGGGGCTTTCAGAACGACCGCTTCGGCCTGTGTTTGGTTGTCATAGGATTTTACGCTGATCGTATCGACGACGCGAACGTTCAGTTCCCGTGCGATGATGCAGGCCGGAACCATGCCGCCGCGGGTGATCGCGACGACGGCTTTCCAGGCGCCATCCGCCTCGGGCCCGCGCTTGTCCAGCCGCCATGCCAGCGCGCGGCTGTCGCGGTGCATTTGATCCCAAGAGATGTGGAAACCTTTTTCGTGAGGAAGCTGATCGGACATTATTTCTTCCCCCCTATCATTTCTTGCCAGACGCAACGTCGATATCCGGCGCGTCTTCGGCCTTCATGCCGACGACATGGTAGCCGCTGTCAACATGGTGGCATTCGCCCGTTACGCCCGATGACAAGTCGCTCAACAGATACATGCCGGACTTACCGACATCCTCTTGCGTGACATTACGGCGGAGGGGGGAATTCAGCTCATTCCACTTCAAGATATACCGGAAATCGCCGATGCCGGACGCCGCGAGGGTTTTGATTGGACCGGCCGAGATGGAGTTCACACGGATGTTCTTTGGCCCAAGATCCATCGCCATGTATCGCACCGAAGTCTCAAGCGCGGCCTTGGCGACGCCCATGACGTTGTAATGCGGCATGACTTTTTCGGCGCCGTAATATGTCAGCGTCGCCATCGCCCCGCCGTCTGTCATCAGCTTTTCAGCGCGCTGGGCGATAGCGGTGAAGGAATAGCAAGAGATGTTCATCGACATCGCGAAATTGTCCATCGATGTGTCGACATAGCGGCCCGTCAGTTCGGCTTTGTCAGCATATGCGATCGCGTGGAGGAGGAAGTCGAGCTTGCCCCATTTCGCCTCAAGTTCAGCAAATACTGCATCGATGGAAGCGCTGTCTGTGACGTCGCAGGGCAGCACGATATCGGCGCCAACCGATGCCGCCAGCGGGCGCACGCGTTTCTCCAACGCTTCACCTTGAAAGGTGAAGGCCATCTCTGCGCCCTGTTCAGCGCAGGCTTGCGCGATGCCCCAGGCGATAGACTTCTGATTGGCGACCCCCATGATGAGACCGCGTTTGCCTGCCATTATCCCGGTCGAACCGCTCATAAGGGTATCCTCCGCCTCTCTTTTTGTTAGCTTCGGTTTATGGGATATCGCCCTTGCCTTCAAGGCTATGGAATGGACGTAGCGCGCTGTCGCGCTATGATCTCTCGCAGACTTCAGGAGAATATGATGGCCGCCCAAAAAGACCTGTTCACCGGTGATGATCCTTTTCAGAAAGCTCGCGAATGGCTGTCTGAGGCTGAAGCGTCAGAGCCGAACGACGCCAATGCGATTGCACTGGCCACAGCAGACAAGACAGGTCTGCCGAATGTGCGCATGGTTCTTCTGAAAGAGATCGAAGACAACGGCATCGTTTTTTACACAAATACCGAAAGCGCCAAAGGGTCTGAGCTGGGCGAAAACATGCAGGCGGCGTTTGTGCTGCACTGGAAATCGCTGCGCCGACAGGTTCGTGGCAGGGGGCGGGTTGAACGTGTGTCGGACGAACAGGCCGACGCCTATTATCATTCCCGCGCTTACCAGTCGCGCATTGGCGCTTGGGCCTCGCAGCAGTCGCGGCCTTTGAAATCGCGTGCTTCGTTGCTGGCTGACGTCGCCAAAATAGCAGCGCGCCATCCGCTGAAACCTCCGCGTCCGCCACATTGGACGGGGTTCCGTATCTTACCGTCGGAGATGGAATTCTGGGCGGACGGAGAGTTTCGCCTGCATGACCGGTTCCGCTGGACGCGTGAAGACCCTACATCGACGGCGTGGACGCAGACGCGCCTGAACCCATAAATCACGGGAAAGCACGACATGGATGATCTCAGCCTACCGCAATTTCCCTTCGACAACAGTTATGCCCGATTGCCGGAGCGGTTTTACACCAAGCAGGCGCCGACGCCCGTCGCAGCGCCTTCCATTCTGGCTGTGAACGATGCGCTGGCGGCCGACCTGGGGTTGGACGCCGCAGAACTACGTTCCCTCGGTGGGGCTGAGGCGCTGTCAGGCAACCGGCCTTTGCCGGGGGCTGATCCCCTTGCGCAGGTCTATGCCGGACACCAGTTTGGCGGCTGGTCGGCGCAACTGGGCGATGGTCGGGCGATCCTGCTGGGTGAAGTTGTCGGCAAAGACGGCAAGCGGCGCGATATTCAACTGAAAGGCGCTGGCCCGACGGCGTACTCTCGCATGGGTGACGGGCGCGCGCCTTTGGGGCCGGTCCTTCGCGAATACCTGATCTCTGAAGCCATGGCCGCACTGGGCGTTCCTACGACCCGCGCGCTTGCCGCCGTTTGGACTGGCGAGGCGGTCTATCGCGAACAGGGCGGATTTCCGGGTGGCGTGCTGACACGGGTCGCCGCCAGCCATATCCGCGTCGGCACGTTCCAGTTCTTTGGTGCGCGTGAAGATACAGATGCGCTGGGCCTACTGGTTGATCACTGCATCGAGCGCCACTATTCCGAGGCGTTTGAAGCTGAGAACAAAGCCCTCGCGCTGCTGACAGCCGTGCTCAATGCGCAAGCAAAGTTGATCGCGAAATGGATGGGCTTTGGCTTCATTCACGGCGTGATGAACACCGACAACATGACCATTTCGGGCGAGACCATCGATTATGGCCCCTGCGCGTTTATGGAAGGTTTCGATCCCAAACAGGTCTTCAGTTCAATCGATAAAGGCAGGCGCTATGCCTATGACATGCAGCCGGGTATCGGGCATTGGAACCTGTCACGGCTGGCGGGGGCATTGTTGCCGCTGGTGGATGAAGATGGCGAAAAGGCCGTTGAGAAAGCACAAAAGACTTTGGATGTTTTCCCTGCCGCCTTCGACGCGGCATGGACGGACGTCGCAGGCCGCAAACTTGGACTGGGGGCGCCGGGCGCCGAAGACAAATTGCTGGTCAATGATCTGCTGACCATGATGGCTGCTGCAAAGGCCGATTTTACACTGACATTCAGAGCGTTGATGAATGCGGCGGCTGGCGACGAAGCGCCTTTGCGTGAACATCTGACGGATACCGCAACGCTGGATCCGTGGTTGGTGGCTTGGCGTGCGCGACTGACTGAGGATGGTAGAGACAATGCTGCGGTGGCCGAGGCGATCCGGCAGGTCAGCCCGATCTACATTCCGCGCAATCATATCGTTGAAGATGTGATTGAGGCTGGGCTGCATGAGAATTTTGCGCCGTTTCATACGATGAATGAAGTGTTGGCTGATCCGTTCACAGAGCAAACGGGGAAAGAGGCGTATGCCGCGCCCGCACCGGCTGATGGGGCGGTGCATCGGACGTTCTGCGGAACTTAAAGAAGCGTCGGGCAAGGGCTGAACATTTAGCTGATATTTCGCCAAACATGGTGTTTGGCGCGACCCACAGCGAATGGTTGCAAAGCCTCCAAAAAGATCTTCAGCCCCTTAGCACCAAGGTCAAGCGAATGAGATGTCCACTTTCCCAAACCCACCAAAGTCCGCATGAATATGTGTCCCCGATGGACACTCAACCGGGCGGATAAAGCTGCCTGAAAGAATGATATGACCGGGTTCAATCGTCTGGCCGTATTGCGCCATCCGTCGCGCTAGCCAGACGACGCTTTCGACAGGGTCGTTCAGAACGCCTGCGCCCAGACCGGTTTCTTCAACCTCATCATTGCAGGCCGTGATCGCACCGACCCAGCGGAGGTCATGCGCGTCAACGGCATGTCGTTCGGCCCCCAGCACGATGCCTGCATTCGCGGCGTTGTCGCTGATCGTATCAGTGATGATCCGTGCTTTGCCCGTTTCGGGG
The DNA here is from genome assembly GCA_938092015.1 of uncultured Paracoccaceae bacterium. Lineage (GTDB taxonomy): Bacteria > Pseudomonadota > Alphaproteobacteria > Rhodobacterales > Rhodobacteraceae > Pikeienuella. The sequence goes on from CALKOT010000019.1 coordinate 18,368, forward strand.
TCCTTGCGCAGAATGCGGGTGTCGAGAATTTCGAGGGACGGCGCGACGAAATCCGTCGCTGCGATAACATCATCGCGGGTTACATCCGCGCCGCCGATGGCGTCCTTCATGACAAAGGCGATCTCAGCTTCGACGCGGGGCTGGATGAAGCGGCCCTTCGGGACTGTTGCACCAGTTTCGAACAGCATGTCGTCGAACAGGATGCCGCTGTCGGGAATGTCGATATTCAGCGCCGCCTGCATGGCCTTCGACGTCAGGCCAATTTTCCAGCCGATGACCTTGCGTTCCTCGGCGAGCTTTGCGCGATAAATCGCGTTCTGCACTTCATAAGCGTCATCCATCAACATGCCCGGATGGCGGAGCGACAGTAGGCCGATTTGCTGACCTGTCTTTTCCGCCTCAAGCAGATCAGCGGCTGCGCGGGCGTGATCTTGCGGCGTCATACGGCTTCGTCCTCAACGCCATTGCGAAGCGTGCCAATGCCGTTGACTTCAACTTCTACGACATCGCCGGGTGCAAGATAACGAGGCGGATCAAACCGGGCGCCGGCGCCGGTGGGCGTGCCCGTGATGATCACGTCGCCTGGCTGCAGGGTCATGAAGGTTGAGATGTATTCAATCTCACGCCGGATCGGGAACATCATGCGGCTAAGGACATCGTCCTGACGAACCTCGCCATTCACCCGTGTAATGATGCGGGCGTCATCCAGTTGCGCGGCGTCGGTAAACGGCACCAGCCAGGGGCCAAGCGCTGCCGACCGATCCCAGTTCTTGCCTTGTGTGACGTTGAACTTGGCGTGGCGCACCCAGTCGCGGATCGTGCCTTCGTTGCAGATCGTCAGGGCGGCGATGTGATTATATGCGTCGGCCTGCTGGATGCGTCGACCAGCTTTGCCGATGACGATTGCGACCTCGCCTTCGTAATCCAGCGTATGGTTCTCTGGCGGGCGGATCAGCGGGCGGTTGTGGCCAGTGAACCCACTGGCGAAGCGGGGGAAAAGAGACATGTATTTTGGCAATTCGCTGCCGTCTTTGTATTCGGCGTTCCGATCCGGGAAGTTCACCCCGACGCACAGCATGCGGGCTGCGTTCGGCAGGACCATTTCGAACTGATAGTCGGTATGGGTGACGGATTTACCTTCTGCCGCCTTTGTCATTGCGTCGAAACCGCCAGCTTTTACCGCATCCAACAGCGTCGGCCATTCCAGGAACGCGTCATTGAGGGTGATCATGCCATCATCGGTAACGACGCCATAGAAGACTTCGCCGTTGGCGGTGTAGGTTGAGAAACGCATGATTGTTATCCTTAAGGCGCAATGATGGGCGAGGCGGCAAGCTGGCTGTCCTGTGGCTCAACCCCGACAAATTTCGTGCCGTGTTCAAACCAGCTTTTCGGCGCTGCGGCGCCCCATAGGGTCTGACGCTGGGGGTCTTTGAGATCCCACTTGATCGGCTCATTATCTGGATCGACGGTCTGGTAGTCTGAGCAGTAAATTTCGATCCGGTGGCCATCAGGGTCGAGGATGTAGAGGAAAAAGGCGTTCGAGATCCCGTGCCGCCCGGGGCCGCGTTCGATATTGGCGACGTAACCAGTGGTCGACATCAGATCCAGAAGGTCAATGATGTTCAACGGCGTCGGCACCCAGAACGCGATGTGGTGCATGCGCGGGCCGGTCCCGTTGGTGAACGCCATATCGTGCACACCGCCTTTGCGATGCATCCATGCGGCCCACAGCTTTTTGCTGACCTCATCCTCGGTGTACTCCGTCACGCGGAACCCGAAATCGGAGTAGAACGCAACGGAGGCATCCACGTCGTTGGAAAAGCAGTTGAAGTGGTCGATGCGTAGCGGTTTCACACCGCGATATAGGGCATATTTCTGGTGGATCGGGCTAAGGCGGTCCATCTTGTGATAGAATTCCAGCGGAATGCCCATGTTGTCTGATGTCAGCAGCGTGCGGCCCTGATAGGCGCGATCAACCCACGCCGTCGGGCGGCCTTTGGCGTTGAAGTGCGCCTCTGCTTTATCCAGATCATCCTCATCGAAGGTCTTGAAACCCATCATCTCTACCGTGCCGGGCTGGTCGGATTTTTGGAGAATGACGCAATGGTGCCCCCGTTCCTCCATCGCGCGCAGATAGACGTGCGTGTCGGTCTCGTCGGTCACCTGCAGGCCGAGGATTTCGGTGTAGAAGGTTTTGGAGGCCGCCAGATCCGCCACATTCAGGCAGGCGTGGCTGAGGCGGATTGTGTTGAAGTCGGGGTAGAGATTTGGGGCAGGTACGGGCATCAGAGCGCTCCCAATTTGCTGATCTTGTGTTGGCCGGTCGCAAAGCCGATGTGTTTTTGTTCCATGTAGAATTCAAACGACCAGTCGCCGCCATCACGGCCGATGCCGCTGGCTTTGATACCGCCAAAGGGTGTTGGCAGGTGGCGGACGTTTTCGGAGTTTACCCAGATCATCCCGGCCTCAAGCCTGTCAGTGAACCGCAATGCGCGGGTCAGGTCGTTGGTCCAGACATAGCCCGTTAGGCCATAGGGGATATCATTGGCGATTTGCAGCGCCTCGTCTTCTGTTGAAAACGGGATTGAAGTGAGGACCGGGCCGAAAATCTCTTCCTGCGCGATCCGCATGTCGTTGCCGGCGCCGGTGAAAAGGGTAGGGCGCACGAAATAGCCGGTCTCGCCGACAACCTCGCCGCCCGCTGCGACCGTGGCGCCGTCTTGCTTGGCGATGTCGAAGTAGCTGGTGACTTTGCTGAAATGTTCTTCGGTCACCAGCGGGCCAACCTCTGTCGCGGGATCAAGCGGATGGCCGACTTTGATGCGGTTCACACGCTCGACCAGTTTGGCCTCAAAATCCTCGCGGATCGTGTCCTGGATCAACAGGCGAGAGGATGACGTGCAGCGTTCGCCATTTATCGAGTAGATCATGAAGATCACGGCATCCAACGCACGCTCCAGATCAGCGTCGTCAAAGACGATGACGGGGTTTTTGCCGCCAAGTTCTAGGTGATTGCGCTTCAGCGTATCGGCGCCCTGCTTGGTGATCAGCGATCCTGTGCGGCTTTCGCCGACAAAGGCGATGGCCTTGATCTTGGGATGCTCGCACAGGGCTTTGCCAGCACCTTCGCCAAAGCCGTTCACGGTGTTCAGAACACCTGGTGGCAGGCCGGCCTCTTCGGCGATCTCGACCAGCAGGCGGGCGGTCAAGGGCGATGCTTCTGCAGGTTTGTGAACGACGGTGCAACCAGCGGCCAGCGCGGGCGCGATCTTCCAGGTGGACAGCATGAAGGGCGTGTTCCATGGGGTGATCACGCCGACCGGGCCGATGGGCACGCGGGTTGTGACGTTCATCAGTGTCGGCGACTTCAGGTGCTGGCCGTCGCGGGCTTGCACGACCTGATCTGCGAAATAGCGGAAGTTTTCCGCGCCGCGCAGGGCCGCTTTCGACATGAACCGATAGGCCTGACCGGTGTCCCAGCATTCGCAAAGCGCGATTTCCTCTGCCCGGGCTTCGATCCCTTCGGCAATCCTGATCAGGATTTTGCGCCGCGCGGTTGGCGCCATATCGCGCCATTCTGCAAAGGCGGCTGAGGCTACATTGGCGGCGGCATCGATATCCGCTGCATCACCATGGGCGACGTCGCAGATCACCGACTTGTCGACGGGAGAATGGGACTGGAACACGCCCTGACTGCCGGGCTGATCCTGCCCTGCGATCCGGTTCGGAATGCCGCCATCGCGGAACTGCTGAAGATATCCGCCTAGCTTTGTGAGGTTGTCTTCAAGCACGGTCAAATCGGCGATCCCTTCGGTTCTTGTCACGCCATTCGGCGATGCGTACACTTTGCTTAGCAAGTTAATAGTTGCGATGTTAAGTAATTTGGACCTTGAGAGTCAAGGGCGAACTTGCGACGCATCTGCACCCCGAGGACCTGATCGCGGCGTTATGACCAAGCATCTGCCTACCACCTCTCGATCTTTACCCATTTCGCTGATCCGGGCGCGCGAAGGCGTGATGGCGCCGATCCGCGAAATGCTGGCGGAAACGGGGATCACCGAACAGCAATGGCGGGTCCTGCGTGTGCTGGTGGAACATGGGGCGATGGACGCCAGCACGTTGGCCGATCGCGCCAGCCTGCTGTTTCCCAGCCTTACGCGCATAGCGACGACGATGCGGGGGAAGGGCCTGATCACCCAGACCCGTGATGAGAACGACCGGCGTCGTCAGATGATTGCGATCACGGATGATGGCCAGAAGATCATCGATGACAACACCGGCAAGGCGGCTGAAATCGTCGTCGGCTTCAAAGCCAAGTTGGGAGAGGCGCAATATGAGCAGTTGCTGGATCTGCTCGCCTTGTTGGATCCTGCGGATAAGGGTGATGTATAGGGCGTGCCAGCCTACAGCTTGATCCAAGCTGTCTTCAGGTCCACATATTTATCCAACGCGTGCAGTGACTTGTCGTGGCCGTTGCCAGATTGACCGACACCGCCCAGCGGCACTGTGCCATCCGCGCCGCCATATGTGTTCACATGCATCACACCGGTCCTGACAGCGCTGATCATGCGGTGCGCACGCGAAAGGTTCGCTGTCCAGACGGCGCCGGCCAACCCATAGGCCGTCAAATTGGCGAGATGTACAGCCTCTTCTTCGGCATCGAAGGCTGTGACGCCAAGGACCGGGCAGAACACCTCTTTTTGCGCCAGCGTCGCGTCGGGCGCTACGCCGGTCACGACGGTAGGGGCCATGTAGTAGCCGCCGGTGTCAGTTAGAATGCGGTCGTCGCCGGTGACCACATCACCACCTTCGGACTGAGCCGTTTCAACGAAGTTGAGGTTCTGCTTTAGCTGGGCTTCTGAGTTGATTGCGCCGATCATTGTATCAACCTGCAAAGGGTCGCCGACCCGCATCGCCTCTGCCACCTTCACGACGGCGGCGACGAAGTCATCATGGATGGAGGCTTCTACCAGCAACCGGGACCCGGCGACACAGACCTGACCAGAGTTGCGGAAGATGCCATGCGCCGCAACCTTGGCCGCCTCGTCCAAATCAGGCGCATCCGCAAAGACGATGTTGGGAGATTTGCCGCCAAGTTCCAGATACACCCGTTTCAGGTTGGACCGTGCAGAATATTCCAACAATCGCCGCCCTGTCGCGCCTGAGCCGGTGAACACCAGCGCGTCGACATCCATCGACATTGCCAACGCCTCACCGACAACGGCACCTTCTCCGGTGACCACGTTCAGGACGCTGGGGGGCAGGCTCGCTTCGTGCGCCAGTTCCGCCATGCGGATCAGCGACAGGGATGCGGTTTCCGGCGGCTTTACGATGACAGAATTACCGGTGGCCAGTGCTGGCCCCAGCTTCCATGCGCCAATCATAAGCGGGAAATTCCACGGGATGATCGCGCCGACGACGCCGACAGGCGCTTTGTGGATCAGGCCCAGCACATTCTTGGCTGTTGGCGCGATCTCGCCATACACTTTGTCCAGCGCTTCGGCATAATAACGTATCGTGCCAGCGGCTGAGCTGGGCTCTGCCTTCAGCGCCATTGCGATTTCCGTGCCATTGTCGTGCACGCCCAGAACCGCAAGTTCAAGCGCATTCGCCTCAATCAGCTCAGCCCATTTCATGAGGACCTTTTTGCGCGCTGCAGGCGCTTGTGACGCCCAACGGCCATCCTCAAACGCTGCACGGGCGGCTGCAATGGCCGCGTCCATATCAGCCGCCGTGCCTTTGGCGATGCTGGTCAGAAGTTGCCCATCAATGGGTGACAATACATCTAAAGTCGCGCCGTCAGAGGCAGGAACGGATGCGCCATTGATCAAATGACTTCGCGGCGAGACGGCTTAGGCCCGTATCGTATCAATTCTGCTTTGATCCATTGAGCTATCTCATCTGACTGTCATGCAAATCGTGGTCATCTTCGCCCTGGTGCGCCCGATATTCCTTGATCAGCGTCCGCAGGTGCAGCGCCAGAACCAGCACGATCAGGCAGAAAATGATGAAGGATATCGGCCTGTCGATCATGTCCAGCGGCGTCTTCAATCGCGGCATGGCGGAACGCAGCTTAACTTCCATGATCCCGCCCAGCACCATGCCCAGAATAATCGGAACGATGGGCAGGTTCAGCCGTTTCAGGATCAAGCCCAGCACGCCAAAGGCGGCGGCGATCATGCAGTCGGTCAGCGAATTTCGCAGGGAATAGACGCCGACGAAGGCGAGGATGAGGATCAGAACGCCAAGGAACCGCGTCGGTATGCGGATGATCTTGGTCAGCAAGTTGGTTGAGAACAACAGGAAGACCACCACGATCACGTCCAGAATGATCAGCGACATATAAAGCGCGCAGACGAGGTCGGTGTTGTTCTGAAACAGCTGCGGGCCAGGGATGACATTGTGGACGTAGAAGACTGACAACATCATCGCGGTCAGCGCCTCACCCGGAATCCCGAGGGCCAGCAGCGGGATCATCGCAGCGGCGGGAACGGCGTTGTTCGCCGCCTCTGACGCAACAAGGCCCTCGGACGATCCTTTGCCGAACTGGTCCGGTGTTTTTGAGGTTTTCTGAGCGTAAGTGTAGCTCATGAACTGGGCCGTGAACTCGCCCGTTCCCGGGATCATGCCGAGGATGACGCCGAACCCGGACGCGACGGTCGCAACGCGCTTGTTCTTTAGCAGTTCCTTAAAGCCGTCGGTCAGGCGGCCTGTGACGGGTTTTGCGTCTGGGCTGCTGTCCGGGGCTGTTAGTAGGAAGAAGGCCTGGCTTAGCGCGAAGAGGCCGAGGACCGCGACGATCAGATCAAAGCCGGATGTCAGGAACGAAAAGCCGAACGTGTAGCGCTGCGAATAAGTGACATCGAGGCCGACGGTTTGAATGAAAATACCGAACATCGCCAGCATCCCGGCGGCGAAAATCTGGCCACGATGGGCGAGTATGACGAGAATAATGCCGAGGAGGGCGGCAAGGAAAATCTCCCGGCTGCCAAACATCGGGGCGACTAATGCGAGCACGGGGGAGAGGAGGATGAGGCAGAGTATGCCGAATATCCCGCCCCAGAATGACGCTGAATAGGCGAGGGATACGGCACGATGCGCTTCGCCCCGTTGCGTCATTGGATAGCCGTCATAGCAGGTGAGGGCGTTCACCGCAGTGCCGGGCGTATTGATCAGGACCGCCGGTATCGCGCCACCGTACATTGATGATCCGTAGATGCCCATCAGCATGGTCAGGCCGACAATGGGTTCCAGCGAAAACGTCGCGGGCAGCAGGATAGCGATGGCGACGGCGGCGCCGACCCCAGGGATCGCGCCGATGACCACGCCGCCGACTGAGCCGACGAAAAGCGCCAACATGACATCCCAGCGGGCGAGAAGCTCAACGCCTGAAAGCAGGTTTTCCATCACGGGTTATCCATCGTTTGGTCCGATCAGAAGTTGATGATCATGAACTGGCGCAGCCCATCGGGCAGCACCTCGTAGATCTGCCCGGCAGGTAGTTTCACTTGTAGGAACGATTTGAACAGCGCGACGATGACGAAGGCCCCGCCAATGGCTGAGATCAGGGCAAGTTTGCTGCGATATCCAACGCGCAACGTCAGCAAAATGGCGGCAAGCAGGGTCGAAGGTAGATAGCCTGCAATGGGCACAAGCGCGGCGTAGGCGACTAACCACCCGGCGTATTCCAGCGCTGAGAACCACAGCGCGACCTCTTTCCAGCGGCCTTCAATGCGCTCTGACAGGGCTGACCCGAGAAGGTGCAGGGCAGCGAAAGACGCCATGCCGATCAGCGACACAGCTGGCCAGAACCGGGGCTGGGCAAACAGTTTGCCGCCGGCCTTGAAGGTCGTTTCCTGATAGATCTGCGACAGCAGGAACAGCGATACGATCAGGACGAACCACGCAAACACCAGATCGCCGGGGTGGCGATAGCGTTTGGACAAGGATTGGAGGGTTTTGACGCGCGACATCTGACGCCTCGTGCGGCTTGAAAGCAGGCGCGCAGCGGCAGCCGCGCGCCCATTCTTATAGGCTTAGTTGCCTAGAACTTTGCCAATGTGGCCAAGCGTTTCGATGTCAGATGCAATCTGCGCCTTCACCTCATCAGCTGACTGCCAGTAGACCAGTGCGCCGGTCTCGGCCGCCAGTTTCTGCGCCCGCTCAGACATTACGGTTTTCGATGCGACAGCGATGATCTTTTCGCGAACGTCCTGCGGCGTGTCTTTGTGAACAAACAGGCCGTTCCAAAGCGAAACATTCATGTCTGGCGCAATTTCGGCGACTGTAGGGGTGTTTGGCGTCAGTGGAATACGCTCAGATCCGACGGATGCGAGGACTTTGACGTCGCCAAGACACGGCAGGATCAACTGCAACGTCGTGTTGATGACGTCGACATCGCCGGATGCCAAAGTGTTGCAATCGAGTGTGTCGAAAGCGGCGTCAGAGGCGAAGGAAAAGCCCATCTCTTTGGCAAGACCCATCGTGACTTTCGTAGGCACCAACGGCGCGCCGAAATGGCCAAGGACAACGTCGTTTGATTTGGCGTGATCCGCCAGACCCTGAATGTCGTCGTACGGCGAGTTTGCGCCTGCGGCGATGACGAATGGGTAGGTGAGGAAGTTGCCAAGTGGCTCAAACGGGTCTGGGTTCAGCTCTGGAATGCCGATCTGCGGGCCAACGACGAGGATCGCGATGATGAAGGACCCAATCGTGTAGCCGTCAGCAGGCGCATTCGCGACTTCGATCGCGCCAGGGAATGGCCCGCCGCTGCCGCCGGGTTTGTTCACGACAGCAGCAGGGACACCCTACGCCGCCTGAAAGTCTTCGGCGATCATGCGGGTCAGCACGTCTTCCAGATCGCCCGGAGGCCACGGAACGACGAATTCGACAGACTTTTCTGGATACTCAGCGATAGCGGTGCCGGCCATTGCCGCCAGCGCAAGTGCGGCTGCGGTCAGCGGCTTGGCAAGTTTGAACATTGGTCTCTCCCTGAGTTGGTTCTTGCAGCGAACCTTTGTTGCAATTGCAATGATTGCGTTGCTAGATGTTCACTGTCAACCGCCGAGGGCCCAAACTGAGATGACCCGCAACACCGCCGACTTGATCGCTGATCGCGCCCGCCTGATGGGCCCGAATGTGCCGACATTCTATGACGACCCGGTGCAGTTTGTTCGGGGGGAGGGCGTTTGGCTGTGGGATGCTGACGGGCGCAATTACCTCGATTGCTACAATAACGTACCGCACGTTGGGCACTGTAATCCGCAGGTGGTCGAGGCGATTTCGCGGCAGGCGGCGACGCTGAACACGCATACGCGGTATCTGCATGACGGTGTGCTGGACTATATTGAGCGGCTGACGGCGACCATGCACGCCTCGCTCGATACGGCAATCATGACCTGCACAGGGTCTGAAGCCAATGACATCGCTTTGCGGATGGCAGAGGCCGTTACTGGGAAACGCGGAGTTATCGCGACGGATGCAACCTATCATGGGAACACGTCGCTGGTCAGTCAGTTGAGCCAGTCAAACGAACCGACAGTGGGTTTCGGGCTGGGTCAGTACCTGCGTTTCGTCCAAGCGCCCGACAGTTATCGTGCTCCAGATCCGGATGGGACGATGTTTGCAGCTGTGGTGGCGGAACAGATCGCAGCGCATGAAGAAGCAAGGATCGGCTTTGCAGCCCTGATTGTGTGCCCGTATTTCCTGAACGAAGGCTTTCCCAACCATCCCGATGATTGGTTGAGACAGACTGCTGAAGTCGTGCGCAAAGCAGGCGGTCTGCTGATCTGTGATGAGGTTCAGTCAGGCTTTGGTCGCACTGGCACCCATTTCTGGGCGCATGAAAAAATGGGCGTGGTCCCTGATATCGTCACGCTGGGCAAACCCATGGCGAACGGTCATCCGGTCGGCGGCGTTGTGGCGGGGCGTGACGTTGTGGCGTCGTTTCGCAATGGCTATCGCTATTTCAACACGTTCGGCGGCAATCCGGTTTCTGCCGCTGCGGCCTTGGCGGTTCTGGATGAGATTGCGGACAAGGACCTTGTTGGCAACGCACAAACCGTTGGCAGTTACGCGCGAAAACGTCTGGCGGCGCTGAAGGAAAAATATGAAGTGATTGGCGATATCAGGGGATCAGGTTTGGCCTTTGGCGCGGAAATGGTGCTGGACCAGTCAGCTAAAACCCCGGCGAGCGCCTTCACCGACCGGATCATCAACGCCTTGCGCCATCGCGGGATCATTCTGTCAAAACTGGGCCGTCACAAGAATACACTGAAAATTCGCCCGCCAATGCCATTCTCGATCGAGAACGCTGATCTGTTGTTCGATACGCTGGATGAGGTGCTGGCCGAAACGCCTGTTTCCTGATGAACGAGATCGTCGAGCAGGCTCTACCGCTTTGGGGCCTTAGCGGCTCCGATTATCATTTGATTGCTGCGCGTGAGAACGAAGTCTTTCGGGTTGCGACGGCCCAGGGCGGCGTGGCCATGCGCCTGCACCGCAAAGGATATCGCACTGATCAGGAATTGCGGTCAGAGCTTGCCTGGATGACCGCCGTCGAAAAAGGTGGGATCAACGTGCCAGCGCCGGTCCCATCCGCATCTGGTGAAATGTTGCATGTCGTAGGGGGCGTGCAAGCCGACGTGCTGACGTGGCTGAACGGCGTCTCGGTCATGAAAAGGTCTGAAACGCTTGATGAAAAAGGACGGGCCGAACTGTTTCACGAAGTTGGTCGTCAGTTGGCTGGGCTCCACAACATCATCGACGCATGGATCCCACCTGCCTGGTTCACCCGCTGCGCGTGGGATCGCGACGGCCTGCTGGGCGATGCGCCGCTTTGGGGTCGATTTTGGGAAAACCCCCTGCTGGAAGACGAAGACAGGCAGCTATTTGTTGAGATGCGAAGGGCGGCGACCGCCGACCTGCAATGCCTCGAAAGCAGCCTTGACTATGGTCTGATCCACGCTGATCTGGTCAGCGAGAACGTTATGATTTATGAAAACCGCATCCAGTTGATCGACTTCGATGATGGTGGGTTTGGTTTTCGTATGTTTGAGATCGCCACCGCGCTGGTGAAATATCGAAATGAAAGGGACTTTCCCGCCCTGAAAGTTGCACTGACCAAAGGCTACCAGTCGGTTCGCCCGATAGATCTTGCGCAGTTGGATCTGTTCATGGCGATCAGGGCCGCGACTTATGTCGGTTGGAACATTGAGCGGATCAATGAAGACGGCGCCGAAAAGCGGAATGCGCGGCTGATCACTGATGCCCGCGATCTGGCGCGGGCCTATTTGGGCAAGTAGCCGTCCAGCGGTTTATGGGCTGAATGAGCCTGACATGATGTAGGCGACGATCTTCATGCGTTCATCATCGGAATATTCGTCTTTCCACGCTGGCATCTTGCGGAACCCGTCAGTCACACGGCTAAAGACCCAGTCTGGCTTGTATTTCGCAGGCTTCAACTTGGGCGCTTTGCCCGGATAAGCCTTGGCGCCATGGCAGTGGCGGCACTGGGCGGCCCAGATCTCTCCACCAACATCAATGTTAGTGGTAGACGCGAGGTATTCTTCCGAAAACGGCACTGGGGGCAGGCTTTTGCCCGGCGTCGCCTTCTTTTCTTCCTTGATCACGGCGGCCTTTGCGGCGGGATCATCGGACCGGAAAAGGTCGATGTAGGCCATAACTTTCAGAATGTCGTCCTGATCCATTTGCCGGCCGAACCCGCGCATGGACCCCTTGCCGCCGCCATAGATGATCTCAAACCGTCCAACATCCGTATCTGTGCGTGGATACATCCACTCTTCGTCCTGCAGGCTGGGACCAACCTTGCCTGAGCCATCTGCAGCATGGCAGGCCTTACAACGCTTTTGATACAGCTTGCCGCCATCGTCCAACGCCGCTTTGTCACCTGAATAAGGGTTGGCGCCTGTTTCGTGGAACTGGGTTACAGCCTCAGTTATCACCTGCTTTTTGCGGTGCTTCAGTTTTAGCGGCTTTTCGGTCTTTGAGTTGAAGTACGTAGGCTCAGCGGCCTGCACTGGCAGTGCGATCACGGCGGCGAATATAGCGGTGAGGATCAGGCGCATCCAAGTCTCCTAAGTCTTCTAGTTGGTGAAACTCTGCAATTCGCTTCGCTGACGTGCAAGGCTTGGTTGCCGCCTTACCTTACGTTCGAAATTGTGTGCAGCAGGTGGAAACTGGTCACAAAGCCGCTAGGTCGGCCTGAAGGACAGTTCGAAAGGCCGCGTCATGTATCGCTTTCTCTGCGCTTTACTAATGCTCATCCCCGTACATGCTAACGCCAATCAGCGCGCCGTGGATTTAGAGTTGCTACTGGCCGTCGACGCCTCAGGTTCCGTCAACGCCGAGGAATTTCGACTTCAGGTCCACGGCATAGCGACGGCGTTTCGCGATCCAGAGGTGTTTGAGGCGATCCGGTCGGGCCCGATGCAGCGCATAGCCGTTGCGCTGATGATCTGGTCTGATGCGCGATCGCGTAAGGCGGTGAGCAAGTGGCATGTCATCGACAGTCCCGCCGCGGCGAATGAGTTTGCGGACATCGTGCTGGCGCAGATCGCACGGCGTAAATCCTTTCTTGGCAAATCTGGAACGGGCATTGGGGCCGCCATAGGCCAAGGGCTGAAAGAACTGCGAATGAACAACATCGATGGAACGCGACAGGCCATCGACGTTTCCGGCGACGGGCATGAGACGCCGCTGATGTTTGGTGAGGCGATGGCCCTGCCAGAGGCCCGGCGCAGGGCCGCGCAGGCAGAGGTCGTGATCAACGGCCTTGCGATCTTGTCAGATGATCCCAACCTTGGCGTCTATTATCGCGCGCGGGTAGCGATGGGGCCGGGCAGTTTTGTCATCCATGCTGATGATTTTGATGATTTTGGCCGGGCGATAAAGCTGAAATTATTGCGCGAGATCCGCCAATTGCTGGGAGCTGTACCCTCACAGCCGTCTACTCTTTAAGCGTAAGCCCGAATTTCTTCGTCAGGCCTAACCGACCGGCCAGCCACCACAGTGCAAGAGGGGCGAGGGCGCTGGCGACCATCGTCCAGACAGGCTGTTCGGCCCCAAGGTGCCCAACAAGCGCAAAGACGATTGAGAACGGAATGACCCCGCAAAGGGCGGCGAAGAAGAACGTCGCAAAGTGGAACTTGGTGACACCAGCGACCATTGAGACGACCTCTGGCAGCACCGGAAGCCAGCGTGATGCCGCAACTATCCAGCCGCCATAGTTTGCGAAAATCCGTTCCCCACCGGCCATAGCGTCGCCCACAAAACGTTGCGCAATTGGCCTGCCCATAAAGCGGCCGATTGCATAGCCGATGATGGCGGCCAGAATTGATCCGATGACTGCAACGATAGCGCCAATGACTGGCCCATAGACGATGCCAAGGCCCGCAATGATCACCGTTGTAGGTATGGGGATGAATATGTCGGAAACCAGCAAGCCAATCCCTATGGCCCAGATCCATCCGTCACTATCGCCAAAGGACCCGGTTTCGGGGTCGGGCGACATCAGGTTCGTCAAGGCTTCACCCCAAATCAGAAAAGGGATGACGACAAACAGGATCAGTACAACGGGGACAAGCCAAAACCGGGACATGGCGCACAATGGTCCGTCCCAGAAAGCCAAGTCAACCATGGGGGTAGGCGTTATAGTGCATGAATTCGGTAAGGTTTACGCCGTGACAGGCGATGATTACCTTGACCCAGCGTCATTAGAAATGCAGCATTTTCTCCACAACCATCGGCTGAAACCACAGCCGAGGACAAGGGAGGACTACCCAATGAAGATGTCACTATCCCGCATCGCGGGAGGCACAGTGCTAGCGCTAACAATGGCGACCAGCGCGCTTGCCGCCGCTCATGCCCCAAAAGTTAATCTTGAACCGTTTGTAACGGGCGTAAACTCTCCGCTTGCTATGGTGCAGCCTGAGGGCGACAGCCGCATGTTCGTGGCTGAGCAATGGGGCCGCGTCATGATCGTCAATGATGGCGAACTGATGGGCACGCCATTCCTCGACATTCGCAGCCTGATCATCGACCGGCACCCGGACTTTGACGAACGTGGTCTTCTTGGTCTCGCGTTCGACCCTGACTTTGCTGAAAATGGCAAGTTCTACGTATCATACTCAGCGCCGCTCGATTTCCAGGGCGACCTTGGTCAGATGCTTTGGTACGATCACTCAAATGTCGTGTCTCAGTTTACTGTTTCAGCTGACGATCCCAACGTAGCTGATCGTAAATCTGAGAAAATTCTCAGCTCTACCCCATGGCCACAGTTCAACCACAACGGCCACTGGATCGGGTTTGGCCCGGACGGCATGCTGTATGTCTCGATGGGTGATGGCGGCTACGCCAATGACTGGGGCATCGGCCACAACGTGACCGAAGGCAACGGCCAGGACATGAGCACGCCGCTTGGCAAGATACTGCGCATCGATCCAGAAACCGGCGCGGCGCCTGCTGACAACCCGTTTGTCGACAACGAAGACGCTGACCCACGGATCTATGCGCTTGGTCTGCGTAACCCATGGCGTTGTGCGTTCGATAAAGGCGGAGACAATGCTCTGATCTGTGCGGACGTTCAGCAGAACTCCTTCGAAGAAGTAAACGTCATCGAAGCGGGTGCAAACTATGGCTGGCGCCGGATGGAAGCTGACAAATGCTTCAACTATCTTGAGCCAGACAACCATCCTGACAGCTGTGACACTGCTGGCCTGACCATGCCTGTGATGAGCTACAACAACTGTACGGCTCAGCCAGACGGTTGCGACGGTATTTCGGTCACGGGTGGCTACGTGTACCGTGGCGAACATGCTGCATGGGACGGTGCCTACATCTACGGTGACTGGTCCAAACAGTTCGCCTCGATGGACGGTCAGATCATGATCGGCATGCCAGACGGCAATGGTGGCTATGAGCGTAAGCTTGCTTCCGTCGCCAACATGGATGGCGCCACCCCTTACGTTCTGGCCTTTGCTCAGGACAATGCGGGTGAAGTTTACGCGCTGACCTCGATCACGACCGGTCCGGTTGGGTCGCAGGACACGATCTACAAGGTTGCGCCTGCTCAGTAAGCAGGAACGATCTGGATGGGGCCCGCACGTGCTGGCCCCGTCTTTCGTTTTTAGGCTCGTCTGGCGCGCAGTGCGACAAGCCCGGCAAGGGCGAGAGCGACGCAAAGGATCATCATACCCATCCCTTCGCGCGCCGTTTCAGTTTCCCACCAGACGTCCTGCATCCACCATTGGGGCGTCGTCGGCCAAAAGTAAGCAAGGCCCGCAAGGGCGGCCAGCATGGTCAGGGCGAACAGACCAAAGACCGGCGTCTTTGTGAAAAGGCGAGAATGGAACGCAGCGATCGCGCACCAGATTACACCGGCGCCATAAACGCCGACCCAGAAAAGCCCATCAGGGTCGTTGTATTGAGCAGCCGAGAACAGAATAAGCAGGATGACAAAGATGCCATTTGCGATGCGCATGAAAACACCTCTCAAAGTTTGCGGCGCCGCCAATTTCGCGTGCAGCCATGATGATTTTCTGTTGGTATTCGGCGAACGGCGCAGAAGCGCAAGCAATTTTTGCGATCAGGAACGGACGACGCGATGACAACCAGCAACGCTACGACAGGCCCGCTTGACGTGATGGAGACCGACAAAGGTGAGATGATCTGGCAGCGTTTCAGCGTGCCATTTGAGTTTCCCGTCGCCTTCAGCGAAGGTCTATTCGACCCTGAAAATTCCCTTCTTATTGAAACACTGGCCTTGCGTGAGGTGGATAAGCGCCACCGCTGCCTTGTCTTCATCGATGAAGGCGTAGCGAAGGCTTCACCCGATCTCGCAGCGAGTATTGAGGCTTATGCCACCGCCCATGCTGCACACATGTCGCTGGCCACGGCGCCAGTGATCGTCGCGGGGGGAGAGCGAATCAAAACTGAGTTGACGCATCTGGAAAGCCTGCAGGACCTGATCCACGAGACACATATCGACCGACATTCATACGTCATCGCCATCGGAGGCGGCGCCGTACTGGACGCTGTTGGCCTTGCCGCCGCAACAGCGCATCGCGGCGTGCGCCTGATCCGCTTGCCCACGACAGTTCTTAGCCAGAACGATAGCGGCGTTGGTGTGAAGAACGCGGTCAATCTGAAGGGCGTTAAGAACTACACTGGCACGTTCGCCCCGCCTTGGGCCGTGCTGAACGATTATGATTTCATCACGCAGCTGCCTGCACGTGAGCGGATTGCCGGAATTGCGGAAGCTGTAAAAGTCGCGTTGATCCGCGATGGAGAGTTCTTTAAGTGGTTGGAAGCGAACGCCGACAATCTGGCCACGTTTGAACCCGCTGCTGAAAAGCACATGATTCAGCATTGCGCGCGGCTGCATATGCGCCAGATCGGTACTGGCGGCGATCCGTTTGAAATGGGCTCAGCCCGTCCGCTGGATTACGGCCATTGGTCCGCACATAAGCTTGAGGCGATCACGCGCCACCATGTGAACCACGGCGAAGCGGTCGCGATCGGCATCGCGCTAGATGCCCGTTATTCGGTTCTGGCGGGGCTGTTGCCTGAAGGCGAAGATGACCGGGTGGTCAGCCTTCTTGAGCATCTCGGCTTTAAGATCTTCCATTCCGGCCTGAAACGGCGTGACCGCAGCGGTCAGTCAGAGATCATGAAAGGCCTCGCCGATTTCCGTGAACATTTGGGTGGAGAGTTGACCATAACCCTCCTCTCCAGCCTTGGTGTTGGCGTCGAAGTGCATGAAATCGATGACGCGAAAATGGTCGGAGCAATTGACTGGCTGGAAGCCCGTGAGGGCCGCTGAGACATGAAGCTGCCCGCTGATCTAGGCTCGCTCACCTATTGTCTGAACATCCACCCGACCCAAAGCTGGGCAGAAGCGCGCGCGGCCCTGACCGGCCCTGTCGCGGCGGTCAAAGCGAACCTGTCTCCTGATGCCCTGTTCGGCGCTGGGCTGCGGTTTTCGGCTGAAACGATGGAAGAGCTTTCTGATCTGGGAAAGCGATCAGAACTCGCCGCGATCTTGCGCGAAGGTGGTCTTGATCCGCTGACGATGAACGGGTTCCCTTATGGTCCGTTCCATGGCGAACGGGTGAAGGAACAGGTCTATCTCCCCGACTGGCGCGCGGCTGAGCGTGTCGCCTACACCACCGCCCTCGCCGACCTGCTGGCTGAGGTGAACTCCGAAGGCGCGTTCATCAGCCTCTCAACCGTGCCCTGTTCCTTCCGCCCGAATGGCGGCGGCGCTGAGGCTGAGATGGCGGCCAACATGATCGCCGCCGTTGCTCATATGGTTGAGTTAGAACGTCAAACAGGCCGCCACGTCGCCATCGCGGTTGAGCCGGAACCCTGCTGCTTTCTTGAGACAATTGAAGAAACCGTCGCCTATTTCCGCGATTATCTATTCAGCGCTGAGGCTGCATCGCAGTTGGCAAAATTCTCGAACGTTACGCCAGGCGCCGCCGCCAAGCTGCTGCCACGCCATCTAGGGCTTTGCTATGACGTCTGCCATGCGGCGGTCGAGTACGAAGACCCCGCCGCTAGTATTGCGATGCTGCGGGATGTGGACATTCCGGTGCACAAGCTGCAACTTTCCTCTGCTCTCCGCGTTGCTTCAGGCACGGACGCTGCCCGCAATGCGCTGGCGCGGTTCAACGAACCGACATACCTGCACCAGCTCATCGCCCGTGACGACAACGGCGCCCTGACCCGCTATTCTGATCTGGGTGAGGCTCTGGCGCCGGGCGGCGCGCAAAACGGCGACGAATGGCGCGTGCATTTCCATGTTCCGGTCTTCCTCGAAACCCTGCCTGAGTTTGATACGACGCAAAGTTTCCTGCGCGAAATTCTGGCGATCCATCGCAAGGCGCCGATCTCACCGCATTTGGAGGTCGAGACCTACACGTGGGATGTCCTGCCTGACGACCTTGTCGCCGGATCGGTCGAAGACGCAGTGACACGCGAATTGGAATGGGTGATGGTGGAGCTTACTTCATGAACCTAAACGTCGCCTTGCGCCTTGGCCGCGTCTCAAACATCCCCACCGTCTGGACCAACGCACTGGCCGGGGCCGTATTGGCGACCGGCGGCGCGCCTGAGATTTGGCCCGTCATCCTATCCGGCCTCGCGCTGACCTTCTTCTATGAAGGCGGCATGTGGCTGAACGATGCGTTCGACGCCGAGATCGACGCGGCTGAGCGTGCTGACCGCCCGATCCCGAACGGTGAAGTGACGCTACGCACCGTCATCATCGGCGGCTGGGCGTTGATGGCGATCGGTGTTTTGGTATCCGCCTTGATCAGCCCGACCTGCGGAGTCGTCGGCCTCGCGCTGACCGCCGCTATCGTCCTTTACGACTGGCTGCACAAGCGCACTGTTCTTAGCCCCGTGATCATGGGCGCGACCCGGTTCCTCAGCTACTGCCTTGCCGCCTTTGCCGCTGCGACGCTGACGAATGAAGCGCTGTTCGGGGCGCTGGGCCTGTTCGCCTATATCATCGGCCTTACCTATTCCGCGAAGCAGGAGGCGCATGATAAAATCGGTACGGCATGGCCCCTCGCGGTTTTGGCGGCGCCGCTGATTTATGCGCTGATGGTTGGATTGGCTGAACCAACGGCGTTGATCTTCTTCGTCGGTCTCGCGGCCGTGGTCGCCTTCGCGCTCCACCGCTTGTTCCGGCGCGCGCCGGGCGATGTGCCGGTGGCTGTGGTCACGATGATTGCGGGCATATCGCTTTACGACGCTACGCTGATCGCCGGGGCTGGTGCGTTTGGGTTGGCGGTGCTTGCGGGCTGTGGGTTCCTGCTGACGCTGGCTCTGCAGAACGTGGCGTCCGGGACCTGATTAACCGCAGGTTCCATAGGCCATCACTGGTCCGGCTTTGCGATACATCCGTTGACTGAACGCGCCCGCCGTATCAATCCTGATCCAGTCGCGCGACCCTTTCCGCCGATAGACGGTGCCACTTTCGGTGACAGAGGCGTCGGCGCCCCATCTGCTTCCATCTTCAAAAACGACGCCTTCCGCAGTGATGGTGAAAGCCAATGTCGGCAGCGCCGTTCTTCCTGCGCAACCAACATGAACATTGGCGCAAAAGACTGGCAGGGCAGGGCTGCAGCGAAGATTTGCGGCTGTAGCGGTGCTGCCGATGATGAATGAAATTGCCAGACCAAAGGCTGCAGCCTTCACGGCTTCATCCAGTTTTTGGATGCAGCGATCCACGGGCTCCATGTCTTCTTGTTGGTTTTCCACCACGCTTTAACTGCGTCATCGGGCGTTAAGCCGCCATCGACCAAGTTGGTGATCTCAGCCAACTTCGCATCGCTTAGCACCATACGCTTCAGCATCTTTTGCGCATCGGGCCATTTCTTTTTCATCGATGTGGCGACGATCTTCAGCACACGCTCATCACGCTTGTTCCCGACCCTGCCCCCCATTGACCGGACGGCCTTGTCCTCAATCGCTATGTCTAAAGTGGCTGAGCGTGCTAGATTTGGATGCGCATGCAGTCCGCCAGTCATCAGCGATTCGGTCGCCAGTTCATCGGCGATATCGGCAATCTCAACCTTGAAACACGATTTTCTAAGGGCTTTTGCGGTCAATGCCAACATCACTTAGCTGTCTGTGTTTTGCCCAAGCGCTAACCGGATCGGGTCTTTTGATTTCGCCCAAAGCGTCGATGGCAGGGCCGCCGCCATCGCAGTTGCAAGAAATACGCGTCTGTTCAGGGGCATGCAGTATCCCTTCGGTCAGTCGAATACGTGATCCAGCACCAGTTTCTTGAAATCCACCGCCTCAACCGCGCCATCCGGCATCATTCCAGCCTCAGATGAGATTACCAGAGGCCCATGATCCGGGTCATCTGTGATCCGCCCATGCGTACCTTTTACGATCTGCGTGTCTTTCAGCGAGATGATATCGAGCAGCCCCCGGAAGCCCAACTTGCGCTTGCCGACCTTCCAGGCCGCCTGCAGCTTTGGCAAGGTCAGCTCGGGGTCCATGAACAACTCAACCGGGTCGTAGCCCGGCTTGCGGTGGATATCGACGCAGCGGGCAAAATCAGGCGCCAGCTTGTCATCCAGCCAGTAGTAATAGCTGAACCAACGGTCAGCCTTGGCCACGGCGATCAGCTCGCCCGACCGATCATGATCAAGCCCGTTGGCTGCAATCTCATCACCTTCCCACACAGCTTCAACGCCATCCAGCGCCTCGACCAGCGCCTTCACTTCGGCTTGCCGCGCAGGGTCTTTGACGTAGATGTGGGCGATCTGGTGGTCAGACAGAGCGAAAGCTTCGGACGCGCCTGCATCCAGGATCTCGCGTCCAAACTCTTCCGGTCGCACTTGAATAAGGCCCTCTTTCCGCAGCGCCCGGTTGATGTGGATCGCGTCGGTCGCAGGCGTGATCCCGTATTCTGAAACGACGACGATCCGCTGGCCGGTCTTGTCGGCATGGTCGATCAGGTCACCGCATAGATCGTCGATCTCTTTCAGGTCTTCCTGAATGCGTGGATGATCCAGATCGGGGCCAAGGCGCTGCAGGTTGTAGTCGAGATGGGGCAGGTAGGTCATGGTCAGCGTCGGATTGCGCGTCTCCATCACATGCAGCGTCGCCTTGGTGATCCAGTCGGATGAGGTGATATCCGCCAGCGGTCCCCAGAATTTGAACAGCGGGAACTGGCCCAGCTTTGCATCCAGCTCATCATGCAATTCGGGCGGTTGCGCGTAATGATCGGGGATCTTACGCCCGTCAGCGGGGTACATCGGGCGCGGCGTCGCGGTCCAGTCGGCGGTGGCGTACATGTTGTACCACCAGAACATCTTGGCGCAGGTGAAGTCCGCATCGCGCTTCTTGCCCGCGTCCCAGATCTTTTCACCTTCGACCAGATTGTTCGGCTGACGCCATAGCAGAACCTCTTTCAGGTCGCGAAAGAACCAGCCATTCGCCACGGCGCCGTGCCCGGATGGCGGCAGGCCTGTGACCAGCGTCGACTGCACGGTGCAGGTTACCGCGGGCGTGACGGTGTTCAAGGGCTGCATCGCGCCCCGTGCGGCCAGCTTCGCCAGATTGGGCGTGTGCGCGCCAACCAAAGCGGGTGACAGACCGACGACGAGAATGACGAGCGTTCGTTGCATGGACTTCCCCTATTTTTCGTTAGATTAGTGGATTGCAGGCATGCGTCCATGACAAATGCGCGGGCCCTCAGATTTCAAACAATCGACATGCCAGCACTGGCGCGGGCAATCGGTTTGGGTAGACTGAAAGAAAATGCAGATATCGGAGAATGCGCCCGTGACCGAAACCCCGAAAACTCTTTTACATCGGTGGGTTAGTGCGCAATCCGGCGATCAGGCTGATTGGCTCGCCGAGCAGTTGGAAACGCTTGCTGCTGGCGGGCCTGAACGTACCCTGTACATTTTCCTTGGCTTTGCGCCACGTAAACTGGGCAAGGCTGACCTTTTCCTGACCGAAGCGGACAAAGCCGCCGCTGAAGCAGCGCATCCCGGTTGGCGCCCAGAGGGGTGGAGCGTGGATGGCGCCGCCCGGGTTCTTGGTCTTCTGACTTACAAATCAGACCGGGCATTCGTTGATGTGTTCAAGGATCTGCGCCGGACGTCCGATTTAGGTGAGATGATCGCGCTTTACCGAGGATTGCCGCTTTACCCCGATCCCGAAAGCCTGTTCTTCGAAGTCGGCGAAGGCCTCCGCTCTAACCTCAAACCTGTGTTTGAGGCTATTGCCCACAACAACCCGTTCCCGCGTGATCGCATGGATGAGCATCGATGGAACCACATGATCCTGAAGGCGCTGTTCGTTGACAGCCAGCTTTCCCCCATCGTTGGCCTCAAAGATCGCGCCAATCCTGAACTGGCGCGCATCCTGATCGACTATGCAAACGAACGCTGGGCCGCTGGTCGCCCGGTGACCGAGGAATTGTGGATCCCAGTGCGCCCCTTCGCTGATCACCCTGAAATTGCGCCGCTTTTAGCAACCGCTACCGCCGAAGGCCGCCTGACCAAAGAGGTCCTGTCATGATGTTCATCGACCCCCACGCCCACATGATCTCACGCACGACCGATGATTATGAAGCCATGGCCGCCGCTGGTGTCGTCGCCCTGATTGAGCCAGCCTTCTGGGTCGGCCAGCCCCGTACGTTCGTGGGCACTTATGTCGATTACCTTTCTACCATTGTGGGGTGGGAGAGGTTTCGCGCCGGCCAGTTTGGCATCCGCCACTACTGCACCGTTGGCCTGAACTCCAAAGAAGCCAACAACGAGGAACTGGCCGAAGGCGTGATGGAATGGCTGCCAAGGTTCGCCCTGAAAGAGGGCGTCGTCGCCATTGGCGAGATTGGCTATGACGAACAGACCCCGCTTGAGGACAAATACTTTCGCCTGCAGCTGGAGCTTTCCAAAGAGCTGAACCTGCCAGTCATGGTCCACACGCCCCACCGCGACAAGAAGCGCGGCACGTCGCGTTCGATGGATGTATGCGAAGAAATGGGCGTCGATCCTTCGATGGTCATCATCGATCACAACAACGAAGAAACCGTGGCTGAGACGTTGCAGCGCGGCTATTGGGCCGGGTTCTCGATCTACCCGTCCACCAAAATGGGCAATGCCCGGATGGTTGAAATTCTGAAGCAATATGGATCCGAACGCATAATTGTGGACAGTGCCTGTGACTGGGGCATTTCTGACCCTCTCGGTGTCGCCAAGACTGCTGAGCTGGCCTTGAAAAGCGGGATCAGCGAAGAAACCGTGCGCCGCGTCTGCTATCAGAACGCGCTGGATGCGTATGGCCAATCGGGTCAGATGAAGGAAGAAGACTGGCTCACCCCGCCTGCGATTGACCAGCGCACTGTCTACGAAGGCAACTCAATCCTTCGCGGCGGACGCGATCCTTTGATCAGTGTGCCTGGGGAAGAGCGAAAGGCGAACTTGATTATTGAATGAGTGGTGGCTGCGCCGCACATGCCAATGGATTGGGTGAGGAATTCACTCTGCCAAGAAGTAGCCTAGGTATCACGGCGCTCAAGTAAGGTGCTGTTCGACTGTGGCTGACCGCCGCACTGCTGCTAAGTTGGCGTGAATGGGGGGTGGCGTTAGATGTCCCCCCATGCCGTCAGTCCGTCACTTCACCATGTAAGATTCCATATAGCGCGGCTTTGTAGACAGCCTCCACCGTGGTTCTGGCGTGCAGCTTTTCCCGGGCCTTTTGCAGCCGTTTTTCGATGGAGCGGAGCGTGACTGTTTCCGCCTCAGCCACATCAGCCGCGCCCTGTCCCTGCGACAGAGCTGTCAGCGTTGCGCATTCCTTTGGCGTCAGTCCAAAGTATCGGCGGATATGGCCATGACGGCGCAAGGCGATATGCGCCTGGCGGAGCAGGTCAATAAATGGGGCTTGGTCAAGCTGTCTGTCCCGCTGGCGTTGATCCTCTAGCACCGTGAATGCGAGGCGGCCAAAAATCTCATTCCTCGGCAACGTGTAATTTGAGATCGAAACGCAGCCAAGGTCAGCCAAGGCATCAAAAAACGGGCTTTTGCCTTCGGGCGACAAATCCAGCCGGAAGTTTTTCGACTTGTTTGAAACCCGCGATAAAACCGGGTCCAGGGTCGATCCGCCCGAGGCGTGGTAAATTTCCCAAAAGCTGGCAGGCAGCGTCGTCTTAGCAATCAGGTCGGATCGGATATGACCCTTTTCACGGATCATGAATTCGTAGCCGATGTGACACTTGCCCAACAATGGGGCCGCCTCTCGCAAGGCGAAAAGCGCGCCGCGTAGCGAGTTTGTAGCCCTCACAACTTCGTCAACGTCTGGGGTCATGCGCGGTTCTGCAACTCCCTCTCTGTTGGTACGGAATACCGAACTTTTGGGCGGTTGCAAATGGCGCGCCCCCAGAAGACCTTCATTTCAGGAGCTGGAATCTGGCGCACGAAGCTGGATTTGCGTGGAGAGAGGTTTCCGCAAGTTGTGAGGACATCCCACTATTTGGGGTGCCGAAAGATTATTTCGTCCCGCCTACAGGACGTCTGCAAGGGGAATTCGAATGGCGAACATTACAGTCACGACTTTGAATGATGAGCTGGACGCAAACCCGGCGGATAATGGGCTTTCGCTGCGCGAAGCCATCCAGATCGCCAATCAGTCAGCGGGCGCTGATACGATTTCCTTCGCTGACGGGCTTACAGGCACTGCCCGTCTGACATCGGGCGAACTTCAGGTAACAGATCAACTGTCTATTGACGGTGGCGGCAAGGTCACGATCTCGGGCGATAGTCAGGGGAACGACGCGCTTACGGACGGTGTGACGGACGTTTCCGCATCGACTGATGGCGCCGATCTTCTGGCGGATAACTCTCGCCTGTTCAATGTGACCGCTGATGCGGCGGAGTTTGGCCTTAGCGGCCTTAGCGGCCTGACGCTGACCGGTGGCCGTACCACCCAGAATATCGATAGCGGCGGCGCCTTGACGGCGGCTGATGGTGTGACGGTCACGATTTCGGACAGTCAGGTCAGCGGCAATAGCACGACCGTTGCGGGGGCAGATGGCGGAGGGCTGAATGTTGAGGGCGATCTGATCATCAGCGACTCCATCATCAGCGGCAACAGCACTCTTGGCAGTTTCTCGGATGGCGGGGGCATCTTTGTGGGGTCCATCACTATCACCGGCAGTTCGGTCGTTGGTAACTCTACTGACGGCAGTTACGCCAATGGCGGCAGCATCGCCAGCGCGGGCGCCGTCGATGCGACTGGTAACTTTATCGGGCTGAACCAGACGGTTGGCTTCCGGTCACCCGGCGGCGGTCTGTTCGCCGGCGGAGTTAGCACGCTGACCAACAATACGATCTATGGCAACCTGACATTCTCTCCATTCTCTGATGGTGCTGGAGCCTATCTGGGCGATGCGGGCACGCTGATCAATAACACTATCACCGGGAACGCGGCGCTTCAGCCCGGCGCCTATGGCGGCGGGGTGGCGGCGACGCGCGATTTCACCGCCGAGGGCAACATCCTTATCGGCAACTTCGCTTCGAAAGGAATCAACCTGTTTGGAGCTGATGATCCGATGGCTGTGATCAATTTTTCGGGGCCTAACCTTATTGGTTTCGCGCCCGGGGACACTGACCTCAGTGGCGATCCCAATGTCTCAGAAGCTGATCCTGTGGATGTGTTCGATCAAACGGCTGAGATGATCGGCGCTGTCGCGGGTGTGGCAGGCGACAACGACGGACCAGTTCAGACCGTGGCGCTGCATTCGGAAGTGACAAATCCAGCGCTGGATGCGGCGGGAACAGATGCGCCTAACATTGATGCACGTGGGTTGGCCGCTTCGGTTTTCGCAGGTGTGAACACGGGCCCAGAATTTGGCCCCCGCGATCTTGGGGCGGTTGAGTTGGGCGGCGTATCCGCAGGCCCTGACCCTAGTCCGAACCCTGAGCCGGAAGAAAAATCGCTTGTGGTCACGACGACAGAGGATGTGGTCGACGCTTTCGATGGCGTGACATCTCTGCGAGAGGCCGTGACATTTGCGAATGAAAAAGCAGGTGTGGACGTAGTTAAATTCGCCGAATCAGGCCAGGGATTGAACCGTCTGACCGAGGGTGCCCTGATTGTCTCTTCATCGCTTGAGATCGACGGCGCCGGCAAGGTGACGATCACTGGCGACGCCAAAGGCAATGATATCACCCGATTGGGCGACATAACGGATGTTGACGCTTCGACTGCGGGCGAGAATCTTTTGTCCGACAACTCTCGGATCATTGAAGCTGGTTCCGTTGGCGGCAGTGGCGGCAGCGTCGTTCTAACCGGCCTGACCCTGACAGGGGGCAACTCCTTCGATGAAAACCAAGGCGCTCGTGATGGCGGCGCGATCAGTGGTTTTGGCTTTAACATTCAGGCGCGAAACACCACGTTCGCCGGGAATACGGCTGCTGAAACTAAGGATAGCAGCCTCGGTATCGGCAGCGGAGGCGCCATTGAAACGGACAGATCGGTCGAGCTGGTTAACACCATTCTTATCGACAACCGGGCGTCCGGCCAGGGGGGGGCGGTCAGCGCCAAGAACCTGATCATCGTGACCAGCAGCACGATCACAGGGAACGTTTCTCGCCTCGACGGCGGCGGTTTGTCGGTGAATGAAGAAAACGACATCCGAATTACCAGCAGCCTAATTCTGGGGAATGTCGCCAAAAGCGGAATTCACAATGACATTACATCAAACAGAGAACCTGAGAACATCATAAGCGATTTTCTCATCATTGATGGCGATCGATCCGCCGACTCTATCGATAACACTGATTTCCAGTTCTCTGGGAAAAGCCTGGTTGGCGTGATTTCACAGTCAATCTTTAACGCCGGGGGCAGCGAGTTTGTGCAAAACGCTGATCCCGCCAATGTCTTCGCCGAGACAAAGACTATAGACGGCGTCACTTCCGGCGTCCTGACACGAAACGCTGATGGGCAATTTCTTGTGGCGCTGAACGCCAACGAGGCGAACCCTGCCTTGGATGCGACCGATGCAAGGCTGGCTACAAGTGATTTTCAGACCACAGATCTGGTGACGGACATCACCGGCGCACCACGATCTTTTGATCAGGTTGGCCTGGATAACGGTCTCCTGACCGTAACGGATATCGGCGCTGTGGAGTTGCAAACTCAGGTTGATGTGACACCCACCAGCCCGACACCTGGCCCAGATGTGCTGACGGGAGACAACGGTACGAACACCATCTCTTGCCTGCGCGGCGCCGACACGATCAGCGGCGGCGGCGGCGCAGATACTCTGGATGGCGGCGGCGGCAGGGACATGGTTTCCGGCAACGGCGGCCGAGACACCGTAAAGGGCGGTGGCGGGAATGAACGCTGGTCGGCGGTAAGGGCAATGCTGTTCTGACGGGCGGCGGTGGCTGTGATACTTTCCAGTTCACGCGCGGGGATGGGCGTGACACGATCACCGATTTCGATTAGTTGTGTGACAAGATTGAGATCATTGACGGGGCTGACAGTTTTGACGATCTCATGATTACTCAGGCAGGCGACGATGTTCGGATCAAGTTCGCTAACGTCGTCATCACGGTTGAGAATGATCAGGCTGAAAACTTTACCGCCGCAGATTTCATTTTCTGACCGTCTGTAAGCAAAAGTGCGCTAACTCTGGCAGTTGCTAAAGCCGCTGCATGCGCTGCTTCCAGTGAAACTGACCTGGAACATTGGCTGCCTTGGTGGCCATAGGTCGCCATGATCCAGAGCAGTATCTGATCAGCATCTAGACCAATAACACGGCGTTTGGACCAGCTGACCCAGCTTTACCCGGCCCGCTTCAGCGCCTCTTCCACCAGGACAAGCCGGTCCTGACCAAAGTACATGTCATCGCCGTTCACAAACATCGTCGGGCTGCCGAACCCGCCCCGGTCGATGACATCCTGCGTGTAGGTTCTTAGCCGGGCTTTCATCGCGGGGGCGTTGCTGCGGATCAGAATTGAATTGCCATCCAGCCCGACAGAATTTGCGCAGTCCAGAATGGCTTGATCCTGACTGATATCGACATCATCGCCCCAGTAGGCAGCGCAAAGGGCCAGTGCAAACTCTTCGATCTTTCCATCATCCAATGCGGCAATGCAGGCGCGTTGGGCTTTGACAGCATTGACTGGAAAGACCGACGGGCGGCCGATCTTCATGTCGTAGTGCCGCGTCCAGTCTGCCAGGTCTTTCAGGTAATACTGGTACTTGGGCGCGCTTGGGTTGGATCGGTTCTCATAGACCTGTTTGTTTACTTCATTGAAAATGCCGCCGACCAGAACAGGTTTCCATTCCAGATCCGCGCCAGTTCGTTTGGCCAAGGCGCCGATCTCAGCAATGGCCATGTATGTCCATGGCGATGAGCAGTCGAAGAAAAACTCCAGCTTGGCCATACTATTGCAGCACTGAGGATGAGGTTGGCGCAACGCGGGTCACCTGAATGGTTTCGCGATTGATGCACTCACCAACCCGGGGCGCGATGCCTTTTGTCCAGCCTTCATCTTCGTAAACGGCTTTGTAGAGAGCTTCGCGGTGAGCCTCATTTTCAAACCGGCGCATCCAATAGAAAAGATCAGCGCCTGTTTCATCCTTGAAGACACCGCAAATCACCATGCCGCGTGCTGTCTGGAATGGGATAATCTCATCATGGAACAGCGTGATCCATTCATCCATTTTGCCGGGGCGAATTTCGTAGCGGCGGAATTCGTAAAAGGCCATCTTGGGCGTCCTTCTGCTGATTGCATTTGCCAAGGACTGTGATGGCGGAGGCGCGCGCGCGCAATGGGAAACGGGGGCTGGTTCCCAACGTCATGGTTGGTGGGGGAAGGGGCGGGCAGTGATGCGTTCGATGCGTAACGATATTCTTGAAGGGGCTTTCATAAAGCAGGATTGCTAAGAGCGCAGACCTACGTGTGATTGGAAGATTAATGAATTTCTAATTCGTAATTACATCATTTACTTAGTGTAGGTTTCACGCGTGAAACCTATCGGCGTTTCACACTTTGGGCAGAAGTTTCGGCGCCATTTCCATGACAAGCCGTCCATCGCCCCACCTTACTTCGAACCAACTGGGACTGTCGAAAGACAGGATTGCGGCCTTGGCGGTTGGATATTCGTCAACCTCCCACTCGGGAAGCAGTCTGTTCGCTGTCTCCTGCATGCCTGGCTGGTGTGCGATGACGATCAGGGTCTCCACTGTCTCATAAGCGCCTTGCACCGCCTTCAGGATGGCCTCGGCGCGGGCGTTGTAGAGGGTCGCGACAGTCTGCGCCGGGCATGTCAGGCCAGAAAGACGAAATGTTTCCTGGGTTCGGATGGCCGAAGACACCAGCGCCAGGTCTGGGGCGTACCCCGCGGCCCTAAGCCATTCACCCATTACCGGCGCTGCCTTGCGGCCCCGCAGATTCAAAGGGAGGTCATGGTCAGACAGGCTCGGGTGGTTCCAGTCAGACTTTGCATGGCGCATCAGGATCAGGCGTTTCATCGTGTTATGCTACTCGAAATGCTTCGAGATGAAACGTGGCTTGCTGTGCTGACTGGGCGAAAGTCCGCCCAACGGGGCAGGCCCGCCTGGCAAGGCATCCTGCTGCACGGTAGGGCGCGCCTTCCGGGCTGTTCAGGTGCGCGCGGCAGACAACGGTATCGTAGCCGTCATCACTGAAGGCGCCGACTGGGCAGGCGTCCCGACATGGAGCGGGGCAGGGCGCGCAAAGGTGGTCAGTTGTGGTGATCTTTGGCAGATCAATGCGTTCAGGCAGGGCGACAGCCCCCCGCCAGCAGACCAGAGGCCGCGCTCTGCATGGATCGACATGCCGAGCTTGGATTGTTGGATTGCCTCGCCCGCATAGGTCCAGCGGATGAAAGGCTGATATGGCGGGCCGCCGAATGGGAATAGCGCTTCACCACCGAATTGGTTGGCCAGCCCTGTCACTACGCGTTCAGACCACCGATCTAGGCCATGGGCCGATTTGTCCGTTGCTTCGGGGCTGGTCCTGAGAGCCCTCCAAAGGCTCGGGCCACCGTAGCCGAAGAGTAACATCGTAGCGGTCCCAACGGGCGCTTTGTCATCAGCCTTGGGATGAAACCAGCCAGTCAGCACCAATCCTTCCGCCTCAGCCGCAGTGCTGATATCTGCGAACCTCACGAGCCGCGCCGAAAGGGCAGGGCGAGCGACCAAAGCAGCCGCGCTGAGCGGCCATCGCGCCAAAGGGGAAGGCCAATCTCAACCCCCTGATGACCCTTGGCGGGCGTGTGGGTGTAAAGACCAGACAAGCGGTCCCAGATCGACAGGCAGAAGCCGAAATTCGTATCATGTTCATGCCGCTCAATCGAATGGTGGCTACGGTGCATGTCCGGGGTCACGATGAACCAGCGGATCGGGCGTTCGATCGCTGCTGGAACCCGCAGGTTTGAATGGGACCACATGGCTGCTCCGTTCAGGATAATTTCAAACAGGATCACCCCCAGGGCTGGTGCGCCAAGGGCATAGACCAGAGCAATTTTGATCAGCATGGAAGCTGCGATTTCAACCGGATGAAACCGCAGGCCCGTTGTGACGTCCATGTCCCTGTCAGCGTGGTGAACCATGTGAAACCGCCAAAGCAGCGGAACTTTGTGGAAAATGACGTGCTGAAGCCAGATGGCGAAATCAAGGATCACAAAGCTGAGGATAACGGTGACCCAGACGGGCCAGCATAGCCAGTTGAACAGGCCCCAACCTTGGATGGACGCATCCAGCGCGGCCCCGACGGCAGCCAGCGGAAACAACACCCGGACCAACGCCGTATCCAGCACTACAAGCGCCAGATTGGACCACCAGCGCGATGTACGGCTTAGCGCCCGTGGGCGTTTGGGGCGGGCCGCTTCGGCCAGTGCAAGCAGGATGAACCCGCCTAGAAAGACCGACAAACGCGCGGTTGCTTCCCATTCCATCTCAAATCTCCCTCGTCAGATTTGAGATGTGGCCCGGGTTCTAGTCACGGTCAAATAAAATCGGATTGAGACTGACGGCCAACGCGCTACCTTAAGAAGAGTTGCCACATCGGAGCCTGCAATGATCCGCCAGATTTCCCTAGCCGCGTCTGTCGCGTTCGCCTTGCCTGCCAGCGCTGAAGAGACGTCCACCTTAGCTGATTACCTCATCACCATCGCGGGTTTGGAAATCGGTGAAATCGCTGTGAAATACAGTGAGGGCGACGGCAGTTACACGCTGGATCTGGATGGTGGTTTCCGGTTCCTTTTCATCAGCGGTGCGGCTGAAGGACGGGTGAGGGGGGCGAAAGCGGAAGATGGGTTTACGCCTGCCTCGTATCGCCTGCGTTTTGATGGGCCGACACGTGAAGTGATCAGTGACATTAGTTTCAAGGCCGGGCGGCCCGACGCCTGGTCAATCATGCCGGAGCCGAAACCCGAGTGGTTTGAAGATCGCATCCCCTTGGCCGAAAGCGATATGCCCGGCTCAATCGACCCTGTCAGCGCCTTTCTCATTCTGGCGACCAGCGCGGCAGAGGCCTGCACCCGCCAGCAAAAGGTTTTCAGCGGCTTCGTCAGGTTCGACCTGACACTGACCCCTGGCGCGCCTGCAGCGAAGGGTGTCATCCCGTGCAAGGTTGGATATGAGCCGATCTCTGGCCACCGGGTCGATAGCGAAGGCGTAGCGCAACTACGCGCCGGGCAGGGGCTGGAGGTATCGATGGCCGAACTGGCGCCCGGCGTCTGGGCGCCGCACTACATTGGTTTTGGGACGCGGATCGGAACACTGGCGTTCCAGCGGAAAAGATAGAGATGATGCGATAATGGCCTATGGTTTCACGCGTGAAACCAATCTTAATTATTTGATATTGCTACATATTAGTTCTTTCTTAACAAATTGGGTCACGCTCTGAATATGAACTCAGAAGACACATTGAACCGCGCCCACTGTATGGGCTGATTCAATCATATCGGCGCGCTATCCCTAAATTGCTGCTCGACACCTGGCGCGAGCCAGCTGGAGAGTTTCGAACTACTGGCGAACGAAGAAGAATTACGCGTAAAGTGATGACGCCTGATATCATTGCCAATATCAAAACCTTATCTGCGAGAACGCTATGTCTGCCGCCGATCACATCGATTTCCTGAAAAGGCTGAAAGCACAAGGCCACGAGTTTGAGGTAATCTACGACGTAGGCTCCAACATCGGTGAATGGTCTGTCGACGTGCAGGAAATTTTTCCCGAAGCACGTTTCGATCTTTTTGAAACGCTGGCGGGTCGGTTCGAAGATATAGACGACAACCTGATGACAAGCCGCCTGCGCGATGGGGCGCTGCACCCTGTGGCGTTGTCGGATCGAAACGGTGAAGGCGACATCAAGATCCTCGATGTAGGTGGTCAGGGCAGCTCAATCATTGTGCACCCGGCCGACCGGAAACGCGAAGACATGCGGGTCGTTCCCTGCCAACGGGCTCGAATGGATGACTATGTCGCCCAAAATGGACTAAGGCAGCCAGACTTCATTAAGCTTGATACTCAGGCGTCTGAACTGAAAGTCTTGAAAGGCGCCGAATACACAATTGAGAATACTAAGTTCATCTTGGCCGAAACCTAGATGCGCCGGGTCTATGGCCCGGGAACACCAATGTTTCAGGAACTCGCCGCCTGGCTATATGAGCGAGATTTTGTGTTGTTCGATATGCTTTTAAACGATGCTGGCGGTGACGCCGATGGCACGCTTCGCTGGCTGGATGCTGTAATTATTAACAAGTCAGCCAGCGCGTTTCCAAAGAACTTGCTGTAGAACGCGCGGCAACTTGCTTGACCTAAGGTTGCCTGATCAGCGTGATCCAAATCACACGCTCAGGTGAAATCGTCTTTTAGTGGGCCTTTGGGCGGTGTCATCTAGCGCCAATTCGGCTTTCGTTTTGCCAGAAAGGCGTCGATCCCTTCCTTGAAATTCGGATCTGCGGCAAGGCGTCCGGCCTGATCCGCTTCGATCTCCATCCCTGATCGGAAATCAGTGCTGCCGCCATCAATCAGGCATCGCCGAATTGCTGTAAGCGTATTCGCTGGGCGTTTGGCGAGGTTCGCAGCGTAGGTCTGCACATCCTTATCCACGCCGCCCAAAGCGCTGATAGTATCAATCAAGCCAATGCTTAGCGCCTTTTCTGCGCTCATCACCTCACCCGAATACAGCATCTGAAACGCTGCACTGCGCCCAACCAAACGGGTCAGCGCCTGTGTGCCTGCAACAGGCGGAATGAAAGCGATGTTGATCTCTGGCTGGCCTAGTTTCGCGCCTGCATCGGCGAACCGCAGATCGGCGTGAAGACAGATTTCCAGCCCGCCGCCAACAGCGACGCCTTTGATTGCGGCAAGGATCGGTTTGGTCCCGCTTCGCATCGCCATGGCAAGCGCGTGGCAGTCTGCGACCCATGTTTGCATTTCTTCGGGTGTGGCATCTGCAAACACGGTCAGATCAGCGCCCGTGCTCATATGGCTGTCGATGGCGGAACCGATGACAATGACATGGACATCATCGTGCGTTTCAAGCGCATCATATGCTGCGCGGGTTTCGTGCAGCATTTCCCAACTGAAGGCATTTACTGGCGCGCGGGCGTATCTGAGCCAGCCGACATGATCGATGATCTCGGTCTGAATCGTTTTGAGATGTGGAATGTTGGTCATGGTGGCTGTGATGCTAGCGCGACTGATGTAATCTTCACAGTGAAAAGCTGAGAGGTGGCCAATGAGCTGGGGAACGAAACTGGGGCTAGGTGTTTTGTCGTTGGCGCCGATCAGTTTTCTGACTGTTGGCGCGATAGATGCATTCGATGCCGCGCGGTTCAACATGTCTGCGCAGCCAACCGAAGCTGAGGTCTTGCGGTTTGTTGGTGGCGCTTATGAAAGCCGCACCGCGAGCAAGGGCAATTTCGGTTCGTACTTTCCCGAATTGCGCTACACGACGAAAGGCGGGGAAGAAGTCGTTGCGATTTCAACCTCATCGCGCGATTCTGAGTTTGCGATGCCGATGAAAACGGGTGATGTCATCCCGGCCAGATACGATCCGGATAACGTAGAGGATGTTCGGCTCTGGACCGCTGGCCAGATGTTCATCGGACCAGCGTTTTTGTTGTTTTTTGGCGTCTTTTTCGGAGGTATGGTGGCGATTGCCTGGAAACTGTTTGCCAGCAAATAGCTGGATCTAATCCAGCTCGTACTTTTATTTGTAGTTCTCAACCAGCGTCTGATCCTGATCTTCTTTGCGCAGGATGCATCGACCCACAGTCAGATGTTCGATCCCCGTACCCATGAAGCAGCGGAACGCATCTTCTGATGTATGGACAATCGGTTCGCCGCGCACGTTGAACGAAGTGTTCACCACAAGTGGGCAGCCGGTGCGTTCCTTAAAGGCGGTGATCAGCGCGTGATATTGCGGGTTCGTATCTTCGTGAACCGTCTGAATACGGGCCGAATAGTCGATATGCGTGACTGCTGGAATGTCTGAACGTTTGATGTTCAGCTTTTCAATGCCGAACAGGGCGTCTTCCTCAGCCGTCATCGTGCGACGCTTGTCGCCTTTGACCAGATCCACCAGCAGCATGTAGGGGCTGTCACCGTCCAGATCGAACCATTCAGCCATGTCTTCACGCAGAACCGATGGCGCAAAGGGGCGGAAGCTTTCGCGGAACTTGACCTTCAGGTTCAGAACCTTCTGCATGTCCTCAGACCGGGGATCGCCAAGGATAGATCGACCGCCAAGGGCGCGCGGCCCAAATTCCATCCGCCCGTTCATCCACCCGACAGCTTTGCCTTCTGCAAGCGCGTCGGCCGTAGCGGCGATCGTGGCGTCTTCGTCCATCACCTCAAAAACCGCGCCAGCGGCTGTGAGGCGCCGTTCGATGTCATCCTGCGCGAACTCAGGCCCAAGATAGGACCCTTTCATCCGGTCGCGCGCGGCGCTTGGCGTGCGTGGCTTGCCCAGTTCCTTGTGCCAGGCGGCGTAAGCTGCGCCCAGTGACCCGCCAGCATCGCCTGTAGCAGGCTGGATCCACATGTCCTTGAAAGCGCCGTCGCGCAGAACTTTGCCGTTAGCGACACAGTTCAGCGCAACGCCACCCGCCATGCAAAGGTTCGGGATGTTGTATTCCGCCGGAAGTGAGCGGGTCATGCGAAGAACAACTTCCTCCGTCACCGCCTGGACCGATGCGGCGAGATCCATGTGGATCTGCTCCAAAAGGTCATCTTCAGCCTGGCGCACGGGAATGCCAAACAGATCGGCGAACTTGTCGTTCGTCATCGTCAGGCCGGTGGCGTAGTTGAAATAGGACTGATCGAGGCGATAACTGCCGTCCTCTTTCAAATCCATCACATTGTCGATGATCAGGTCTTTGAACCGAGGCTCGTCATAAGGCGCCAGACCCATGACCTTGTATTCGCCAGAGTTCACTTTGAACCCGGTGTAATAAGTGAATGCAGAGTAGAGCAGACCTAGGGAATGCGGGAAATGAAGCTCTTTCTTCATCTCCAACTCAGACCCACGCCCAATCACGACGGTCGTTGTCGCCCATTTGCCAACGCCGTCCAGCGTCAGGACGACCGCTTCATCAAATGGCGAAGGATAGTAGGCTAATGCGGCGTGCGAGTAGTGGTGTTCAGCGAACAGGATCTTGTCGCGGGTCTGGATCTTCGGGACAATTTCCCGAAATTCCTTCTGCATCAGATCCCTCTGAAACAGCTTTTCCCGGATCCAGACTGGGATCGCCATCTGGAACGATTTGAAGCCGCGTGGCGCGTTGGCGACATACGTTTCCAACAGGCGTTCGAACTTCAAGAACGGCTTGTCGTAGAAAGCGATGTGATCGACCTCATCCAGCGTGATCCCCGCCTCGGCCAGGCAGTATTCTATCGCCTGGCGCGGAAAGGCGGCGTCATGCTTTTTACGGGTAAAGCGTTCTTCCTGCGCCGCTGCGATCGGCTCGCCATCGATCAACAACGCCGCTGCGCTGTCGTGGTAATAGGCCGACAGGCCGAGGATGGCTGTCATCTCAGAAGATCGTGTAGATGAACGGCGTCACGGCTGAACCCTACGTCAGCACGATCAGGCCGCCCAGCAGAACCATCATGATCAGGACCGGCAGCAGCCAGAATTTCTTGCGGGCCCTCATGAAGTCCCAGAGTTCTGCGATAAAAGACATGGTTACCCTACACCTGTTAGAATTGCTTTTTCATCGACGTCAACGCGGCCTGTTCCAGGTCGACTTCGATCCAGTAGGTTTCCGCATCAGGGTCGAGTTTCTGACGCAGCAGGTCTTTGCCACGCGCGCGCATAATAAGGCCTGCTGGCGTGACGGTGACAAAGAACAGGATGCCCATCACGATAGGCGACATGATCTTACTGAGCAGCATGCCGAACTTGAACTAGAGCGTGTTCAAAGGCGCAAGCAGCTTTGGCGCCAGAAATGCCAGCCCGCCAAACACCGCCGCGACGCCTGCCGACCACAGGCGTACGCCGCCGTCACCAAGCAGCGGGAACAGCGCAATCAGCAGAAAAACGATGGCGAAGACGATCCCGAACGACCGCTCAGACCCCATCTTAACTTCGGTGTTACCCGTAAGTTCAGACATTGCGCGCTTGCCCCTTTTGAACCGTTTCTGAGAGGCCATGCCGCGTGACTGTTGTTACGACAGGGCTGGCCTTGTTTAGCATATGGAAACGAAGATTAGACTTCATTTTCCAACGGTTCCTTAACATCCACCCAAGGCGGGCCTCCTACCTCAAGCATTGCGCGGCAGGAAGGGCGCCATACTGCTTCATGGCGCCGCAATGTGAGCAATCGCAACCTGGCACAGACGATGGGCGCTGCGCCCATCAGGTCTGCGAGCTGGAAAACCGCTTCGCCATCTCTTTGACGTCGCTATCGGGCGTGTCGGGAAATCTGTCTTCAAGCGTCACCAGGCCTTTGATCCGTGACACGCGGAAATGGCGATGATATTCGCGCAGCTCGCACCAGGCGTAGAATGTCCAGACCGACTGCCAGGGCAACAGGGCGATTGGCCAGATGGTGCGCGTCGTAAGCGCTTTGCCTTTATCGCCAATCTCCATCTTCAGCTTGCGCCGTTCTTCACATGCCTTGCGTATGGTGCGGTGGTGATCGCGAAGGTTCATATCCTCGGCCATGAACGGCGCGACGTATGGCGATCGGTCGGCGCGGGCCAGCGCCTGATCATACAGGACAGCGCGGATTTTAGTCTCCGCCCGGGCGCCAGCAGCCGCCAGATCATCATCAGTGGCGGTGGCGGCGATGCGAAGCCCCGCCAAAAGGGCCTGCACTTCGTCAGGTTCAAACATGATCGGGGGCAGGTGATATGAGGGGTCGAGCATATAGCCGACCCCCGCCTCGCCATTGATCGGCGCACCGGTCGACTGCAACGCGCCGACATCACGATAGATCGTGCGGGTCGACACCCCCAATTCTTCCGCCAGATCATCAGCGGTTATGGCGAGGCGGCGACCGCGTAAGTATTCGATCAGCCGGAACAGGCGTTGCATCAGGCAGCGAGGCCCATGTGCGCCACAGGATGATGCTCGATTTTCACCGACGTCGGATCGATCATTTGCATGAAGGGTGACGACATCATTTCCTGTCCAATCTTATCTGCAGCGGATTTGGCTTCTTCTTCCGACGACCACCATATCATATCGATCCAGCCATGGTCGCCACGATCCACCAGCGTGCGATACTGAAAGACGGGCTGCTTGGCGGCCCATGCGGTAACACTGGGCGCAGCGGCGACAAATTTGTCCCGTTCGGCATGGGGGGCAAGGGTGAAGGCTACCATTTCAAGGCATGATGTCATGTCGTTTGTCCTTTGTCAGAGGGGCGATGCGCCCCGGTAAGAGCATCTCTAACCAGCGGCCCTGACAGGGTGTG
Source organism: uncultured Paracoccaceae bacterium (assembly GCA_938092015.1). Classification (GTDB taxonomy): domain Bacteria; phylum Pseudomonadota; class Alphaproteobacteria; order Rhodobacterales; family Rhodobacteraceae; genus Pikeienuella. The sequence continues at coordinate 55,838 of CALKOT010000019.1, forward strand.
GCAGGATAGAGCCATCGTCTCGACCAAAGGAAAACGGCGCCCGACATATCTGCAGGGCGCCGTTTCGGTTTTCAGTTGGGCCGCCTTAATAAGCGGCCCGGAAGATCAGGCCAGATCAAAGCGATCGTTGTTCATCACTTTGGTCCATGCCGCCGCGAAGTCTGCCGCCAGTTTCCCTGCGCCATCGTTTGAGGCGTAAACTTCAGCCAGTGCCCGCAGGACAGAGTTTGAGCCGAACACCAGATCAACCTCAGTCGCCGTCCATTTGACGTCGCCCGATGACCGGTCGCAGCCTTCAAAGTCATAGTCGCCCGACTTCGTCCACTTGGTCGACATGTCGAGAAGGTTGACGAAGAAGTCGTTCGACAGCGTGTCGATTTTGTCGGTGAAGACGCCTGCGGTTGACCCACCGGTGTTGCCGCCGATAACGCGCAGGCCGCCGACTAAAGCGGTCATTTCCGGCGCAGTCAGACCCAGCAGCTGGGCCTTGTCGACCAGCATGTCGGCAGGGCTGCCAACAGCGTGATCATAGTAGTTGCGGAACCCGTCAGCCGTTGGCTCAAGCACATCGAAGCTATCCGCATCGGTCTGATCAGCCGACGCATCACCGCGACCCGGTGCAAAGGCGACCTCAACCGAGTGGCCCGCGTTCTTCGCAGCCTGTTCAACCGCAGCGGAGCCGCCGAGGACGATCAGGTCAGCCAGCGAAACTGACTTGCCGAAACCAGACTGAATGCCTTCCAGCTTGGCCAGAACATCTGACAGCTCAGCCGGGTTGTTCGCCGCCCAATCCTTCTGAGGCGCCAGACGGACACGCGCGCCATTGGCCCCGCCCCGCATATCCGACCCACGGTAGGATGCAGCAGAGGCCCACGCCACGCGAACCAGTGCGCCGTTGGAAAGGCCAGAGCCGAGGATCTGAGATTTCAGATCCGCGATGTCAGCGGCGCTGAGATCCGCGTTGCCAGCAGGCACAGGATCCTGCCAGACAAGCTCCTCTGACGGTACTTCAGGACCGTGCAGGTTGACCACTGGACCCATGTCGCGGTGGAGCAGCTTGTACCAGGCTCGGGCAAACGCATCTGCGAACTGATCCGGATTCTCGTGGAACCGGCGAGAGATTTTCTCATATGCCGGGTCCATGCGCATCGACATGTCCGCCGTGGTCATCATGATCGGCACTTTCTTGCCTGAACCGTCAACTTCTGGCGCGTGATCATCATCTTTCAGGTCGATAGCGTGCCAGACAACATGGCCGGCTGGCGTCATGACTTTTTCCCATTCGTAGCCGAACAGAACGTCGAAATAGCCATTGTCCCAAGCGATTGGGTTTGGCGTCCACGCGCCTTCGAAACCGGACGTTGTCGTATGAACGCCCATGCCGCTTTCAAAGCTGTTGGTCCAACCAAGGCCCTGCTGTTCGATTGGGGCGCCTTCCGGCTCTGCCGCGACGCTGTCTTCGGGACCAGCGCCGTGGCCTTTGCCGAAGGTGTGGCCGCCAGCGACCAGTGCGACGGTTTCTTCGTCGTTCATCGCCATGCGAGCAAACGTCTCGCGCACATCATGGCCGGATGCGACCGGGTCGGGATTTCCGTTCGGGCCCTCTGGGTTCACGTAGATCAGGCCCATCTGCACTGCACCCAGCGGATTGGCTAGCTCACGCTCGCCCGAATAGCGCTTGTCGTCCAGCCAGACTGTTTCAGGACCCCAAAAGACATCCTCTTCTGGCTCCCACACATCGGGGCGGCCGCCGCCAAAGCCGAAGGTTTTACCGCCCATGCTTTCAATGGCGCAGTTGCCCGCCAGCAGCATCAGATCAGCCCAAGAGATCTTGCGGCCCTATGTCTGTTTGATCGGCCAGAGAAGACGGCGCGCTTTATCCAGGTTGCCGTTGTCAGGCCAAGAATTCAGCGGCGCAAAACGCTGCTGCCCTGTGCCGCCGCCGCCGCGACCGTCGTGGATGCGGTAGGTGCCGGCGCTGTGCCACGCCATGCGAATGAAGAACCCACCGTAGTGGCCGTAATCTGCTGGCCACCAGTCCTGGCTGTCCGTCATCAGCGCGTAGAGATCTTCTTTCAGCGCTTTGAAATCGAGGGTTTTGAACTCAGCCACATAATCAAAGTCTTCATCCATCGGATCAGATTTCGTTGTGTTCTGATTCAGGATCTTCACGTTCAGCTGGTTTGGCCACCAGGTTTCATTCGCTGTGACCGTTTTTGACAGGTTGCCCATAACCGGGCATTTGCCGATATCTGATCCGTCCATGATTTCCTCCGAAAGATTTTACGTGGGGTGAGTCGTTTATAGACTTGTTCTAGCAAAAAATCGTCATTGGCATAAGTTGGATTAACTGATGGGTGTGATAGGTTCAGCTTATGAAGAACGTCACTCTGAAACAGCTGAGATATTTTGAGGCGCTTGCAACGCACGGCCATTTTGGCCGCGCCGCTGACGCCAGCGCAATCTCACAACCCGCCTTGTCGCAGCAGATCAAAGAACTTGAGGTGAGCCTGGGTTCAGCTTTGTTTGAGCGTGGCTCTCGCCAGATTTCCCTGACCCATCTGGGGGAAGAGTTTTCGGCCCGCGTCCGCGAGATCCTCCGATCGGTTGATGAGCTTGGCGATCTCGCCCGCGCATCCCGTGATCAGTTAGCCGGGCGTCTCAGGATCGGGGTGATCCCAACGATTGGGCCGTACTTGCTGCCAACGATCATCGGTGACCTGTCACGGGCGCATCCAGAACTCGACATCCACATACGCGAAACCCTGACGCCCACCCTGATCGAGGAACTACGAGAGGGCCGCATTGACACTGCCATCGTCGCCTTGCCGGTTTCCGAGCCATCCTTCACTGAGGTTGCCCTTTTCGCTGAGGATTTTGTGCTGGTACGACCCATCGCAGAAGAAGGTGCGCCGACCCCAAGCGCCAAATCCCTCAGTGACATGCGCCTTTTGTTGTTGGAGGAGGGGCATTGTTTTCGCGACCAGGCGTTATCCTTTTGCAAGCTGGACACCGGCCCGGTGCGAGAGATGCTGGATGCAAGTTCCCTCTCTACCCTTGTCCAGATGGTGGGCGCGGGCATTGGCGTCACGCTGATCCCGGAAATGGCGGTAAGCGTTGAGACACGCTCAGCCGCGGTATCGCTGGCCCGGTTCAACGCGCCGCCACCATCCCGCACGATTGGCATGGTCTGGCGCAAAACCAGCCCCTTGGCGCGTCAGTTGACTGAGATTTCCGAGGTCGTGAGGAAATCCGCCGAAGCTGTGCTTTGAAGGAGGGAGGTTTGGGTTTGCTTCGTTAGGCGTGACGCCGGATGCGATCCCAAAACCGATAGAGCTTAACGTGATTTGTGGTTGGCTGTGTACGCAGTCATCTGCGAACCGGTCTCGGGTCTGTTTTCCCTGTTATACAGGGAAAGAACAGGGATTTTGACGAATTCCGTCTGTCACCCTCCATTTTCCATCTATTTCATCGCGCTCAATCAGTGCCTTACTGACAAATTCCCTGTAGAATTTAACAGGGAATTTTGTCGTCCCGTTCAGGGAAAAGATGACGACTATCAGGTATCTGCATTTGTAGCAGGGATTGGACATGAGACACACGCAAGATGATGAAGGCCTGCCGGATCTGACAGAGCTCGGTCTGATCGGATCTGCGCTGGCGGATGTGGCGTGGGTCGGTGATCTGGCGCAATTGCCTGAAGAAGCTATCCTTGAAATCCGAGCCACGCTGAAACGCCGTTTGACTGGTAGTGAGGCAGATCTTATCTTGCTGGACCTCAAGCGCAACTTTAGCTCCGCAGTTGAAATGGCCAAGGCCGAATGCCTGTTGCGGCAAACAGCCGATAAAAGGAGCACCGGTTCAAAGAAGAGCTCCGCCAAAATGGGTGTTCACCTGCGGGCGAAACTCGGAAAACTGAGGGCTGAGTTCTAAAATGACGCCCAGCCCGATAGCGATGACATTTGCGGCCGCATCCTGAAAGACCCGGTCCTGGAAAATCTTGTTACACCCCTCATCGAAGAACGGTTGCGCTTAGAAGCGACCGACCCTTTGCGCTATTCAACCTCTTTGGCGATCCAAAAATTACCTCAGGCTCTCGACCAGCTTTATCGCGCAATTGATCAAGGCGTTGTAACGGGCAAGGCCGAACCCTCACTCAGCTTCCTGGCTGAATGCGTGGTTCGCGCCATTGCCCATGCGACAGGGTCAACGCCCGGCCGGACCTGGGATGAATATGCAGGCGAAGAAAAAGGGATCGGGGTCGAAACCTGCAGAATTCTTGCGGCGGCCCTTAATAATGCCCTGCCCAAAGGCAGCCTAAAAGGTCAGCCGGCTGACATGGCGAAGCCCTATCGCAATGCTATCGAGTTTGTGCGCGAGGTTGACTGAGCGCTTTTCGGCGGGTGGGTCTAATGGGTCCATTATCTTTCGATATCCGATTGGTGCGATCTTGAGGGACGAATAATTCAGTCCCGAAAGGCATGCGCATGACTGACCTTGAGATTACCTATCGCTCTCCTGCAGAGCTCCACGAAAACCCCCGCAATGTCCGCACTCATAGCGCGCGCCAGATCCGCCAGATTGCTCGTAGCATTACTGTCTTTGGCTTTGCCAATCTGGACCTGTCACGCTTTTTTGCCGCCCCAAGTGCTCGTTTAGGCCACTTTGCGTTCGAATGCGACGGGGCTTTTCCAGGCCAATGCTGAATGCCTCCGGCGCGGATTGTAGAAGCCGTTAATGTATTGGAAGATTGCC
>CALKOT010000020.1 GCA_938092015.1 uncultured Paracoccaceae bacterium
TAAGGGGGGGTAGGAGGATTTGTTGTTACGGTGCATGTCCCAATAATATTTGGTCCCGAATGCTCCGCGATCTCGCCGAGTAGGGGTGATCAACACCTAGCGATTTTTCGTGAACATCCACGGCTCTCTGAGCCATTTCGCGTGCAAATACCAAATTTTCCTCTGCCCCGATACTAACAGACATGCGGGCAATCAAGCCACACCTGATCCCCACCTTCGGATGATCCGACCCGAGCGCCGCCTCGTCGATTTTCAGCGCCCGTTCCAGCGCCGCGCGCGCCGCCTTCAGGTTCTCATCCCTGCCGAGATCGCGGAGCACGTTCGCGAGGTTGGAGAGGAGGATGGCCACATTCGGATGATCCGGCCCGTGCGCCGCTTCGCTTATCTTCAACGCAGCAGAAAATTTATCTCGTGCGCGGCGATAGTCGGCATGGGCGTACTCGAGGATGGTGGCGGAGCGGTCCAAAGCTCTGGCCGCCACGTCTGCCTCCTCCCCAATCCATTCACGCTCCGCCCAGGCCGGGTCGGCGTGCGTCTCTAGCCGCCGATAAAGTGGACGGGCCTCGATATTGCTGGTCTCATCGCCCTTGAATGCGCCTGACAACGCCCAGATCGCTTGACCTTGATTGCCTTGACCCTGAGCCGCCTGCAACACCAGCCGATGCGCTGATAGACAGTCAACCTGTCGTGCCGGGTCATCTGGATGCACCTCATCCGCCAGACGTTCGCGTCCCACCAATGCGTGCTTCCTAAGCGTGGCGATTGCGGCCTCAACCTTCGCCAAATCGCCCAACCCTTCCGGCGCTTCCTCATGCAGGAACACCGCCACGGGCAGTTGTTCTGGCGACAGGTTGGCCATCACTGACAGCATCGCCTTTGCACCCGGCACTTCCGCCTCTGCCGCTTCGAGCGCCACCAGAAATGTCCGGGCCACCGGGGTGGGATAGTCATGGTCAGCGATCAAATGATCCAGGGCATCGGTCGTGCGCGCCCTGAACATCTGATGATAAGCCGCCAGTCCCATGCCTGTGGCCTGACAGATCGCGGCGCTGTGTTCGGCGGCCAGCGGCAAGCCGCCCAGATCGATCGCCAGCGCCTCTGCCGCCTCAGCATCATTGTCGCCCGTCCGCTCCATCAGAAAGGCTGTGGTCGTCGCTTTGTCCCATGTGCCAAGCTCAACAATCTTGACCCCGCCCAGCGTTTGGCGCCGCGTGGTGGCGAGGATATGGGCGCCATGCGGACCAAAGTCAGTCAGTATCTTTGGGTTTTCGACATTGTTGAAGATGATCAGAGCATCGCGCTGGCCATCGCGAAACCAGTTGAGCGTGGCTGTCACCGCCTGTTCTGGCGGCGTCTCTTCTGCCGCCAGTTTCATCCGCAAGGCGAAGGCGTGCAGCGCGGCCTCAACGCTTTCGCGTGTCTCTGCCAGTACCCACCAGCGGATCGGGAAGCGGCGTTTTGCATCCTCAGAATGCGCAAAGGCGAGCGCCAGCGTGGTCTTGCCGATCCCGCCCAGCCCCCGCACCGCCTGCTGATTGATTGCAGCATTGCCGCCAGACAGGCTGGCGGTTAGGTGAAACATGTCTTCCTCGCGTCCATGCACGCGGGTCGTGAGGTTGGGCAGGTTGTTGAGGGTGCCGACAGCCGGGGTTTGTGGCCCAGTCAGGGTGCGAAGCAGAATTCTTTCAAAGGCTTCGTCTGGTAGACTAGGGTCGAGACCTGCCCAGATCGTTGAGCGGTATAGGTCGTGCGGCACACATTCCGCGATACGGACAATTCCCAGAAACCCGGCGGCGTCTTCGCGGTCCTTGCGAAAGGCGGGCCGGAATTCAGCTATGCACATTTCAGATGCGAAATAGTGCGGCGACTAGAGCGCCAGCATCTTGTCAGCGGCTAGCCCAGCCTCCATCCGCTCGACAAAATCTGCGGCATTGCGAAAAGCGGCCATATCGATGACCTCATGCCCAGCCGCTGTCAGAACCGTCTCTATACGGTCGGCGACGCCCTGATCCTTGCTGGAATGACTTAGAAATATCTTTGCCATATGTCCTACCCTCAATTGAACGCAGTCCGAACGACTATCCTTCAAGCGGCAATAGGCAGGACAAATGGCGCGGCCAGTGCGAAACGCAGGTTAATGGAAGGTAAAGAACTTTTCGAAATCTATATAAAACAATGACTTACCCATGGTTTCACGCGTGAAACCCCCACCTGTTTCACACCTTGGCAGGTGGGACCGTCGGTGCCGGATACGCCGCCTCCAGTACTCGCTTCCACGTCGGATCGCTGAAATCACCAGACGCCGCCTCGCAAGCGATCCCGCGCGCCGAAAGATCACTGTGAAACAGCCCGGCGATCAGATCCGGCGTCAGATCATCCGACCGATCGTCGAACGCCTGCGCCTCAGCCTCATCGCGAAAGCAGTACGCCTTCCACAGGACTGACAGGCGAACCTCGGCACAAGGATAACGCAGCATCTCTGCATCGTCATTCCGCACAGTCCATTCGTCACCGTCCAAATGCAGCCTCGCAGCATAGGGGATGGCGTCTGCGGCCAGCAAGTCCGCCTTCCGCCCCAACGCGCCGACACGGTGGAACATGTACTCATTATCCGCCATCACACCCTGATTGTGAAACGGCGGGCGCATGGTTTGGGAAGGCGCGGCCAGACCGTCGGGCCAATACTCAAACTCTCCGCCAGCGCCGTCGTAGAACCAGGTCACAACGGATGCGACCGGCACCGCCCAGCGATGGAACAAGCCCGAATAGCCCATCGGCGCCAGCATCCAGGCCGGGACCTCTCGGTTCATTGCGCCGCGAAACCAAGGGAGGTCCAGGTGGGGCGGCAGACCGTCCGCCGGAAGGTTGAGGTTGGTCATCATCGCGACGGGGCGGATGATTTCTGCGCCGAAACTGTCTTTCGCTGCGTTAATGAAGGTTGGGTTATGAAAGAAGGGCTCAGCCCCATCGAACACGATCTTCCCGCCCAGCGCCCAGAAATTGCGAAACCAGCCGCCGGTGTGTGTCACGTTCGGATGTTTATGCGCCGCCTCCTGCGTCTTGTAGGGCGCGCCTGCGCGGATCAAGTCCAGCACGGCGTCCGGGTCGGCGAAGGCGTTTGGCAGCTCGGTCGGCTTGGCAAGTTGGGTAAGGGGGCGCGTCTGATAGGTCATGCAAGAACCCTTCCCGACACCGGCCTGCCAATCAAGCACGCCCCGGCGACAAGCCCGATAGACGCGCGCGCCGCCCGCCCATATGGTCGGCCCGAAGATAGGAGCCCGCCCATGCCCAAAATCCTCGTTGTTGAAGGAAATCCGCCTGAACTGGCGCTGGACCGCCGCAAGGCTGTGGGCGCGACGACGGCGCAGGATTACGCCGCCGCCCTGCATGAGGTCGCGCCGGGGTTGGATGTTGAAATAGCCCAGCCGATGTTCTCGGACCACAACGCTGACGCGATCGATTTCGCCAGTTTCGATGGTATGGCGGTGACGGGGTCAGGCGTCAGTTGGTCAGCTGCGGATGAACGCGCTGCCCCCTATTGGGAGATGTATGAGCGCGCCTTCAAAGCCGGAACGCCGGTTTTTGGTTGCTGTTGGGGCATGCAAAACGCCGCTGTTGTGTTGGGCGGTGAGACCAAGGCTGGACCGAACGGCGTGGAGGCCGGGTTCGCCCGTGCAGTCAGCCCTACGGATCACCCAATGCACGCGGGCCGGCGCGAAAGCTTCGACGTGATCTGCATGCACCGCGATGACGTCACACGTGCGCCTGAGGGCGCGATCATCACCGCCACCAATGACCACACTGGCATTCAGGCCTTTGCCTTTGATCAGGGTGAGGTCAGTTTCTGGGGCGTGCAGTATCACCCCGAAGCGACAGTGAAGGATGTGGGATACTGGTTCTCCCGCTCTGGTCCTGCTGAAGGCAACGAAAAGCGCACCCGTGCGGGCAAAGAAATCGCCCGTATCGCTGAGGACCCAGTGTTTCACGCAAACGCCGCCGCTAAACATCGCGTTGGTGTCGATATCCTTGACCGGGCCTATCATCTGACTGAGATTCGAAACTGGCTGAACGCGCAGGTCCTATGAGAACGATCGCAGACCTTCCCTTCATTGACTATGCCGACCCGGCTTATGCCGCTGCGTCCTACGAATGATTGGCAGAGCAGGCGTTGAACCACCGCATCGCCCGATCTGATCGGGGGGTGGAGTTGTTGGATTACAATCTCTGCCGCGCCTTTGTTCTGGACCGAACAATGGGCACCGACCATGGCAATCTGGTTGAAAAGATGGGCATCCCCGAAAGCCGCGCGCTGACCTTCAAACGAAGGATGCTGCTGACCCAAAACAGGGGAGAGGTCCGCCAGCGTCTGCGCGGCGCCCTCACTGGCCTGATCGGCCCAAAACAGGCAGGTGATTTGCGCGAAGGGATCGCGGGAGTCGTCTCAAACCTGCTGGATGCGCTGCCGGACGGAGTGGTCGATCTGAAGCACGCTTTCGCTGACCTTGTCCCGGCCGGCGTTTATTGCCATTGGGTCGACGCGCCGCTGTTGCACGCCCGTTTCGTGTCCGAGATGTCAGAGACAGTCCTGGCGATCTTCCGCCGTGACCCGTCTCTCACCCCCCGCATCGTCGCTGCTTATGATGAGCTATTCGCCTATGCTGCCGACCGCATCGCGGCGCGCAAGCAGGCGATGGGTGACGATTTCCTTTCACAACTGATCCGGGTGCAACAGGTGGGCGTCCTCAGTGAGAGTGAGCTGGAAGATTTCGCCGTGATGCTGATTGAGGCAAGCACGGACAACACCGCCGCCTCCATCGCGATAATCATCGACCGCTTGACCGCCCAGCCCGGTGTCTGGGCTGCTATTGCTAACGATCCCACGCTTGCTATCCCAGCGGTAAGAGAGGCGATGCGGCTTTGGCCTCGTTCCATTTCAACCTCCCGTACTGCACTGGAAGACACGGCCATTGAGGACGTCGCCATTCCGAAAGGTGCGTCGATTTTCGCCAGTTTCGGCGCTGCGCATCGCCAGCCCGACATCTTTGAAAACCCTCACAAGTTCGACTTGACCCGCGCTGAGCGCCCACCGCATATGAATTTCGGCGGGGGCGCTTTCGCCTGCCTCGGCCAGTTCGTCGCGACGATTGAAGTGGAGGAGGCGATCGCCCAGCTCGCCGCATGCTATCCAAACCTCAAAGTTTTGAACGCCGACCGCGACTACATCCCGATATTCCATAGGCTTAAGCAGTTGGATGTTTCGCTAAAATGACAACGCCTAAACCACTGTGGTTGGCGCTGGCGCCTGCGATGTTCCTTTGCCTCTGGTCGATGGGCTATGTCGTCGCCAAGATCGGCCTACAGTATGCCGAGCCAATGACGTTGCTGGTACTGCGTTATGCCGCTGTGGTCGTGATCATGGCTGTTCTTTTCTTGGTCCTCCGACCTCCGTTGCCCAAAACCCGCGCCGACTGGGGCCATGTTGCGTTCGTCGGCTTGCTTATCCAGGCGGGCTATTTCGGGATGTGCTATTTCGCTTTCCGGGCAGGCGTCGCGGCTGGAACTGTCGCGCTGATCATGTCGCTCCAGCCGATTATCGTTGCCATCATCGCGCCCCGCTGGTCTGGTGAGGCGATCAGTGCGCGGATGTGGATCGGTCTAACGCTCGGCCTGATCGGCGCTGGTATCGTTATTGTTGCGCGATCCAGTACAGCGACGCCATCCGTCATCGGCTTCCTATTCAGCGTGCTTGGTCTTGCAGGCATTACCATCGGTTCTCTGTGGGAGAAGCGCTTTGGCCTTTCGCATCATCCCGTGACTGCAAACCTCGTGGGCTTTACCGCAGGATTGCTAGGCGTCCTGCCTGCTATGCTGCTGACTGAGACGATGGAGGTGAACTGGACGTGGGAGTTCTCTGCTGCTTTTGCCTATCTTGTCATCGGCAACTCCGTCATCGCGGTGGGCTTACTGCTGGCGATGATCCGGGCTGGGGATGTCGGCAAGGTGTCTGCGCTATTCTATCTCGTCCCACCAATGGCCGCCGTACTAGCGTGGTTCCTGTTGGGTGAAATCATGCCGCCGCTTGCCTGGGCAGGCATGGCGGTGGCGGCAGTCGGTGTATATCTGGCGACGCGGAAAGTTGGATAAATTCAATCAGTAGGATCGATTGCTATCTCTTTGGAAACGCAGCTTCCTATTTCTCTGTGATTATGCGGATCCCGCTGGATTCACCGAACGCCAAAGCACCTATTTCTGTTTACAAGGTGAGCAATGAATGTTGTTCCGTTTGCGAATGTGAACCTTGCCCAAATTGACGACCTACGGCAAAGCGGCAATGGTCGCACGAGGTTCCCAAATGCGGTGGAAACACAATAACTTGCGCTATAGAGGCCGTTAAAACGTGACTCAGTCAAGCATAGCAACTTGACCATCGCCGCCGAAAACGGATGGCGCGCTGTGATCGGGTCATCTACGGTCATGTCGTTGGCCTTGCTGGGGGATGCTCTGCTGTACGCGGTTCTGCCCGTTTATGCTGAGGACTTTGGCCTCACATTGCCTTGGGTCGGCGTTATGCTGTCCGCTAATCGCTTTGTTCGGGTGTTTACATACGGCGTGATCGCACGCTTAACCAACGCAATCGGTGTCCGCCACATGTGCGTTGCCGCGGCGTTGCTTGCGACCATTTCCACCGCGCTTTATGGGTTTGGTCAGGGTCCAGCCGTCATTCTGTTTGCGCGCATCATGTGGGGCCTTACCTACGCAACGCTTGTCCTGATTACGCTGACCTATGCAGTTGAGTTCCGCGCTCAAGTCGGCACCAGGGTAGGTGTTGGGCAAGCGATCCAAAGAATTGGACCGATCCTGGCGCTGCTGGGCGGTGCGTGGCTGGTTGGCGTTGTTGGGCCGCAAATGGCGTTTGCAGTTCTTACCATTCCGACTGCGCTGGCCATTCTTGTGGCTTTCACATTGCCTAAACATCACAGCTCCGAGGCTAAACGCAGTAAGCCTGCCTCTCTTACCCGACCAAAGCCGATCGATATCCTGTTTTTTCTTCAGGGATACGGCGTTGATGGTGTTTTTGCCCTGACAATCACACTGATATTCGCTCGTGAGGCGTCATTGTCCGTTGCGGTGATGGGTGGCGGCGCCTTGCTGGCGATGCGCCATTTTGGTGAGGCGATTGCCGCCCCCCTATTTGGCTGGATTGCTGATCGGCATGGTGCGCGCAAAGTGTTCATTACTTCGGCGATGATGACTACTGCCGGGTTCATCTGCGTCGCGATTGGCTGGACAGTATTTGGAGCAATTATCATGCTACTGTTTCGAGGTGCGCTCGCCTCACTTGGACCAGCCGTGATCACGCAAAGCTTGGCCGCTGATCAGAACGCAATCGGTGATTTGGCGAGGATGCAGGCATGGCGAGATTTAGGCGCCGCTTGCGGGCCATTGGCGACAGGATTTCTGCTCGCGTTCTTCTCGGCCGAAATGCAGCACGGCGTTGTCGCGATCGTGTTGATGGCGGGGATAATTTACTGGCTTCGGGCGCCTGCCCGGTGATCGTAGTGTTCCCGACAAAACAGTCACTGCAAGGCTGATCAGGCAAACAGGGCAGTTCGTCTTGATCTACCCCGATATGCGACGCGCAATTCTTGATGCCGCCAACGTTGTCCTATTCTGAAACTAATCCCGCTTGAGATGCTTGCCTTCATGAACGCGACCAGTTCGTGTGGAGAGGGGGAGTTTGCCAAAGTTGGGCTGCACAGATTTAGGCGCTGGCTGCTGTAGATAGCTTTTCTGGGTGTGCTGGTCTTCGAAAATAGCTCACCTTTTTCTGCCTTTCTGTGAGCTACACACTGAAATGCAATGGGCGTCGACTAAAAGCCGACGCCCATTGTTGTTTTCAAAGGTCTTTCACATCTGAAAGGCGGCTGTTTGCCAGCTTATTCCGCTGCGATGGTTTTGGCTTTCGACTGCGCCGCCAGCGTTCCATCAACATCGCGATACGCGCCTTCTGAAGCTGAGGTTGCAAAGGCGGCGAAGACTTTCAACGCTGGGGTGACGTTCCGCGCCCGCTCTTCCTCAGGCGTCCAGGCGACGTCGCCCTTCGCTTCCATCGCTTTGCGACGGGCCGCGAGAACGCCGGGCTCCACAGCAAGGTGGATCTTGCGCTCAGATATCGAAATCTCGATGTCATCATCTTCCTCAACCAGACCGATGTTGCCGCCAAGCGCTGCTTCGGGCGAGATGTGGCCTATGGACAGGCCTGACGACCCTCCAGAGAAACGTCCATCGGTGATCAACGCGCATTTCTTGCCCAGCCCAACAGCCTTGAGATAGCTGGTCGGGTACAGCATTTCCTGCATACCTGGCCCGCCGCGCGGCCCTTCATAGCGGATGACGACAACGTCTCCTTCGGCAACTCGGTTGCCAAGGATACCTTTGACAGCGCTGTCCTGGCTTTCGAAAATCCGCGCCTTGCCTTTGAAGGTCAGGCACTCTTCCGGAACGCCTGCGGTTTTCACGATGCAGCCATCCTCGGCGATGTTGCCGAACAGAACGGCCAGACCACCGTCCTGAGAATGGGCGTGTTCACCAGAATGGATGCACCCGTTCTCCTGATCCCGGTCGAGATCTTTCCAAAGATTGTTGGAGGAAAACGCCTGAACGGTCCGAACGCCACCGGGTGCGGCGCGGTAGAAAGTTTCAACTTCTTCAGACGGCTCACGCATGATGTCCCACTTTTCCAAAGCCTCGGTAATGGTTTTGGAATGTACGGTCGGACGATCGTTGTGGATCAGGCCAATACGGTCAAGCTCACCCATGATCCGCATGATGCCGCCCGCTCGGTGGACGTCTTCCATGTGGAACTCATCCGTAGAGGGCGCAAGCTTCGACAGGTGCGGCACGCCGCGAGACAAGCGGTCGATGTCGTCCATTGTGAACGGTACTTCCCCTTCGCGGGCCATCGCCAGCAGGTGGAGGATAGTATTGGTCGATCCGCCCATCGCGATATCCAGCGTCATAGCGTTCTCAAAGCTCTCGAAATTGGCGATGCCACGCGGGGTCGCGGTCACATCATCCTCTTCGTACCAGCGCTTGGTCAGCTCTACGATAGTGCGGCCTGCGCGTTTGAACAGGTCTTCGCGGAAGGCGTGCGTGGCCAGCAGAGATCCGTTGCCCGGCAGCGCCAGACCCAGCGCTTCGGCCAGACAGTTCATTGAGTTCGCTGTGAACATGCCCGAACAAGACCCACAGGTTGGGCAGGCCGAACGCTCTGTTGCTTCTGAATCTGAATCCGACACGTCCGGGTTCACAGCGTTCATCATGGCGTGAACCAGATCGACGCGATGCTCTTCACCGTCGGACAGGACGACCTTGCCAGCCTCCATAGGCCCGCCTGAGACGAAGATCGCGGGGATGTTGAGGCGCATTGCGGCCATAAGCATGCCGGGTGTGATCTTATCGCAGTTGGATATGCAGATGACGGCGTCGGCGCAGTGAGCGTTACACATGTATTCGACTGCATCTGCAATCAGCTCTCGGCTGGGAAGCGAATACAGCATCCCGTCGTGCCCCATCGCGATGCCGTCATCGACTGCGATGGTATTGAATTCCTTGGCGACGCCGCCTGCTGCCTCAATCTCTTTTGCGACCAGCTGGCCCATGTCTTTCAGATGAACATGGCCTGGGACGAACTGGGTAAAACTGTTCGCAACTGCGATGATCGGTTTGCCGAACTGGCCGTCGGTCATGCCAGTGGCACGCCATAATGCGCGGGCGCCTGCCATGTTGCGGCCGTGGGTTGAGGTGCGTGAGCGATACTGGGGCATGTCGAAGCCTTTTCGAAAAAACTAACCTGAACAATAGGCTGACAAGACCGGATTTGAAAGGATGGCCGACAAACATTTGCTGGGGGTTTACGCCCGGCGGGTGGTGCTGACCTTATCCCTGAAAGCAAACGAGGTTTCACGCGTGAAACCATACCTAACTAATTGATAAGTATACATATACCCAAAATGGGACTCTGTGAAACTACCTCCCCGCCAAAGCTTAGCGCAGACAATTACTCGACGGGCTACATTCTGGTGGCGATGATGGGCCGCAGAATCGCGAGGTATTGGCAATGATGAGCAGGCGGCAGGCGCTGGCTGGGGCAACGGCATTAACCATGTTTGGACAGGCCAGGGCAGAGGTGCGTATGACGGTTCCAGCAGAAGAAGACGTGCATGAAGCGACATTCATGCAATGGCCGAACAGCCGCGCGGTCTATGACGATCCAGTCTTTCTGCGGATCACGCAGGACACGATTGCCGAGATCGCGAATACGATTGCTGAGTTTGAGCCCGTCATCATGCTAGCCCCAGCCGAAGAACATGGCCGGATGCGTCGCTTATCCCAAAAGGTAGAAGTCTGGGACATCCCGACAGAAGATCTCTGGGCGCGGGATTCTGGCCCTTTGTTCGCCTGGCAAGGGGATGAGCTGGTCGTAAGCCACGTTCAGTTCAATGGGTGGGGGCGCAAGCAATATCATCAGAACGACGGGGCCATTGCCGGCGAAGTCGCCAGGCGACTGAACCTGCCACTTGTTCCGTCCGGTCTGTGGGGGGAACCGGGTGGCGTAGACCATGACGGCCATGGCCTGATGATCGCGCATGAAAGCAGTTGGGTGAACGATAACCGTAATCCCGGCCTTAACCGCTATGAAATCGAAGCACGCCTTCTGGCGGCCTACGGCGCGGATCGAATGATTTGGGCGCCGGGCCTGTGGGGCGAAGATATCACCGATTATCACATCGATGCACTCGCCCGCTTTACCGGGCCGGGCAAGGTGCTGATGAACCTACCGGAAGCCCCATATCCAGACGACCCTTTTGCCCGCGCTGTGAATGAAACGCACGATATTCTGGTCGATGCCGGGCTGGATGTGGAAGTGATTGCGGAACCGAACAGGCGGCGGGTCAGTTCGGTTGATTTCGTCGCGTCTTATGCAAACTATTACGCCTGTAACGGCGCCATCATCGCTGCAGAGTTTGGCGATCCGGAAACGGATGCGGCAGCGTTGGATGCGCTAAAGCGGCACTATCCTGGACGTGAAGCTGTGGCGCTGAATGTCGATGCGTTGGGGGAACTTGGCGGTGGCATACACTGTGCGACGCAGCAAATGCCGAAAGTTGGTTGATTTCGAGGGAGAGCCGAACAAACCGAACGTGGCCGATCAAATCTCATTCCGCCTTATTCAGAAGGTAGGCCAAGCTCAACTAGTAGGCCACTCACATGCGATACTCGCGCCCAGGCCGCTATCCAAACCGGTACTGGCAACGCCTCAGCTAGAGAAGACAAAGTGAGATCGGTTTTCTGTCTGAGTGCAGCACTTACATAGTCTCGTGCGCTTTCTCTATTCCCGTTTGATGCGTGAATTGCAGCGGCGCCAATCGCATAGGGCCAGATTGCATTCGCCTCTCGGCTTGCCGCTTCAAGCCCTCTCAAGGCCCTCTCTTCGCGGTCAGGCGCTGAAGACGCCAGCCACGCCATGGCGGTAATACCGTAATAGTGCACTCGAATTGGGTCGCGAGGAGAAAGTTTTTCGGCCATGGCCATGTCACTTTCAACCTTTTCGGGATGCAAGAATGGCGGCTGCACCCGGCAACAACCACGGGTGTAATACAGGCCGCCATCGTTTGAGTTAAGGGCCAATCCGCGTTCTGCCGCGGCCAGTCCCTCTTCATTCCGGCCAGCTGCCGCCAGCGCCATCGAGAATGCTCTGTCGTCCCGATCGTCCAGTTCGACGTTCCTTTGGGCCATTTTGAGGCTTTCGGCAAGTTCTGCCTCTCTATCGCGGCCGATGCCAATCAGCACACGGGTCGTCAGCAATCGAACCAGTAAGATACCTGCGCGAATGCTGTCAGGTTCAATTTCCGAAGCACGACGGATAAGCGCTTCGCACTCATCGAATTTTACGGCGTCAATTCGGGATTGCCAATCGTGGGCGCGTTGACACAGCTCCCATGACGTTAAGCTCTCAACCGGTTTGCTCAGCGTCTGGGAACGCTCGTGTGCGCCCAGCTCTGGCTCAATAGCGCCTACGATTGCCGTCGTCAGTTCATCCTGCAAATCAAAGAGATCTTCGATGGTCCTGTCCCAGCGTTCTGCCCAGATTTGCGATCCGTTTTCCGCCTCTATCAGCTTCGCTGTGACGCGTAGTTTCGCGCCCGCGCGCCGTACAGAACCCTGCACGACGTATTGAACACCGAGTTCCTTTGCGATTTGCCGAATATCTGTCCCAGTGCCCTTGTAGGAAAATGTTGAGTTTCGGGCGATGACGAATAGCGACCGAAAGCGCGACAGTTCTGTAATTACATCTTCAACAATACCATTCGCGAGGAACTGCTGATCGTCGTCTTGTGACATGTTGTCGAAAGGAAGCACGGCAATTGAAGACCGCACGCGATTTGAAATCTGCGCCACAGTCGCATTGACGCCAGAAATCTCAACCCTCCACACATCAATTGGGTCGGGAATGTTCTTTACCTTTTGCGGGCCAAGGGGTGTCATTGGCTCGGCAATCTGCCCAGCCACATGCTGATACACTTGCTTGCTGATGCAAACCCCACCGGGCGGCGCAATGCTCTCCAAACGCGCGGCTATGTTTACGCAGTCACCCAGAACGTCTTGTCCATCGATGACGACTTCGCCTGTGTTTACGCCGACGCGAAATCGAAAACGATCAGCTGCATTCCTTTCTGCTTCCCGGATTTGCATGGAGTTCTGCATTTCGATCGCCCTTTTCAAGGCAGCTGTCGGCGATGAAAACTCGATCAAAAGTTCATCGCCCATCGTTTTGACAATGCGTCCACCAGCGTTTGCGATCGCGGGATCTATCAACTCGGCTCGCACGTCTTTCAGTCTGGAGATGACACCGTCTTCATCCGAGGCCATGACCTTGGAATAGCCGACAAGATCGGCAGCCATGATGGTTGAAAGGCGTCTTTCCACAAAAGTTCCGACCAAAAGTATCTGATACTGCAAGCAACTGTAGATAAGCCGCTTTGCTTCGCAAGACGTCTTTCAACATCCACCAGCGACCCGTCCTTTCTGTAGGATACAGGTCGAGCAACCTAGGAATGGCTGTCTCAAAACTTTACGGACTTCCGATCGCGTCGAAGAGTCGCCGCAGAAGTTCAGACCACGAGCTGCCGGTTTGTCCGCAAGTCGCCTACGCCTTGGCTTTCCCCTCACTACTTACCGGCCACTGCCCCGTCGCCTTTGCAATGATCTGCGCCCGGCGGTAACTGCTGAGCACTTCGTTCACGTCATCAAACCCGGCGGGTTCCTCTTTCTCAACTTCGTCGATCACACCTTCGGGCCCACCAGACCGGTTGGCTTTGACGATCTTGGCCGTCGCTTTCAGTCGGATCTTTTCGTACTCGTAAAGCGCCTGCATTGGGTGTTCTGCTTTGACCAGCCAGTCGGCCAAACAACGTGCATCCAGTATGGCCTGGCTCGCGCCATTCGACCCGACCGGATACATCGGATGAGCGGCGTCGCCGAGCATGGTGATGCGCCCAAAGCTCCATTGTGGGAGAGGATCGCGGTCAGCCATCGGGTACTCGTAGACATCAGGCGTTTGGCGGATCAGGGCCTCGATGTCGACGCCCGGCACTTTGAAGCGCAGGCCGTAGGGCAGCACCTCGTCCAGTCGACCTTTGCGCGACCATGAGTCTTTTGGCGGAGGCTGCGTTGCGCCGTCAGCGACGCGAACGTTGACGACCCAGTTGGTCAGGCGTTTGCCTTCACCCGCCTTTCCAATCGGGTAGAGCACGAATTTCGCACCCATGCCGCCGCCGATGAACATCGTTTGGCCGTCGAGATATTGCGGGAACTCCGTCGCGCCGCGCCACATCAGGACGCCATCCCAGCTAGGCGCGCCTTCACCAGGGTAGAAGATTTTGCGGGCGGCGGAATGAATGCCGTCTGCGGCAATCAGAATGTCCCCGCGCACGGTTTCTGAGCCAAGGCCGTCGCTGGCGTCGACGAACTGAACCGTCACTCCGCCCTCAGATTGGGTGAAGCCCGCCAGTCGACGTCCGGTTTTGACCGCTTTGGCGCCTAGTCGTTCAATCACGGCATCATAGAGAACCTTCTGGAACCGCCCGCGATGAATTGAGAATTGCGGCACAGGCGCGCCAGCCCACATACCGCGCCATTCACGCCAGACTTCCTGGCCAAAACGATTGAGATAGATCAGCTCTTTTGTGCGAATGCCGGTCGCATCCAGCACATCCAACAGGTCCAGCTCAGCCAGTTCCTTGATGGCATGCGGCAGCGTGTTGATGCCAACGCCGATCTCGCGAACCGATGAGGCCTGCTCATATATTGTGGCCTTGATCCCGCGCTTGTGCAGCATGAGGGCGAGCGTCAGCCCGCCGATCCCGCCGCCTGCGATAAGAACGTGCATCAGCCTTCCTCTGGCGGTGGAAGGAAGTCGATTTCGTGCTTGGCGGACATGGCGACGATCTCAGCCGGGTCGGCCTCTCCCATATTGTTCAATTGCCAGAACAGGTCATAGAGGCGCCGCGAGGGTGTGACCCAAAACAGGCATTTGACCGGGCGCGGGCCGTTGGAAAACAGGCCATGCGGAATGCCGCGTGGCAGACGGATCAAGTCGCCCGGTTCGGCGAAATCTTCATCACCGTCTAGAATCAGGTCTAGCTTGCCTTCCAGCATATAGATGAACTCATCCTGTTCGGGATGGATATGCGGCGGCACCATCGTGCCGGGTGGCATGAAGGCATGCCAGGAAAAACTGTCTTCGCATAAGGCTTTGGGCACATAGGTTTGGCCCAGAATGTTCCAGGAAATGTCATCGAGACCTTTCCCAGCCTCCATCACCCCCGGCGGCATCGTTTTCATGGCAATCCTCACTAATCAGCACCGAAATGATGCTAGGCGCGGGCAGCGTTCCAGAACAAGAGATTCTGTGTGAATTGGTTGGATAACGTGAGGCCTGGTCAAGAAATCTGATCGCAAACGCGGCGGATGTAACAGACATCGCGCTGCAAAATGACCGTCCACCCAACTTCAGCCGAAAGGCTAGCGCGGCAAACGCGCTTCAACTTCGCTGTTCTGGGCCTGCACAACGTCCCCCGCATCATCGTAGGACGGTTTTGAAAGCAGCAAGCGGCTACCCACCAAAATGATCGCAGCACACGCCATCAAAATGTGGAACAGCCCATCAAAACCCCAGGTTCCTTGAACGACGGCGATCAAAGGCAAAGCTGCCGAGAAGGCCAGAAAACTGACCATGTATCTTGCGCCAAAAGCGCGAGAGCGGGATTTGTCAGAGGCCGTCGAGCCAATCAGAAAGTCATTAACTGGCACCTGACCGAAGACGCCCAACATGATGCCAAGCGCCACAGCAAATGCCGCAAGATCGGTCAGACCCGGCATGATCAATAGTGCTGCAACCTGAACTCCTGTCACAAGCATAAGGGTAGGGCGGGCGCCGAAGTGATCCAACATGTAGCCGGTAACCAACTGAGCCAGCGATGCGATTGCAAACACCAGAAAGGCAAGGAATCCAATGATAGCCGCCGTTTCCATCTGAAGTGATTTAAGAGTTGCAGCAAGCTGATCAGCCAGACCTACAAGGCGTTCTTCGAATATCTCTGGCAAGGCGACTGTCGTCGACTGAAAGACAATGCTGCCCAGGACCGCTGTCATGTAAACACAAAGCAGAACGCGCCATCTTGGCCCATAGTTGGCCTGCTTTTTGGGCGCGCCGCCGTCCGCTGGCGAGGTAGTCTGTGACTGGATACTTTGTGAAACTCGCAGATAAGGGAGTGCAAACAGAATTGATACGATACCAGGTGCAAAAAAGGCTGCCCGCCAGCCCGCAAGGTCGATCATCAGACCCGTAACCAACGCTGCGCAGGCGACACCTAGGTTGCCCCAAATGCCGTTCACGGCCAGGCGCATCCCGGCCTTTTTCCAGCGCGCTGTCACGATCGCCAACCCAACCGGGTGGTAAATCGCGCCAAATATCCCGACCAACAACAATCCAGCGCCCAGCTGCAATGGTGTTTGCGCAAACCCGGTCAGAATAGACGCCAGACCAATCCCAACGAAAAAAACGACCATCATCCGGTCCCGTCCCCACTTGTCGGCCAGTATTCCCATTGGTAGCGAACACAGCGCAAAAGCAGCAAAACCTGGCGCTCCATACAGTAAAAGTTCAGCGTAACTCATCCCCCAACCTGCGCTCAGCACCAGTGCAGCAACGGTTGCAAAGATCAGCATGAAATAGTGATCTAAAAAGTGTCCTACATTGAGAAGCAGAAAGTACTGCGTGTCGCGGGTGATCATATCGACCTCATTGCCATCGAGCTAATCTAAGGCTTTTGAGCTGTCGGAACGCAATAGGCTCGTTCGAGAAACGGTCAGAATTAGCGTCAGCGAACCCTCAGACGGATTCTCATGGTGACGCTGTTGCATGCAGAATCGCGGCGCCGCACGATGCCGAGATGAGCGAGACTTACGACTACATCATTGTTGGGGCAGGGTCTGCTGGATGCGTGATGGCGAACAAGCTGTCAGAAATCGGTGACAGCGTCCTGCTGCTTGAGGCGGGGCCGATGGATCGCAATTTACTGATCCATATCCCAGCGGGTGTTTATTCGGTCTATCGCGACCCAAAGATCAACTGGAACTACCAGACAGAGGATGAACCGGCGCTTCATGGGCGCAATATTTCAATGCCCCGGGGCAAGGTTGTCGGGGGATCGTCTTCGATCAACTCAATGGTCTATATGCGTGGGCATCCGCTCGACTATGATCGTTGGGCCAGTGAATTCGGTCTGCCAGGCTGGTCTTATGCCGACTGCCTTCCCTACTTCAAAGCTGGGGAGGCTAGCGACCGGGGCGCAGATGACTGGTGCGGCGGTGATGGGCCATTGTTTGTGACCCGGGGCGGTTTGGGTAACCCACTGTACGATGTGTTTGTCGAAGCTGGTGGCCAGGCGGGGCAGGGGCAATCAGAAGATTTGAACGGGTACAATCCCGAAGGTGTCGCCCGGTTCGATGCGACCAAACGCAATGGCCGGCGCTGCAGTGCGGCGGTCGCCCATCTGAAACCCGCCCTGAAACGCCCGAACCTGACCCTACTGACTAGAGTTCTGGCGAGACAAATCCTATTCAACGGGGCTCGCGCAGAGGGGATAGAATTTGACCTGCGCGGGACACGTCACAAGGCGTTTGCTGGGAAAGAGGTGATCCTTTGCGGTGGGGCCATCAATTCACCCCAATTATTGATGCTTTCAGGCGTTGTGCCGGGCGATCATTTGCGTGCACAGGGGATTGAACCGGTACTGGATGTAAAGGGCGTTGGCCAGAACCTGATGGATCATCCAACAGTCGTGGTGCAGTACGCTTGCAAGAAGCCAGTCACCATCGACTATCTGCAAAACCCAATTCACAAGGCCATGGCAGGTGCGCGTTGGCTGGCCAATTAGACCGGCCCGGCGGCATCAAATGTCTGGGAAGCAGGCGGCCTGGTGCGGGGTAACGACGACGTCCCTCATCCAAACCTGCAATACCATTTTGGCCCAGTAGCCGCAGACTTTGAAAATGGCCGAATGAAAATGTCACAGGCATTTTCGATCCACATTGATCAGCTTCGCCCCCGCTTTCGCGGCGAAGTTTTGCTGCGGTCTGCTAATCCTTCGGACAAGCCCGCACTGCATTTCAACTATCTGTCCACCCCGCATGATGAGCGTGAGATCATCGAAGGCGTTCGAAAATGTCGTGAGGTGATCGCGCAACGCGCATTCGATGAGTTTCGGGGGGAAGAGATCCTTCCTGGGGCTGATGTTCGAACTGATAGTGAGATCTTGGCTGCGGTTTGCGGGATGTCTGAAACCGACTACCATCCATGTGGCACCTGTCGGATGAGCGGCGATGAAGACGCCGTTGTTGACGGTGAAATGCGGGTTCGAGGCGCGGAAGGACTGCGATTCGTCGATGCATCGGTCATGCCAAACATTATCAGGGCCAACCTGAATGGCCCGACCCAGATGATTGCAGCGCGGGCTGCTGATTTTGTGCTTGGGCGACCGCAACTGCCGCCGTTTCGCGCGAAATTCAGTTTTACGTAGCTTCCAAACAACCAACGCGATCTGCGAGAAAAATTCCGATAGAAAAAGTGTATGTTATATCATAGCAGATCTTGGCTGTTTAACTCGTACCGCAGGGATATCAACCGTGATCAAACGTCTATCCGCCGGCCTCGCTATGCTGGCGCTAATAATTGCTGCCGCGCCAGCACTGTCACCATAACTGACGTCCTGAACCGGCAAGTTGAAGTGCCAGCCAAGGCCAAGCGTCTACTTGTCGGCTTCTACTTTGAAGACGTCTTCGTCATTGGCGGCCCGAATGCTTAAAACCGCGTAGTCGCAATTTCTCGCGATGCTTGGGAAGGTTGGCGCAATCTTCAATGGCAGGCTTATGTCGCCGAGATTCCGCGCATCGATACGCTCGTCAATGTTGGAGAGGTTGATGGCGGCACATTCTCGCTGGAAGCTGCAATAGCCGCCAACCCAGACGTCGCCATCCTGGCCGCCTGGCAGTTCAATGCACTGGGAGAGACAGTGGATCGGATGGAGGCAGCAGGTATTCCTGTAGTCGTGCTCGATTTCAACGCACAGACAGTCGAAAAACATGTCGCCTCGATCGCCGCGCTTGGAGGGGTCCTGGGCGAGGTAGAGCGCGCCAAAACCCTTTCGGATATATATTCTAGCGCCGTTGCTGACGTGAGTAGGCGATTGATAGGCGTCACTGACAGGCCGAAAGTGTATATGGAGCTTGGCCGGAAAGGCGCCGATGAAATCGGCAATTCCTGGGGCAATGCGATGTGGGGTCGTCTCGTCGAAACAGCGGGTGGCGTCAACATCGCCAAGGATCAGGTCGCCAAATGGGGCCCGATCAGCCCTGAACATGTACTGGCTCAGAACCCCGAAAAGATCTTTCTGGCGGGTGCGGCCTGGACCAGCAGCGACAAGGCTGTTGTCATGGGTCCGGGTGTTGAACCTGCGCTGACCCATGCATGGATGACGCCGAACATGGAAAGGCCGGGTTGGGCGGCGCTGAGCGCGGTGAAGAACGCCGACATTCACGCCGTGTATCATGGCGGCGCGCGCACGACCTACGATTTCACCTTTCTGCAATATCTGGCCAAAACCATGCATCCAGAACAGTTTGAAGATGTCGATCCGCAGGCCAATCTTGATGCCTTCTTCCGGGACTACATGCCCATTCGGTTCAGTGGCGTTTATATGACCAAACTGCCGTGAACCAAGCAGACGAGGCGGCGGGTGGAACCACCGCCTCCCCAAGCTACCACGCCCTGTCGCTGCGTAGGACCTTTTGTCTGGCGGGCGGGGTGGCGGTTGTCGCGATTGCGCTTGTCCTGGATGTTTTGACAGGGCCTGCTTTTCTGGCAATCGGCGATGTCGTCGTGGCCCTGTTCGCCCCGTCTTCGGCTAGCCCCACGACCAGTGTCATAGTTTGGGACATCAGATTGCCCATGGCGCTGATGGCGATCGTTGTCGGCGCAGCGCTCGGGATCGCCGACACTGCGATGCAGACGATCCTCGGCAACCCACTGGCAAGCCCCTATACACTGGGCTTTTGAGCTGCGGCTGGTTTCGGTGCGGCGACGGTCATCCTGACAGGTCTGTCACTGCCTTTCGCGCCATGGTTGACCGTGCCACTGGCCGCGCTAACCTCAACAGTCGCTGCTGCTGCTCTTGTCTACGGCTTTTCGCAACTCCGCGGCATGTCGGCTGAGGTTATGGTTTTGGCGGGGATTGCGACGCTTTTCCTGTTCCAGTCGCTTCAATCCATGGCGCAGTATCTGGCGTCGCCTGAGGCGCTGCAGGAGATCGTATTCTGGCTGTTCGGGTCGCTTCTAAAGGCGCCCTGGTCCAACCTTCCAATCGTCGCTGTCACTCTCTTTGCTTCCCCACTCGCTTTATCGACAGACCTATGGCGGCTCACGGCCTTGCGATTGGGCGACGACCGTGCCGCCGCGCTAGGGGTCAACGTGCGTCGCCTCAGGATAAAGGCCTTTTTCATCGTCGCAGCACTGACCGCAGGGGCTGTGGCCTTTGTCGGCACGATCGGATTTTTCGGTTTGGTTGCGCCCCATATCGCTCGCGGCCTTGTGGGTGAGGATCAGAGATACCTCATGCCGATGGCAGCGCTTTGCGGGGCCATCCTGATGGCCGGCGCTTCAATCCTGTCCAAGCCTATCTCGCCGGGCTCAGTCATTCCCATCGGCATCGTCACCGCGGTTGTTGGCGTTCCTTTCCTTTTCGGTTTGATTATCAGCGGACGGCGGCGCCAATGGTGAACGCGCCTAGTGTAGGGGTAGAGGTTCACGGCCTTTCCATCTCCTATGACGCCAGACCTGTATTGAGTGATGTCTCGCTCACCCTTGCCGCAGGGGCGGTCACCGCGCTGGTCGGCCCAAACGGCGCTGGCAAGTCTACTTTGCTGCGCGCGATTTCGGGCCTTCAGACTGCGGAAGGGGCAGTCACAATCAATGGGCGAAACGTCGATCCTGCGGCCCGCCTCGGCGAGGTTGCGTATATGCCACAAGATACGTCCGCCGCGTCTAGTCTGACCGTGCTTGAGGTCGTGCTGTTGGGCCGCCTGCGCACGCTCGGCTTGCGTCTGCCACCTGATCTGATCACAGAAGCTGAGGCGATGCTTGATCGCTTTGGCGTCGCCGCCTTGGCCGGGCGCACGCTTGATGCGATCAGCGGGGGGCAGCGGCAGTTAGTCTATCTGGCGCAGGCGCTCTTCCGCCGCCCGAAGGTTCTTTTGCTGGATGAGCCGACCGCCGCCCTTGATCTGCGTCATCAGTTAGTCGTTCTTCACGTCGTTCGCGAAGCCGCAAGACAGGATGGGATCGTAGTCGCCATCGCGATGCATGACCTGTCGCTCGCGGCACGCTTCGCCCACAGCTTTGTTGTCCTGTCACGCGGCGGGGTGGAAGCGACCGGCGCCGGCGCCGACGTTCTGACCAAAGATCGTCTGGCGCGGGTCTATGGGATCGAAGCCGAGGTCATTTCTGGCGAAGATAGCGTCCCGTGGATCGCTGTGTTGCGGGCCATCGGTTCGGATATCGACCGCTCCTGACACGACCGGAACGGGTTGACCTGACTATTCCAACGGCCTACCACCCGCTCCAGTTGCTGACGCCCGCCGCCCGCTGACATTCCGTCACGGTGAAGTTCAGCAGACATCCACGGTCTTATCCTTCCGCACATCGCGCGGATGGCAATGCGGGCGCCCATCACCCTGAAGCGCGACTATGCCTGAGGAGTAAAAGGCCATGTCTGATGCGCCCAACAACACTTTCCTGACCGGATCGCTTGGTGCGATCTATGTCAAAACTGCTTTGCCAATCATCTTTGTCATGGGGATGAATGGTCTTCTAAACGTCGTCGATGCACTGTTTCTGGGCCACTATGTAGGGCCTGAGGCGCTGGCGGCCGTTACGCTGATGTTTCCTGCCTGGATGTTGATCGTGGCGACGGCGACTTTGGTCGGCGGCGGCATGTCCAGCATTCTTGCCCGCCATCTTGGCGGCGGGCGTATCGATCAGGCCCAGGCAGTCTTTGCAGGCGCACATGGTCTTGCATTGATGTTAAGCGGGTGCCTGATCCTGCTCTTCCTGGCGTTTGGCCACCCAGTTGCGATGCTTGCGGCTGGAGGCGTTGAAGGACTGGACGAGATGGGGCTGGTTTATTTGCAGATCTCGGCTCTTGCGACGCCGCTGATGTTCACCCTGTCAGTCAATTCGGATGCTTTGCGGAATGAAGGCCGGGTCGGATTCATGGCTGCGCTCAGTCTGTTGGTCTCAATTGCCAATATCCTGTTCACGTATCTGCTGGTGGCTGAGGCGGGCTTGGGCGTTGCGGGTTCAGCGTATGGCACCGTGCTTGCGCAGTTGCTGTCGTTTTCGATCGTGCTGGGTTTTCGCCTGAAAGGACGCACAGCGCTTAGGCCTTCTGCTTTGCTCCGTCATTCGATGACTGGGTACTGGGGTCGCATAATTGCGCTGGGCGCCCCTCAAAGCCTGAACTTCGTTGGAATTTCTTTCGCAACGGCGGTGGTGATGGCCGCGCTGCAATGGGTCGATAGTTCAGGTTATGACAGCACCGTGTCCGCCTATGGCATCATCACTCGCGTTCTGACATTCGGTTTTATGCCGTTGCTGGGCCTCAGCTTCGCAATGCAGACGATCACAGGTAACAATTTTGGCGCCGCCGCGTGGGATAGGTCAGATCGAAGCCTGCAGATCGGGATAGGAGCAGCATTTGTCTAAAGCGTCGTGATTCAACTGGTGATGACAGTGTTCCCCCGTGAACTTGGCGCTGCATTTGTAGATGATGCTGTCGTGATTGATGAGGTCACCCGCATCCTGCCGATCGTCGTTGCGACATTCTTCATCGCCGGGCCGTTGATGATGATCGGGTCCTACTTTCAGGCGATTGGCGATGCTGGTCGGGCGGCTTTGCTGGGGCTGACGAAAAACTACGTCTTCGCCATACCCCTTACATTTGGGCTGGCGTCGTGGATCGGTGAGCCTGGTATCTGGCTGGCCGGGCCTGTATCCGATCTAATGTTGCTTGCGCTGGCAGCGATCCTTTTGCGACAGACGGCGATCATTACGTCGCATCGCTGGGGCCTTTTTCGCAACATTTGAAAGAGGCTTTTGAATGTAACGACGCAGGGCGGGGCGACTCGCCTTGCGTCAACTTAACCTCAATGGCGGCTTGCTATGCAGGTTCAAACCGTTATCCCAGTCGCGGTACTGTAAGGTCGGTGGGTTATGACGATTGAAAATACAGCCTCTGCGCAGACCAATGCGCGTGAATGGGTAAAGGTTCTCGCAAGGTATCGCGATCCAAACCCTGTGCGCAGCGGTTTTGAACTGGGTGTTAGTCTTGTTCCTTTCCTGGCGCTTTGGGTTCTGGCGTGCTGGGTTGCGCAATACAGCTATCTTGGCGCGTTCATGATTTCGCTGTTGAACGGCGGCTTTCTTCTTCGCCTGTTCTGCATCCAGCACGATTGCGGCCATGGTTCGTTCTTTGGGAATCGGACGGTCAGCGACTGGACCGGGCGGGTCATTGGCGTCTTTACGCTGACGCCCTATGACGTTTGGCGACGCTCACATTCGATCCATCACAGCCATGCAGGTGATCTTGATCACCGCGGCATTGGCGACATCACGACCCTGACGATTGAAGAGTATCACCAGCGTACGCCGTTCGGCCGTTTCCTCTATCGCGCCTATCGCCACCCGCTAGTCATGTTCGGGGTTGGCCCGACCTACATCTTCATGCTGCTGAACCGTTTGCCAGTCGACTTCATGAAGGACGGCAAAAAATACTGGATCAGCGCAATGGGCACGAATGCCGGGATCGCTGCAATGCTTGCACTGATCGTATGGCTTGGCGGCTGGCAATCTCTGTTTTTGGTCTTTCTGCCAACCACACTTTTGGGAGCGTCTGTTGGCGTCTGGCTGTTTTACGTTCAGCACCAGTTTGAGACGACCCAGTGGGATCAACCTGAAGACTGGCAGATGCATGATGCAGCCCTGCATGGCAGTTCGCACTATGATTTGCCGCCAATCCTGCGCTGGTTCACGGCGAATATTGGCATTCACCATGTGCACCATCTCTACAGCCGAATCCCGTTTTACAGGTTGCCAGAAGTGCTGAAAGACCACGAAGAGCTGGTCGATTGCAGCCGCCTGACGATCCGGGAAAGCATCAAATGCGTTGGCCTGAACCTTTGGGATGAGCAGAACCGCCGCTTGGTTTCGTTCAAAGCGGCAAGAAGGCTGCGGCTGGCTGCAGCCTAAGCTAACGCCCATTCGATGGCGTCTTCCAGGCGGTCATTCCCCCAGAACAACTCTCCATCATCTGTTGTAAAGCTGGGTGCGCCGAAAAGGCCGGATACCTGCGCATCCTCTGTCGTCTGTCGCAGCTGGTCTTTAATGGACTGATCGGTTTTCGCTTGCTTGATCAGCGAAGCCCCGTCTTGACCAACCGTTGTGAGGCATTCGGACAGCACAACTTCATCCGCTATGTTCAGTCCATCTGCAAATTCAGCCTGATAGATCGAGCGAACGAAATCTGGACCCCAGGGCGTGTCAGCCCCGATAGTGGCCAGCCGCGCCGCCAATAGGCCGTTTTGCGGAAAATCCGTCGGCCGCGTAATCGTCGCCAAGCCATGTTTTTTTGCCTGCCGCTCCATATCGCGCCACATGTTTTCACCCTTGGCCTGATACAAATTGAAAGGCGAAGTGGACCAGCCTTGCGTCTGAAATATTGGCCCGAGCAGAAATGGGCACCATACCACCTCAACCCCTGCGGCGGACGCCAATGGACCTATTCGCATAGCGGAAAGGTAAGAATAGGTTGAGGCAAGCTCAAACCAGAAGGTCAGGTGCGGCATGATTAATCCTGATCGAAACGTACTTTCACAAAGCTTCCAGGCGCGTTCATGATCGTTCCCGTAACGGCGCCAGGTGCGTGCGCCTTAACTTTGCGGCCGGATTTCTTCGACAGCCATTCATCCCAGTGTGGCCACCAGGAACCCGCTGTTTCAGTTGTGCCCTCAAGCCAGTCATGGACATCATCCTGCGCGATCCCATCGCGCGTCCAGTACTGGTACTTGCCCAGAGCCGGCGGATTTACGACGCCCGCGATGTGGCCAGAGCCTGACACGACGAACGTATTGTCTGCATTCTCCATCAGTTTCGCGCCGCGATAGACTGAGGGGATCGGCGCGATGTGATCGTCACGCGGGGCAAGGTGATAAATCGGGATGGAGATATCCGCGAGATCGAGCTTTTCATCAAAGAGAACCATCTCACCCTTGGCGAGGCTGTTTTTGTTGTACAATTCTTCGAGAAAGAAGTGATGCACCTGCGCTGGCATCGATGTTGAATCTGCATTCCAGTACAGCAGATCGAAAGGGAATGGCTCTTTGCCAAGCATGTAGTTCTGAACCACATAGCTCCAGATCAGGTCAGAGGACCGTAGCAGATTGAAGGCGTTCGCCATGGAATGCGCTGGTAGATAGCCTTTGTCCATCTGCTCATCCACGACCTTTACAGTCTCTTCGTCGACAAAGACCTGCAGTTCACCTGCGTTGCTATATTCGGTCTGCGCCGTGAACAGCGTCGCACTATCAACCCGCTTGTCGCCCTTTTTCTTCATGTGGCACAGCATCGTCGCCGTCAGTGCGCCGCCAGCGCAATAACCGACCATGTTAAGCGATTTCTGTTTCGTCTCAGCCAGCGCCACGTCAATTGCATCGGACGTGTTCTGCATGAAACTTTCCCAGGTCTCAGCGCCTTGCGCCGGGCCAGGGTTGATCCATGAAAGAATGAAAACCGTGTAGCCTTGGTCCACCAACCAGGCGACCATCGACTTCTTTTTGTTGAGATCGAGAATATAGTATTTGTTGATCCACGGCGGCACGATGAACAAGGGTTTGGCATAGACGTGTTCTGTCGTTGGCGAATACTGGATCAGCTGAGTGACATTCGACTGCCAGACCACTTTGCCCGGCGTGACCGCCATGTCGCGACCAACTTCGAACTTGTCCATGTCGGTCTGACTGATGATCAACTGGCCTTTGCCGCGTTCTACATCCTTAGCCAATGCTTCAACGCCGCGTACAAGGTTTGCGCCTTTTTGTTCCATCGTTTCACGCAGGACCACTGGGTTCAGCGTGGGAACGTTTGAAGGGCTCATCGCCTCAACGAAGGCACGGGTATAGAAATCCAGTTTGCGGCGATCCCTTTCGGGCATCTCGCCCGTATTGTGCGCCAGATCCTGCGTCCATTCTGCGGTCAGTAGATAGGCCTGCTTGATAAAATCAAACACAGCATTTTCTGACCACTCTGCGTCTGAGAACCGCTTGTCGCCCTTTTTGGGTTCGATAACTGGTGCGGCGGATTCCCTGGCGCCCCAGGCGGACATCATCATTCGTCCCCAAAGCTCAGCCTGCTTAGACCAAAGCGTCGTCGTCGCTTCCATCAGCTTTTGCGGATTACGCATCAGTTCTTCTGAGAATTCTTTGAACACAGGCATGACGTTCAGCGGATCAGCGTGGAGAGGGTGATCATCCGCCGCCTGCGCCTCGGTCATTCGCGCCATGATTTCCTGACTGCGCTGCATCACGATTGCCATATTTGAGGCAAACTCAGAACCATCTTCGACGCCGGGCATATCGAAAGCGCCAGTCAGGTCAGTTGGATCATTTGTCATGCAGTCCTCCTCGCGCCGGTCTTTCGACAGCGCGGCTGTTTCATCTTTCAACCTAGCACGGTACGATCGCCTGATAGCAAGGATGTGAGGATGAAACAGTGCGGCATAATCTAGGGACAGTTGTCTTGGCGTTGATGACTGCCGCCTGCGGCCACCCTGAGATATTTGATCGCGTGGCAGCACCTGAGGGCCCGGTTGTAGCTGAGGCGCCATATCCCAAGCTTGCAGACACGCCATCGGTGCCCCCTGCTGGCGTATACACCAAGGCCGCGCCGGACCCGTCCAATGGGGACGCGACCTTCATTGAGCTGGCAGCAGAAGCTGAAGCTCATGAAACGCGCCGCAAAGTCGTCGAAGGCCCGGTCGAGTAATAGTCGCATTGAAGCGCAGGCCAGCACTTAGTAGGCACGCGCAACTTTAGGATGAGGTTACTATGACTCCCGCTGCGCACGAAGAATTCCACCGCATCAAGCGCTTGCCGCCGTATGTCTTTGCAGAAGTGAACCGACTGAAAGCGGAATATCGGGCAGAAGGCGTCGATATCATTGACTTCGGAATGGGCAATCCAGACATGGATACGCCCTCGCACATTGTTGAGAAACTTGTCGAAACGGTTCGAAAGCCCCGCACACACCGCTATTCAGCATCCAAAGGCATCCCCGGATTGCGCCGGGCGCAGGCAGGATACTATGAGCGGCGGTTCGGCGTATCGTTGAACCCCGAAACAGAAATTATTGCGACGCTGGGCTCGAAAGAAGGTCTGGCCAACCTTGCCATGGCGGTAACCGCGCCGGGGGACGTGATTCTTGCGCCGAACCCTTCCTATCCCATCCACCCCTATGGGTTCATGATTGCAGGGGCCGCCCTTCGCCATATTCCGGTCGTCAGTGGTGGTGGGTTTGACGCCGAGGCGTACATGAGCGCACTTTCCCGCGCTGTTGCGCATTCCGTTCCGAAACCTGCAGCTATTGTTATCAATTTTCCATCAAATCCAACGGCGCAGGTCTGCGACCTCGACTTCTACAAAGAGGTGGTCGCTTTTGCAAAGAAACATGAGATCTGGCTGCTCAGCGATCTGGCCTATGCCGAGATTTACTATGATGGAAACCCGCCGCCTTCGATCCTTCAGGCGCCGGGCGCGAAGGACGTGGCGGTAGAGTTTACGTCGCTATCTAAAACTTATTCCATGCCCGGATGGCGCATGGGCTTCGCGCAGGGCAACGAGCGTTTGATCGGCGCACTGACGCGGATCAAATCTTATCTCGACTACGGCGCCTTTACGCCTGTTCAGGTCGCTGCAGCATCCGCCTTGAATGGCCCGCAGGATTGCATCGACGACATTCGCGCAATCTACAAATCTCGTCGTGATGTGCTGGTCGAAGCGATGGGCAATTCAGGTTGGGACATACCGCCGCCGCCAGCCACGATGTTTGCTTGGGCGCCAATCCCGAAAGTCTTAGAGCGCCTCGGATCTCTGGCGTTCTCAAAGATATTGCTGAAAAGGGCGGGCGTGGCAGTTTCGCCAGGTGTCGGTTTTGGCGAGTATGGCGAAGGGTACGTGCGCCTCGGGTTGGTGGAAAATGAACAACGCATCCGTCAGGCGGCGCGCGGTGTGAAACGTGTGATTGCTCGTGCTGATGAGATTATTGCGGAATTCGGAGAAAACTCAGGGGCTAAGTAACGAACCCCTTTTTCCTGATCCGAGTGCGTGTTCCTAGCTTGTCCGACGGAACGACTGCGCCGATGGCCCCCAGACGCATGGACACGAGCCGAAAATTCGCCCATGAAAAGTGAACTTTGAATCAAGCGGGACATCACCCCATGACCACCCCATTGCGTATCGGCATCGCCGGCCTAGGCACCGTCGGCGGCGGCGTTGTAAAGATCATCCAGAAACACGGAAAACTCTTGGCGCAAAGAGGTGGCGCTGGTTTCGAGATCACTGCGGTTTCAGCCCGATCACGTAACAAGAACCGCGATTTCGACGTAAGCGCCTACGCGTGGGAGGATGACCCTGTCGCTATGTCCCGGCGCGACGATGTCGACGTTGTCATCGAAGCCATGGGCGGCGAAGACGGCCCTGCAAAAGCAGCGGTTGAAACTGCGTTGGCCGCGGGCAAACACGTCGTAACCGCCAACAAAGCGATGTTGGCGCATCACGGGCAGGCGATGGTGGAACTGGCCGAAGCTAACAGCGCCTGTCTGCGGTATGAAGCAGCGGTTGCAGGAGGAATCCCTTGCGTAAAGGCATTGGGTGAGGGCCTTGCCGCCAACGGGATGACCCGCGTGATGGGCGTCCTGAACGGCACTTGCAACTATATCCTCACGACCATGGAAAAGACGGGCGCCGACTATGCCGACGTTCTGCATGACGCACAGCAGTTAGGCTATGCTGAAGCGGATCCCAGTTTTGACGTGGGCGGCATAGACGCCGCGCACAAGCTGGCGCTGATGGCTTCGTTGGCGTTCGGAACAAAAGTCGACTTTGAAGGCGTCAAAACCGAAGGCATTGACCGTGTGAGCCTGGAAGACATCACCCATGCCGCTGACATGGGCTATCGCGTCAAGCTGCTTGGCGTCGCCCGCATGCATGATCATGGGTTAGAGCAGCGGATGCAGCCTTGTCTGGTTCCGGTGTCCTCTTCTATCGGTGTGTTGGACGGTGTGACCAATATGGTGGTTTGCGAGGGCGATTTTGTTGGCCAAACAGTCTTCACTGGCCCAGGCGCAGGCGAGGGACCAACTGCATCAGCCATCGTTGCTGATCTTGTGGACATCGCACGCGGCGTCCGTACGCCAGCGTTTGGCGTGCCCGCGAAGGACCTTGTGGCGGCCAACCGGGCAACCAGTCTGACACCGACTGCCTACTATCTTCGTCTTGCGTTAAAGGATCAGCCCGGCGTTCTGGCGCAGGTTACCGATGCGCTTGGTAAAAGTGGCGTCTCAATCGAACAGATGCATCAGAATGCGAATGGTGGGCCAGGCGCCACTGTCCTTATCGTAACGCACGAAACCACGCGTGATGCGCTAGATGAGGCGCTAACGGCGTTCGAAGCTAGCGAAAACTGCCTCGCGCCGCCGGTGTCGCTGCGGATTGAAACTGTCTGATCAGCGAAGTCGCCTCATCCAGAGAATGAAGGGCAGGGTCACGAAATACATAGTGATCCCGTAGACGCCAGATGGCATGGCGAGGGTTGGAATTCCGTCCGATACTCCAGCGATCAAACCACCGACAGCTATACCCAGCGTCGCGTTCTGTACGCCCGCCTCAAGCGATATCGCGGCACTATCCGCATGGCTCAGCCCGGCGGCTTTGGCCAGGCCGAATCCTACCGCCAACATAATGACGTTCAACAAAATCAGAACGGGGCCGATCAAGCCGATGTTCGCTGCAAACACATCCCAGTTTGACGCCAACGCGCCAACGACAATGACAACAAATAGCAATGTCGCGATCTTTGCCGCCCCGCTTTCAATTCTATCCGCAGATGACGGCATTAAGTGGCGACAGGCGATGCCGATGCCGACAGGTGCCGCTGTGATCAGAAACATCGCGATCCCAAGACTAGTTACCTGAACATCCGGCGCTGCAACGCCCATGAAATATTCTGCGTTCCAGACCACCAACGGGGGCACGGTTATCACCGCCAGCAAGCTGAACACAGCGGTTAAGGTAATCGACAGCGCCAAAGTGCCACCCGCAAGTCGGGTCAGGATGTTCGATGTTACGCCACCTGGACAGAATGACAGTATCATCACACCCAGCGCCAGTTCCGGTGGTAGTGGAAATACCATTAGAAGGCAGAAAGCGATTACGGGCAGCAAAACTACTTGCGCCAACGCTCCGATTGAGAAGCCTATAGGCGTTTTCGCAACGCGGGCAAAATCAGCAATCGTAAGACTGATGCCCAGCGAAAACATAATGAAGGCAAGCGATAGCGGTAAAAAGACCTCTAAAAGTACACCCATCGATCTTTCCCCTTCATTTGAACTAAGCTCTTCTTTTCGAGTTTCCTCACATCCTGCAAGAAAATTCACGATCCAACGCTTGCGAGCATAGAATGCCTTGCATAGAAGCGCGTGAGCCAATGAACAGGCGGGGTCCGAACTCCACCTGATAAGGGAGGCGACAGATGAGCCAGTCCACAAAAACAGAATTTGCCGATCGCATGCTGTCGTTGGGCCTTGCCCGTGTATCAGAGGCCGCTGCCATTGCTTCAGCCAAACTGGTCGGATCGGGTGACGAGAAAGCTGCGGACCAGGCTGCCGTCAACGCCATGCGTGAACAGTTGAACATGCTGGACATAGCAGGCG
This sequence comes from uncultured Paracoccaceae bacterium, assembly GCA_938092015.1. Taxonomy (GTDB): domain Bacteria; phylum Pseudomonadota; class Alphaproteobacteria; order Rhodobacterales; family Rhodobacteraceae; genus Pikeienuella. The sequence goes on from CALKOT010000020.1 coordinate 30,660, forward strand.
TCGTAGTCATCGGTGAAGGCGAGCGGGACGAAGCGCCTATGCTCTTTATCGGTGAAGAGGTCGGCAATGGAACAGGCGCGGGCGTCGACATCGCACTCGACCCATTGGAAGGCACGACGCTGACGGCTAAAGACATGCCAAACGCCCTGACCGTCATTGCGATGGGCCCTCGTGGGTCGATGCTTCACGCCCCTGACGTATACATGGATAAACTGGCCATCGGGCCAGGTTATGCACCAGGTCTGGTTGATCTGGATATGTCGCCTGCCGAACGGGTGAAAGTATTTGCTGAAGCCAAAGGGTGTGCACCGGGCGATGTGAAAGTTTGCGTTCTGGAGCGCCCTCGCCACAAAGAACTGGTGGATGAGCTTCGCAGCGTTGGCGCAGCCCTTCGCCTGATAACAGACGGCGACGTGGCTGGTGTGATCCATTGCGCTGAGCCTGATATCACAGGTATCGACATGTATATGGGTTCGGGCGGGGCGCCTGAGGGTGTGCTTGCAGCGGCGGCGCTGAAATGCATGGGTGGCCAAATTCAAGGCCGCCTAATGTTCCGCAATGATGACGAACGCGGTCGTGCTGCGAAAGCAGGCATCACTGATCTTAATCGCAAGTATAGCCGTGATGAGATGGTGACAGCCGATGTTGTGTTCGCCGCCACCGGCGTCACCGATGGCTCGATCCTAAAAGGCGTGAAACGTGTTGGTGGGTTCCTTGAAACCGAGACCATCTTGATGCGGTCGCGTTCGGGTTCAGTACGTCGGATGACATACCGAACAAAAGATCACTGATCCTCGACCACGATTGCGTATTCCTGTAGCAACAATCCCATGGTGAGACGGGTAGGATTTGGCGACGATAAAGAGCCGCCGAGACAGCAGTGCAGCGACCACAGATCTGTTCCACCGTCCAAAGGCGGTGGCGGAAAAAGTACGACACGCCTGATCGTTGGCGTATTCTTAGTCGTTTGGTTGACTGCCTGGTCAGCGGCGATTGCATTTTCAGTCAACCAGAATGTTGATCAAGGGCTAGGAGCGGCAGACATCGGCCTTTTCATCTGGGTCGGCTTTGCATCACTTTTCTGGTTGCCTGCGATAAGTATGTTATGGCGCGTTTTGACCGGTCGCCCATTAAGCGGTGGCAGTAAAAAACGGAGTCCGCGCAAGCGGTCTTTGCGCGATAGCGATGATCATAATGACTAGGGTCGCGGCGGAAATGACTGAAGCTGCTTTTCTGGGTGTTGAAAATTCCGCCACTGGGCGGCGTTGGGCAGGACCCGGCGCAGAGGCTGAGCGGATTGGCCTCGCGATTGCTCAACGGCTCGACGCGCCAGAGATTTTGGGCCGTATTCTAGCAGCACGCGGCGTCCATCCAGATAATGCGACTGAATACCTTGCGCCGACGCTGAAGGCGCTGACACCTGACCCCTCCACCTTGAAGGACATGGATCGCGCTGCCGACATTCTTGTTACTGCAGTGCGCAATGGGTGGAAGATTGCGATTTTTGGTGACTACGACGTTGATGGCGCGGCATCGTCCGCATTACTGGTTGATTGGATAGGCGCAGTCAGCGGGAAGCCGACTGTCTACATTCCCGACCGCATTGACGAAGGCTATGGTCCAAATGTTGAGGCAATGTCCCGTCTGGCGCAAAACCATCAACTGATCATTTGTGTGGACTGCGGGACCCTAAGTCATGGTCCTATCGAAGCAGCCATTGCGGCTGGCGCAAAAGTCATGATCGCCGACCATCATCTGGCGGGCGAAACCCTGCCGGTCTGCGATGCCGTCGTTAACCCGAACCGGCATGATGATGACAGTGGCATGGGCGCACTTTGCGCTGCTGGTGTCGTGTTTTTGCTTCTCATTGCAGCAAATCGCTTGCGCCGCAAAGCAGGTGAAATGGCGCCCAATCTGATCAGCATGTTGGATCTGGTCGCGCTGGCTACGGTGGCTGATGTCGCTCAGTTGACTGGATTGAACCGCGCCCTTGTACGTCAGGGCTTGAAAGTGATGGCAGGGCGTCAACGTCCGGGCCTTAAGGCGCTAGCGGATGTGGCGGGCGTTAATTCTCATCCAAACGCGTTTCACCTTGGTTACCTTCTAGGGCCGCGCTTGAACGCTGGTGGCCGGATAGGTAAGGCCGATTTAGGAGTACGCTTGCTTTCAACCCGCTCCCGCGAAGAAGCGGAAGGATTGGCCCATGAACTTGATCGCCTGAACGCAGATCGTCGTGAATTGGAAGCGAGTATTCTGGAACTGGCCATAGAGCAGGCTGAGCAGCGTCCGATAGACGGCCCACTTGTTTGGGCTGCCGGCGAAGGTTGGCACCCCGGTGTTGTCGGTATCATCGCGGCCCGCCTTAAGGAAAAATTCAATCGTCCTGCCGTCGTGATCGGGATGGAGAACGGTAATGGCAAAGGGTCCGCCCGATCTGTCGATGGGGTCGATCTTGGTTCCGCAATCGCTACGCTTGCGCGGGAAGGTCAGATCGAAAAAGGCGGCGGTCACAGGATGGCGGCTGGCCTAAGCGTCGCAGGTGACAAGATCGAACCTGCAATGGGGCGACTGATAGACCTTTTGTCGAAGTACATGGCTGTTATTTCGGCGCCTCGTACTTTGAGGATTGATGGCGCACTGTCTGCAGCGGTGGCGACACCAGAGCTGATTGAAATGGTTGAGGCTGCAGGACCTTTTGGTGCGGGTGCGCCTGCACCGCGGTTCGCTCTCGCCAATGCGCGTGTCGCCTTTGGCAAGCGCGTCGGCGATGATCATTTTCGGGCAACGCTTGAAGACGCCTCAGGTGCGCGTGTTGATGCAATTGCGTTTCGCGTCATGTCCGGACCGCTTGGCGCCATGCTATCGGAGAGCAAGGGCAGGCTTCACATTGCAGGACGTCTTGAAGTTGACGATTGGGGTGGCCGCCGGAAGGCCAAACTGCACATTGAGGACGCCGCTGTTGCAGAATAACCATGCCGGAACGCTGCTTGGACCACGATCATTTTCAATGTTGATGCAATCTGCGTCAGAATGGCGTCGATTCCATCTTGAAAGCGGAGCGTGGGCGATTTAATAGACGGCTCAAGACAGACGAGCACCCTTCGTCTATCGGTTAGGACGTCAGGTTTTCAACCTGAAAAGACGGGTTCGACTCCCGTAGGGTGTACCAAAGCCCCGCTTTAACGTCATGTTATTGCGGGGCTTTTTGATTCTCTGGGCCAAACCTGCGCTGCAAGAGCAAACCAAAACCTCAACATCGGTTGATTCTTTCGAACTTCGTAGTGAACTTCGTGACCAGCCATTTTTGTGGTTTTTTTAGTCCCTCGCGAACTGATTGGCCTCTGCCACGCTCATGATCAGGTTTCGCAACCATTTGGATTTAGCCGAATTGTCGGAACGCCTGTGCCAAACGAGGTCGAATTTTTGCGATGGTAAATACAAAGGTGGTTCACAATATGCGAGATGGCTGAGAGTAGAGCGCGATAAGCGCGACTGCATCGTAGAGATAAGGCGCGTACCTGTGATCAGGGCGCCCAAGGCAGCCACATCTGGCGCACTAAGCGTGACCCTGCGGCTGAGAGATTGCCCTTCCAGAATGCGGTTGATGGTGCTTTTCCCTGCTCGACCAAAGTCTAGCGTCGCATGCTCAGCCTCTGCAAAGTCTTCGATGGTATGTACGGGTGGGCGGCATGCGGGGTCAAAAAAGACGACGTGTCTATCAACGGAAAACACACACCCGTTTAGAGATCCGGCATATTCAGTGGCACTGACCGTAATGACGATATCTGCTTCGCCAGAGCTCAGCATCGGTTCAATATTGTCGCGTGAACCGAGTTCGAGAAATCTCAGGGTGCAATTGGGTACATCCTTTTTGATGCTGTCACGGATCTGGATCACCTCATCCAGTAATTCGGTGACGTTCGCTGCCACCGTGATCCGCCGGTAGTCATCTGATGGCTGAAATATGCGTGGCGCTGCCAAGCTTTCAAGACGGGCCAGGTTTTCGCGAATGCCAGGTTCAATATGGATGGCGAACTCTGTCGGCTCAAACACACGACCAGTTCTGATAAAGAGATCAGCATCAAGAACCTGCCGGAGAAGTTCCAGCATTTTGCCAGCATTTGCTGGATCAATGTTGAGGGCGCGTGAAGCGTCTGTAAGGTTGCGGTGGTCAAATATCGCCAGAAACAGCTGCAGCTGACGACCACTCAGGTCGAGGACATCGGCTGATTTGCCCATCCCGTTCCGCTCACCCGGCAGATCTGCCTTTTGGCCTGCTCACCGCCAGAAAGGCACCTTCCATCTCATGTTACGCTGATTGTTGTAGATACGGCAACTTACGTGCTGGTTTCTGCAGGAAAACTTCACTTTACCGACAGCCAGCTCAACGAGACCTCACTAGATTGACTAAACATCAAGCGTTACGAGGCCTTGGCTGTTTCAGCGCGGACCCAGACCAGGTTTGACCATCCCGCCAGCTGCGAATGGCGTTTCTGGCCGGTGCTTCCACCAGCTTTTCAGTGATGATCGCGATGACAATGGTCAGGGCCAGATACAAACCGACTGTATAGCTAGCGATCATCGACAAATCCTGCCCGCCCTTGGCTTCTAAGATACTCCGCATCGGTAGTATGAACAAAAAGTGGCTCATGGAGATGGAATAGGAAAACTTGCCCAATATCCGAAAGACGCCCGTCCTGAGCCCTTGTAATATTGTGCCACGGCCATCTGCGAAAACGATGATCAGCAGTGCAAAGACTGGTGGCGCTGCAAAACTGATCAGCCCGTCTGCATTGGCAATGAAGAGAACGACAAACACCAGCAGTGGCGCTTCAATCAGACCGGCGTACTTGCGGCGAATGTCTGCAAGTTTGCGTGCTACCTGCCCTATCCTGAGGAAGGAATGTACGGCGACGCCGACGCCAAAACTGTAGACTTCTCTGGCGAAAGCGCCGCCATTTTCCAGTTTCATTGATCCGGGATCGATAAGCATCCAGACCAAGGCGGCGCCAGCGATTATCGCGAGGCTTATCCGACCTGCCCAGCTACGCATCAAACCTGCCAGGCAAGCGTTTGCGAACAGAAAAGAAACCCAGAATTCAGTAGCGACATACCAGCTTGGCTCATTCCAGCCCGGCGTTTCCAGAACCCCAAACGCTTGGGTAAGCGTCAGGTTTGCCAGAAGGCCTGATAGGGAAAGATGCTCTGCTGCAAAGGCCACCGCGCCTGATTGTTGCACGTCGAGAACTTCATAAAGCAATTTCATCAGTTCGATCCCGGCGAGTGGCGCAAGAAAGAACAGTTGGATTGGATAGAGTTTGGCCAATCTGAGGATTACAAACTTTCGAAGGTCAGCGCTGGTTTTAAGATGATCGCGGTAGACCTCTGCGATCAGGAACCCTGTAAAAACGAAGAAGAAGTCAACGAACAGATAAAACTGCCCAACGATGGGAGAATCCGCCCAGACCGTGAACTGCGACCAAGCGTAGAAGGCTATGGCGAGGGAGGCGAGGCCCCGTAAAGCGTCCAGTGCATCAAGGTTGCGGAGCATCACAGGTCCTTCCTGTTGGCGGCGCGCTAAGGCGTCGTAAGTTCGATGAAGACAGCGGCGTAGAGGCAACTGATGGTGAGAAGCACGAAGATGCGCCAGATTGCGTTTTGAAACGGCAAGGCGTCCCATCGGATAAACAGAAGACCGGTGGAAAATATCCAGACGCAGGCGATGACCATATTCAGGGCCAGTTTGGAAATGGTGGCCAAAACAGTGTCGGCGGCGCCGATCAGCGCCCAGCCAATCATCACAAGCAATGCCAGGGAAAATTTGCGAAACCTCTGAGAAGGTTCAACATTCAGCACCATACCAGCAACTGCTGCGAGCCAGACAAAGGTCAGAAGGGCGAAGCTGATCTGGCCATCGACCACAATCAATGCGAACGGAGAAAATGCGCAGGCGATAAGCGGATAGATGGCCGCCTGGTCAGTGCGCTTCAGGATTGGCATCCATTTTTCGTTTCGACGATGTTATGTGCAGCCGACGACGTCAAACTTGCAAAAAAGCCAAATCCAAAGATGGCCGCCGCGATAATCGAAGCGGTATCGCCTTTCGCGGTCACCATCACCAGCAAGATACCTGCGCCAGCGATGGCCGCGATAACGCCAAGAATGTGGACCAGTGCGTCCGCCACCCTTTCCCTGAATTCGTATGCCGGAAGGTCCAACTACCAATTCCCTGCCTGAGAAACGTAGCGGCCACCTTGATGGGGTAGGGGTTTCTGAATGATTATTGCGCCAAAGCCAGTTACGCAGCCTTTTAGATAAATCTTCCCGACCGGATCGCCATGCTAAAGCCCCATCTTGCCCAGTCGCCCCGAGATAGCGACTTCGTCCAGAACCCGTATCCGTTCTATGCCCAGTTGCATGCGGCGGGCGGCGTCATTTGGTGGGATGACTACAAGATGCTGGTCTTTGGACGGTTCGCCGCCGTCAATGCGATACTGCGGGATCGCCGTTTTGGTCGCGCGCCTCTCACCGCCATTACGCCCCCTGCCCATTTGACGACGTTCTACGAGTACGAAAACCGGTCGATGCTGGAGCTTGAAGGCGCGGCGCATCGCAGGCTTCGTTCGTTGGTGACGCGGGCCTTTGTAAGCCGGCGGATCGACGGGATGCGACCCCGGATCGAGGCGCTTGCACATGAGTTGCTCGACCGGGTTGAGGCAGCCGGCCAGACAAACCTTTTGACCACTTTTTGTGAGCCGATCCCGGTGATCATCATCGCCGAACTACTGGGCTTGCCCGCAAGCGCCGCACCGAACCTTCTTCGCTGGTCGCATGCGATGGTGGCGATGTACCAGTTTGGCCGTGATAGGGCGGTGGAGGATGAGGCCGAGGCCGCCACCAAGGCGTTCTTTGCCTATATCGAGGGGGAGGTCGCGCTACGCCGGGCAGCGCCGCGTGAGGACCTGCTCACTTTACTTACTCAGCCTGATGAGAAGGGCGAGGTTCTGGCCGACGCCGATATCATCACAACGGCCGTCCTGATCCTAAATGCGGGACATGAGGCGACCGTGCATGCCCTTGGGAATGGTGTGAAGGCGCTGTTGGAAACAGGCGCCCGACCAGATGGCGAAGATGCTGTGGGCGAGGAAATCCTGCGGTACGATCCCCCGCTCCACATGTTCACGCGCTATGTTTATGAAGACATGACTATCTCTGGCGCGCCACTGAGGCGGGGCCAGATGATTGGCCTGTCGCTTGGCGCCGCGACCCGTGATCCGGGGAGGTTTGATCAGCCCGATGAGTTTATGCCGGACCGGTTCGACCCCGGACATGTCAGCTTTGGCGCCGGCGCGCATTTCTGCCTTGGCGCACCTCTGGCGAGGCTTGAAATGCAAGTCGCTCTGCCGATCCTGTTTGAGAGGTTGCCGGGGCTACGTCTGGCGGCGACGCCGCGCTGTGCAGACAGGTATCACTTTCGCGGATTGGAGCGGTTGGAGGTTGCCTGGAGTTGAGGGCGGAAGGCCGGGCTGATCCCCATCCTTTCACATGTGAAAGCTGACTTAAGTCATTGATTTTGTTTAGCTCAATTTGTGGTCACCACAATTTGTTCTCTGTTTGATCTTCTTGACGCTCAATTTAGGCGCCAAGGAATTCTATCTCGCCTTAGCCTTTGTCCCAGCTCAAAGCTTGGCCATCTTCAAACATCAAGCCCGCGTTCAAACAGCTTATCAGCCATCACACCCACGCGGGTTTCAACAGCCTCACAAGCATCGAGGATCAGATCCTCGCGCCAGCGCCGCCCGACGATCTGGACATTCAAGGGCAGGCCATCTTGCATGCCTGCAGCGATGTTGCCTGCGGGCTGGCCAATGTAGTTCATCGAATAGGAATACAGTGCGCCGCCCAGAACCTCTTTCACGCCATCCCATCCCTCAGCATCGCGGTTTGCGGCGAACGGCGGGTTGGGAAGAAACGGGGTCAGGAACAGTGGGTATTTGGCGAGGCACTTCGCCCACTCGCGAGCATAGAATGTGCGCTTGGCCATCATCTTCAACAACTCGGCCCCTTCGTAGGGCGGGAACATCTGGTAATAGACGTCAAATATGCCCTTCAGGGTGTCTGAGCCGTTGCTGCGGATCATCGGGCCCATCAGTTCCTGCACCTCTCCCATCAGCGTCCTGTAGCCGTCGAGGCCCATATCGCGGAGGTGAGGCGGTTCCACCTCAACGACCTCGTATCCTGCATCGCGCAGGGCCGCCGCTGCATCATCCAGCGCGGCGCTGACAGCGGGGTGGAGGTCGAAGTCGAACATCTCTTTGGTGAAGGCGACCTTGATGGGGCCGTCAATCGGCGCGCCCTCCCACGGCACAGGGGCCATGAACGGGTCGCGAATGTCCTGTGCGATCATGGCTTTGGTGCCAAGGCGCACGTCAGCGACGGTGCGGGCGATGATGCCTTGCACAGACATGGATTGCGCCAGCATTCCGCGCTCTTCCACCTGGCTGGGGTTAAAGGCGGGGACGCGGCCCAGGCCCGGCTTTACGGTTGCAGCGCCCGTCTGGGCGGCAGGGAAGCGCAGACTGCCGCCGATATCGTTGCCATGGGCCAACGCGCACATACCTGACATGACGGCTGAGGAAGCTCCGCCGGATGACCCACCGGGGGATATCGCTTTGTTCCACGGATTGTATGTGCGGCCATGCAGGGGGTTGTCGGTGTCCGCGCGGAAGGAAAACTCAGGCGTGTTCGTGCGGCCCACGACAATAGCGCCAGCGCGTTTCAAGTTGGCGACCAGTGGCGCGTCTTCTTTGGCCATTGCGTCTTTCAACGCGGGGATGCCATTGGTCGTGGCGGATCCTGCCTGATCGACATTCACTTTGATTGTCACTGGCAAACCGTGGAGGGGGCCGACAGGGCCGTTTGCCTTGAATTCATTATCCAGCGCTTCAGCCGCCGCCCGCGCCGCGTCCGCCTGATCATCGACAATGGCGTTCAGCGGACCATTCACCTCAGCTATCCGGTCCAGCGCCGATCCTACAGCATCGCTCGCGCTAAGGTCGCCTGCTGCTATACGAGCCGCGGTAGTTGCTGCGCCTTCGCGCCAGATTGGGTTGGTCATCCTTAAATCTCCCTCACGTGGCGCGGATCATATCCGCAGCCTTTTCAGCAATCATGATGGTCGGGGCGTTGGTGTTGCCGCCAACGAGGCGCGGCATGACAGAGGCGTCGACAACACGCAGACCTTCGATCCCACGCACGCGGCAGGTCGGATCGACCACCGCCATATCATCATCCGCTGCACCCATGCAGCACGTCCCGACCGGATGATAGATCGTATCTGCGCGGTCGCGGATGTGATCCATCAACGTGGCGTCATCTTCATCGCCGTTCAGATACAACTGCTCACCCCGCCAATCGTCCAGCGTAGGGTGATCCATCATATGCCGCATGATCTTTGTTCCTTTGAGGAGGAGGTCTGCGTCCGCCTGCTCAGACAGGAAACGGGGGTCGATCATCGGCGCAGACATTGGGTTCGCATCGTTGAGCCCCACCTTGCCACGGCTTTCAGGGCGAAGGACGCAGACATGCGCGCTATAGCCCTTGTACATGTGCCGCTTGCGGGAATGGTCGTCGACGATGCCTGTAACGAAGTGGATTTGCAGATCCGGGCGGTCGAGGTCGGGCGATGACCTTAGGAAAGCGCCGATCTCGGCAAAGCTGGTCGTGGCTAAACCCTCGCCTGTTTTGCGCCATGCCCAGGCGGCTTTCGCCATGTCCCACAAGCCAGAAGGGTTAAGGCCTAGAAGTTCGGGGCGCGGCGATTTCCATGACAGGATAAAATCGAGGTGGTCTTGCAGGTTTTGACCTACGCCGGGCAAATCATGCACAGGTTCGATGCCATGGGCCTTGAGATCGTCAGGGTTACCAATACCCGATAGCTGGAGGATCTGGGGAGAGCCGAATGCGCCCGCCGACAAGATCACTTCGCGGTTGGCGCGGATTTTGTGTTCCTTGCCCTTTTGCAGATAGCGAGCACCGACTGCGCGGCCATCCTCAATGACGACCTTCGCGATATGCGCCTTTGTCAGGATCGTCAGATTCGAACGTTGATGGGGGTGGAGATATGCTGCGGCGGTTGAGCAGCGTTCCCCATGTTTGTCGCCGCCCCTGAATTGCGTGACCTGGAACCTGCCGACGCCTTCCTGCCGGGCGCCGTTGAAGTCTGAGGTCTGACGAACCTGCATGCCTTCGGCGGCGGCGATGAACGCCTCGTTGATTGGGTTGTTTGAAAGGCCGCCAGCGACGCTTAGCGGGCCGCCTTGCGCGTGATGTTCATCGGTGATGGCGTGGTTGTGTTCCGCTTTCAGGAAGTAGGGGGCGACCTGGTCCCAATTCCATCCCTCGCAACCCAGATCGGCCCATTCGTCATAGTCCTGCCTGTGCCCACGCACATAGAGCATGGCGTTGATTGCGCTGGACCCACCCAACGCCTTACCGCGCGGCTGATATCCCTGCCGCCCATTCAGGCTGGGCTGGGGCGCGGTCTCAAACGCCCAGTTGCTGATCTTTGGTTTGCCCGGCAACATGACGACGCAGCCCAGTGGCATGCGGACCAAGGCGCCCTTGCCTTCACCCCCCGCTTCTATCAGACAAACGCTGACGGCAGGGTCCTCAGAAAGACGCCCGGCCAGAACCGACCCGGCCGAGCCGCCGCCCAGAATGACGTAATCGTAGTCCATCATGCCTCATGCAGTTTGCGTGGCGGGAACCAGATCGGTAGATTGGCCACTAATGCTCAGCTTAGGAGAACCGCAATGAATGTCGAGACTGGCGCCCCGCTTGTGTTGCAAAGCCTTGAAAACGGCATTCTTACGCTGACGATGAATCGTCCCAAGCAGCGCAACGCCCTGTCGCGCCCGCTGATGGCGGCGATGCAGGCGGCGCTGGACGATGCGCATGAAACCGAGACCGTGAAGGTCATCGTCATAGCCGGTGAGGGGCCAGGATTTTGCGCAGGCCACGACCTGAAAGAGGTGCAGAGCAACGCCAGTCATGAATTTCGGCAAGAGCTGCTGAAGGATTGCTCTACGCTGATGCAGCGCATACATTCCGTTCGCCAGCCGGTTATCGCCCGCGTGCATGGGATAGCCACCGCCGCAGGTTGCCAGTTGGTCGCGACCTGCGATCTGGCGGTGGCGGCGCCTGAGGCGCAGTTCGCTACGCCCGGCGTGAACATCGGGTTGTTCTGCAACACGCCGATGGTTGGGATCAGCCGGGCCGTCGCCCGTAAGCAGATGATGCGAATGCTGCTGACTGGGGACATGGTCGATGCGGAAAAGGCGCTGCAGATCGGCATTATCTCGGACATCTCAGAGGCTGGTCAGCTGGATGATATGGTCTATGCTCAGGCCCGACAGATCGCCTCAAAATCCTCAATGACGCTGGCGATCGGGAAAGAGGCGTTCTATCGCCAGGTTGAGATGCCGCTGGCCGACGCCTATGATTACGCCAGCGAAGTGATGGCCTACAACATGGGCAAGAAGGACGCCTACGAAGGCATCGACGCCTTCATCAACAAGCGTGAGCCAAAGTGGACGGGCGAGTAGGCCACAATCGTTAAAGATACAATGGTAGTTAATCAGCGATTAGCCTTAAGGTTCCATTAGGCGCCAGATGGCTAGGTCGGGGTATGACAAAGTTCAGCCCTCTGCCCCACCCGGGCCATCTTGGATCAGACTACACCCCGTCGCTTACCGGCAAACGCATTCTGATTGTAGATGACAGCGCCGCCTGCCGCATGGTGCAGGAAGCTATGGCCAAAGCCATGGGCGCATTCGTTGAAACGGCGGAAACCGCTGTTCAGGCCATGGTAGCCAGTGATGCAAGCACGTTCGACTTGATCATCCTTGATATCGGTCTGGCAGATGCAGACGGTCGCGTTCTGGCCCGAACGCTGCGCGAAACGCCGAACGGTAAGGCCGCTGCGATACTGTGTGTATCTGGCCTTGGCGGACAAAACCGGATTGAAGGGGCGCTTGTCGCGGGCGCGGATGCGTTCACCGAAAAGCCATTCGCATCAGTTGCCGCGTTTGGCCAAGCTTCAAGCAATGCGATCACCCGCCATCTTGGATCTTCAAAAATAGCCGATCAGATCGCCGAACAGGCGCCAGCGCATATTGAGTTTGATGATGCGCTGTCCCCTCACATCGCGTCTTACGCGATCGACGATTTGTCCCGGGCGCGGGCGCGTCTGCTGGCCGCAGTCAGTAAAGGCGATGTCTCCGCCGCCCGCCGCGCCGGGCACTTTATCTCTGGCGTCGCCAGTCTGATCGGTGAGACGGCGCTGGGCGCTGCCTCGCGTTCGCTTGAGATAGCCAGTGGCGATACAGGCGCATTGCGGTCGGTTGAGGCGGTGCTTGGTCTGGCGTTTGAGGCTGAAATCAAACTGAAGACAGCGATATCGTGACTTTTTCTGTGCTGATCATTGAAGACGCAAAGTCGTTGGCGGCCTCCTATGCGGACGTGCTGCACAAGATCGGGTGCAAAAGCGATGTAGCGGGCGATCTCACCACCGCCCGCAGTAAACTGAAATCAGGGCGCTATGACGCTATTCTGCTTGATATGTCGCTTCCTGATGGCGATGGGTTGTCTGTCCTAAGGGATATGAACGCAGATGGAAGTGGGTCTCCGATTATTGCCGTGACGTCTGATGGGTCGATTTCTCGGGCGATTGAAGCGACGCGGTTGGGTGCATTCGACTTTCTGGTCAAGCCTGTCTCTAAGGAAAGGCTGACGCAGGCTGTCGTATCCGCCTGCCGCGCCACACCCAAACGGATGGCCGCGCCCAGGACGAAAAGCCGGCACGGCATTACGGGATCTTCGCCTCAGATGGATGCCGTGCGCAGCCGCATTGATCGTGTCGCCAGCTCAGGCGCGACGGTGTTCATCACTGGTGAAAGTGGCGTTGGGAAAGAACTGTGGGCCCAAGCCGTGCATGCAGCCAGCGCGCGATCCTCGGGGCCTTTCATTGCGCTGAATTGCGGCGCCATTCCGGGGGATTTGCTGGATTCCGAAGTGTTCGGGCATCTGAAAGGATCATTCACTGGGGCGATCAGCGACAAGACCGGGGCTGTAGGGGCCGCAAATGGCGGTAAGCTGTTTCTGGACGAATTGTGTGAGATGGACGTCCGGCTGCAGACCAAACTCCTCCGCTTTCTGGAAACGGCTACGATCACGCCTGTTGGCGCAACATCGCCCCGCAGTATTGATGTCAGGATCATTTGCGCCACCAATCGCGATCCGCAGGCCGAGGTAGCCGCAGGCAGGTTCCGCGAAGACCTTTACTATCGCCTCTTTGTCCTGCCCGTCGATATCCCACCCCTGAGAGACAGAGGCGGCGATGTGCTTGAGATTGCGGAAAGCATGCTCCACCAGATTTCGAAAGAGGAAGGCAAGTCGTTCTCAGGGTTCAGCAGAGACGCGAAACGATCCCTGCTTGCTGCGAAGTGGCCCGGAAACGTTCGGGAATTGCGGAATGTCATCAGGCAGGCTGTGGTGATGGAAAATGGCGGAAATATCAGCCAGGAGGCGTTGATGCTGCCGTCTTACCCAGTGCCGCTGCGACAGGCTGCCCCCAATGTGACGTCTCTGCAGGCGGTAACGCCTGATCCGACCAATGCCTTGAGCAGTGAGACACATAGTCAGAACTCGGAAGAGGGCGCCGCCGAAATTCTTTGCCGTTTACCGATAGTTGAAATTGAACGTTTGATTATTGATGCCGCCATCAAACACTTTGGCAGTGCGCCAAAGGCGGCCAGGTCCCTGCGTGTCAGCCCATCAACGATCTACCGCAAGAAGGAAAGCTGGGACGGGCGCGGAACGGACGTCGAAACCAACTGAGCTGTAGTGCTCAGGTGGGCTGCTGCGCTGGTGCGGCGATACGGGGGCAATCTTGGAAATACCGAAAAGCGCCGCCCTGGGTTACCTTGGCGGCGATGAAATTGGTGAGCGTTACCGCAGGACTAAGTCCTGCACGGAACTCAACCCATCTTCTTTAGCATTGAGACGCCACTGACGCCCAATTCAACGCTGGCGAAAGGTCCGCCATGGGTCATTTGCGCGGGATCGGACGGATCAGGTGTTGGTGCGCTTGCAAACAGGTCTTTGGCGAACTCTTCCGCATTATCTTGCGGGCGATAGCCCAGCATGGCGGCGGCGCTGTTGTCGACAGGGGACCGGTCATTGTTGGACACGCCGTAGGCTACCAGAAAACCAGTGACGGGCGTTGACACCGACCGTTCAACCAGATGGACCATGTCGCGGTAGGACAGCCAGGATCCAACCGCACGCGTGTTTTTCACAGGCTCGGTACATGAAAGGATGCGCAGGCACACAGCCTCAACCCCCTCTTTGTCCCAATACATCCGCGCAACATCTTCGGCGAAACATTTGGCGAGACCGTAGAATCCATCTGGACGATGGGCGCAGTCGGCGCCAATCACATCTGTTTTCGGGTGCATCCCTACAGCGTGGATTGAACTTGCATAGACCACCCGTCGCACGCCGTGGTCCGCCGCCGCCTGCCAGATATTGTAGGCTGGGACGATGTTATTCTTAAGAATATCATCAAAGGGCGCTTCATCCGGGATTGCGCCGAAATGCACGATCATCTCAGCGCCTTCGGCCATCTCGCGAACAAGGGCAAGATCGGCCAGGTCGGCCTGGCGATAGCTTTCGTTCGCCGCCAGATCGTTGACTGATGCAGCCAGATCAGTCGAAACCAGTTCGTCAGCCATAGCGGCCATTGGCGCACGAAGGCGGGACCCTAGCGCCCCCGCAGCGCCCGTTAGCAGGATTTTTTTCATTGGCCTCGCCTTTCAGTACTTGGTTGCCTAGCCCGCCAACACCCGTTGGTACATCGCATCAAGATTGTTTGCGATCACGTCTTCGGTAAACCGTTTGGCCTGTGCGCGCCCTCGTTCGGTCATTTCAAACCGCATTTGGTCATTGTCTTTTTCTTCCAGTTTCCGGAACGCATCGCGGATCTGGCGAATGTCGTACGGATCAACCAGCATTGCTGCATCGCCAGCGATTTCCCGGGTGGAAGAAGCATCGGCCGTCACTACAGGCGCGCCACAGATAAACGCCTCGAGAACCGGCAGGCCAAATCCTTCGTAGAGCGATGGGAAAAACACACCCCGGGCAGTGCGGATCAAGGTGACCAGTTGATTGAAAGGCAGATAGTCGAGGTAGAAGATATCGTTGGAACGCTCTATCAGGCTCATCACCTCTTTGTACTGCCAGGCTTGGCGTCCAACGACGATAAAGGGCAGTTTGCAACCTGATTGCAGGTACGCCTCAACGACCCGCTTGAGGTTCTTTTTGGGCTCAATCGCGCCTACAAACAGGTAGAAACCGCCGGGGCCGAGGTCAGCGCCGACATTCATTGCGTCTAGATTGATTTGAACTTGCTCAAGTGAGTCATCCAGCATGCTCTGCGGGATGCGGACGCTTTGATACGTATTGGTAACGAAACTTTCGTCGGCGCCAAGAATCTCAATGATGTCGTTCTTTGATGTCTCAGAGACGGTGACAAAGTGGTCCGCCGTTTTTGCCAGATTTTGCAGCGTCCGATAGTAGGCAGATTTCGAATCCATTGTCGTATAGGGCAATTTCAACGGCACCAGATCATGCAGTGTGTAGATATTCTTGGCCCCTTCGATCCGGATCGGCAGTGGATAGGTCCAATGGGCGATATCGACAGGCTCTGGCAATTTGATGTTCATGACTCCGCGATGCATCCATGTCCGCATCTCAGAGATTTTGAAAAGCCGGTTAAAGTTTAGATACTTATCCACATCAGGCAGTGTATTTTCGATGTGGTTTTTCAGAACCTTATCTGTTGTCGGGATCTTGGCGGCGGTACCCGGCAGGAAAGCGCAGATGAAATCCAGAATAGTCTCTTCTGTTCGTGACCGCCGATCTGGGTAGATGTCGAAGAACATCGCTTCGCGCAGCAATTCATCTTCATATGCGCGCATCGGCTTGCCATAGAGCGCCGTGACGTCGTGCCCCTTTCGACGCAAGCAATAGCTGAGGTTTTTCGAATAGGTTGCGACGCCTGTTCCCTGCTCTAGCGCAAGGTTCATCCCGTCGATCATTATTCGCATCTTGCGCCCGTTTCTTAAACTATCACCTGCTTGACGAGGGCTGATTGGCACAGCGCCCGGATCGCATCAAGCGCAAAGCGGACCGCGCGTATTTGCGCCCGGCCCGTTGAATTGGCTGCGCCCTAGCTGTCTTTCAGCTGTTGCAGGATTGTTTGGATCTCTTCTGTTGGAGGAAAGGCTTCTTCTTCCTTGCTCAGATCCACAGCATTTTGCAGGTGTTTTTGCGCATCTTTCGGGCGTTCGAGGGCGAGGTAGACCTTACCAAGGTGGTAGTGCACCCAAGCGTTCAGCGGCAGGGTTTCCAGCACCGGTTCGATATAGGTGAGGGCCTCATTGTATTCACCGCGCAGATACCGGGTCCAGCCATAGGTGTCCCGGTAATGTGGATATTCACTATCGCGCAAACGGCTCGCCAAGCGATACGCCTTGTCCACTGCTTCAGGATCATCAGCCTGATTGAGCCTCCCCCTTTGAATTGGTCCGCCCCTATAGTTAGTGTGGATTTCCCATTTAACCTTCCGTCTTGATCATAGGCGCGGTATCGCGGCGAGATCAAGAAGGAGCGGCTAGCGTCGAACGCCTGCATAAGCGATTTCGTCGGCACGGAGCAGTGATTTGACGCTTCGACGGCTGTTTCCGAGATGCTGATCGGAAGTTCAGACGCACTTTTGCTTCCACCGAAGCGGCGGTGACCATATCGGGTTGCGGTGACGTTCATGCTGGAACCGCGCTGACTGGTGGGTCGCGCAGGCCATTGATCAGATCAAGCACGCCCGCGAACACTTTCCGAGGCAGAGCGGCGGCGGCCATCTGGAAAATGGCGTATCGCCCATGGCGAACAAGGCGTGCACCTGTCTTGATCAAGCGTTCGCGCAGGCTGGTAAGC
>CALKOT010000021.1 GCA_938092015.1 uncultured Paracoccaceae bacterium
GCATACGGCCTGCCTCTCGATCCGACCCGTCTGGTTGGCGATCTTTCGGTTGGCGAACGTCAGCGTATCGAAATTGTCCGCAGCCTTCTGCAGAACCCACAGCTTCTGATCATGGATGAACCGACATCGGTTTTGACCCCACAAGAGGTCGAAACGCTGTTCGGCACGCTCAGGAAACTGTCGGATGAAGGCGTTGCGATTCTCTACATCAGTCACAAACTAGATGAGATTCGTTCGCTGTGTCAGGCTGCAACAATTCTGCGGGGCGGAAAACTGATCTCAACCTGCGACCCGCGACAGGAAACAGCGAAAAGCCTGGCTGAGATGATGATCGGGCGGGAACTGGCTGCGCCGCAGCCAGTCGACTGGTCCCATGGCGCATCCCGCCTGACGATGGAGAGGCTGAGCGTCGCTAGTGACGAACAGTTTGGCGTGGACCTGCACGAGTTGAACATTGATTTGCGCGCAGGCGACATCCTTGGGATCGGCGGCGTGGCAGGCAACGGGCAGGATGAACTGCTGGATGTTCTGTCCGGCGAAACCCGCGTTCCGTCTGGCGGCATCAATCTGAATGGTCAGCCCATTGGCCATCTTGGTCCGAATCAACGCCGGGCGCTTGGCGTCTGCGCCTCACCTGAAGAAAGGTTAGGGCACGCAGCTGCGCCAGATCTGTCGCTGACAGACAATACGGTTCTGACCGCACGGGTGCGGGCAAGCCTGACCAGTTCCGGTTTCATCAAACGACGCGCATCCGCCGATTTTGCGCGTGCCGTTGTCGAACGGTTTGGCGTCAAGACGCCGTCCGTCGATGCTGCGGCGAAATCCCTATCAGGCGGCAATTTGCAGAAATTCGTCGTTGGGCGCGAAATCGTGCAAAAACCAGATGTGTTCATTGTCAGCCAGCCCACTTGGGGTGTGGATGCCGGCGCGGCGGAGATTATCCGCGGCGCCATCCGCGACATGGCCAAAGCAGGCGCCGCCGTCATGGTCATCAGCCAAGACCTTGATGAGCTGATGGAGATTTCAACCCTGTTCTCGGTTATCGCAGACGGGCGTGTGTCATTTCCAGTGCCTGTCGGCGATATGACCATCGAACAGATTGGCGTTCTGATGGGTGGTCAATCCAACGCAAATGTCGAAGAGGTCAGCTATGTTGAGGCTTGAGCTCAGGAAAGAGCCATCGAAAGTCATGGTCTGGCTGACGCCGATCCTCGCCGTGGTCATGACGATGCTTGCCGGCATGCTGCTATTCAGACAACTCGGCTATGACCCGATTGAAACGATCCGACTGATCTTTGTTCAGCCTTTTTTTGACCCTTACTCCCGCTCTGAGTTGCTGGTCAAAGGCACGCCTCTGGTTCTGATCGCCATGGGACTCAGCCTTGGGTTCCGCGCTGGCGTCTGGAATATTGGTGCTGAAGGCCAGTTCATCATTGGCGGCCTTTGTGGTGGCGCGATGGGGTTGGCGTTCTACGATGTGCCAGGTCTGTGGCTTTTGCCGCTTATGGCGGTCGCTGGCGCGGCAGGCGGATTCGCCTGGGCAATGATTCCAGCGGTTCTGAAAATCAAATTCAACGCCAATGAAATCCTCGTTTCGCTGATGCTCGTCTACGTCGCCGAGCTGCTGCTCAGCGCTATGGTCAGCGGGCCGTTGCGTGATCCTGACGGTTTCAACTTCCCGGAAAGCCGCCTCTTTCACGACAGCGCCATCCTGCCTTTGCTGATCTCTGGCACGCGCGCGCATGTCGGCGTTCTTGTGGCGCTTGGCGCCGTCGTCATCGGCTACGTTCTTTTGCAGCGCCATATGTTTGGCTATCAAATCAAGCTGTTCGGACAGGCGCCGCGGGCGGCCAAGTTCGCCGGGTTCAGCCAAGGGCGCCTGATCGCAATGTGCCTTGGTATTTCTGGCGCGCTTGCCGGGTTGGCTGGCATGTTCGAAACCTCTGGGCCTGTAGGCCAGTTGGTGCCCTCGCTACCCGTCGGTTACGGCTTTACGGCGATAATCGTCGCCTTTCTGGGCCGCCTCCACCCGATCGGCATCCTATTCGCTGGCGCCGTGATGGCCCTAACTTACATTGGGGGCGAAGCCGCGCAGATCGGCATGAACCTGCCCGCCGCCGCCATCAACGTGTTTCAGGGCATGCTTCTGTTCTTTCTTCTGGGTATGGATATCCTCGTGAACTACCGCGTTCGCCTAAGCCGGAGGGTCGCGTGATGGATTTCAGCTCTCTCAATCCTGTTGCTATCCTCGTCAGCCTGATCATCGCGGCGACGCCTTTGCTTTTTGCGGCGCTTGGCGAACTCGTCGTTGAGAAGTCCGGCGTCCTGAACCTAGGCGTTGAAGGCATGATGATCGTCGGCGCCATTGGCGGCTTCGCCACAGCGTTAGAGACTGAAAGCCTTGTCCTCGCCATCCTTGCAGGCGCGGCGGCAGGCATGGCGCTGGCTGCGGTTTTCGCCATCATGACGCAGTACCTATTGTCCAATCAGGTCGCGACGGGGCTGGCGCTGACAATGTTTGGCCTCGGCATCGCATCGCTGCTGGGACAGACATACGCAGGCAAAACACTGGATGTCGCCGCAAAGCTGGATATTGCAGGCCTCAGTGACCTGCCTATCGTCGGGCCACTATTGTTCGGCCACGACCCTATGATCTACCTCAGCATCCTCGCCACTATTGGCGTCTGGTGGTTTCTGACCCGCACACGACCCGGCTTGAACCTACGGGCGGTTGGCGAGAATCACGATGCAGCCCATTCCATCGGCTACAATGTGCGTCAAACCCGCGTTGCAGCGATTCTCTTTGGTGGCGCTATGGCTGGACTAGGCGGTGCCTACCTTTCCGTTCTCGCGACGCCGCTTTGGGTTGAAGGAATGACTGCAGGCCGAGGCTGGATTGCCCTCGCCATTGTCGTCTTTGCCGCCTGGAAACCATGGCGCGCGCTACTTGGGGCCTATGTCTTTGGCGGCGTGACTATCCTGCAGTTGAATTTGCAGGCGCTTGGCGTCGCAGTGCAAAGTCAGTACTTGTCCATGACGCCATACATTGTCACGATCATTGTGCTGGTTCTGATATCGGCCGATAAGACGCGGGCGCGGCTGAATGCGCCCGGTTGTCTCGGCAAACCGTTCTTTGCGTCGTCCTGACCCTGAGGGGGTTCTTAGGTTGGGCGGCGATCTGTAGAGGAGAGAAAGATGAATTTCCTGAAGACCGTAGCGGCAGGTCTCGCCGCAGTGGGGTTGGCGTTCAGCGCTGGTGGCGCGATCGCCGCCTCGCACGCTAAAACCAAAGTTGGTTTTGTCTATGTTGGCCCTACGGGCGACTTCGGCTGGACCCACGAACATGATCTTGGCCGCAAGGCGATCGAAAAACATTTCGGCGACAAAGTTGAAACGACCTTCGTTGAAAACGTAGCCGAAGGCCCTGACGCAGAGCGTGTCATTCGCCAGATGGCGTCATCCGGCCATAACCTGATCTTCACTACGTCGTTCGGGTACATGAACCCGACGATAAAAGTGGCCAAACAGTTCCCGGATGTGAAGTTCGAGCATGCGACAGGCTTCAAGCGCGCTGACAATGTCTCAACATATTCAGCCCGCTTTTATGAAGGCCGCCATGTTATCGGTCTGATCGCAGGCAAGATGACCCAGTCGAACACCATCGGCTACATCGCATCCTTCCCGATCCCGGAAGTCGTTCGTGGCATCAACTCCGCATATCTCGCCGCCAAATCGGTAAACCCGGACGTTAAGTTCAAAATCATCTGGGTGAACACATGGTTCGACCCAGGCAAAGAAGCTGACGCTGCCTCTGCTCTGATCGAGCAAGGCGCAGACATCATCATGCAGCACACTGACTCTGCCGCGCCGATGACGATTGCTGAAGAAAAAGGCATCAAAGCCTTCGGTCAGGCATCTAACATGATCGCCTTTGGTCCAACCGCACAGATGACGTCGATCATTGACGATTGGGCGCCCTACTACATTGCCCGGACCGCAGCGGTGATGGATGGTAGCTGGACCTCAACCGACACGTTCCACGGCATCGAAGAAGGCATGGTTGCATTCGCTGACTACAACGAGAACCTGCCAAAAGACGTCGTTGCGCTGGCTGAATACGCCCGCCTCGGCATCATGCTGGGCAAGATCCACCCGTTCACCGGGCCGATCAACAAGCAGGACGGATCACCCTGGTTGGCTGAGGGTGAAACTGCACCCCTCGGCGATCTTCTGGGTATGAACTTCTACGTTGAAGGTATCGACGGCGTTCTGCCGAACTGATCTTCCGCGAATACCAATTCAAAGGTCCGGTCTAAACGCCGGGCCTTTTTTCTTGGGCTAAGACAATCAATTCAAACCAAGCCAGCGCCTATCGTCTGCCTCTGATCTCACTTTCAAGTTGGTGACGATCGAACCGCAACTCTGGCCACCATTATTTTGCATTTCCGAGACCGCCGGAAAGATTGTCAAAAATTCACAGAAGGTGCTGTCGGAACAATCCGGGTGGCGCCGGGCCTGAGCCGCTCTCATATTGAAACGAAGGAACTGCATCGAGGAAGCACATGTCAGCCAGATACTATGCGCCGACCGGGGGACATCC
>CALKOT010000022.1 GCA_938092015.1 uncultured Paracoccaceae bacterium
AAAGTTTCGATCTCCCAGCAGCGCCGGGTTCAGGAATGGGCGGTCAGACTGAAAGTTCCGTACAATGAAAACCCACAGTCCAGCGATTACCGCGCCTAAGTAGATCAGGATCTCAGGGCTTTCCAACCACCCTGCCCGTTCGCCGCGGTCCAGCATGACCTGCAGCGCTGTAATCGTGACGGCCAACGCTGCAAAGGCTGTCCAGTCCAGCTTAACCTGTTCCGATTGCGCATTGGCTTCGCGCTTTTTGATAAACGCCATCGTCCCGACCAGGGCCAGCGTAGTGAACGGCACAAGCATGAAAAACACATAGCGCCAGTTATAGGCCTCGCTGAGCGCGCCTCCGATCGCAGGCGCAATAATCGGCCCCATGATGACGCCGGTACCCCAAATCGACATAGCGCGGGTGCGCTCTTTCTCATCGAAGGTCTCGATCACGATGGCCTGGCTGAGCGGCACCAAAGGCGCGCCAAATGCGCCTTGTGCAATCCTGTACAGCACCAGTTCTGAAACTGACGTGGCCAGACCACAAAGCACTGACGCCACGCCAAAGCCGATAATGGCCCAGATCATCAGCCGCCGCCGCCCGAACCGATTTGCCAGCCAGCCAGCGATCGGCGTTACGATTGCAGTGGCGACGATGTTGAACGTGACGATCCAGGCGATCTGATCAGGCGTGGTCGAAAGCGACCCTTGCATTTGCGGCAATGATACATTCGCGATGGTCACTGTCATTGCATAAAGCATGGTCACGAAAGTGACTGTCAGCAGGAGCATCGCTTTGGAAAACATGGTTTCGCCGGTTTCACCCGGCGGGGCTGCAGCCCCGGTCAAGGCTGATCTGCCGCCGGTATCATGGCGCGAGCTTTGGTCAAGGCATCAGGCAAAGGCCGCTCGAACCCGGTATCAATGCTGACAGCGACGCTCATCCCCGCACGAAGTTCTGGGGCGTCGCCCTGCGGTTCCACATCCAGACGAACAGCCACACGCTGTACGACTTTCACCCAGTTTCCTGAAGCATTCTGCGCCGGCAGTAACGCATATTCCGCCCCGGTGGCTGGCGAAAGCGACGTCAATACCGCCTGCCAGATGACACCCGGATAAGCGTCGACCTCCAATTCGGCGGTTTGGCCTACTTTCAGATGGGTCAGGTCTGTTTCTTTAAGGTTGGCGATGACCCAGACAGCCTCTGTCCCGACCAGGCTCAGAACAGGATCGCCGGCCTCAACATACTCACCGGGTTGAAGACGGACATTCGCGGCGACAGCATGGGATCGCGCGCGCACGGTTGTCGCATCGAGGTCAAGTTCGGCCTGACGCAATTCCGCCAATGCCTGCATTACATCGGGATGAAGGTCTGTCGGCATGTCCGGGTCGCCGCCCAGTTCAACAAGGCTTTCGGCCATCTGCTCAGTCATCACAGCGATGCGATTTGCAGCACGATCACTTTCGCGGCGCACGTCCAACAGGCGGAATTCCGAAATCGTGCCGTTCTGTCGAAGTTGTTCTGAACGGCTAAGTTCATCGCGTTCAAACTCAGCTTCGACCTTGGCTGCTTCAAATTCGGCGTTGCGGGTTCGGTGTCGCGCTTTCATTTTCGCAACGTTCTGACGGGCGCTTGCAAGTTGGGCGGCGCGGCGCGCACGCTCAGCCTCAAACCTTTCGGGGTCAATGCGGAACAGTACATCTCCGGGTGAAATCAGCTGATTGTCGGCGATCAGAACGTCAGTCACCCTGCCCGAGATTTCTGGCGCGACGATGATCAGGTCGGCCTTTACATAAGCGTTTTCGGTCGTCACATACCGACCAGAACTGACATAGAAATACAGCCCCGCCAGCATCACGACGACAGGGCCAAACACCAGCAGCGTTTTCCGCATCACCCACATGAACGATCTGCGAAGGGCGCCCAGCATCAGCTAAGCCTCTACTTCCACGGCGGTGAGATTGGATTTGATTTGCAGAAGGGTGTTCATGAACCGCGCGCGCTCTTCATCATCAACATCCCGCATCGCGACTGTGATGGTATCAAAGGCGACTGCCTCCATCTTCTTCAAGGTCGGGCGGCTTGCTGGTGTAAGATACAGACACCACGCCCGACGGTCCGTCGGGTCTGAACGCCGCTCAAGCCAACCATCGCGTTCTAAACGGTCTATGTGACGGCCTAGGGTGACGGTATCGAGTTCAAGGATCTCAGCCAGAGAGGACTGATTTAATCCCTCTCGACCCGCAAGATGAACCAACACCCGCCATTGCGCCCGCGTCAGCCCCAATTCCTGCGCACGCTCATCAAACCAGGCGCGCATCATTCGGGACACATCGTGGATTAGAAATCCAACATTTACATCGGGGTCCAAGGTTGATGACATGCTAACATATTATGAGCATGCTTATTATATGTCGAATCTATTGTCCGTTACCTAACGAAACATAGGCGCTTGATGCCGGTTTCAACGCTAAGATTAATCAAAACAGATACCCCCATTTGAAATATAGCGCGCCCTGCCCGCTCAATCGTATCAAGCTTCCTTTTGGAACAACTGGTAGATGGAGAACTGAGCCTGGGTGCCGTCGCTTTGAAAATTGCAGCCAACTCAACGCATTCGGGCCGGGGCTATATTGCCTTTGGTCAGGCAGAAATCGGTTAGCAGACGCCCTAAGGTAGAACGCTATAGACCGAATAGGCATAACGTCGGACACATTAGCACGCCGGACGGAACTCACCTGTTTGCACTACAAAATCTTGCGCTGGCCAGAGCGTCCAACATTCAAACCATTGTAACTAAACCGATATAATCGCAGGCGCTTAACTATGGACTCTATTCATCCGTCCCCTGCCCCAGTCCCGGCCCAAGAGTCTTGATGCGCAAAATCGCATAGCCTTTCCTTACGTCACTCATCCGGCACGCGAATCGGGTCGTATTTGAGATTCATTTGACCAAGGGTGAATTATCACGCCGCCGTGAGCGACAGCCGAAGAGCTGCGCCTAACAAAAATGAAACCGGGAGAAGCCCAATGACCGCACCCAACACAATCGTCGTAGATACCCTAAATGACGTTGTTGACGCGATGGATGGCGTCACATCACTGCGAGAAGCGATCGATCTGGCGAATGGTACAGTTGGTGAGTTTTGTATTGAGTTTTCTGTAGATGGCACGATTACGCTTGATGCCATGCTTGGCGCACTGACGATCACCGATGATCTGATCATCGATGGTGATAGCGTTGGTAGTGACGACAATCAGGGCGGCGATATCACGATCAGCGGGAATGAGCTGACAGGTCTATTCGACGTCACAAATGGTGATGTCACATTTGATGCGCTGGACTTAATACAGGGTAACGCAACATCCGGCGCCGCGATCTATTCTGGCGCAGACGCAGATATCACAGTTAACAATTCAACATTCTTTCAGAACACCGCAACTGGTGCGACGGCCGCAGAAGGCGGCGGTGCAATCTTTAGTGCAGGCGGTGAATTAACCGTTACCGACAGCGCTTTCGACCTGAACGAGGCGCAAGGCGCATCCGGGTCTGGCGGCGCAATCTTTATTGCTGACGGCGAGGCGGACATTTCGAACAGCGACTTCGATGTCAACGCCGCGAACCGCGCTGGCGGCGCGATTGAGATAGTAACCGGCGAAGTCGAACTGACTGACAACGATTTTGACGGTAACTTCACTGGTTCGACAAACTACGGACCTGCCGGCAATGGTCCTGGCAATGGCGGCGCAGTGCACATCACCGGCGACGCGATCACCGATGTTTCTGGCGGCACGTTCACAAATAACGACGCAGCTGAAGAAGGCGGCGCCCTCTGGAACTCCGCAACCGGCACAATGACCATTGATGATGTGGTGATCGACGGCAATAACGCCGACGGCCCAGGATCGGATCAGGGCGGCGGCGGCGTCTTCAACAATGGTGGTACGCTGAACGTCTCGAATGCGCTGATCTCAGGCAACTCTGCCGGTGGTGCAAAAGGTTCGGGCGGCGGCATCCTGACAGTAGATGGCGCGGTCAACATCACTGACAGCACCGTGTCCGACAATGACGCGATCCGCGCCGGTGGCGGGATTGAGATTATTGCTGGCATGACAGCCATCGCCGGGTCGGACTTCACTGGCAACAGCACAGGCGCAAGCCCGGGCAATGGCGGCGGCCTGCACGTTACTGCGGCAGCGACCACCAGTGTGACTGGTGGCTCATTCTCCGGCAACACGGCCTCTGAAGAAGGGGGCGGCCTTTGGAATTCCGCCACAGGCACGCTGACGATTGATGGAACTGATATCCTTGGCAACACGGCTTCTGGCCCAGCATTGGATCAGGGCGGCGGCGGCGTCTTTAACAACGGCGGCGCTGTCACAGTCTCAAACTCCACCTTCACCGCGAATGATGCAGATGGCACGGCAGGTCAGGGCGACGCCCTGTTGTTGGTCGTCGGCGGATCCATCGATCTAAGCAACAATGCGATCCAGGGATCCGTTGTCGTTCTGGACGGCGGAACGTTGTCCTTCGTGGACGGCAATGGCGACGGCATGCTGGTAGGCGGCGCACAAGCCGACGTCCTGAATGGCGGCGGCGGCGCTGATACAGTTTCCGCTTGCGGCGACGACGACACAGTGGTCGGCGGTGCTGGGAGGGACGACTTGAGCGGCGGGGACGATGCCGACCTTGTACGTGGCGGCGGCGGCGCAGACAATCTGAACGGCGGCACTGGCGATGACGTTCTGCGCGGCGGCGGCGGCGGCGGCAAGGACAATCTGCGCGGTGGCGCAGGTGATGACCTTGTACGCGGCGGCGGCGGTCAGGACATAGTGAACGGCAATGGCGGTGATGACACGATTATGGGCGGTAAGGGCAACGACCAGATCACCGGCGGAAACGGCAGTGATCTGTTCGTCTTCAATTCAGGCACCGGCGATGACACAGTAACCGACTTTACTGGCGGTACTGACATGATCGAAATCAGAAGCGGCGCGCAAAGTTTCGCTGGCCTGACCATCACTGATCAGGGTGGCGATTCACTGGTCGCCTTTGGCGACGCATCGGTCCTGCTGCAGGGCGTTGCGATAGCTGATCTGACAGAGGATGATTTCCTCTTCTGATCATCTAAACCTGCAAACAAAGAACCCTCCCTCAGCGACAAGCTG
Source organism: uncultured Paracoccaceae bacterium (assembly GCA_938092015.1). Lineage (GTDB taxonomy): Bacteria > Pseudomonadota > Alphaproteobacteria > Rhodobacterales > Rhodobacteraceae > Pikeienuella. The sequence goes on from CALKOT010000022.1 coordinate 5,156, forward strand.
GGGGAGGGTTTTCTTTTGTCTATGAGGTTATTGGAATCTGTGCTCCAAGATCGCCATGTATTGGAGCCTGTCTGGCCGTCTCCGCTCGTCACAGACCCCGGCTTGGTCCAAAGTTTCGACCCTGACGGCGCTCCGTTTCATCGGGATCCCGGATCAAGTCCGGGATCAAACGCTAACGTCTACCCTGCCCGTCAAACCAGCACACCTGGTAAAGAGCTAACGAAACCAAACGTGGCCTAGCAAGACAGATTACCGTTTGGACGCATTAATCGCTGCGAGGGCATCCTGGCCGGGCGACAATTCTTCCATCGGGATCGAATTTAGCGGCCGGTGCGACGTGTTGATCAAGTCGTGCAAATCAACCTCTGCGTCATCGAAATAAAGGATGCCAGTCGCCACTTCATTGCGCCGTTTGTATTTGTCCAGAACCGGCAAAGCCGTCTTTGCGTCCGTCGGATCATAATCCTTGTCCAACTTCCGCAGCAGAACCTCGGACCCGTTGTGCATTGTCACTTCGGCGATGGTGCCCGGCTCATAATCCACTTTGATCTCAGCGCGGTTCGGAACCAGATCCAGCCTGCCGACGGCTGCGTTGTGCTCACGCACATATTCGTACGACTTGGTAGATTTGGCGTGGTTATTGAACGTCACACAAGGCGAGATGATGTCGATGAAAGCGAACCCATGATAGTTCATCGCCGCTTTAATCAGTGGCACGACCTGCGCCTTGTCGCCAGAGAACGCCCGTGCAACGAACCCTGCCCCCAGCTCAATCGCCAGATTGCAGAGATCAATCGCATCGAACGGCGTGTCGATGCCGCGCCGGTTCTGGCTGATCTTGTCATTGGTGGCCGAAAACTGGCCCTTCGTCAGACCGTAGGTGCCGTTGTTCTCGCAGATATAGGTCATATTCAGCCGCCGCCGGACGGCGTGGCAGAACTGCCCCATGCCGATTGAGGCTGTATCGCCGTCGCCGGAAATCCCCATATACAACAGTTCACAATTGGCGAGGTTGGCGCCTGTTGCGACCGATGGCATCCGGCCATGGACAGAGTTGAAGCCGTGGCTGCGGTTCAGGAAATAGTTGGTGGTTTTCGATGAACAGCCAATGCCTGACATCTTGGCGACACGATGGGCCGGGATCTCAAGTTCAAAGCAGGCCTCGACGATGGCGGCGGTCACACTGTCGTGGCCACACCCCGCGCAAAGGGTTGAAATCACGCCTTCGTAGTCGCGGCGCGTTAGGCCGACAGAGTTGGTTTTGGCGTTTGGATGCCGGAACTGCGGTTTGGCGATATGGGTCATGTCAGCCTCTATTCGGCAGGAATTTTGTCGGCGATTACAGCTTCGTAGCCGGGAATGCGCGCCAGTTTTTTCAGGATCTCGTCCTGAACGAAGTTCGCGGTCAGCGGCGTGCCGTCCCAGCTGTTGATCGGGATAAGTTTCTCGGGCGCAATCTCACCTTCGATGATCAAAAGTTGACGCATCTGGGCGTCGCGGTTCTGTTCAATGACAAAGATATGGTCGTGGGCCTCGCAGAACGCCTTCACATCCTGGGCGAAGGGAAAGGCCCGTAGGCGAAGATGATCAAAGGCAAGGTTGTCATTGGCCAGCTGGCTTTGCCCCTCTTCCACCGCCAAAGTGGTGGAACCGAAGTTAATGATGCCAAGACGAGTTTCAGGCCCTGCGTTGTTCACAATTGGCTTTGGCAAATGCTCAGCCGATCCAAGGATCTTGCGTTTGATCCGGCTGAGGTTTTCCGCGTGGATCGTCCCGTCCTCGGTGTACCCGCCAGTGTCGGTGTGAGACGTGCCACGGGTGAAATAGCTGCCCTTCTCAGGATGCTCGCCGGGATAAGTGCGGTACGGAATGCCATCACCATCGACATCGCGATAGCGGGCGAAATCCATCGTTTCCAGCATTTCTGCGTTCATGACCTTGCCGCGATCAAAGGTGCGGTCTTTGTCCCATGTCAGCTCATCCACCACCCAGTCATTCATACCGATATCAAGGTCGGACATGACAAAGACGGTGGTCTGGTAGCGTTCAGCCACGTCGAAGGCGTCCGCCGCCATCTCAAAACATTCTTTCGGATCACCCGGAAGAAGCATGATATGGCCGGTGTCGCCATGGCTGGCGTATGCACAGGCCAAAAGGTCGGATTGCTGCGTGCGGGTTGGCATGCCTGTCGATGGACCGCCGCGCTGAATATCGAACAGAACCAGCGGGATTTCAGCGAAATACGCCAGGCCGATAAACTCCGCCATCAATGAAATGCCAGGTCCGGATGTAGCGGTGAACGACCGCGCGCCGTTCCACGCTGCGCCGACCGCCATGCCGATCGCTGAAAGCTCATCCTCGGCCTGAACAATAGCGGCATTCATGCGCCCGTTTTCGTTCACGCGATATTTGTCGGCGTGTTTCTCAAAACCTTCAACCAGCGAAGTTGACGGCGTGATTGGATACCATGAGGCGACCGTAGCGCCAGCGAACAGGCAGCCGATCCCGGCCGCTTCATTCCCCTGGATCATGATCTTGCCGTCAGTCTTGTCGGACGTGCGCGCACCAAACCGCAGCTTTTCAAAGCCCGCATCAAGTACAAAGTCACGGCCCATATGCAGGGCTTTGACGTTAGGCGCGATCAGCTTTTCCTTGCCTTTGAACTGGTCAGAAAGTGACGCTTCAATCGCGTCGCCATCAAGGTCGATCAGATGGATCAGCGCACCAAGATAAACCATGTTCTTAAACAGCTGACGCTGGCGCGGGTTCGACCATTCATCGGCGCACATCCGGGCGATAGGAATGCCGATGACCTGAATGTCTTCCCGGCCAAACTCACGCTCGCGGCTGCTGTCATAGATCAGCGCGCCGCCGGGCGACACTTCCATGACATCTTGCGCATAAGATTGTGGGTTCATCGCCACCATGATGTCGATGCCTTCGCGCCGGGCCAGATACCCTTCTTCAGAGGCGCGAATTTCGTACCACGTTGGCAGGCCCTGAATGTTCGACGGAAAAATGTTCTTCGCCGCCACCGGAATGCCCATCCGAAACAGCGTTTTCGCGCAAAGAAGATTGGCCGAGGCTGAACCTGAGCCATTCACATTGGCGAATTTCAGAACGAAGTCGTTGAAGATACGATCAGGCTGCATCGGATTTCTCCTCAATCAGGCCAGAGTGGGTTTTTGCGTCAACGAACATAAACTTCTGCATATCCCATGCCCCGGTCGGACATCGTTCCGCACAAAGTGAACAGTGCAAACACATGTCTTCGTCCTTCACCATCACACGTCCAGTGTTCAGATTGTCTGAAACATAAAGCGCCTGATGTTTGTTCTCGGCTGGCACGCGAAGGACGGGGCGAAGCTCATCTTCTTCAGCGTTCTCGACGAAGTTGATGCAATCGACCGGGCAGATATCCATGCATGCGTCACACTCGATGCACAGCTTTTCCTCAAACACTGTCTGCACATCGCAGTTCAGGCAGCGCTGCGCCTCTTCCAGCGCGAGGCGTTCGTCGTAGCCAAGCTCAACCTCAACAGTCAGGTCCTTCAGCGCGACCGCATTGTCGACATGAGGCACATGTTGCCTGTCGAGCAGCGAGACGTCGTTGTCAAAAGACCATTCGTGAATGCCCATCTTCTGGCTGATCAGATTGGTCAGCGGGTCGGGCCGCTTCATCAGGCTTTCGCCCTGACAATGCAGATCGATTGAGATCGCCGCCTGATGGCCATGTGCGACGGCCCAGATGATATTCTCTGGCCCCCAGGCCGCATCACCGCCGAAGAAAACGCCAGGGCGGGTGGACATGAAGGTGACTTTGTCGACCTCTGGCTGGTCCCATTCGTTGAACTCAATCCCAAGGTCGCGCTCAATCCATGGGAAAGCGTTTTCCTGCCCGACGGCCATCAGCACATCGTCGCATTCAATCGTGACTTCCTCACCCGTCGGGATCAGCTTGCGCCGCCCGTCGGTGTATTCAGCGCGCATCTTTTCAAAGACGACAGCGGTCAGGCGGCCGTTTTCGTGCACAAATTCTTTTGGTGAGTGATTGTCGAGGATCGGGATGCCTTCCCGCTCCGTATCTTCAATCTCCCACTCCGACGCTTTCATATCCGCTTTCGGGGACCGGACCGTAACCGTCACCTGCTCTGCACCCATGCGAAGCGCCGTGCGGCAGCAATCCATCGCAGTGTTACCGCCACCGATGACGATCACGCGTTTGCCAACGGTGTCGATGTGTTTGAAGGCTACGGATTTCAGGAAGTCGATGCCGAGGACGATATTCTCGCCAGCCTCTTCCCGACCGGTCACTTTCAGGTCTTTACCGCGCGGTGCGCCGGTGCCGACGAAAACTGAATCCCAGCCTTCGTCCAGTACAGCTTTCATTGAGGTGATCTCTTCACCGAACCGTGTCTTCACGCCCATGTTCAGAATGCGATCGACTTCTTCGTCCAGCACACTGTCAGGCAGCCGGAATGACGGGATATTAAACCGCATCAGGCCGCCGCCCGTTGGCGTTCGCTCTATCAGTGTCACGTCATAGCCAAGCGGCACCAGGTCCCGCGCTACAGTAAGTGAGGCTGGTCCCGCCCCGATCAGCAACACACGCTTGCCGTTTCCGACTTCGGGTGCTTTGGGGATCAGATGCGTGACATCGTCAGCGTAATCCGCTGCGACCCGTTTCAAACGGCAGATGGCGACAGCCTTGTCTTCCACCCTGCCCCGTCTGCACGCCGGTTCGCACGGGCGGTCGCAAGTTCGACCAAGGACGCCGGGAAAGACGTTGGATTCCCAATTGATCAGGAAAGCTTCGGTATATCGCCGTTGAGCGATCAGACGGATGTACTCGGGCACTGGCGTATGGGCCGGACACGCCCACTGGCAATCCACGACCTTGTGAAAATAGGCCGGATCGCCGGTGTCAGTCGGTTTCATAGCTAACTACTTCGCTCCACTCTGCTTTGGCGGATACTGCGGCGTAATGGCCCAGTGTTCAAACCTGAATTGGCCCGTTTGCGTTTCGTGACAGAGATTTGATGGGTGACGTGGCTGGAGGCGACGCATTTCGCAAGCGCCAATTCATGCATAGGTTGAATCGCAATACGGGGAAAGGCCAGATAAGTGATGGAGAGGGCTTTGGAAGTTCTAACCCTGCCCACGTTTCACCTATCTCAGCGCGCCGCCAGCCATTCAGACACCCGGGCCAACCCATCTTTGATATCAGCGGGCTTGTTGGCGAAACCGATCCGGAAATAGCCCTCCATCCCAAAGGCTTCGCCAGGCGTGAACATTACGCCGGTGTCTTTGAGCAGGCCAACGCACAGGTCCCGAGATGTCATGGGCAGATCGAATTTCACTAGCGTGGTCGTGCCGGACTTGGGCTTGACCCATGTCAGCTTTGGCTCAGCCTCAACCCAAACTTCAACAAGCGCAAGATTTCCCCGCGTGATCGCCCTGCTGCGTTCCAGTACCCTGTCGCGATGCTCAAGCGCCATGGTCGCAAAATGGTCGTCGATCTTGCCAACTGAAATCGTGTCGTAGTCACGATGGACCGAAACAGCCTCAATCACATCTTCTGGCCCTGCCACCCACCCCAGCCGCAGGCCAGCAAGAGAAAAGGCCTTGGACATGCTGGCGGTTGAGACGCCCTTTTCGTAAATGTCCGCAATCGAGGCTGTCGCCCCCGGCCCTTCCTGATCAATTCCACGATAGACTTCATCGCAGAGGATATAAGCGCCTGCAGACCGCGCGATATCTGCGATCTCTTCCAGCATATCGCGATCAATCAATGCGCCTGTCGGGTTGTTGGGGTTGTTCATAGCGATCATTCGTGTTCCGGGCGTCACAAGATCGCGCAACTCATCAAGGTCGGGCAAAAACCGATTTTCCCACTTCAACTGCAAAGGTTGAACATCCGCGCCAATACTGGTGGGTATGGAATAGTGCTGTTGATAGGTAGGCACGATGGCGACGACCCTGTCGCCTGCACTGACAAGCGCCTTGTGGACCAGCATGTTAGCGCCAATGGTGCCGTGGGCGACGATTACATTGTCAGATGTCTGTTTCTCATAAAGCGCCGCGATTGCGTTCAGTAGGTGTTCTGACCCCCGGATATCGCCATAGGTCATTTTCATGCCCAAAAGACTGCTGAGATCGTTTGCGTTCTGACCAGACAGCGTCAAAAGCTCATCAATTGTAAGGCTTTGCACGCAGGTTTCGGCTAGGTTCATCTCACACTTCGTCTCCCACTCATTCATCCAGATTTCGACGGCGAAAGGGGTGATATCCATGAGGTGGCCTTTGTGTTCAGCGGTTAGAGGCGATTAGGAAAGCAGTTTGGCGACGGCGCTGCGCCAGCCGTCAAAGTCGCGGCGGCGCTGGTCATCCGTTCCTGTTGGCTCAAATCGTTTCTCCAGCGCCCAATCCTTGGCGAAAGTCGCCTGATCAGGGCAGATACCAGATTGCAGGCCTGCAAGGTAAGCAGCGCCAAGCGCGGTTGTCTCGGTCACAACCGAGCGATCAATCGGCGCGCCAAGTTGGCTGGCGAGGCGTTGCATCGTCCATTCGCTGGCAGTCATGCCGCCATCAACGCGAAGCACAGTCTGGCCTTCCTGTCCCCAGTCGCCGCGCATCGCCTGCAACAGGTCCTGCGTCTGATAGACAACGCTTTCCAGCGCCGCTTTTGCGATCTCTGCCGGACCTGTGTTGCGCGTCAGACCAAAGATCGCGCCGCGGCAGTCAGCGTTCCAGTACGGCGCCCCAAGGCCGGTGAATGCGGGCACGAAATAGATCTGCTCAGACGGATCAGCAGCCTCAGCCAGCGCCTGCGTTTCTGCCGCGGTTGAGACCATCTTGACCCCATCGCGCAGCCACTGCACCACGGCGCCCGCAATAAAGATCGATCCTTCCAAAGCGTAGGTCGGCTTGCCGCCAATCTGATAAGCAATGGTCGTCAAAAGACGGTTCTTTGAGGCGACCGCTTCTGCGCCGGTGTTCATCAGCGCAAAGCAGCCTGTGCCATAGGTCGACTTCATCATGCCCGGCTCAAAGCACGCCTGCCCCACCGTCGCGGCTTGCTGATCGCCTGCAACGCCGCGAATTGGGATGGCCGCGCCAAAGATTGAGGGGTCGGTTACACCGAACTCAGCGGCGCTATCGCGAACCTCTGGCAGGATCGAACGGGGGATATCAAACAGGCGCAGCAGCTCATCATCCCATGCGCCGTCATGGATGTTGTAGAGCATCGTGCGCGCCGCGTTCGTCGCGTCAGTTGCGTGAACCTTGCCGCCGGTAAGTCGCCAAATCAGATAAGTGTCGATGGTTCCTGCAAGCAAATCGCCCACTCGGTCACGCGCGCCCTGATCCAGGACCCATTTCAGCTTGGTGGCAGAAAAATACGGATCGAGCAGCAGCCCAGTCCGCGCGATCACGTCCGCCTCAGCCCCCTGCCCCTTCAAATCCGCGCAAAACTCACTCGTCCGGCGGTCCTGCCAGACGATCGCGTTGTGAACCGGGGCGCCGGTCGTCTTGTCCCAGACCACAATTGTTTCGCGCTGGTTGGTCAGACCTATGGCGGCTGGCGTCTGCCCCGCCATCGCCTCTTTGCAGGTCTCAATGGTGGTGGACCAGATATCTTCAGGGTCATGCTCAACCCAGCCAGAGGCTGGAAAATGCTGCGGAAACTCACGCTGGCTGACGGCCACGGGTTTCAGCCCATTATCAAACAGTATCGCCCTGCTTGAGGTCGTACCCTGATCAATCGCCAGCAATGTCAGCTGCATCTTAAGTCTCCCCTAACTTTTGGAATCGGAACATCATTTCACCGGCTCAGCAAGAGGCTGTCAGGCGTTCCAGCGTGGTTTACGTTTTTCAATGAACGACGCTATGCCTTCACGACCCTCTTCGCTAAGCATCGCTGTGGCGAACCCGCGCCCAGCATAGGCCCGCATGTCCGCGCCGCTAAGTGTTCGGGTTTTCAACAGGATGTCCTTGGTAATCGCATTGGCTCCTGGCGCACAACGTTTGACGCCCCTGCGGACCTCAGCCTCGACCGCATCCAGCCCGGCGACGTCTTCAGCGACATAATCCGCAAGCCCCAGTTTTTCGGCCTCTACCCCGTCAAACCGGGCGGCGGACAGCATCAGGCGGCGTGTGGTGCGCAACCCCAGACGGTCTGCAACGAAGGGCGCTATCTGGGCCGGCGGGATGCCCAGCGTCGTTTCGGCCAGCGCGAACTTGGCGTCTTTTGTGACCGCAACGGCGTCTGCAGCGCAGACCATGCCGAAACCGCCAGCCATTGCCGCGCCCTGAACCAAAATTAGAACAAATTTTGGCAATTCGTTAATTAACGTAAACAATTCGCCGCCGCTTTCATTGGATTTGGCGACAGCGTTCACATCGTTACCTGCCTGAAAGATCGACTGAAACCCTTTCAGGTCACCGCCCGCACAGAACACAGGTCCTTCACCACGTAGGGTCACGCCGCGCAGTTCCGGGTCTGCGGCGGCCGCCTTCAGTGCAGCGGTAAGTTCAACAACCATTTCTTCGGACAGAGCGTTGCGAACTTCGGGGCGGTTCAGGCGAATAGTCAGCCAGCCGTCGTCTTCATCAGTCAGAATTGTCTGATAGGTCATCTTACCCCTCCACCAGCGACGATGGGATTTTGATTGGCGCAGTCAGCGCCAACTGCCCGTACCCCTTGCCTTGCGGATCATTACGCAGGCTGCGGATACCGCCGCCGCCCAGCGCTTCCCACATCAATACATTCATCGCGTTAGCGCCAGGCAGCAGGAACCGCTCTATCCGGCCCTTGGCGAAATGACCGTAAACTTCGCGCAATGTATCTTCACCCAGCGCCGCCCAGATGTACGGCAGATATTCCGCTTTGCGCGCGATAACGCCAACATTGGCGCTGTCGCCTTTATCGCCGCTGCGTGTCCAGGCAAGATCAACCAAAGGGACCTCAACCATATCGCCACTCAAATCCGCAACAGGTTCGGCAGGTGGGACAGGCGCGGTTTGAACGACGTCACCGCCACCTGTCATCCTTTCGACGCCGTCAGCGTCAGAGATGGTGATTTCAACCTCTTCTTTTGGAAACAGGAACGAAAACAACGCCATAACCGGTGATGGCTTTGGACGCGCACCTGCAAAACCGGTCAGGCCCGGCGGTGTGGACAGGCCAAGGCCAGTCGCCTCTCGCAGCAGCAAACCTGCGGCGCGTGGGTCAATGTGACGGGCGGCGATCTTCACCGCGACCTCGCGGGACGCGGCTGAGGTACGGCGGGCGCCGAACTGGTCTTCAGCGCCGATAACTTCGATTGAGGCATCCGTGTAATCCGGCGCGCCCATCATCTTCAGAATGCGGCGCGCGCGGGTGAAGGCGGCTTCGGCAAACAGCTTACCCTTTTCTTCAGCGTCTTCACCGTAGAACCCGAATAGATGGCCGATACGCCAACCATCCTGAAAGGTCAGGCAGGTCTTGTAGGTGGCCGAAGGCAGATAGCCTTTCGCCCCTGAGACCGCGACTAGATCATCGCCGATCTGTTTGATTTTCGCAGCTGAAAAATCGCAGGTGACGTCCGGCAAACGATAGGCCTGCGGATCGCCGATCTCATACAGCATCTGTTCTGACACTGTACCAACACTGACGAGGCCACCTGTGCCTTCGGGCTTTGAGACCTCAAAATCACCGTTCTCTGCAATCTCTGCAATCGGATAGCCGATATCTGCAATCGTGTCGGCCACCAGCCGCCAGTCAGTGAAATTGCCACCGGTCGCCTGGGGGCCACATTCGATAATGTGCCCGGCCAACGATCCACCGGACAGTTCGTCCAGCATATCCTCAGTCCAGCCGAATTCATGGATACAGGCGCCCAGCGTAACCGCACTGTCAACGCAGCGGCCTGTGACAACAATATCAGCCCCACGCGCCAACGCCCGCGCAATCGGGAAACCGCCGACATATGCGTTTACACTGCCGACAGATTTCGGGTCGGGAAAGGCGGCGTCCGAAAACATATCGTGGATTTGACGCGCCGCCAGATCGTCGATCCGGCCCATCAGGTCATCACCTTCAATACAGGCGACCTTCAGCGATAGGCCTTGTTTTTCAATCTCTGCCCGTAACGCCGCCGCACAGGCCGACGGGTTTACTCCGCCAGCGTTTGAGATGACTTTCACGCCAGCCTTGGCGATGGCTTTCAGGTTCGGGGCCATTGCACCAGTGACGAAATCGGTGGCGTATCCTTTTTCAGGATCTTTGGCGCGCATACGCGCCAGGATCGCCATAGTGATTTCAGCCAGATAATCATAGACCAGATAGTCGAGATTGGCCTGCAATAGTTGCGGCGTCGAAGACACTGCTTCACCCCAGAAACCGCTCGCGCCACCAATTCTGATCGTCTTGCTCATATGCGTTCTCCCTGCCTTTCAGAAGAAGACACGGGCCAGCGGCGGCGCCAAGTCTAACGGCACGTCACAACGGCATATACAGCTCAAACTGTCCAAGTGTCACTTCGGCGCCAGCGCGGATCATCAGACGTTGAAAAGCGGTGTCTTCGCGACTGATATTGATAAAGCGAAGGGCAATTCCCGGCGCCTGCTATTGCAAGGCTTTTAGCAAGGCGATCCCGATGCCCTGTCGTCTGACATCGCTACGCACCGCCAGTTGAGAGACAGCGCCATTCGCCGGATTCGCGATGATGTAGCCCAACAGATCGGATCCATCATAAGCCGCAAGACACAGAAACTGGTCTTCTATCGCAGCAATCGAGGCATCACTGTTCTTCCAAGAAGGGCGCCAATCCCTTAGCTGTCCGACAACTGGCGCAATGTCTTTCCATTCGACCTTCTGAACCCTTTGATCGATGGATGGCATATTGACCGGCGCTGTAATGCGATAGCAGTCAAGCTTTCGAAGTTTCGTCATGCCAAGCGACAGGTACAGTGGTAGCGCCAATTCGTTATTGCGCAGAACCTCGGTCTGAAACGATCGGGCGCCAACTTCGCGCAGATATGCGAGACTGCCTGCCGTCATGGCCCGCGCCAATCCACGGGACCGATATGCAGGCCGCGTACCGCTGGAAATCAGATAGGCCTGACCATCCCTGACCGAAGTCAACGAGATCGCCGCGACGGTTCCATCAATTAAGGCAACGCGGGAACTTGGCAGGTCTAGCCCGCGCTCACGCATCATGGCGTCAAAGTCTGGCTGGCTCAGCTGCATGGGGATCGCATAGTCAGAAAATGAATCCAGCATCGCCTCTCTAAGCGCTTCGGCTGACCAGCCTGTTGCAGGAAGGATTTCGGCGTTCTGCATCATTTGGGCATGTGCCTTTGTTTCGGGAACGACACCTGAAGATCTTGCCGATATTCACTGAAGCTACAACTGCCCACATTTGGACTTTGCTAAGGGGCAATTAAAACGCGTGAGGTTGATTGGCAGGGTACCCAAGTAGATCAGAACATGAACGCAATAAGGCGAACACATTTCAACCACAACGATTTCAATAAGTTAGATCAGCTTTCACATGTGAAAGGTTTTGGTGGACCACATCCTTGTGCCCCTTCCCTAGTACCGTGCAGTCATCCTGTAGGTCTGAGGATGGTGAAGCCGGGCGAACGTAATGAACGCCCCCTCCGCCCAAGTCGCCCGTTCAGTGACGAAGACCGGGGCCGCCTTTGGTTGGGCAAGCAGACCGGCAATCTCATCGGTTGCTGTCTGAGCAGAGAATGTCACTTCAACATCGGTAAAGGGAACCTCTTTGACCAGCCATTCGTTTGGACTGACGTCACTGAAGGTTTCCGACCGGGCCGCTGGCACACCTGGAAGTGAAATCCAGCGATCCTCAACCTGATATGGGCGATCATCGGCTAAATGCAGACAGGACAATCGAACGACTTCACCCGCATTCATGTATCGTTTCAAATCGGCCGGCGCGGCCAATATCTGATGATCAAGCCGCTGGTAGGCGTACTTTGCTCTGGTTGCTTCAACCTCTGCCCGAACCAGCGGGATCTTCAGCTGGGCGCGCCTGACCGGCGCTGCGGCGACGCGGGTTCCAGCCTTGCGCTTACGTTCAAGCACACCTTCTTCGGCCAATTCTCTCATGGCGCGATTTACCGTAGCCCGGGCGCAGCCCAGCTCCGCCGCCAGATCCGTCTCGTTGGGCATGACCACGCCGGGGGTCCAGATCTTCACCCTGATCCGGCGCAGGATCTCCTCACGGACATCCCGGTATCCAGTCCGGTCAACAGCCGTCATATCGCGTCCGTCAGATCCTTCACCGCCTTGGCGTATGTGGCGATGATCTTGTCGCGGGACTTGTGTCGACCGCCCCGCACCATGTGCCGCCCGGCAGACCAGACATCAGTGACGACGCCTTCGCCGGCGGCGAATACAAATCCATCCAGCAACTGATCCGCACGCAAGCCGACAAGCGCGGGAGATGAACTGTCGATGGCGACAAGATCTGCCAGCGCGCCAACGCGGATGGCGCCCGCATCCCGCGCCATCGCCTGCGCGCTACCTGCTGCGGCCTTAAGATAAAGATTTTCTCCGACCGAGCCTTCGCCATCGGCCAACACATTGCGAGAAATGTCGCGCAGCCGTTGGGAATATTCCATCGTTCGCAGTTCTTCATTCACAGAAATGCGGATGTTGCTGTCTGAACCAACGCCAAACGCGCCGCCATGGCCAAGGAAATCCACACCTTCAAAGATACCATCCCCAAGGTTCGATTCAGTGATCGGGCACAGGCCTGCAACAGCGCCGGACTTCGCCAGGTTTTCAGTCTCAGCTGGCGTCATATGGGTGCAATGTATCAGGCACCATTTGTCGTCGATGTTCTGATTGGCCAGCAGCCATTCAACCGGTCGGGCGCCAAGCCATTCGCTGATCTCTTCAACTTCTTTTGGTTGTTCGGCGATGTGCATGTGAATGCGGGCAGGGTCAAAGTCGCCAAGCATCGCCAGATCCTCTGGCGCGACAGCACGCATTGAATGCGGCGCAACCCCGACGCGCGCATCCGCAGGCAATGCTTTCACCGCCGTTCGCGCGCTTTCCATCAGCTTATGAAAAGCGTCCGGACCATTGCCAAAACGTTTGGCCCCACCTGCAAGTGGCTTTCTGTCCGCGCCGCCATATCGATAGAATACCGGCAGATGTGTCAGGCCAATGCCTGTCGACTCTGCCGCCGCTGCGATCTGATGGGATAACTCACCAATATCGTCATAGGCGCCACCGCCGGGCTGATGGTGGACATAGTGGAACTCACCAACCGCAGCATATCCCGCTTCCTGCATTTCCGTGAAGGTCAGCGCCGCAATCGCTTGAATTTGATCAGGGCTAATATGGTCAAGGAAGCGATACATCAAAGTTCGCCATGTCCAGAAACTATCGCGCCCCGTTGCGCGATGCTCAGTCATTCCCGCCATTGCCCGCTGAAAACTGTGGCTGTGCAAATTGGATAGCGCTGGAAGCAGCGTGTCGACAGATAAATCACCTGCCGCAAGTTTTGTGTCCCTCTCGATATCTGAAATTTCACCTTCGGCAAAGCTGAGACGAACATTTTCCGCCCACCCAGCCTCCAGCCTGGCACGGCCTGCAAATATCGTTGTCATGGCGCATCCTTTATGTATAGACATAATGATCTAACACCGAAGTGACTCGCTTCGCAATAACGGAACGTTCGATGCCATCCGATAAAATTCTCCTCGCCAACGTGAATGTCGCCACGATGCAATCCGGCAGCGCGGCCTATGGTATGATGACTGACGCCGCCGTGCTTTTGGATGGTGATCAAATCGAATGGGTTGGAAACGCAAAAGACGCGCCTGACCTGCCGATCACTGATCTTGGCGGGCGATTGATGACGCCCGGCTTGATCGATTGCCACACACATCTTGTCTATGGCGGGGATCGCGCCAGGGAATTTGAGATGCGCCTTGAAGGTGCGACCTATGAGGAGGTGGCGCGTGCAGGTGGTGGCATCGTTTCAACTGTTGGCGCAACGCGCCAAGCCTCTGTTGATGACCTGCTGGGCAGCGCCCTACCCCGCGCGGATGCACTGATTGCAGAAGGCGTTACGACGTTGGAAATCAAGTCAGGCTATGGCCTGAACGAAGAGACCGAACTGAACATGCTTCGCGCCGCGCGACGGGTCGGCGAAACCCGGCAGGTTGATGTGAAAACAACCTATCTTGGCGCTCACGCCACCCCTGCGGAATATAAGGGACGCGACGACGACTATATTGACGAAGTCGCCATTCCAGCCCTCCGCGCCGCGCACGCGGCTGGTCTTGCAGACGCAGTCGATGGCTTTTGCGAAGGCATCGCCTTTACGCCCGCCCAGATCGCCAGAGTGTTTGATACAGCTCGTCAGCTTGACTTACCAATAAAGCTGCATGCTGAGCAGCTGTCTAATCTGGGCGGCGCCAAATTGGCTGCAACACGCGGCGCATTGTCATGTGATCACCTCGAATACCTTGGGGAGAATGGTGTTGAGGCGATGGCCGCTGCTGGCACCGTGGCCGTTATCCTACCCGGGGCGTTCTTCACGTTGCGTGAAACGCAAAAGCCACCAATAGAGGCATTGAGAGCGGCGGGTGTTCCTATCGCTGTCGCAACAGATGCAAATCCGGGGTCATCGCCACTTACCTCAATCCTGCTGACGATGAACATGGCCTGCACATTGTTTCGCCTGACGCCAGAAGAAGCACTGGCGGGAGTGACCCGAATAGCTGCGCAGGCGGTGGGTCTATCTGACCGAGGCGTTATTGCGCCTGGCATGCGAGCAGATCTTGCGATTTGGGACGTGAAGCGACCGGGCGAGCTGGCCTATCGCATGGGGTTCAATCCATTGCATCGCCGCATATTTGGAGGCGTCTGATGACCATTCTAACACCAGGCGCGACGCCGCTGTCGCAGTTAGAAACGATGTATTGGGAAAATGAGGCCGCCAAACTTGATCCTGTTTGCCGTCCGGCGGTTGAAGCCGCCGCCGTGCGGATCGCAACGGCTGCTGCAGGTGGCGTGCCTGTCTACGGCGTCAACACCGGGTTTGGAAAACTCGCCAGCGTTACGATTGCTCCCGAAGATACAGCGCAACTGCAACGCAATTTGATCCTCAGCCATTGCAGCGGCGTCGGTGATCCGATCCCCGCCCGGATGACACGCCTTATGATGGCGCTGAAGTTATTGTCGCTTGGCCGTGGCGCGTCAGGCGTTCGGTGGGATGTGATTGAGTTGATGACCGAAATGCTGGCCAAGCAGGTCACGCCAGTTGTGCCCTGTCAGGGGTCAGTTGGCGCGTCTGGTGATCTTGCGCCACTTGCCCATATGGCCGCAGCAATGATCGGTGAAGGCGAGGCGGAATTTGATGGCAAGCGGATGGCCGGTGGCGCTGCATTAGCAGCCGCAGGGCTGACACCGGTTGAGCTTGGCCCAAAAGAAGGGCTAGCGCTGATAAACGGCACGCAATTCTCAACAGCCTTCGCTTTGGCCGGTTTGTTCGAAGCATGGCGAGCTGCAGAGGCGGCGCTGGTAGTCTCTTCGCTTTCAACTGACGCTATCATGGGGTCGACCGCCCCACTGCAACCGGGCATCCATTCCATCCGGGGTCATGCTGGCCAGATGCATGCTGCAGCGGCAATGCGCGCCCTGCTTGATGGCTCAGCCATTCGCGACAGCCATCGCGAAGATGACAGCCGCGTGCAGGACCCGTACTGCATTCGCTGCCAGCCGCAGGTAACTGGCGCCGCAATGGACGTACTTCGACAGTCTGCGCAAACGCTTGAGATCGAAGCCAACGCTGCGACGGACAACCCTTTGATCCTCGAAGAAACAGGCGACATCGTCTCTGGTGGCAACTTCCATGCAGAACCAGTTGGCTTCGCCGCAGACATGATTGCTTTAGCGGCGTCCGAAATCGGGGCGATTTCGCAGCGGCGGATTGCGCTGATGGTCGATCCAACGTTGTCGTTCGATCTGCCACCATTTCTGACGCCCAATCCTGGCCTGAATTCCGGCCTGATGATCGCCGAAGTTACAGCGGCCGCGTTGATGAGCGAGAACAAGCACCTTGCAAATCCTTGCGTCACTGACTCAACCCCGACATCAGCCAATCAGGAAGATCATGTGTCGATGGCGGCCCATGGTGCGCGGCGGCTTATCCCGATGGCGAAAAACCTACGCGCCATTATTGGAATTGAGCTGCTTTGCGCGGCCCAAGGCGTTGAACATAGGGCGCCGTTGACAACCAGCGGTCCATTGCAGGCGGCGCTTGCCACTTTGCGCCGTAGGATCGAACCGTTGGGTGAGGACAGGTATCTGGCGCCTGACCTCGAAACATCGGCTGGTTTCATCGCTGACCGGTCACTGGTCGCGGCCACAGGCGTCACAATGCCCGCCTTGTTACAGGAATGATCATGTTTCGCACTGCATTCGTCCTGCTGCTGCTCACCTCTTCTCTATCTGCCGAAGAACGCAAACTAAGCGACGCAGAGATTGAGGCCCTGCTGCCTACCATCGTAGCGCTGGGCGAAGATACACGTCAGACATTCTCTGCCAGAGGGGCCACGACATATTCCGATCGCGGACGCGACAGCTATGGAAGTTGGGCTGCACGCGGCGATCGGTATTGCAGCCAATGGCCGTCTGCCAACGGCTGGGCCTGCTATGACGTGCTGGTCGACAGCGACACGCTGATCTGGGTCGGTGACAGCGGCAATCGCACAATTACCACTATGAAACCGAAGGGATAAGCCATGCTTGATCGCAAGAACATCCGCGAAGTCCGCGCGCCTGAAGGGCCAGAACTGAATTGCAAAACCTGGCAAACCGAAGCGCCAATGCGGATGTTGATGAACAACCTGCATCCCGATGTGGCCGAAAACCCGCATGAGCTGGTTGTATATGGCGGCATTGGTCGTGCAGCCCGGTCCTGGGGTGACTTTGACCGCATGGTTGCAACGCTGAAGACGCTGGAAGACAGCGAAACGCTGATTGTCCAGTCGGGCCGTCCTGTTGCTGTCATCCGCACCCACGAGGATGCACCGCGTGTGCTGATCGCCAACTCGAACCTGGTGCCTCATTGGGCGAACTGGGACCATTTCAATGAACTCGATCAAAAGGGCCTGATGATGTACGGTCAGATGACCGCTGGGTCGTGGATCTACATCGGCACGCAGGGCATTGTTCAGGGCACATACGAGACATTTGTTGAGGCTGGGCGTCAGCACTATGACGGCGACCTAACCGGCAAATGGATACTGACGGCGGGCCTGGGCGGAATGGGCGGCGCGCAACCGCTGGCGGCTGTATTCGCCGGGGCGAGTTGTTTGGCTGTAGAATGCAATCCGGACAGCATCGATTTCCGTCTGCGCACCAAGTATCTCGACGAAAAAGCTGAAACGCTGGACGAGGCGTTGGCGATGATTGATCGCTGGACCAAGGCAGGTGAGGCAAAATCTGTTGGCTTGCTTGGTAATGCGGCCGACATTTTCCCCGAATTGATAAAACGCGGCGTGCGCCCCGACATGGTGACGGATCAAACTTCGGCTCACGATCCACTGAACGGTTACCTGCCGCAGGGCTGGTCCTTAGGCGAAGCTCGGGCAAAGCGCGAAACTGATCCCAAAGCGGTTGAGGCTGCGGCGCGTGCATCAATGAAAGTCCACGTTCAGGCGATGGTCGACTTTTGGAATGCCGGCGTCCCAACACTGGATTACGGCAACAACATCCGGCAGGTCGCGCTGGAAGAAGGCTTGAAAAACGCTTTCGCATTTCCAGGCTTCGTTCCAGCCTACATACGCCCCTTGTTTTGCCGAGGCATCGGTCCATTCCGTTGGTGCGCGCTGTCTGGCGATCCGGAAGATATCTACAAAACCGACGCCAAGATGAAGGAGCTGTTTCCAGATAACACGCACTTGCACCAGTGGCTCGACATGGCAAGCGAACGGATCGCCTTTCAGGGCCTGCCAGCGCGGATCTGCTGGATCGGTCTAGGAGATCGGCACAAAGCAGGCCTCGCATTCAATGAAATGGTGCGAAATGGCGAACTGAAGGCGCCTGTTGTGATTGGGCGGGATCATCTCGATTCCGGTTCAGTTGCATCCCCTAACCGCGAAACTGAAGCAATGAAGGATGGTTCTGACGCCGTGTCGGACTGGCCGCTGTTGAATGCGTTAATCTCAACGGCATCAGGCGCAACATGGGTGTCGCTTCATCATGGTGGCGGCGTTGGCATGGGCTTCAGTCAGCATGCAGGTCTGGTGGTCGTAGCAGACGGCACAGAAGGTGCTGATCGAAAGTTGGAACGCGTGCTATGGAACGACCCGGCTTCTGGTGTCTGGCGTCATGCCGATGCTGGCTACGAGGACGCGGTTGCTTGCGCCGAAGAACATGGTCTGCGACTTCCGACCATTCTTGGAAATTGAACGGACATTCCCGATCCCGAGGTTAGGGCTCGCAAACCTATGGCTCAATGGTGAGGTTGCGGCGCGTCAGGATGGACAGGTCGCCGCCTCACCCGTCTAATGCGCCGAATTCTGAGCGAGGATAACATGGGCGCGCCTGAACTTTGGTTTGATAGCAGTCACATTCTGATCGGCGGCGTTTGGCGCTCTTGCGCGAGCGGTGAGACTTTGTCGCTGGAAAACCCTTCCACCGGCGGAACAATCGGCGATATCGCGCGTGGGACGGATGTTGATATCGATGAAGCCGTCGCTGCCGCCGAGGCGGCGCTGGCGGGCGATTGGGGCCGCTGGACAGCGGCGGAGCGTGGCCGCGCCATGATGAAAATGGGCCGCATGGTCCTGGAACGCGCTGACGATCTGGCGGCCATTGAAGCGGCCGATGTCGGCAAGCCGCTTAAGCAAGCTCGGGCCGATGCGGTGGCGTTGGCGCGATATCTTGAATTCTATGGTGGCGCGGCGGACAAGGTTATGGGTGAGACGATCCCTTACCTCGATGGTTACACCGTCTATACATTGCGAGAACCGCATGGCGTGACAGGCCATATCGTGCCCTGGAACTATCCAATGCAAATCATTGGCCGTTCTGTCGGCGCATCGCTGGCGATGGGTAACGCATGCGTTTTGAAACCATCGGAAGAGGCGTGTCTGACCGCCCTCGCCTTCGCAGCTTTGGCCGAAGAGGCAGGATTGCCAGCAGGTGCGATCAACGTGGTGCCGGGTCTTGGGGCTGAGGCCGGCGCGGCGCTATCTTCGCACAAGGGCATCCGACATGTTTCTTTCACTGGCTCGGTCGGCGTCGGCAAACTGATCCAGATTTCCGCCGCGGAAAACATCGTTCCTGTGACGCTGGAACTAGGCGGCAAGTCGCCTCAGGTCGTCTTCGAGGATGCCGACATCGACAAAGCGCTGCCCTTTCTGGTGAACGCTGGGATACAGAATGCGGGCCAGACATGCTCCGCCTCGTCCCGCATCCTGGTTCATCGCAGCATCCACGATCAGGTCGTATCGCGGATGGCGGCGCGATACGTTGAGCTTCGCGTCGGACCTGCACCGCAGGATCTGGATGTTGGCCCGCTAATTTCGGCCCGTCAGAAAGGTATCGTGGATGGGTTCCTTAATATGGCGGGCGATCTTGAGGTCGCTGGCGCCGGACAGATCATCAATGACGCACCAGACGGCGGCCATTACGTGCGCCCGACCCTGCTGACCGGCGCGACGCCGGACCACAAGTTGGCGCAGGATGAAATTTTCGGCCCGGTGCAAGTTGTCGTCCCATTTGATGACGAAGATCAGGCCACTACCATCGCCAACGGCACTGACTATGGCCTTGTCGCCAGTGTGTGGAGCCGTGATGGTGGCCGCCAGATGCGCATGGCCAAGAAGCTGCGTGCTGGACAGGTATTTCTTAACAATTACGGCGCTGGCGGCGGTGTGGAGTTGCCTTTCGGGGGCACAGGCCTGTCAGGCCATGGCCGCGAAAAGGGCTTTGAAGCGCTCTACGGATTTTCAACACTAAAGACCGTCGCGGCGCATCACGGGTAGGAGAACAACATGAGACTTGAAGGTAAAACGGCCATCATCACAGGTGGTGCGCAAGGGTTTGGCGGCGGCATCGTTGACAAGTTCATCGCTGAAGGCGCCAAAGTGCTGGTCGCCGATATTCAAGGCGACAAAGCCCGCGCGAAAGCAGCGGAGGTTGGTAATGCAGCAACGCCCTGCGAAGTCGATGTCGCAGATAATGGCAGCGTCAAGGCAATGATGGATACAGCGATGGAGGCCTTTGGCCATGTCGATATCATAGTGAATAACGCCGGCGTTACCCATCTGCCAACGCTGATGGAAGATGTCGAAGATGACATGTTCGACCGCGTTATGGCGGTGAACTGCAAATCCATCTACCTCGCCGCCCGGCATTTTGTGCCGCACATGAAATCACGAGGAACCGGGTCGATCATCAACGTCGCTTCGACTGCTGGCCTTAGTCCCCGCCCAAAGCTGAACTGGTATAATGCATCAAAAGGTTGGGTGATCACGGCGACCAAGGCAATGGCTGTGGAACTGGCGCCAGCAGGCATTCGGGTGAATGCACTTTGCCCTGTAGCAGGTGAAACTCCGCTACTGTCTAGTTTCATGGGCGAAGACACGCCGGAAATGCGAGCCAAGTTCCTTGCGACCATTCCATTGGGCCGGTTTTCAACAGCGGAAGATATGGGCAATTGCGCTTGCTTCCTCGCCTCTGACGAAGCGTCGATGGTCACCGGTGTGGCGATGGAAGTTGATGGCGGTCGTTGCATCTGATGCAGGCGGGCCCACGCAACCTGATCACCGATGTACCTGGCTTGCTGGTTGGCAACGCAGAGGATCACAAAGTCAAAACTGGTGTGACGGTGCTTACAGCAGACGCGCCGTTTACTGCGGCCGTCAATGTGATGGGCGGTGCACCCGGTACGCGGGAAACTGATCTGCTGGCGCCAGACAAAATGGTCCAACAAGTGGATGCGTTGTGCTTGGCAGGTGGATCAGCCTTTGGCTTGGATGCAGGTAGCGGCGTAATGGATGCGCTTGCCGAAGCGGGCCGCGGCCACGCTGTCGGACCAGCGCGCATACCTATCGTGCCAGGTGCGATCTTGTTTGATTTGCTGAATGGCGGCGACAAAGCGTGGGGTAAAAACCCTTACAACAAACTCGGGCGTGAGGCCTTAAGTGCAGTCGATGAGGCGTTTGAGCTGGGCACGAGCGGCGCCGGAGTTGGTGCAACTACGGCTAACCTGAAAGGTGGCTTGGGGTCTGCATCCTTGCGCTTACCAAACGGCGGAATAGTCGGTGCGCTGGTTGCGGTGAACGCACTGGGCGGCGCCACAGTGCCCGGCCATCCTCATTTCTGGGCCGCACCTTGGGAGGTCGACGATGAATTTGGTGAGCTTGGTCCCTGCCCTAACAAACCTGATCTTGCTGATACATTCCGCACAAAGACTGCATCACTTAAGGCGAACCAGAATACCAGCATTGCCATTGTGGCGACTGATATCGCTTTTGATCAGGCTGAACTGACACGCGTCGCCACGGCGGCGCAGGATGGAATGGCGCGAGCATTGGCGCCATCACATACGCTGGCTGATGGCGATCTGGTATTTGCGGTCTCCACCAGCACGCGCCAACCAGATAACCGGCTGGCGGAGAATGCTATGGCGGGCCACGCTGTTGCGATCTGCCTGAGCCGAGCAATTGCCCGCGGTGTCTATGAAGCCACTGCGGCGGGAGATGATATTTTCCCGACCTGGAAGGATTGGTCTTCTAGCGTTTCAGGTATGGCATAAACGCGCCCATATCTGGCCCATGGTCCCGACCGGTCAAGGCGCGGCGCAGAGGCAAAAACAACCCTTTTCCCTTACGGCCCGTTGCCTCTTTCACTGCGCTGGTCCACGCTTTCCAGCTTTCGGCATCCCACGGCTGAGGTGGAAGCATCTCCATTGCTTGGGCCACAAAATCCCGGTCTTCATCGGCGACAACCGGTTCAACCGGGCCCTCCGCGACAGCCATCCAATCGGCGGCGTCAGACAACCTATTCAAATTTGGGCGGATCGCATCCCAAAGACCCGGGTCGACTTCGAGGCGACCGCCCAATGCTTCGAATGGTGTCTCGTGCAACATTCGGGCGCTCAAAAGCTTGAGTTCATCTGGCGTTACTTTGGTCGGCGACAGGCCGAAAGTTGATATGTCGAAATTATCCGCTGCTTCCTGAAGGCTGGCGACCGGCTCAACTGGCTGAGATGAACCCAGGCGCGCGAGGTACGCGATGACCGCCCGCGGTTCTACACCTGCATCGCGCAGCTCACCGATCGCCAGTCCACCCAGACGTTTTGATAGTTTCTCACCACCTTCGCCCGTCATAAGCGAATGATGCGCCATCACCGGTGCGATGCCGCCAAGCGTGGCGAACAACTGAATTTGCGTCGCTGTATTCGTCACATGATCAGCGCCCCGAACGATATTCGTGACGCCCATTCCCGCATCGTCCACGACCGAGCAAAGCGAATATAAGAACTGCCCATCCACCCGGATCAGCACCGGATCTGACACAGACGCTGCATCAATGGACTGAGGCCCCCGAATCTCATCAGTCCATTCGATCGCTTCATGATCCAGTTTGAACCGCCAATGAGGGCTGCGATCGGCCATCAGGTGGCCCTTTTCTTCATCGGTCAGGCGAAGCGCGCTTCGATCGTAAACCGGGGGGCGCTTCATCTGCAGCTGTTTTTTCCGCTTCAACGCCAGCTCTTCTGGTGTTTCCCAGCACGGATACAGTCGCCCAGATTCGCGCAAATCATCTGCAGCGGCCCGGTACAGCGCCATCCGTTTGGACTGCTGTTCTTCCTGATCCCACTCGATTCCCAGCCATTCCAGATCACGCCGGATCGCATCAATGTAACGATCCTCAGATCTTTCCGGGTCTGTATCGTCGATCCGCAAAATAAACTGCCCGCCCGCTTTTCTCGCAATCAGGGCATTGAAGATGGCGGTCCTCAGGTTCCCAAGGTGTAGAAAACCAGTGGGGGATGGCGCGAAGCGAGTGACTGTCATGATCGGGACCTTTTCCAAGCTGAGCATCGG
This sequence comes from uncultured Paracoccaceae bacterium, assembly GCA_938092015.1. Lineage (GTDB taxonomy): Bacteria > Pseudomonadota > Alphaproteobacteria > Rhodobacterales > Rhodobacteraceae > Pikeienuella. The sequence continues at coordinate 28,247 of CALKOT010000022.1, forward strand.
ATAACGTCATCTCAGGCGCGACTGCAAGCGTCAGTGTTGTCACCACACAGAATTCTTCTTAATGTGCAGTCAATTGAGGTCCTTTTGACTTGTTGGGCGGAGCGTAAGAATGCGCAGTTTCTCTCTGAGACTATTGGGCGCGAGTGTCGCGCTGGGCGCAGGCGTCAGCGTAGCTGTGGCGCAAAGCAGCGATGTCGCCGTAAAGCAGTATGACTCCGGTGGCGTCTATGAAGGTGAATTCAAAGACGGTCGGCAGCACGGGAAAGGGACGTTCACCCTTCCTGGTGGTTACGAATACACCGGCGACTGGATTGAAGGTAAAATCCAGGGCGTGGGCGTCGTCAAATATCCCAATGGCTCTGTCTATGAAGGCGAATTCATGGATGGCGCACCTAATGGGAAAGGCAAGATCGTCTATTCAGATGGTGGGTACTATGATGGCGACTGGATCAATGGCGTCATCGAAGGATCCGGCGAAGCGCTGTATGCCAATGGCGCGAAATATGTAGGCGCATTCAAGCAGTCTGCACACCATGGTCAGGGCGTCATGACGCGTCCGAACGGGTATCGCTATGAAGGCCAGTGGACCGAAGGGTCGGCCGATGGCGAAGGGACCGTTCGTTACTCAAACGGCTCCGTCTATACCGGCGAATTCAAAAAAGGCATTCGCGACGGCATGGGTTCGATAACCTTGTCGGACGGGTTCACTTACAACGGCGCTTGGTCAAATGGCCAGATCAACGGACAGGGCGTGGCCAGCTACGCAAATGGCGACAGCTATGAAGGTGCGTTTGAGAATGGTGAACGTCAGGGCCAGGGGGCTGCCAAATACGCCAATGGCGATGTTTATGTCGGCGAGTTTGTCGCCGGCAAACGTGAGGGCGCGGGTACACTGACCGCATCAAACGGTGATGTGTACGATGGCCAGTGGGCTGAGGGTCGATTCGAAGGTGAAGGCGTCGCTCGTCTTGCCGAAGGCAAAATTCTCGAAGGGTCATTCATCGACAACGCGATTTCGGGTAAGGGCAAAATGACCACCGCTGATGGTGGCGTCTATGACGGCGAATGGCAGGATGGCGCGATTCACGGCAAGGGCATTTTCCAGTATGCGAACGGGTCTGTCTATTCAGGCGAATTCGACAAAGGCAAAATCAGTGGCGCGGGTAAGTTGGTCGATGCCGATGGATATGAGTACGAAGGCCAGTGGCTTGATGACCGCCCACATGGCAAAGGCATAGCGCGCTTTCCTAACGGCGGCGTCTATGAAGGCGAATTCGTGGAAGGTCGCCGTGAAGGCCAGGGCAAGTTCACGCAGGCTGATGGGTTCTCGTATGAAGGTCGTTGGGTAGCGGACCAGATCGACGGTGAAGGCTTGGCTACCTATGCCAATGGCAACACTTACAAAGGCATGTTTAAAGACAACAAACGCCACGGTCAGGGTGAAATGACCTTCGCCAATGGCGCTGTCTACAACGGTCAGTGGGTCAACGGCCAAAGGGAAACGACACAATAGGCGTTTTTCGCTTTTCTTTAACGAGGCGAGGCTTATAGTCCGCAACATGTCACGCGAAGCATCATACACCTGGCAGAACGGCCACCAAGGCCGTATTCTAGCCTCGCTTCTACTCCTTAGCCGCCCTTAGGCGCGCCGGGACAGTGGTGCGCGCGTCTGAGGGATCACAAATCGCGCCGCAACAACCCCGACAAAGCTGAGGCTATCCAAAATGACTGATACAACTGCGGCGCGCGATCGCGTCATGATCTTCGACACAACTTTGCGCGATGGTGAACAATCGCCAGGTGCAACCATGACGCTGAACGAAAAGCTGGCGATTGCGCAGCTGCTCGATGAAATGGGCGTCGATATTATTGAGGCGGGCTTTCCCATCGCCTCGGACGGCGATTTTGAAGCCGTAAGTCAGATTGCCCGTATGGCGGAAACATCTGTCATCTGCGGCCTGGCCCGCGCCGCAAAGGGCGACATTGATCGCGCCTGGGCCGCACTGGAACACGCAAAAAAACCACGCATCCATACTTTCATCGGCACCTCCCCTCTGCACCGCGAACATCAATTGCAGATGGACAAAGACCAGGTGCTGCGGAAGATTGAAGAAACCGTCAGCCATGCTCGTTCCTTATGCGAAAACGTGCAGTGGTCGCCAATGGACGCAACCCGAACTGAAGCAGATTATCTGATCGAAACAGTGAAAGTTGCAGTTGAACGAGGCGCGACTACAATCAACATTCCCGACACGGTTGGTTACACCGCTCCGCGTGAAAGCGCACAGATTATCAAAGACTTGCTGGACAACGTTCCTGATCTGGATAAGTGCATTATTGCGACGCACTGCCATAATGATCTCGGCATGGCGACCGCAAACTCACTTGCCGCCGTTGAGGCAGGCGCCCGCCAGATCGAATGCACAATCAACGGTCTGGGTGAACGCGCGGGCAATACCGCGTTGGAAGAAGTTGTCATGGCTTTGAAGGTGCGTGGCGACATCATGCCCTTTCATACCGGCGTTGATACGACCAAGATCATGGCGGCCAGCCGTATGGTTGCGACAGCATCCGGCTTTGTAGTGCAACCAAACAAAGCCATCGTTGGTAAGAACGCATTTGCGCATGAATCAGGCATTCATCAGGACGGCGTTCTCAAGAATGCCGAAACGTTCGAAATTATGCGTCCGCAGGATGTCGGCCTTAGCGACAATGCATTGCCAATGGGCAAACATTCAGGCCGGGCCGCGTTTAGGGCCAAGCTGAAGGATCTTGGCATCGAGATGGGCGACAATGCGTTTCAAGAAGCATTCGTCCGTTTCAAGACATTGGCCGACACAAAGAAAGACGTCTTTGATGACGACTTGATTGCGTTGATCGACGATGAGCGAACATCGACGGCAAACGACCGGATCAAGCTGAAGTTCATGCGCGTTATCGCTGGTACCGAGGATCCAAAATCCGCTGATGTCGTACTGACAATTGACGGGGAAGATCACGCTGCGACCGCGCAGGGAGACGGTCCAGTCGATGCTGTCTATAAGGCGATTGATGACCTTGTTGATCATGAAGCCGTGCTGAAAGTCTATTCGGTTCAAGCCGTTACAGATGGCATTGATGCACAGGCGACGGTCTCAATCCGGCTTGAAGAAGGCGGAAAGATCGTTCAGGGACAGGCGGCGGACACCGACACCATCGTATCGTCAGCGCGCGCCTACATTATTGCGCTGAACAAACTGCTGGTACGCCGCGAAAAGACGGCTGCTTCCAACTCAGACATATCCATCGCAAGTTGATCGTTGACGCCATGCGCCACTTTATGGTGCGTGGCGTTACCGTCTCAACGAAATGGAGATGCAATGCCGATCGAGTACTGGATTCTGCGTGATGCAAACATCACTTACGCACGCTGATACGACCATATCGACACGGCCCAGATGCGCCGCAATTTCAAATCGTATCTGATTGACCCGCACTACCGTGCTGGCCGGCCAGAGCTGATTGATCTTAGCAGAGTCACATCCAGCGACGTCGACATTGGCGGCGTGATGATGATTTTTAATAAGGCGAACGCACAGGATTTTGGCCAAAATTCAGGAACGTTGCCGTTCATTCTTGCGCCCGATGAAAAAAGTTACGGCCATTCACGCCAGTTTCAGAGTCTTGCCGATACCAGGGGCGGTGTTCAGATACATATTTCCGACTCAGAGGCAGCTGCGCTGGCAGTTCTTGATCGTCCAGAGACCGATCTTGAGAGCTTTCTGACCGGGCAATCTGATTGCAAACCCAAGTAACAGCCTGTTCCCGTAACAAAACGGCGCAACCTGTGCACATGGCGCCATTAACGCCCCCTTTACGCCCCCTACCTCAACAACCTATAAGCCCCGCTGAAACAAGAGGCCCGCAAGTGCGGGAGCAAGAGGCTAAAGCGGTATGTTTAACGGCATCTTCGGCATGTTTTCTTCGGACATGGCCATCGATCTCGGCACGGCGAACACCCTTGTCTACGTCAAGGGCAAGGGCATTGTCCTAAATGAACCATCCGTCGTCGCCTATCATGTCAAAGACGGCAAGAAAGAGGTTCTTGCAGTTGGTGAAGACGCCAAACTGATGCTGGGCCGTACGCCCGGATCAATCCAGGCCATTCGCCCCATGCGAGACGGCGTTATCGCTGATTTTGATGTCGCGGAAGCGATGATCAAGCATTTCATTCGCAAAGTGGACAAGCGGGGCATGTTCACAGCGCCAAACATCATCGTCTGCGTACCTTATGGCGCTACGGCGGTCGAAGAGCGTGCGATCATGGAATCAGTGCTTTCCGCCGGCGCCCGCAAGGCTGCCTTGATACCCGAACCTGTCGCTGCAGCTATCGGGGCCGGAATGCCGTTTGGCGAACCCACAGGGACAATGGTCGTTGATATCGGCGGCGGCACAACCGAGGTTGCGGTTCTTTCACTGGGTGACATCGTCTACGCGCGTTCGGTGCGTGTCGGTGGCGACAAGATGGATGAAGCGATTATCTCCTACCTCCGCCGTCAGCAGAACCTGCTGGTTGGCGAGGCGACAGCTGAACGTATCAAGAAAGCTATCGGCACCGCCCGCATGCCTGATGATGGGCGCGGCGAGGCAGTTGAAGTTCGCGGTCGCGACCTTTTAAACGGCGTCCCGAAAGAGATTGAGATTACACAGGCCCAGATCGCAGACGCCTTGCAAGACCCAGTTCAACAGATTGTTGAGGCTGTGATGGTTGCGCTTGAAGCTACGCCACCAGATTTGGCGGCTGACATCGTCGACCGGGGCGTTATGCTGACAGGCGGCGGCGCACTACTGGGCGACCTTGATGTAGCCCTGCGCGAGCAAACTGGCCTAGCGGTCACCGTAGCAGATGAAAGCCTGCATTGTGTGGCGCTCGGCACCGGCAAGGCGTTGGAACACCGCAACGCGCTTCGCCATGTTTTGCGCGACAGCGTCTGAGGTCGCGCCCCGCAACGAGAGGCCAGACAGTATCTGGCCGCTTTAGGAGCCTCCAATGGCGTCGGATCGCGGCGATATCGGAACAGAGTTTGGCAAGCTGATCCGCCGTGCCCTTGCGGTAGCGATGGTGATCGTCTGCATCATGCTCTTTGCACTTTGGCGTGCTGACAATCCCCGTATTGAACGCATGCGGATGGCATTGGCCGACTGGGCCGTTCCTTCAATTGAGCTAACGTCCAAACCTCTCGCTTCTGGCGCGGATATGGTGAAGGATTTCGAAAATTTCACCCGTGTGTACGAACAAAACAAGTCGCTGAGGCAGGAAATCCAGCGGCTAAGATCATGGCGTGAAGCCGCTCAGCAGCTCGAACGGGAAAACGCTCAACTGCGGGCGCTGAATAACCTGAAGCTCTCCGATCGCGTCGGTTATATAGCCGGCGAAGTCATTGCAGACAGCGGCAGCCCGTTCGCACAAAGTGTTCTGATCAATATCGGTTCGCTCGACGGCGTACGCGACGGCGCAGCCGCAGTGGATGGTGAGGGTCTGGTTGGAAGGATCGTTGGCGTTGGTGAACGCGCCGCCCGCGTTTTGTTGCTAACCGACTTCAACAGCCGCGTGCCAGTGAAAGTGCTGCCAAGCGGTAGGCGCGCTACCTTGTCCGGCCAAAGCGCCGATGCGCCGCGTCTATCGTTTTTGGACACTATGACAGGCGTCGCCCCTGGCGACCGCGTCACGACGACCGGTGACGGCGGGGTATTTCCCCCCGATCTGTTAGTTGGAAATGTCGCTGTGATCGGCGACAGCGGCGTTCGCATCCAGATCAGGGCAGACTATGAACGCCTCGAATTCCTCCGGGTCTTGCGTTACCGCCCATCAACTGAGATCGACACACCCGGCGGGCTGGTCATTCCAAACGAGAATGTCACTGCTGCCCCACAAGCAGAGCCTGCGGAATAATGGTCGCCAGAGCGCCTTCGTATCTGAAGTGGCTGAATTCGCTCGTCTTGATTGGATTCGCGTGGCTTGCAATCTTGATAGAACTGACGCCGCTGAACGAAGAAGCCAAAACCATGTTGGCGCCCGACCTTCTGTTCTGTGTCGCCGCTTTCCTTGTTCTTCGCCGTCCATCAGCAACGCCTGCTTTTCTGATCGTCATATTCGGGCTTGCGCGTGACCTTCTGGGCGGCGGGCCAGTTGGCCTGGGCGCATTGGCGTTGGTCGCTGCAATTGAATGCCTTCGCGCATTGGGAGAATTTCTAAGCCGAAGGAATGTCTTCTTCGAATTTGGCGCCGTCGCCGTGTTCAGCTTGCTGCTGATTGTCCTTCAAACGCTGGGACTGTTGATCACTTTTAGTCACACACCGCCACTGGATCAGCTGGCATCACGCGTATTTGGCACAATTCTAGCTTATCTTTTGATATACGTCTTCTTCAGATGGGTATTGCGCGTTCGCGGCGAATTCGCAGCAGACAACCGCCTGCCCCGAAAGGCCGCGTGATGTCCAAATTCTCGTTTCGTCCTGACAAAAAGAAGAACGCGCCATCAATGACAAGGCGCGGCGCTCTGATCCTTGGTTTGCAGGGTGCGTTGATGGGCGGCCTCGTTTGGCGGATGCGTGACCTGCAAATTGAGGCGGGCGACGAATATCGGATGTTGGCGGAAGAAAACCGAATCAATGTCCGTCTGATCCCGCCCGCCCGCGGTGAGATCACTGATAGCAAAGGTCGTCAGTTAGCGATCAATCGCCAGAACTATCGCGTCGTCATCATCCGCGAAGAGGCAGGCGATGTTGAGGCGGTGCTGGATGAACTCGGTCGTCTGATAGAGATTACACCTCGCCAGCGCAGCCGAGCCTTGCGCGAGATCAGATCAAAAAGCGCGTTCGTTCCTGTCACTGTCTCTGAGCATCTCAATTGGGACGAGTTTGCTCAGATCAACGCCAACGCCCCTGCCCTGCCCGGCGTCGCCCCAGAAGTTGGCCTGATCAGATTCTATCCAGAGCGCGAAACCCTGAGTCATATCATCGGCTACGTCGCCCGAGTTACCGAAAAAGATCTGACCCGCGCAGATGCGCAGGATAGCCTGTTCCAGATACCCGACTTCCACATCGGCAAGACCGGGGTTGAGCGCGCAATTGAGCCGAAATTACGGGGCAACGCAGGCGCAAGTCGCATTGAAGTTAACGCGGTCGGCCGCGTCATACGTGAAATTGACCGATCAGAAGGCGTTTCAGGTGCGGATCTGGGCCTGACCATTGATCTCGATGTCCAACGTTACACAATGGAACGCTTGGGCGAAGAAAGTGCAGCCGCAGTCGTGATGGACGTAAAGAACGGCGACATCATCGCACTGGCGTCTAACCCTGCCTTTGATCCAAACAAATTTGTCGTCGGGATCAGCCAAAAAGAATGGGATGGCCTGCTGAACAACAAGTACCGGCCCTTGTCGAACAAGGCCGTTTCCGGCCTTTACCCGCCGGGCTCAACCTTCAAGATGATCGTCGCTCTTGCGGCCTTGGAAAAAGGCGTTGTTTCGCCCGGTGACAGAGTGTTTTGCCCGGGCAAATATAAGCTAGGCGATCGTGATTTTCACTGTTGGAATCGTGGCGGCCATGGGCATGTGAATTTGCGCAACGCCCTGAAAGGGTCGTGCGACGTCTATTTCTACGACATAGCGCGGCGCGTTGGCATTGAATCCATCGCCGAAATGGCCCGACGATTTGGGCTGGGCGTTCAACACGATGTATCAATGTCTGCAGTTCGATCAGGGCTGATCCCGACCAAAGACTGGAAACTGGCGTACCGCGATCAAAGCTGGCTTATCGGCGACACGCTCAACGCAGGAATCGGCCAGGGGTTTGTTCTTTCAAGCCCACTTCAGTTGGCAGTGATGACAGCACGCATGGCCGGAAATGGAACGCAGGTCGCCCCGCGTCTGATCCGTGAAGAAAACGGCGTTGAATTGATCCCCGAAGAAGCGCCTTCACTTAGCGTTGCCCCGCAACACTTGCGCGCAATCCGTGATGCGATGTTTGCAGTTTCAAACGAACGACGTGGCACGGCCTACAAAAGCCGCATTGCCGAAGCCGCGCATGCAATTGCAGGCAAAACGGGCACTAGCCAGGTGCGACGCATTACCGCGGCTGAACGCGCCCGCGGCGTGTTCAAGAACGAGGATCTGCCGTGGGAAAGACGCGACCACGCTCTCTTCGTGGGTTTTGCGCCTTATGACGATCCAAAATACGCAATTTCCGTCATCGTCGAACATGGTGGCGGCGGGTCGAAGGCTGCGGCCCCAATCGCACGCGATATCATGATGCGCGTTCTCTATCAGGGTGAACCGCCACTAACGGCATATCCCGCCAATTTACGTGATGACATCGAAAAGCAGCGCGAAGAACGCCGAAATGCCAAACCCCCGACTGAGGGTGAACGCGCATGACATTTCGCGACGGCGCCGTCACCTTTGAGCGACTAACGCTTTGGCAAAAATTCTTCCGGTTCAACTGGGGCCTGGCGCTTTTGATCCTCGCGGTCGCGGCCATTGGGTTCCTGATGTTGTTTTCAGTCGCTGGCGGCGATGTAAATCCATGGGCCAGCCGCCAGATGACCAGGTTCGGCGTCGGGTTCGGCATCATGGTTGTCGTTGCGATGATCGACCTCAGATACTGGAAGCTGATGTCGCCATTGGTCTATTTCGGCGCCATCGGTCTGTTGATCGCCGTTGAGTTTCTAGGCGTCACTGGCATGGGCGCACAGCGATGGATCGATCTTGGTTTCTTTCGTCTGCAACCGTCTGAGCTGATGAAAGTCGCCCTCATCCTAGCGCTGGCCCGGTATTATAGCTGGCTGCCTGCTGATCGAACCTCAACGTTGGTTTGGCTTGTGCCCCCGCTGATCATGATGGCGGTGCCTGTCCTTCTGGTGCTTCGTCAACCGGACCTTGGCACAGCATTACTTCTGATGACCGGCGGGCTTGGCGTGATGTTTCTTGCTGGCGTCAGTTGGTGGTTCTTTATCGCTGGTGGTCTTGGCGCCGGCGGGATGATCGCAGGCGTAATGATATCGCGCGGCACAGAATGGCAGATTCTGAAAGACTACCAGTACCGCCGGATTGAGGTTTTTCTCGACCCCAGCCAGGACCCGCTAGGGTCTGGCTACCACATCACCCAGTCAAAAATTGCGCTGGGATCTGGTGGCGTATCCGGGCGCGGGTTTATGGAAGGCACGCAAAGTCGTCTGAATTTTCTTCCCGAAAAGCACACAGACTTCATCTTCACGACTTTGGCGGAAGAGTTTGGCTTTGTCGGCGGCGCTTCCCTTCTCATCCTGTATGGCCTAATCATCACGATCTGTTTTCTATCAATGGCGAGCAGCAAGAACCGGTTTGGCGGTCTTCTGACCGGTGGACTTACGCTGACGTTCTTCCTGTTTTTCGCGGTGAATATCTCAATGGTGCTGGGTCTGGCGCCTGTCGTTGGCGTGCCCTTGCCTCTCGTCTCCTATGGGGGGAGTGCTATGCTTGTCCTTCTTTTTGCCTTCGGTCTGATCCAAAGCGCGCATATCAATCGAAAGGCTGAACGATGAACGTTCTGTTTTGTGGTCCGGGCGATCAGGCCACCGCCTACGGTCCGGCACTAAAAAAGTGGAGCGCTGAACTTGAAGCGCCGTTTGACCTTTTCACGAATGCAGCTGACATCACGCCCGCCGACGTCGATGTTCTGATTGCCAACCCCAACGCTGATGTCGCCGACTTCGGCGTCTATTCAGGCGCCAAACTGATCCAAAGCATTTGGGCCGGAATGGAAGTATTCCTAGGCAACCCGACCCTACCAACAGAACCTACGCTTTGTCGTATGGTTGAACCCGGCCTGACCGAGGGCATGACCGATTACATCTGTGGCCATGTCATGCGCTATCATCTTGGTATCGATAACCACATCGCCGATAGCGCCAACAGGGTTTGGAACGCCGTCGCGCCACCCTTGGCGCGGGATCGCAAAGTCGCAGTTCTGGGCCTTGGCCAGCTTGGCATGGACGCCGCGTCCATGCTGAAAACGCTTCGCTTTGACGTCGCCGGGTGGAGCCGGTCGGAAAAGGCTGGCTTGCCCTACCCAACATATCATGGCCGCGACGGTCTGAACGAAATTCTAAAGCGATCTGAGATCGTCGTGACAATCCTACCCAACACTGCCGAAACGATGCACGTCATGAACGCTGAAACATTCAGCTTGTTGCCAGACGGCGCGACGATCATCAATCCGGGACGCGGATCTCTAATTGATGATGCAGCGCTACTGTCCGCGTTGGATGTCGGCAAACTGTCTCATGCAACATTGGATGTCTTCGATACGGAACCATTGCCTAAGGATCATCCCTTCTGGGCGCGCCCTGATATCACGATCACACCGCACATCGCAGCCGAGACGCGAACAGATGGCGCAGCAAAAGTTGCCGTAGAGCAAATTCGCCGCCTCCAAAAAGGTGAGCCTTTGCACTATATCGTTAATCGAACGGCTGGTTACTGAGCCGGTAAGACTTAATTGGGACCAACATGGCGACGAAGAAATCGAAACCGCCACGCCGTAGTCTGCTGGTCAGATTACGTGGCAACTTCCTGGCAGGCATCGTCATTGTCGCGCCGGTCGTTCTGACCGCTTATCTTGCCTGGGCCGTGATCACCTTCATTGATCAGCAAATCGTGCCCTGGGTCCCAGCAATCTACAATCCGCGCACCTATTTGAACATCGATATCCCAGGCTTTGGCGTGGTGGTGTTTTTGCTGTTCACAACTGTTGTCGGGTACTTCACCCGAAACCTGTTCGGCCGACAGATCGTCAAAATCGGCGAAGGCTGGGTGGATCGGATGCCGATCATCCGGTCGATATACAATGCGCTGAAACAGATTGCAGAAACGATCCTGAAGCAGTCGAACACATCGTTTAAAAACGCTTGCCTGATCGAGTACCCCCGTAAAGGATTGTGGGCTATCGCCTTTGTATCCACCGACACCAAAGGGGAAATCGGGCCAAAGGCCAAGCAGGAAAAAATGGTGAGCGTTTTCCTGCCCACGACGCCAAACCCGACATCAGGCTTCCTCTTATTTGTACCAAGTCAGGACGTTGTCATTCTAGATATGACCGTTGAAGAAGCCGCAAAGCTGGTGATTTCCGCCGGGCTTGTCACGCCGCCCACAAACGAAGAAATCGCCAAGGGGATCGCTAAGCGACCGCTTCCAACGCCGTCCTGATGCTGGCCGTGTCGGCAACTGGCTTTGCAGCCAGCCTGTCTCTGATCCTCGCCATTGGCGCTCAGAACGCGTTTGTGCTGCGCCAGGGGCTATTTCGTCAGCATGTTTTCTGGACCTGCCTGATCTGCGCAGCGTCGGACGCAATTCTGATCAGCGTCGGCGTTGCCGGATTTGGCGCATTGTCACAGCAGGCGCGATGGCTGGAAACCGTGATGCGCTATGGCGGGGCGGCTTTTCTGTTTTGGTACGGAATTCGAAGTTTTCGCGCTGCCTTGAACCCACGAAAAATGGATGGCGATACGAACGTAGCCAGTGGCTTGAAGTCGACTGTTCTAACTTGCTTTGCGCTGACTTGGCTGAATCCACATGTTTACCTCGACACAGTCGCCCTATTGGGCGCGATTTCAGCGCCCTATCTGGGGGCTGATCGATTGGCGTTCGGGATTGGCGCCGTGACGGCGTCGTTCTGCTTTTTCTTTTCATTGGGCTACGGCGCGCGATATCTGACGCCGGTTTTCGCTTCGCCGGGCGCTTGGCGTATTCTTGATGTGGCCATCGGCGTTATCATGTGGGCGATCGCTGCCGCATTATTACTCTGACGGAACGCGCCACCAAACATCAGGCGAAAATCCAGTCCAGTCGCCATAAAGCGGCGTCTGTTCGGGATAGGCCAGTTCGGCGTCATGGGCGATCCGACTGGCCGGCGCGTACCAGAACGGAATCACATAGCGTCCAGCTGACAGCACCCTGTCTAGTGCGCGGGCGGCGGCGACAAGTTCATCGCGGGTTCTAGACTGCACCAATGCTTCAATCATCGCGTCGACAGCAGGATCATCGACACCCATGTGATTACGTGATCCGGGCGCTTGCCCTTCTGCACCACCCCAGTACTTTCGCTGCTCAATCCCGGGGGACAGGGACAACGACCAGCCATGAAAAATCATATCGAAATCATAATTGGTCAGACGTGATGCATGCTGCGCGCTATCGATCAGCCTGACCGAAACAGAGACACCGAGACGTTTCAGAGCCTCAGTAAACACACCTGCAACCTTTTCGTTGGTTGAGTACCGCAGCAGAATTTCGAACCTGAACGGTTCACCAGCATCATTCACAAGTTTGCCATCGATGAGCCGCCAACCTGCGTCTTTCAACAACGCCGTCGCCTTACGAAGGTTACGGCGATTGCGCCCGTCTGCTTGAGAAACCGGCGGCTCCGTCGCAGCATCGAGGATCCACTCTGGAAGTGAGGCTTCGAAAGGCGCCAGCAAGCCCCGTTCTGCTTCGGTTGCGGCGCCTTCGTGCGCCAGCGCAGAGTTTCCGAAATAGCTTGGTATGCGCTTGTTTGCGCCCGCCAGCATGGTTTTCTGAATCCATTCAAAGTCAAAGGCCAGCGTCAGCGCCTCTCTCACTCTGAGGTCCTGAAAGAGGGGATTGCGGGTATTGAAGACGAACCCGGTCATCCCAGTCGGGCGACTATGTGGGACTTCTGAACGTGTGATCCTGCCTTCGTTCGCCGCTGCGAAATCATAGCCGTTGCGCCAGCGCCCCGAATCGCCATCCCGAAAAACGCTGACTTCGCCTCCCTTGAACGCCTCCCAAAGGGCAGCGCCGTCGCGGAAATATTCAATGCGAAGAGTGTCAAAATTATCAACGCCGGCGTTGATCGGCAGGTCCTTGCCCCAATAATCGGGATTTCGACGCAGGGTGATGGAACGACCTGCCTCAAATTCATCAACGACATAGGCGCCAGATCCGATGATAGGCGTCAGAGTCGTGTCTCCGAACACCCGCCCTTCCCATTCCGCCTTCTTCAGGATCGGCCTTAGGGCGACAATCAGAGGCGCTTCGCGGTCAGCGTCAGCAAATGTGAACTTAACGCCTCGTTCGCCAACAGGTTCCATCGCCGCGATCGACTTCATCGAGTTGAAGTATGGCGGACGGCCCTTCTCTGACAGGACCTGAATTGAAAACATTACATCCTCAACCGTCACTGGCGTTCCGTCAGAGAATCGAGCAGCCGCATTGAGATGAAAAATGATCCAAGACCGATCATCCGCTACCTCTACCCGCTCAGCCAGCAGGCCATAAAGCGTAAAGGCTTCGTCCCAGTTTCGCGTCATTAGCGATTCGAACGTCTGGGTGCGAACTTCCCAAGGGTAAGTTCCTTTTAGGATATAGGGATTGAGGTTATCGAAGCCGCCGATCTCGCCAAACACGACTTCACCGCCTTTAGGCGCATTTGGGTCGGCATAGGGTAAATGCGTGAAATCAGTGGATAATTCCGGCGCGCCGTGCATCGCCAGACCGTGTCCGTCAGCACCTGCAAGCAAAGGCGTCAGACAAAGAAATCCGGCCAGTGGTATGGTCTGAAACGCTTTTTTAACATCGAAGCGGTCATGATTTTGACCAATTGCGGCAAATTTGCGCTTGCAAGTCCGGCCCATATCTCGTTATCCTTTACTCACTGCTCGATAGGTTTCTTGCCTGTATGAAACCTGCCTCAATGCACTGCGCCCTCCTTGTGAGGGCGCTTTTTTTTGGTCTGCGTGCAGCTCTCAGTCAATCGGTGTCTCGTTTTCCGGGCCTGCGACTATTAGGTTCGCAACAACGCTAACCGCTATCAGGAACACATGCATGTCACTTACCGGAAAGACCGCCGTCGTCACAGGATCAAACTCCGGCATTGGCCTCGGCGTGGCGCGTGGGTTGGCGGCCGAAGGTGCAAACGTCGTTCTGAATTCCTATACCGACAACGAGGCTGATCACGCTTTGGCGGCTGAAATCGCCCAGGATACCGGATCAGACGTCCGGTATATTCAGGCAGATCTGTCCAGCGCATCAAAATCGAGAAAGCTGATAGAGGACGCCGGCACAGCATTTGGATCAGTCGACATATTGGTGAACAACGCCGGCATCCAACACGTCGCGCCCATCTCTGATTTCCCAGAGGACAAGTGGGATGCCATCATTGCGATTAACATGAGCTCAGCCTTCCATACCTCAGCCATCGCCATTCCAATGATGCGCAAAGCAAGATGGGGCCGCGTGATTAATGTCGCCTCTGCTCATGGTTTGACAGCGTCTCCCTACAAATCTGCTTATGTTGCCGCGAAACATGGCGTTGTGGGGCTGACCAAAGTGACGGCGTTAGAAACTGCCGGCGAATCGATCACCGCCAACGCCATCTGTCCGGGATACGTGCTGACACCGCTGGTTGAGGCGCAGATACCCGAGACCATGAAAGAATACGACATGGACCGGGAAACGGTGATCAAGGACGTCATGCTCGCGCGGCAACCCTCAAAGGAATTTGCAACGACCGAGCAAATCGGCGGCATCGCAGCATTTCTTTGCTCTGACGCAGCAGCGCAGATCACTGGCACCACGCTTTCCGTCGATGGCGGTTGGACGGCGCTTTAAGCTGACTACATCGAAGTGACCCAAAGGATCATTGCGTCATCTTCCGAGATTGAAATGACGCAATGGCCCATGGATCCATCGTAATACGCGCTGTCGCCTTCATGCATGGCGACTGGTTCATAAAACTCGGTGTAAAGCGACACAGCGCCTGACAATACCAACATGAACTCTTCGCCCTGATGACGGACCCAGCCGTCAAATTCGCTGAAATCGCGGGCGCGGATGATGGCTTTATAGGGCAGCATCCGCTTACGGCTGATCTCAGAGGCCAGCAATTCGTGTTCGTAAGTTGAAGTAGGATGCCCCCGCCCTTCATTCGCCTTCGTAATGCTCCGGCGACCAGATATCTTGTCTACCTGCGCGGGCTGAAAAAGTTGCGGAACGTCAATATCCAACCCTCGCGCCAGTTTCTGCACCGCATCGAAGGTCGGTGACATCTGTTCATTCTCGATCTTCGATAAGGTTGACCGCGCCAGACCAGCGCGGTTCGCGGCTTCTTCCAGCGTCCAATTCCGCGCCCGGCGGATGGTGCGCACCCGTTCACCCAGCTTTAAGGGCGCAACCGGCGGACCCACGCCTTCGCTGGATGCGATCTTGAGTAGGCTTTCAGCCTCGGTGCTGCTGGGATTGTCGTTCATTCGATTTGTTCCTTGCGCATGCTTAATATCTTACGCGACAACAGGTGCGAAAGCGAGACTACGCCTATGACGCCCCTGACGAACAGCCATTGCGATTTCGGCCCGCCGCCGCCCTGCCCTGCAAGGTTCAATCTGGCGGAGTATGTGCTGACAGGCGCTGGCGCCGACCCAGACAAAATCGCTTTAACAATCGTTGGTGGGCCAGAGGTGCCCGTCCGACAACTCACATATGGTCAGTTGAAGCAGCAGGTCCTGACGACAGCAGCCGCACTGCGTAATCACGGGTTAGAGGCAGGGGATCGACTGATCCTGCGTATCGGGCACGAAATTGAATTCCCGATATTTTTCCTCGCTGCGGCAGCCATCGGCGCCGTTCCTGTACCGACGTCACCAATGCTAAGCGTCCACGAAGCACGCCTGATTGCCGAAGACACCAACGCCCGGTTTATCATCGCCGCACCTGATGCGCAGATAGATGAGGCGCCCTGTCCTCAACTGCCGCCAGGTGATCTTCGCAGCGAAGATCAATTGGCCTTCGTCGATACTGCTGCCGACGATTTGGCTTACATAATTTACACATCAGGATCATCGGGCCGTCCTAAAGGCGTCGCCCATGCGCACCGGGCGGTTTGGGCGCGACGAATGATGTGGGACGGATGGTATGGTCTGACGGCGGATGATCTAATGCTGCACGCCGGCGCCTTCAACTGGACCTACACACTGGGCGCCGGGCTGATGGATCCATGGGCGATTGGCGCCTCAACCTTGATCTACAACGGGCCACGCGACCCCGGTATCTGGTCGAAGTTGACCCGCGACCACGGCGCAACAATTTTCGCAGCAGCACCGGGGGTTTACCGTCAGTTTCTAAAGTCAGATGCCGATCCGTCAGATTTCACTGGCCTAAAACACGGATTGGCTGCCGGTGAAACACTGTCACCAGAAAGCCGCGCAGCGTGGGATGCCGCTGTCGGCAAGCCAATCTATGAAGCCCTGGGTATGACAGAGGTGTCGACCTTCCTGTCATCGTCGCCAAAGGCCCCTCATAAGGCTGGTACGGCAGGCCGCCCTCAGCCTGGCAGGCATGTAGCACTACTACCGGCGGAAGGCGGCGAGACGCCAACGCCACTGGGGAGTCCAGGCGTAATCTCTGTGCATCGTTCAGACCCAGGTCTGATGCTTGGATATTGGCTAGATGAGGCACAAACCAGCGCGGCGATGCGTGGCGACTGGTTTCTAACCGGTGATGTCGGCCAGATGGACAGCGAAGGCTACATCACGTTCCTTGGCCGAAATGATGATATGATGAACGCGCTAGGCTACCGCGTTGCGCCGGAAGAGGTTGAAGCCGCTTTGATCGCACATCCGGACATTCAGGCCGCCGCAGCGGTTGAGGTGCGGGTGCGCAGCGATCTCAGCCTGATCGCTGCGTTTATCGAATGCCCCGGTGAAAAACCGTCTGATAAGGTTTTGCATGCCCATGCCAGCGGATTGCTTGCCGATTACAAGGTTCCAAAGCTTTGGCGCTTCATCGATGAATTGCCACGCAATCCCAATGGCAAGCTTCAACGCCGCAAGTTGCGTGAGGCGCACGATGTAGCAACAGAGTGAACATAAAAACCTCTGGCGAAATCCGGTCCGGCGTCCCATATTCTGTATATGATTACACTCGACATCATCTCTGACCCGATCTGCCCTTGGTGTTACATCGGCAAAACCCATCTCGACACCGCGACGCAGCGCGCTGGTTTTGATCCCTTTGACGTTTTGTGGCGGCCATTTCAGCTGAACCCCGACATGCCCCGTGAAGGGATGAACCGAAAAACCTATCTTGAAGGTAAGTTCGGCAAAGAACGCGCTGTTCAGTTCTACAAGCAAATCGAAGACACCGCGATTGAGGCTGGCCTCGATGTCCGTTTTGACCTGATTGAACGCACGCCGAACACGTTCGACGCACACCGTTTAATCCGATGGTCGCGGTCAACGGGGCAACAGTCGATCCTGGTTCATTCACTGTTCCTTCGCTATTTCGTAAATGGCGAAGACATCAGTGATCGCGATTTGCTGCTCGACGCTGCTGCTGCAATTGGCATGGATCGTGATGTCGTCGCTGATCTTTTCGAAAAAGACGCAGACCGGGAAGTGCTGCAGAACGAAGAAGCCGCCGCCCGCGAGATTGGCGTCAATGGCGTGCCAACTTTCATCGTCGCCAACAAGCATGTTGTTACCGGCGCCCAGCCCCCTGAACTGTGGGGCACAGTATTGGAAGAATTGTCTGAGCAAGCCGCACAGCAAACGGCAGAGGCTTAATCAGATGGAAATGCTGCTCAACAACTTGTCTGGCCTCGATTCGAATCCATTCGCTTGGGCGGTGGCGGCATTAGCTGGGTTGCGGGCGCTTTTTACGATCTACACGTCGCGGACATGCAAGATCCGAAGCGGCGAATACCAGGTGTCCCGCGAAGAAGCGGTTGAAGCGGCCAATACCGTGTTCAACCCACCACGCAGTTTTCTGTATCTTGTCAGCTTCGGCATCGCACTGGCGATTGGCGGGCTTTATATGCTGCAGGATTCGACCTACGGCTCGCTCGCGCTGGGCGCTGTCGTCGTTGGCGTCTTCATTTTCATGACAGAGCCCACCCGCCTGCAGGTCATTGGCGCGCAGACCGGCGTTTTCGCTTCAACACTGGGCGAAGCTGATCAAAACAAGCTTGCCCGCGAACAACTGGGACACGCCTATCGTGAGCGGGCGATGTACGAGACGACCATCGCGCTGGCTGTCGTAGGCGTTCTCTACTTCATCTAAAGCCGGCTACAGAGCGGGCAAAGCGATGGCGATCTTGCGCCATCCAAACTTTGCATATCGTCGTTATGCCGCTTTCTTGGACGTAGCAGCAGCCTTGGCCAGATCTCGGGCGATCGCAAAAGCGCCTTTGATCTTATTGTCATCTTCGGACCAGTTCCTGCGCAAGACGATCTTGTTCTCGCGGATTTTGGCGCGGCCCCGTTCATCTTCAATAAATTTCACCAATCCAGCCGGGTTCGCAAATTTGTCGCCCCGGAATGTCACGACGCAACCACGCTCTCCCGCATCAAGTTTTTCGATGCCAGCCCGACGGCACATGGTTTTGATACGCACAACGCGTAGCAGCGTTTCCACCGCTTTCGGCGGTTTGCCAAATCGGTCGTGTAGTTCGGCTGCAAAGCCTTCAAGATCCTGTCGCGTGTCCTGCGATGAAAGACGACGATAAAGACCGAGCCGCAGATCCAGATCAGTCACATAGTCGTCCGGGATCATCACCGGCACGCCAAGGCTGATCTTCGGCGACCATGTTTCTTCCAGCTCCGTCAGGCCATCAATCTCACCAGCGCGCAGCTTGGCAATCGTCTCTTCAAGCATGTCTTGATACAATTCGTATCCGACCTCTTTGATATGGCCTGATTGTTCCTCGCCCAGCAGATTGCCTGCACCTCGAATATCAAGGTCGTGGCTGGCAAGTGTGAAACCAGCGCCAAGCGTATCGAGGCTGCTAAGCACCTTTAGGCGCTTGTCTGCGGCAGGTGTCAGTGGTTTGCGTGGCTCAGTCGTAAAATAGGAATAAGCTCGTACTTTCGATCGGCCAACCCTGCCCCGGATCTGATAAAGTTGCGCCAATCCGAACATGTCCGCACGATGAACAACCAGCGTGTTTGCTGCCGGAATATCGAGACCTGATTCCACAATTGTCGTCGCCAGCAGCACGTCATATTCGCCATCGTAGAAAGTGTTCATGCGTTTATCCAACTCACCTGCTGGCAACTGACCGGTGCAGGTGATGAAGTTAACCTCTGGCACATTCTCTCGCAGAAAGTCTTCTTGCGCCGCGATGTCAGAAATGCGCGGAACAACATAGAATGACTGGCCGCCTCGATAGCGCTCGCGCAGCAATGCCTCACGCACAGTGACAGTATCGAAGGGCGAGACATAGGTGCGGACAGCCAGACGGTCGATGGGCGGCGTCGCGATCAGGCTAAGTTCTCGGACGCCCGACATCGACATTTGTAGCGTACGCGGGATCGGCGTCGCGGTCATGGTCAGCACGTGAATGTCCGACCGAAGACGTTTCAGGCGTTCTTTGTGCGCCACGCCAAAGTGCTGTTCTTCGTCAATGATCAGCATACCAAGATTTTTGAATTCGATGTTCTTGGCAAGCAATGCGTGGGTGCCGATGACAATGTCGACTGTCCCCCGCACCATACCTTCCTTGGTTTCAGCGGTTTCTTTCGCTCCGACAAACCGGCTTAGCTGCCGAACGACTAAAGGCGTGCCTGCAAAACGCTCGGTGAACCCTTTGGCATGCTGGCGCGCCAGCAATGTCGTTGGACAGATTAACGCAACCTGAACGCCTGACATGGCTGCGATGAAGGCCGCGCGCATCGCGACTTCAGTTTTGCCGAACCCAACGTCGCCGCAGATCAGGCGGTCCATCGGGCGACCTTCGCTGAGATCCGCAAGCACATCATCAATAGCGCGCAACTGATCGTCAGTTTCTTCGTAGGGGAACTTTGCGCAAAACTCTTCCCAAAGCATCTCTGGCGGGTTGAATTTTGGCGCGCTGCGCAAGGCCCGCTCCGCCGCGACTCGGATCAGCTTTTCCGCCATGTCACGGATGCGTTCTTTCAGTTTTGCCTTTTTGGCCTGCCATGCGCCACCGCCAAGACGGTCCAGCATGCCCTCGGTCTGGCCATAACGAGATAGAAGCTCAATGTTTTCGACTGGCAGATACAGCCGCGTCTCACCGGCGTATTCCAACTCCAGACATTCATGTGGCGCACCCATCGCCGCCACCGTTTTCATTCCCTGATAGCGCCCGACGCCGTGCTCGACGTGAACAACCAGGTCACCAACAGAAAGCGTGCCCGCCTCAGCAATGAAATTCTCGGCCCGCTTGCGACGGCGGGCTGACCGGATCAGACGTTCACCAAGAACATCTTGTTCGGATATGACGGTGAGATCAGAGGTTTGAAACCCCTGTTCCAACGCCCACACGACCAGCGTGAGCGATCCTTTTGGTGTCGCCTCTACATCCTGCCAACGCGCCTTCAGAAGGCCGCCCTCAACGCCATGATCGGCCAACAGCGTCGCCAACCGGTCCCGTGCGCCTTCAGAATAGGACGCGATAACCACCCGACCTTCGGCCCGCCTCTCAGCGATATGAACGGCAAGCGCATCAAACAGGTTGTTGTCTTCTTGCTGGCGTTCGGGTGCAAAACTGCGACCCGTTCGGGCGCCACGATCAATGATGCCTGGGCCAACAGGCGCACGGTGCGGCGAAAGCCAATATGACCGGCGCGCATTCAGTGCTTTGGTGAACTCATCAGCGTTAAGATACAGCAGCTCAGGCGTAACGGGCTTATAGATCGCGCCTTTGTGGCCCCGTTCTTCAGCTGCAGCTTTACGAGCGGTGTAATGGTCCTGAACCTGGTTCCACCGAGCATCCACAGCATCATCCGCTAGATGGTCGAGCGATACTGGCGCATCCGGCAGATAGTCGAACAAACATTCCATCGTTTCATGGAACAGCGGCGCCCAATGTTCCATTCCCTGATGTTTGCGCCCTGCCGAGACGGCCTCATACAGTGGATCATCCAAACCAGCAGCGCCGAACGTCTCACGATACCGCGTGCGGAACCTCGCGATGGCGTCCGGGTCCAACGGCGCTTCTGATGCCGGGGCAAGCTCTACCCTGCTGATGCGTTCAACCGTACGTTGGCTTTCCACTTCAAACCGTCTGGCGCCATCCAATACGTCGCCAAAGAAATCGAGCCGCACCGGGGTTTCCGCGCCCGGCGGGAAAATATCGATGATGCCGCCGCGCAAGGCGAAGTCGCCCGGTTCCATAACTGTAGTCGCGCGGTTAAAGCCTGAGCGGACGAGAAATTCTGTCAGCCCTTCGATGTCGACACGCTCGCCAACAAGCGCTGTAAAGCTACCTGCCCCAACGGCCGTCCGCGTGGGGGTGCGCAGCGTTGCGCCATTTACCGTCGCCAGCACAATCGCCGGGCGGTCAAATCCGTCGGCTAGCGCAGCCAACGTCGCCATGCGCTGGGCGGAAACCTCAGCATTGGGAGAGACACGATCATAAGGCGTGCAGTCCCACGCCGGGAATTTCAAAATGGGGATGTCACCAGCCACAAACGCCAACGCATCCGCCATCGTCGCAGCGCGCCTGTCATCACGCGCCAGATGCAGCACCGGTCCGCCGTGATCACGGGCCATGTCGGCAACCATGAATGCGTCATAGCCTTCCGGCGCGCCACCAACGCGAAGGGGATCTTTTGGCGCCATGTCGGACGTCTCCACAATGCAAAGCGCCGCCCAGAAGGTTCTGGGCGGTCTTAGGTCAAGTTCCCGGTTCAGATAGCCCGCTTCGCCAGCGGCGCCAAGGCGTCAAAGCCCGCGAAACAACGCCTCGGACCAGCCTGGCCCATGCTTTAACGTCGTAAAGGCGTAAGCAGCGACCATCGCAAGGCCAGCCACAATGGCGGTACGAAAACGCTCGCTCAGAAACAGTTTCAGAACGTCTGCAGGCGGCGCATCACGCTTAGCTATACGTTCCAGACGCCAACCTGCGACAGCGCCAAGCGCAACCAAAGGCACCAGAATGAACAGCGCGCCCTGCGCTGCCTCGCTATTGTTGCGCCATGCGAATGTGCCCAATAGCGCCAGAACAAAGGCGACCATTGCGCCCCAGGGCACAGCACCACGATCTATCGCCCGCGATATCATGTTGATGTTGCGCTTTGCGAAAAGGTGAAACAGTTCAGCATCTTCGCCGCCGCGCCGGTTGGCGCGCGTGACCAGTTCATTCGGGACCCCGTAGGTCCAGTTACAGACACCCGCCCACAGGATAGCTGACAGCGCCCAGTACCAAAAACTCAGAAACGTTTCCTGCAGCATTACACCTTACCAACCCGCTGCGCTTGCGAGGCTTACTCTGACATGGCAACACGGGGAAAGAAAAGGGGAGAAAACCATGACATCGCCTGTCTTT
Organism: uncultured Paracoccaceae bacterium; assembly: GCA_938092015.1. Classification (GTDB taxonomy): domain Bacteria; phylum Pseudomonadota; class Alphaproteobacteria; order Rhodobacterales; family Rhodobacteraceae; genus Pikeienuella. Next base: position 50,567 of record CALKOT010000022.1, read on the forward strand.
GCGCCATTTCCGATGACCCGCCCGCGCCGCCTGCGCGCCCAGCCATGGACACGATCTATGGTGCAAGAACACGAAGTCACGGTTAACGACCTGATTTGGCCGGTCTTCATCTGCGAAGGAGTCGATTGCGAAGAACCTATCGCCGCCATGCCCGGTGTTTCGCGGCTATCCGTCGATCGGGCGGTTCGGGCCGCAGAGAACGCTGCAAACCTTGGCATTCCGTGCATGGCTCTCTTTCCCAACACCCCAAATGACAAGCGCACGGAAGACGCTGAAGAGGCGTGGAATCCAGACAATCTGGTCAACAAGGCGACAAGGGCGATCAAGGCGGCAGTTCCCGACATTGGCATCCTTCTCGACGTGGCGTTGGACCCGTATTCTGCAACCGGTCATGACGGGATCGTGCGCGGTGATGAGATTGTGAATGACGAGACTTTGATCGCGCTTGAAAAACAGGCGCTGGTTCAGGCGGAATCAGGCTGCGATATTCTTGGTCCGTCTGACATGATGGATGGGCGCATCGGTTATATCCGTCAGGCGCTTGAGGCGAACGATTTCCAGAATACAATGATCATGGCCTATGCAGCGAAATACGCTTCGGCCTTTTATGGGCCGTTTCGCGAAGCGGTCGGCGCCTCAGCCACACTGAAGGGCGACAAGAAAACCTACCAGATGAACCCCGGCAACACGGATGAAGCGCTGAAAGAAATCGGCATGGATCTGGCCGAGGGCGCGGATATGATCATGGTCAAACCCGGCATGCCGTATCTCGACATATGCTGCCGCGCAAAGGACGCGTACGGCGCGCCGACCTTCGCCTATCAGGTCAGCGGCGAATATTCAATGCTGGCCGGCGCCTGCAACAATGACTGGCTGGATCGCCCCCGCGTGATTGAAGAAGCGCTGACCTGCTTCAAGCGCGCCGGTTGCGATGGCATCCTGACCTATTTTGCAGTTGAGATGGCTGAAATAATTGCAGACAGGACTTAGCTCTCATCAATCCGTTGTTGGTCTCTGAGGGTGGCCTTCAGCAAAAGCGGATGGGAAAATTGCCAGCGCGTCGATTAGGGATTTTTCACGTCATGCCCAACATTGCCTGCCTTGCAGAAAGGAACATGCAGCATGATTGCTTATGTCACCGTTGGCGCCGATGATATTGCGCGCGCAAAGCTGTTCTACTCTGCGTTTCTGCAAGCTCTCGGTTATGGTCTGAAAGAGGGCCCAGTGGGTTTAAGCTATGCGCTGCCCGTAGAACCGGATCAGTCGCCGGTTCTGCCCGATTTCTACGTTAAGCCCACGTTCGATGAAAATCCGGCCTCATTCGGTAACGGCGTCATGTTCGCATTTGAGGCGCAAAACCAACGCCAGGTTCGTGACCTTCACGCCGCCGCGCTTGCTGCAGGCGGTTCTGACGAAGGTTAGCCAGGATTTGGCGATTCCTACGGACCTCGGTTTTATGCGAGCTATCTTCGCGATCCTCAAGGCAACAAGATCGCGCTGTTCTCTAGCAACCCAAATGAACCCGGACGAGACGACTGACGCCTGATGTTATCGCCATCGACTGTATCCACAGCTTGGATGAACATCGGCTGAAGGCCGCCCAATAAAGGCGCGTCGCAGAATCTCGTCCCACTTGCCCAGCCTTGGTCGCAGCGCCACATGTAATGTGAAGGAGATTTTGCATCATGAAACTGATCATCGCCGCCCTGACTGCACTGACGCTGACAGCATCGCCTGGCGCGTCGCAAACCTTCGAGACATCAGCCGGACCAGTAAAGGTTGAAAGGGTCGTCAGTGGCCTTGAAAACCCCTGGGCGTTCGCCTTTTTGCCAAGTGGCGACCTCATCATAACGGAACGCCCCGGTCGTTTGCGGCTGTTTTCAGAGGGCCGCCTATCCGGCCCTACCGAAGGGCTTCCAGATATTCGCGCATCAGGCCAGGGCGGGCTGCTGGACGTCGCCATAGCGCCAGATTTCGGGACCAGCGGCAAAATCTATCTGTCCTATGCCTCACCCGTCGGGTTTCGGAGCGCGCAGACACGCGTATCCAGCGCGCGCCTCGACGGCCCGATGCTGAAAGATGTGACGACGGTCTTCACGCAAGAACCTGCCCAATCGACCAGTCGCCATTTCGGATCGCGCATTGTCGTGGCCGATGACGCATCTCTCTTCATCACGGTGGGCGATCGAGGGGAACGGCCAGAGGCCCAAAACCCCGCAACCCATCAAGGGTCGGTCATTCGGGTGACGGCCGATGGCGCGCCGCATCCTGACAACCCATTTGTCGATGGCGCCCGGGGCTGGCGGCCAGAGATATTCTCCTACGGCCATCGCAACCCCCAGGGTGCCGCGATGGGCGACGATGGCGTGCTTTGGACGCTTAGCCATGGCGCGAAAGGCGGCGACGAAGTGAACCGGGTTGAGGCCGGAAAGAACTATGGCTGGCCCGCAATCAGCTATGGCCGGCATTATAACGGCGGCAGGATCGGTGCTGGCCCCCGCGCCCCGGGGATGGAACAGCCGGTGCATTTCTGGGACCCATCCATCGCACCATCCGGTTTGGCGATCTACGAGGGTGACATGTTCCCCGAATGGCGCGGCGATCTATTCGCTGGCGCGTTGAAATATCAGCTGATCTCGCGCCTTGATATGGAAGGCGGGCGCGTCGTGAGTGAAGAACGTTTGTTCAAGCGGGAATTTGGACGCATTCGCGATGTTCGCGTCGCCACAGATGGCGCAATCTGGTTTGCAACTGACTCAGGCGATGGCGGGATCTATCGGATTTCGCGTTAAGCCCTGTGCAATCAGGTCGCTAGTTTTAGGGCGCCTTTGCATAGGACCGGGACAGGTATTTGATCGCGCATAGAGAAGGGTTGCGACGTTAACAGTTGCGCCGACCCTTTGGGGTATATCGTGAACAAATTAAAGCAGTCACACGGTCATACACATTAAATCAGATACTTAGCTGTACTTTCACATGTGAAAGGTATTGATATTTGCTGAGCATTAGCCGGCAGAGGCAGGACAGTTCTTTCCCGCACTCCTCCTGGCCGCGTCAATTCTTCCTTCAGAAAAACCGCTGGCACTTTTACGCAAATCAAAGTTGGCGGCCGCGTAGCAATTGCGTCGTTTCCCTCGCAGACGCGACATGCTAATTAGCCGGTCGAAATGATAAGGGGGAAGCAGGTACATGGCTTCATTCGCTGAGCAAATCGCAAAAGACATCATCGACGGGCGTGAGTTCCGCTCTTTAGAGGACGCTGGCGCAGCGCCGCAGGCTGGCTACGACGTCCAGTTCGAAATGCTGCCCATCGTGACTGAGGCCAAAGGCGGCGTCGGGGGACGCAAGATCGCTTGGAACGCCCCTGCCCTAATGGAAAAATTCGGGATGGAGGCGCCAGGCGCTGCGCATGTCTTTGGCGACGATATCTGCCGGGGCGACGCAAACCTGAAACTTGCCGATTACCAGAACTTCATGATGGAGCCGGAATTCGCCGCCATCCTCGCGGTCGACCTTGCCCCCCGCGCTGGTGGTTGGGATCGCGAAAGCGCCGCTGAAGCGGTCAGCCATTTCACCGTCGCGTTCGAACTTCTCGACCGCCGTAACGGCCCGGCGGAACATGCCGCGTCGATCATCGCCAACAATGTCTTCAACGCTGGTCTTTGCTATGATCCAGAGGCGCGACTTGCCCCTGCTGACATGAATCCTGAGAACTTCACCACTATCGTGCTTCACGACGGCGAAGAAATCCTGAACAAGGTCGGCGGCGCACCACAGCACCCGCTGGACGCCGTCGCCTTCCTTGCCAATCATTTTAACGCCAATGGCGTCACGCCGCGCGCGGGCGAAATTCTGCTTTGCGGATCTCACATGCCGCTTTACCCAATGGAGCATCCGGGCAAGTTGACCATGTCCGTCGAAGGTGTCGGCGAGATTTCCTTCCGGATGGGATAACGGCGACAAATGCCGATTGAGCTGATCTGGGCGTTTGGTTTCCTTACATCCATTTCAGTCATTCACCTGACACAAGCTTGGGCAGAATATCCGCTAGACAGAGTTGAACTCGACAAGCCTATCAACCGCGCCCTGACGGGGGCTTTGGGCTGGGCCGTTCTTGCGATGGTCTCGGTGTTTGCAATGCAGCTGAGCGGGCTGATCCTACCCCCGCTCGTCGCTTCAGCGATCTGGGCGACGTGGTCTTTCGCCCGCAAGAAAGCAAGCTTTCGGGGCGTCTATTGGACAGCCTTGCCCCTTGGGTTTCTAGGGCTGATAACAGTCGTCGCCTTGTTCCAGATCGTGTTCGGCGACAGTTTCTTTGGGCTCGCGAACATCTTTCCCGAACGCTAAACGACCCCGATCCGCAGTAACTCATCCGCAAGTTCATTTGGCAAATCCGTCCCCGCCTCATCTATATGGCCAAGATCACGGGGCGCATCGGTAGCCTCAAGGTACCGCCATCCCTGGAACGCGCGGCGCGGCGCGCGCGACGTCAGGATGATGTTTTTATCGAGCATAATCCGACACCGTCGAATACCACCCTCACCAATCTCTTCCTCCAGCGCCGCAATCTGCTGACGACACGTGATCGCGCCTTTCATTACCCAGAACAGCGAGCCGCCCTTCAGCAGCTCAGCTTCACGCCGGGGCCACATGCGCGTTGTGTGCCAGAACTTCGTGCGCCCGTTCAGCGCCCGGCCCGCCTGCCAGGCCTCGAGATCCTCGGGTCGTTCGATGCCAACGCATAATTTCAGCAGGTGGAGGGTGGCTTCACCTTGCTCATGCGACTCAGAGTTCATAATATGTTGGTCCCTTCGCTCATCTAGGATATAGCACGTATGTCCACTTTCGCCGCCCCTATCGCAGAACAAATCTGGGACATGAAGTATCGGCTGAAGCAGCCGGGCGGCGAGCCTGTGGATCGGGATATCCAAGGTACATGGCAGCGAATTGCAGGGGCACTTGCATCCGTAGAGCCGGATCCGAGCGCGCATGAAGAAACATTCTATAACGCACTCACAGACTTTAAGTTTCTGCCCGCTGGCCGCATCATCGCAGGCGCCGGGGCGGACCGGGATGTCACCCTTTTCAATTGCTTTGTCATGGGCACGATCCCTGACACGATGGAGGGGATTTTTGACGGGCTGAAAGAGGCCGCCCTGACGATGCAGCAAGGCGGCGGCATCGGATACGATTTCTCAACCATCCGACCAAAGGGTGCGCCCGTCAAAGGTGTCGGCTCCGACGCTTCTGGCCCGCTTAGCTTCATGGATGTCTGGGATTCAATGTGCCGGACGATCATGTCCGCAGGCTCTCGCCGCGGCGCGATGATGGCGACACTACGCTGCGATCACCCCGATGTTGAGGCGTTTGTTGAGGCGAAACGAGACGCCGCGCGCCTTCGCATGTTCAACCTGTCCGTCCTCGTTACCGATCCGTTCATGGAGGCTGTGAAGGCCGATGGCGACTGGGACCTGACCTTTGCCGGCACCACCTACAAAACCCTCAAGGCTCGCGCCCTCTGGGATCAGATGATGCAGGCGACGTACGATGTTGCCGAACCTGGCGTCATCTTCATTGATCGAATAAACAAGCGTAACCCTTTGAATTACGTCGAAACCATCGCGGCGACTAATCCATGCGGCGAACAACCCCTGCCCCCCTATGGCGCCTGCCTGCTGGGGTCAGTGAACCTCGCGCAACTTGTCACCAACCCGTTCGAAGCAAACGCCGCGCTGGACGAAGACGCCCTCACAAAGCTGGTCGCGACCGCCATCCGCATGATGGACAACACCGTCGACGCCTCAAAATTCCCGCTAGAAGCGCAGCGGACAGAAGCCAAAGCCAAACGCCGCATTGGCCTCGGTGTAACCGGACTGGCGGACGCCCTGATGATGACCGGCCTTACTTACGGCTCAGACGAGGCCGCCGCCCAGACCGGGCGCTGGCTGAAAGCGGTGAACCGGGCTGCCTATCGCGCCTCAATCGACCTCGCCGCCGAAAAAGGCGCCTTCCCGCTGTTCGATGCAGAGGCTTATGTCGGCACGGAAGCGATTTCAGCTTTAGACGCCGACCTGAAGGCAGAAATCGCGGAAAAAGGCGTGCGCAACGCCCTTCTCACCTCGATCGCCCCGACGGGAACGATTTCGCTGTTGGCGGGCAATGTCTCCAGCGGGATTGAGCCGGTATTCGCCCATTCCTACACCCGCAAAGTGCTGCAGCCGGACGGGCAACGAACCGAGGAAGAAGTCGTCGATTACGCCGTCGCGCTTTGGCGGGAAAAGATGGGCGACGCGCCCTTCCCCGACCATTTTGTAACTGCTCAAAGCCTCATGCCCGACGACCACGTCAAAATGCAGGCGGCGGCGCAGCCCTATGTCGACAGCTCCATCTCAAAGACGATCAACTGCCCCACCGACATCAGCTTTGAGGCTTTCAAGAATGTCTATGAGCTGGCTTACGAGACTGGCTGCAAGGGATGCACGACCTATCGTCCGAACGACGTCACCGGGTCGGTGTTGGAGGTCAGTGAAGAAAAGGTTCAGACCGCCGCCGAAGACGAGGTGATCGAAACCACCGGCGAAGTCGTCTACATGTCCAAGCCTCTGGAACGCGAAGAAAAACTCGATGGTGCGACCTACAAGCTGAAATGGCCCGAATCTGAGCACGCCATCTACATCACCTTGAACGACGCAGTGATCGGTGGACGGCGGCGCCCCTTCGAAGTCTTCATCAACTCCAAGAATATGGAGCATTACGCCTGGACCGTCGCCCTTACACGCATGGTCTCAGCCGTGTTCCGGCGCGGTGGAGACGTCAGCTTTGTCGTTGAAGAACTGAAAGCCGTCTTCGACCCCCGCGGCGGCGCATGGATGCAGGGCCGCTACGTTCCCTCAATCCTTGCGGCCATCGGCGGCGTCATTGAACGCCACATGATCGAGATCGGCTTTATCGAGGGCGAGGGGCTCGGCTTGAAATCCGACCCCAAAGCGCAGGTCATCGCAGTAGGTGAGCGTCCAAGCGGCCCCGCCTGCCCATCCTGCGGATCGTTTTCAATGCAAATGGCAGAGGGTTGCATGACGTGTTCGGCGTGCGGCCATTCGAAGTGCGGGTAAGTTGAGCCACATTTGGATGGGTCATCCGGCTGCAGACCAAAGATCGAATTCAAACTGCATCTAACCCCGCCCAAAGTGGGGCCAGAGTTTTGTCGCTGACGGATAGACAGGCGGCTTAGTGTTTATCCGCCGGGCAAACGACCATCAAAGAACTGATCAGCACCAACGCGGCCAATATTGCCAAACAACTGCTGCAGCAACGTGATCTCGCGCCCATAAGTCGGGGTCGTACGGGTGATCAGGTCGGTGATCTGACCTTCTTCAATCCCGTACCGAGCGACGTTCGCAACGCGTCCGGCCTGATCGAAGCGAATCGCAACAACTTTACGATCAACGATTTTCGGCGCGTAGAACGCATAGTTCTCAACGCGAGACGCTTGATAGTACCAATTCTCAGAATCGAACGTACCAGTCGCCGATGGCTGGCCAAATTGGCGAAGCACAGATCCACGGGTATCGCTTGAAGACAATTGCTCAAGCTGCGCGATTTGCGGTGCAAATCCGTGGTTCGTGTACGTTGATTCACAAGCGCTCAGCGCAAGGGCCGAAGCCGCAACTAAAAAGAGGTGTTTTGACCGGCCCATTGTTTTCGGCCCCTTCGCGATCCTGCTCTTGCCTCAACTACCGCGCACATGATCTAAGATCAACCCGCAGGCGCATCATAGCCTGGGTCTGGAAGGCGCAAAATGTCAGATCATCCCTCCACGTTTTTTCGCTTCTATCTTGCGCATGAGTTGCCAACAAAAACTCCGCGTCGAATCTCAACTGAGGCGACTGACGCTGAATGCGCTGCTTTAGCTGAAAGCCTTGATCTGAAACAGATACGCCAGCTAACCGTGAAAGCGGAAATCGCCCCGGCGGCGGCGGGTGAAGGTGTTTGGCGGGTTAGCGGCGAAGTTACGGCAAGCATCGACCAAGCGTGCGTCGTGACGCTTGGACCCGTCAAAGCACGGCTTGAAGAGCCATTTGATCGGATGTTTTCTCGCTTTGCTGAAAAAGACACAGCAATCGATCTCGACATTGAATACGACCAGGACGATCCGCCTGAGCCGTTGGGCGATGGTGTCGATGTCGGCGCGTTAGCAATAGAAGCGCTGGTGCTAGGCCTTGACCCCTACCCGCGTACACGCGGCGCCGAATTTCAGGCAATCAGCACCGCCCCACCAGGGGTGGAGCCGCTAACCCCCGAAGCCACAAAACCTTTCGCTGGATTGGCGTCTCTGAAAAAGGCCATGGAAGGCCCGACTGAGACATGATGCGAAGTGATCAAAAAACCTTGCAAAAGGACTTGCGGCGCATGGGTTTTCGAGTATGTTCCGCGTCTCGTTTTCAACCGCCTTACTAGCGGCAGATGCGCAACTGCGCTTCTGGCTGATTTGGTAAGGCGCATTATTGCGCCACGGGGCGCGCACGAAGGACAAACACCATGGCGGTGCCTAAAAGTAAGATTACACGTTCCAAGCGTGGCATGCGTCGCGGTCACGACAGCCTGACTGCTGCGAACCCTTTGGAGTGTTCAAACTGCGGTGAGCTTAAGCTGTCGCACCACGTCTGTTCCTCTTGCGGTCACTACGGTAATCGTGAAGTTGTAACCATGGTCGACGATATCGATCTGGACGAAGACGCAGCATAAGCTATTCTGACTGCCCGGGGCGGCGGGACTTCCGTCTATGGCTAGACTGGCGGAGAACGCCGCCTGATGGGCGAAAAGACCGTAATATCTGTGGACACGGCCGGCGGCGACAAGGGCGCCGCTGTCGTTCTCAATGGATTAGCAGAATCTGCTCGCAAAAATCCTGACATCGCTTTCATTCTGCACGGCGACGAAGCTGTGCTGAACAAACTGTTACGTCGCCGCAAAGCATTGCGTGACGTTTCTGAAGTTCGTCATGCCGAGAAGGTCATCTCGATGGACGACAAACCCTCAGTGGTTCTCAGGCGTTCAGCTGGCACTTCCATGATGAATGCGCTTGAATGCGTCGCCAAAAGCGAGGCGCACGTTGCGGTCAGCTGTGGCAACACTGGCGCGTTAATGGCCCTATCAATGCTGAAGCTTCGCAAAGCACCGGGAATCGACCGTCCCGCCATTGCCGTCCTATGGCCATCGACTTCCGCACATGGGTACAATATTGTTCTCGATGTCGGCGCTGATGTACGGGCTGACGATCACACGATGGCGGAATTTGCGGTAATGGGCGCTGAGTATGCTCGCCTCAGTTTCGATATTGAACGCCCCCGCGTCGGGCTGCTGAATGTAGGCAGCGAAGACAACAAGGGCCGGCCTGGGATTCGCAAGTCATCTCAACTGGTCGCCGAGATCGCGCCTAAGGCCGGCGATCTGGAATATGTGGGCTTTGTCGAAGGCGCAGACATCGTGGGCGACAAAGTGGATGTCATCGTAACCGATGGCTTCACTGGCAACATCGCCTTGAAGACTGCCGAAGGGACCGCTACCTTCATAAGCAACAGCCTGAAAGCTGCATTTACAAAGACGCCTTTGTCGCGAATTGCCGCCTTCATCGCCTTTACATCGCTTCGCCGCCTGCAAGAACGCATTGACCCCCGCAGGGTGAATGGCGGTGTTTTTCTGGGATTGGGCGGCGCTGTCGTGAAAAGCCATGGATCGGCGGATGCGACCGGGGTTTCCGCTGCGGTAAAGCTTGCCTTCCGCATGGGAAAAACCAACTTTGCCAAGAAGGTTGCGGACAGGGTAGCGTTATTACCTGATGGGCGCCGCTCATCAGAGGTGGACGGGGACACATGATTTCGAAAGTACGAGTATGTCGGTAACAAGGGCCGTTGCGATTGGTTGCGGTCATTATTTGCCGTCACGCGTTGTCGAAAACGAAGAATTCACCGCGACGTTGGACACTTCGGACGAATGGATTCGCGCCCGAACCGGCATTGAACGCCGCCATTTTGCCGCTGATGATGAACGCACCTCTGACCTCGGCATCGCTGCTGCAAAATCTGCGTTGGCGAATTCAGGCATCGATGGGTCGGAAATCGATGCGATCATTTTGGCTACCGCGACGCCTGACAACACGTTCCCTTCAACCGCGACCCAGGTTCAGCACGCGATTGGCGCAGGTGGATTCGCCTTTGACGTTCAGGCTGTATGTGCGGGCTTTATGTATGCGCTTGCGACGGCGAATTCGCTGATTCTCACCGGCCAGGCCAAATGCGTTCTCGTTATCGGCGCCGAAACGTTTTCCAGAATTCTGGATTGGACGGACCGCGGGACCTGCGTTCTGTTTGGCGACGGAGCCGGCGCAGTGATCTTGCGCGCTGAAGGATGCGCTGGTGAGGCAACTGACCGGGGCGTTCTTGGCGTTAAGCTTCGCTCTGATGGGGCGCACCGTGATCTGCTCTATGTTGATGGTGGCCCATCGACAACCGGCAACGCCGGTAAGCTGCGGATGCTTGGCAAAGAGGTGTTTAAACACGCCGTCACCAAGTTGGTCGATATCGCAGATGAAGTGATAGAAGATGTGGGCGTCACTGGCGATGACATCGATTGGCTGGTCCCGCATCAGGCGAATCTGCGCATCATCAAAAGCTCGGCCCAGAAAGCGTCAATTCCGATGTCGAAGGTGATCGTGACCGTTCAGGATCATGGCAACACTTCTGCCGCTTCGATTCCTTTGGCGCTGGCTTCGGCGGTCTCAACAGGTCAAATCAAGCGCGGTGACCTCCTGTTGACCGAGGGAATTGGCGGCGGATTGGCATGGGGATCGGCCTTAATCCGCTGGTAATCCGTGAATCTCGCCTAGAAAGACCCTGTCCCAAGCCATTGATATTGACTCTCTTTCGGCTTCAAGCGACGCTCTCCACAGAACGTTCGATATTAGCGAATTTAACCAACCCGGATTTGCCGACCTCGGGGGCTTGAGGGAGACAAGAATGAGCAAAACGCTCACACGCTCAGATTTAAGTGAAGCTGTCTACCGTGAGGTAGGCCTGTCCCGAACAGAATCTGCAGATTTGGTCGAAAGCATTCTTGCGCATCTCAGCGATGCGCTTGTAGGCGGTGACACCGTCAAGATCTCGTCCTTCGGGACGTTTTCCGTGCGCGAGAAAGGCGCGCGAATGGGGCGTAACCCCAAGACCGGCGAAGAAGTTCCTATCGAACCGCGCCGTGTTCTCGTGTTCCGTCCCTCGCACATCCTCAAAGACAAAATAAATGAGGGTTAATCATGAGGCCACAGGCAAGTCCGCGGATCGAGCAGCCGCGGGAACAAGATCAACAGCCGGAGAAATCGAACCGGGCGTTTAGGACCATCAGCGAAGTTGCTGAGGTTTTAGATACCCCTGCTCATGTTCTCCGTTTCTGGGAAAGCAAGTTCTCTCAGATCAAACCAATGAAACGCGGCGGCGGTCGTAGATACTATCGCCCCGAAGATGTCTCGCTTTTGCGTGGCATCAAAGAGTTGCTCTATGTCGACGGGTTGACGATCAAGGGCGTGCAGAAAGTGCTGCGCGAACGCGGTCATAAATATGTCGCTGGACTAGGTGTCGACGAAGTGGCGCCAACGGTTGAGGCGCCAACAGATGTTACTGACACTCTGGCGCGTCTGGAAGAGCTTAGGAACCGACTTAAAGCGAGTTAAAAACCGCTTGCCAGTCGGGATGCCGACGCATAGACACGGTCGCCTAACGGGCTATAGCGCAGTCTGGTAGCGCGTCCGTCTGGGGGACGGAAGGTCGCAGGTTCAAATCCTGCTAGCCCGACCAAATTCAAACGCCAGCGCCTCGGCGCTGGCGTTTTTGCGAAAGGGATGCAGATGATGGCCAAATCCGAAGGGCCAAGAGGCGTTCTTCCCTCGCAGACGATCCGCAAGATGCTGGAAACGGGCGAGATAGCGGTCGATCGCCCAGTGGCCGATGGCCAGATTCAGCCCGCCAGTCTTGATCTGCGACTTGGCGTTCGCGCCTACCGGGTCCGCGCATCTTTCCTGGCAGGCGGCGAACGCACGGTTGCGGACCGCCTCTCTGAATTCGCGATGCATGAGATTGACCTGACAAACGGTGCAGTGCTGGAAAAAGGCTGCGTCTATCTCGTGCCGCTGATGGAGCGGCTGGCCCTGCCTTCCGACATCTCAGCGGTCGCAAATGCGAAAAGCTCAACCGGCCGACTCGATCTGTTTACCCGGCTGATCACGGATCAGGGCACCGAATTCGATACGATTGACCCCGGTTACAACGGCCCCCTCTATGCTGAGATCAACCCTAGAACATTCTCTGTCCTCGTCCGCCCCGGCGCCAGACTGAACCAAATCCGGTTCCGTAAAGGCGAAGCAATCTATTCCGATGAGGAACTGGAATTCCTTCACCGTTCCCTCGGACTGGTGGATGGAGACGCCGTCATCGACGACGGTCTCGCGTTCTCCGTCGACCTTACGCCCGGCGCAGACGGCATCGTCGGCTGGCGCGCGCGTGCAAACACGCCATTGATCGACCTCGACAAGATCGGCCACTACGACCGTGATGAATTTTGGGAACCGGTTCGTCCCATGACCTCGGGCGACGTCATCCTCGATCCTGGCGCGTTCTACATCCTTGTCAGCCGAGAGGCCGTTCATGTTCCACCCGATTGCGCAGCGGAAATGACACCCTATCTGGCGGTCGCGGGTGAGTTCCGTGTTCATTACGCAGGTTTCTTCGACCCCGGTTTCGGTCATGCCGCCGCCGGCGGCACTGGCAGCAGAGGCGTCCTTGAGGTGAGATGCCACGAAGCCCCTTTCGCATTGGAACACGGCCAGGTTGTCGGCCGCCTTGTGTATGAACCAATGCTGGATACGCCCGACATTCTTTACGGCGCGGATCTGAAATCAAACTATCAAGGTCAGGGCTTGAAGCTGGCCAAGCAGTTCAAGTGAGCCACCGATGAATTGGGCTGAGCAAGTTAACATCTATTGTGAACGTCTGGACGCTAGTTTCTGGTCTGAGCCGCTGAATGCGGTCTCAAATGCCGCCTTTATCATCGCAGCAGTGGTTTGCGGTGTGAAAGCCAGACGCACGGGACACAATGATCCGTTAACGATGCTGCTGGTGACGATCCTGTTTGGGATTGGCGTTGGATCATTCCTGTTCCACACGTTTGCAACGCGCTGGTCCGGACTGGCCGACACGGTACCGATACTTCTTTTCATCCTCGTCTATCTTTTCGCAGCGACACTCCGATATTTGAAAATGCCTTGGTGGGCGGCTGCGATGGCGCCGTTCGCCTTTATGGCGTTTGCAGTTGCCTTCGTTCGGGTGTGGGGCGCCTTTCTTCCATCAATGAATGGCAGCGAAGGGTATTTCCCGGTCCTGATTGTGTTGATCTTTTATGGTTTCATCCTTTCCAGGCGCGGACATCGGGCGGCGCTCGGGTTGATCGCAGCTGCTGCGTTTCTGTCGCTTTCGTTGACGTTTCGCAGCATTGATCAGGCAATATGTGGGGCGTTGCCAATCGGCACACATTTCCTCTGGCACATCTTCAATGGCCTCTTGTTGGGCGTGGTTCTGATGGCTTTTGTCCGCCACGGCGCGCCGCAGGTTGCAGAAGACAACGCGCGCCGTTAAACCCGGCTCACAACAGATCGGAGCCTGCATGTCCGTCGATAAAGACACCGTCCGCCGCGTCGCCCACCTCGCCCGCATCGATGTCGATGAAGCGGCGTTGGAGCCATTGTCGAAAGAACTCTCAGCCATCCTCAGCTTCGCCGAACAACTGGCCGAAGTGAATGTAGATGGCGTGGAGCCAATGACCTCGGTCACGCCGATGGCGTTGAAGCGGCGTCAGGATGAAGTGACCGATGGCGGCATTCAAGACAAGATTCTCGCCAATGCGCCCGATACGCGTGAAGGCTTTTTCGCTGTTCCCAAAGTCGTAGAATAACGACGAACATTTCGGGCGCACAATCGCGCAGCCTGACTGACAGACACCCTGCCCGCTAGAACGACAGGCGCGGCGAAGACCGGAAGAAGATTATGGGCGAGCTTGCATCCCTCACACTTTCAGACGCCCGCGATAAGCTGCGCGCAGGTGACATAACCTCTCGTGAGATCACGGAAGACTGCCTGGCTTCGATTGAAGCTGCGTCCGAACTGAACGCATTTTCGCAAGTCACCGCTGACAAGGCGCTCGGCATGGCCGATGCCGCTGATGCGCGTTTAAAGGCTGGCGATGCGCCCGACTTGTGTGGTGCGCCCCTTGGCATCAAGGATCTGTTCTGCACCGAAGGTGTGAACAGTCAGGCCGCATCGAACATTCTAACTGACTTCAAACCCCAGTACGAAAGCACCGTCACCAGCCAGCTTTGGCGTGATGGCGCGGTGATGCTTGGTAAGTTGAACATGGATGAGTTCGCCATGGGCTCATCAAACGAAACAAGCGCCTATGGCCCCGTCACTTCACCATGGCGCCGCCCTGAATCAAACACGCCGCTGACCCCGGGCGGATCATCCGGCGGTTCCGCCGCATCCGTCAGCGCAGACCTTTGTCTTGCCGCGACAGGTACAGATACTGGCGGATCAATCCGTCAGCCGGCCGCATTCACAGGCATTGTAGGCGTGAAGCCAACTTATGGGCGTTGTTCTCGCTGGGGCATCGTCGCCTTCGCCTCTTCCTTGGACCAGGCCGGTCCGATGACAAAATCTGTACGCGATGGCGCGATCATGCTGAAAGCGATGACAGGTCATGATCCAAAGGATTCGACCTCAGCCGACATCGCGGTTCCTGACTTTGAGGCCGCGCTGACTGGTGACATCCGGGGCAAGACCATTGGCATTCCTAAGGAATACCGTCTGGACCAGATGCCGGAAGAGATTGAAGCCCTGTGGGCGGATGGCCGCGCAATGCTATCCGACGCAGGCGCCAAGATCGTCGATATCTCCCTTCCACACACCAAATACGCCCTGCCCGCTTATTATATCATTGCACCTGCTGAGGCGTCATCGAACCTCGCCCGTTATGATGGTGTTCGCTATGGCGCGCGCGCTGATCTGGTGGCTGCGGATGGTGTTGAAGACATGTACCAGAAGACCCGCGCGCAAGGGTTCGGCGACGAAGTGAAACGCCGCATCATGATCGGCGCCTACGTTTTGTCAGCTGGTTACTATGACGCCTACTACCTTCGCGCCCAAAAGGTTCGCACGCTGATCAAGCGCGACTTCGAACAGGTTTTCGCTGATGGCGTCGATGCGATCCTGACCCCCGCCACGCCGTCCGCCGCTTTTGGACTGGGCGAAGTTGGCGGCGATGATCCGATCCAGATGTATCTGAATGATGTGTTCACCGTCACAGTGAACCTCGCGGGCCTTCCCGGTGTCGCCGTGCCAACCGGCACAAACAGCGAAGGCCTGCCAATGGGTCTGCAGCTGATTGGCCGCCCATGGGAAGAAGCGGACATGCTGAACACCGCATACGCGCTGGAACAGGCCGCCGGGTTCGCCGCCAAGCCTGATCGCTGGTGGTAGGTTAAAAACAAGGAAGCCGGACGGCGCATCAGCACCGACCGGCCCCTGAAACTGTTACGAACGAAAGCTTACAGCGCTTTCAGTTCTGTCGCCGCCATTCGGCCATTGCGGCCTTCTTCAAGGTCGTAGCCGACTTTCTGGCCATCCTGGAGGCCTTCCATGCCAGACTGCTGAACTGCGGTGATGTGGACGAAGACGTCGCTGCCGCCCTCTTCCGGTTCAATGAACCCATATCCTTTGGTGACATTAAACCACTTTACGGTACCAGTGGGCATGGCCCTAGCTCCTTACGTCTTCCGCGCACTTTATGTGGCGGCTCATCAGGCGTAGTCAAAATCAAAACATCTTCGAGCAGGGCAGCCCGGCAGGGTATCGATTTTCAACCTCGCGCCGAAAGCCTGCCGTGTTTTCGCTATATTAACAAGTAAAAGACGAATCGCTGTGTTACTGGCACAACTAAGCCATAACGCTCACAAGAACAAAATTCGCGCTTAAGGACAGGAGCTTAGCGAAATGGCCGACCTATTAACAATTGAGAACGTTGCAAACCTTGGAGTCCTGATTTTCCTTCAGGCCGTCTTGGGTTTCGACAATCTTCTCTACATTTCTATCGAATCGAAACGTGCGCCAGTCGAAAAACAAGCGGCGGTACGGCGCAATGGCATCCTGATCGCGGTTGGTTTGCGCATCGTTCTGCTATTCACGATGATCCAGCTGATCGATTCAATGAAAGACCCGTTTTTCGTGTTCAATTCACCCGGCCTGATCGAAGGCGGCGTGAACTTTTCCACCATTATCTTTGTCTTTGGCGGCGTCTTCATTATGTACACCGCCTTCAAGGAAATCACGCATATGCTAACGGTGCACGACCTTGGGCACGACGTGGAAGGCAAAGGCGGCAAGTCGGCGGCGCAGGTCATCGGGTTGATCGTCTTGATGAACCTGATCTTCTCGTTCGACAGTATCCTGTCCGCCCTGGCGATCACGGACGCCTTCCCGGTTCTCGCCATCGCTATTCTGGTTTCGGGCGTCGCAATGCTCGTTCTCGCGGATGGCGTGACGGCGTTTCTTGCAAAAAACCGGATGTACGAGGTTCTGGGCCTCTTCATCCTGTTGATCGTCGGCGTTGTCCTGCTGGGTGAGGCTGGCCCCGCCGCAGCGCACGCGATGCATGACGACAGTCTGCAGATCAAGATCTTCGGTTATGACCTGATCCCGATGTCGAAAACGACCTTCTACTTCAGTGTTGTGGTGCTGGTTCTGGTTGAGGTCGTGCAATCAGGCTACCAGCGCAAACTGGCAAAAGAGCGTGAAACAGGCGGGCACTAGACCCACTAACAAACGATGCGCTGCCGGTTAGTCCGGCAGCGTCACCACCTGATAGACCGCAAGCGCCAAGTCAGACAGCGTCACCTCACCCATTGACGAATTGATGTGTGTGAAGATCGCGCCGCTCGCAAAGGTTTTTGAAAGCGCCCGGTCCACCGCCAGACGCAAGCGCGCCTCGCCTCGTTTCATTGTCAGCGCGTAAGCTTCAAACGAGAACTGGTTTGGTGAGAACTTCAGCGGGATGGCAGGTCGCATCTCACCCAACTGATACCGCAGGATCGCATGATCACCGGAATATGCGGCGACGTCGCCTTCTTCAAGCGCAGTCAGGCCCTCAACATGCGTCTGATAAGTGTTGATCGTGAGGTTCAGAATCCGCGCTTCGCTGAGCTGCCCTACGATCCCCTCAGTCGTTGTGCCGGCAAGAACACCAACGGTTTCACCGCTTAGGTCGTCGACCATCTCAATGTAACCGGACCGGAAAACGACGCTGGATCCGTCAATGAAGTATGGGATCGAAAGATCCAGTGTTTCACGCCGGCTCAACGTTGCGGTTGTTGGCCCACAATGCAGATCTGTCTCACCAGCGATCAGCTTTTCAAAACGTGTGGCTGCGGTAACCTCGACGTACTCAACTTTCAAAGTATCAAGGTCCAACTGCGATTTGATTTCCTTGGCCGCATCACGGCAAAGCGAAACTGCCAGACCCGCCGCTTCACCCAATTGCGAAGTGTAGGAAAAAGGTGGCGCGTCGGTGCGCACGCCCAACTTGATCACCCCGGTCTCTGCGATCCGATCCAGTACATCTGCTGTCGCTTGTCCGGCAAACAAGGCAGCGACGGTCGCCAATGGAATCGTTTTCATAAGTCCCCTCCTTCTGCCCCCACAGACACCTCTCTATACCGCGCCCTGGGGCGCGGTAAATCATTCGCTGAACCCTTGTCCGCCGCCGTGTCGTTTCGTAGACAGGCCCGTAACAAAAGACCTCACAAGACGTAGCCGGAGCGGCCCTAATGTCCGAACTCGCATTCACCGAACCAACAGCCAAAACCATTCCCGGCGCCACTGGCGATTGGGAAATGGTCATAGGGATGGAGGTTCACGCACAGGTCCAGTCGAAGTCTAAGCTGTTTTCCGGCGCATCGACCGAATTCGGGGCAGAGCCTAACTCTAACGTTTCCCTGATCGACGCCGCCATGCCCGGTATGCTGCCCGTGATAAATGAATTTTGCGTTGAACAGGCAATCCGCACGGGCCTTGGCATCAAAGCTGCGATCAATCTGCGCTCAGTGTTCGATCGAAAAAACTACTTCTACCCTGATCTGCCGCAGGGCTATCAGATCAGTCAGTTCAAACATCCAATTGTCGGCGAAGGCGAAGTCGTCGTTGATATGGAGCCTGGCGTCGGTCGCCGCGTCGGGATTGAACGCATCCATCTGGAACAGGACGCAGGCAAGTCGATCCACGATATGGACCCGACGATGAGCTTTGTTGACCTTAATCGCACCGGTGTTGCGCTGATGGAGATTGTCTCGCGCCCTCATATTCGCGGCCCTGAAGAAGCGGCTGAATATGTCCGGAAAATCCGCCAGATCCTGCGCTATCTCGACACCTGCGATGGCAACATGCAGGAAGGGTCGCTGCGCGCTGACGTGAACGTTTCTGTCTGCAAACCCGGCGACTTTGAGAAATTCCGTGAGACGGACGATTTCAGCCATCTTGGTACGCGGTGTGAGATCAAGAACATGAACTCCATGCGGTTCATCCAGCAGGCCATCGACTATGAGGCGCGGCGCCAGATTGGCATTCTTGAAGACGGTGGCGTCGTCGATCAGGAAACCCGGCTCTACGATCCCGGCAAAGGCGAAACACGGTCAATGCGATCAAAGGAAGAAGCGCACGATTATCGCTATTTCCCCTGCCCTGACTTGTTGCCGCTGGAATTTGAACAGTCCTGGGTTGATGAGATCAACGCCAACTTGCCAGAGCTGCCCGATGCCAAGAAGGCCCGCTTCGTTACGGATTACGGCGTCACTGAATATGACGCCTCGGTCCTGACAGCAGACGTGGCTGACGCAAGCTTTTTTGAAAACGTAGCCAATGGCCGCGATGGCAAGTCCGCCGCCAACTGGGTGATCAATGAGCTGTTTGGCCGTCTGAACAAAGAGGGCAAAGGCGTCGCCGACAGCCCGGTCAGCGCAGACCAACTGGGCGGCGTGATCGACCTGATCGCCAAGGGCGATATCTCAGGAAAGATCGCCAAGGACCTGTTTGAGATCGTCTGGATAGAAGGCGGCGACCCCGCTGAGATCGTCGAGGCCCGCGGAATGAAACAGGTCACAGACACCGGTGCGATTGAGGCGGCTGTGGATGACGTGATGGCGGCAAATCCCGACAAGGTGGAACAGACCAAAGCAAAGCCATCGATGGCAGGCTGGTTCGTAGGTCAGGTGATGAAGGCGACTGGCGGCAAGGCCAACCCTCAGGCCGTGAACGCCATCATAAAACAGAAACTCGGCGTCGAGTAACGGCTGAACGCGCCCTCAAAATTGCATTTGAGGGCGTAGCACCGTAACGCTTTACCAACCCGCTGGGGTGAGGGATTCGCTAAGACCAAGCGAAAGGGACGCGGAATGACCGGATACAATTACAAAACAATCGCAGCGCCACGTCGCCTGAAAAAGGTCAAAGGTGTCAAAGGGCAAGGCGCACTTCTTGCCCATTCAGTTGAAGAGCTGATTGCCGTTGAGGCGGCCCAGGGCTGGGAATATCTGCGCGCAGATACGTTCCCGGTCGAGGCAAAAGGCGGGATGTTCTCAAAGCCCGTCGTGACTGAGCGCGCCGTTTTGGTGTTTCGCAAACCGATCGCGGTTCAAATGGCGCAGCCTGTCGCCGCTCAGCCTGTGCAACCAGCGCCGCAACCTGCCCCTGCCCCTGCGCCAGCGCCGCAACCGGTGGTCCAGCCTGCGCCTGCGCCGCAGCAGCAGAATGAACCGGGATTTTCGATTGCCGGGGTTGAGCCTCCACGCACGCCGACTGTTGGCGGTGCGAACGACTAGACGCCGAACTTAACCGGTTCAGTCAACCACCAGATCGACAGCACCGCCGACGACATCTGCCGTCGTCTCAACAGCCGTGCCGACAATTGTTGCCGCGGTGTCGGCGACAGTGGCTACAACACAGCCACTAAGGCCGGTTGCAAAGAGTAGAACTATAATTGCCATGCTTCATGGCTTTCTCCTAAGCCCACCTCCACTCACCATAACACACCGGCTTTGCCTCTCGCCCTTAGCGGACTGTTTCAGTGCAAAGCCGCCTTCGTTCTCTGAGCTTGCCTCAAAATGCCAGCAGATATGGGCACCATCAAGGCGCGCTCAGCTCTAACGCCAGCGCGTGAACCGGCCCTGCAAGTTCTTCTTCCAGCGCCTTATGGACTGCCCGGCTGCGCGCAACGCGATCCATATCTGCGAAAACATCGGCTTTCATACAGATGCGAAAATGTGTCTCACCACCTTCGCGCCAGCCACCGTGACCACGGTGTTCTTCACTTTCATCGATGACTTCCAGTTCAATTGGCGAAAAAACTGCTGTGAGTTTTGTCTCCATTGTCGCGCTAACACTCATTTTTTTGTCGCCCTTAGGTTTTCACTGACTGGCTCTGAGGGATAGACTGCATTCCTGACTCGTTCCAAGGGCCTTTCGCATGGCATCTCGCAAACCACTAGATTTCGATATTTCTGTTTCAGCAGACAAGCGGCGCCGTTCCAAACAGCGCGGCTTTGTCGGAGAGACAGGAACCGACGCACGCAAATGCGAATGGCGGGGCTGTTCCAATGCAGGCACCTTTCGCGCGCCAAAAAGCCGTGAGGAATTGGATTCCTTTCGCTGGTATTGCAAAGATCACATCAAGGATTTCAACAAATCCTGGAACTTCTACGCCGACTACACCCCGGAAGAGCTTGAAGCACAGCGCAAAGCGGAACTTGCCTGGGAACGTCCGACCTGGAAAATGGGCCAGAAGTCGAACAATTCCAAAGGGGCGACAGGTCACGCTGACGGTCAGGCATGGCGTCGCTTCGGGTTTGACGATCCGATGGAAGTTCTTGGCGACAACGCCACGATCAATCCCGGTGGCGCAGGCGAATCCAAACGCGCCCGTGCCCGAATGCTGCCAAAGAACGAGCAAAGCGCGTTGGAGATTCTGGGCCTTGGTCCAGACACTGACCGCGCAACGATCCGCGCGCAGTACCGCGCCTTGGTCAAAGACCTGCACCCCGACATGAACGGCGGCAAACGGCAGGACGAAGACCGCCTGCGCGATGTCGTTTGGGCCTGGGACCAGTTGAAAAAGTCCCGTTCGTTCAGCGATTGAACCCAATTCTGTCTTGAGACGCAGCGGAACAGGTTTGTTCCGCTGGCGAACGCCTGCCCTGATCCGTACATTCCTTCCGTAAACAGGAGGAACGATATGCCGATCAGCGCTGCCAAGCCGGAAAAGAAGTTCATTGAGGTTAATGGCCGCCAGATGGCCTATGTCGAGATGGGATCAGGCGATCCGATCGTCTTTCAACACGGCAATCCGACATCATCCTACCTGTGGCGCAACATCATGCCCCATGTCGCCGACCAGGGGCGTTGCATAGCGGTCGATCTGATCGGCATGGGCGATAGCGACAAGCTGCCGGACAGTGGACCATATAGATACACGTTCGCCGAACACCGCGAATTTCTGCATGCGGTTTGGGAACAGCTTGGCGTCACACAGGATGTCACGCTGGTCATCCACGACTGGGGCAGCGCCCTTGGGTTCGATTGGGCGCGGCAGAACGCTGAAAAGGTCAAGGGCATCTGTTATATGGAAGCTGTTGTTGGCCCCGTTCCGTCCTGGGACGATTGGCCGGAAAATGCCCGCAACATCTTTCAGGCGCTACGGTCGCCCGCTGGTGAAGATCTGATCCTGGAAAAGAACATCTTTGTAGAGCGCATCCTCACATCCTCAATCATGCGCACACTGAGCGACGAAGAAATGAACGAATACCGCCGCCCATTCGCTGAGGCAGGCGAAGGTCGCCGCCCTACCCTCACCTGGCCCCGACAGATTCCCGTAGCGGGAGAACCTGCAGATGTCGTCCAGATAGCCACTGGCTACGCCAAATGGATGGCGAGCAATGACATTCCAAAGCTGTTCATCGACGCCCAGCCGGGATCGATTCTGACCGGCAAGGCGCGGGATTTTGCCCTCAGCTTCAAGAACCAGACAGTTTCAACAGCCAAGGGACTTCACTTTCTGCAAGAGGACAGCCCGGATGAAATTGGTGTGGCGCTCTCAAACTGGTTGAAGTCGCTCTAACTATCGAAACTGCTTGATCACAAAACGTGGCTCCCTCTAATCTCGACGCAAAGAGGGAACCACCATGAACAAGCCACACCTGAACCTCCGCCCCGATGACGCGCCGTTTCGCGCTGACCCAAAGCGGTCCTTCACCATGCCTGCGCGGTTCTACACCGACGCCGGTATCTACGAGGCGGAGAAGGAGGCGATTTTCTATCGCACATGGCACTACGCAGGCCACGTCAGTCAGGTGAATGAACAGCGGTCCTACTTCACGACCAAGATCCACAACCAGAACGCCTTCATCGCAAAAGGCCGCGATGGCGCAATTCGCGGCTTCTATAATGTCTGCCCGCACCGGGGTCACGAATTGGTCGAAGGCGCTGGTAAGAAGAACGTCATCACTTGCCCCTACCACGCCTGGGCCTTCGACTTTGATGGCAAGCTGGTGAATGCGCGGAACTCTGACAACGTCGCAGGCTTCGACAAATCGCAATTCTCCCTCCGCGAAGTACGGGTAGAGATTTTCTGCGGCCTCATCATGATTAACCTCGATCCGAACGCCCAGCCTTTCGCCGAACAGTTTGACGGGCTGGAGGCTGAAATCCGCCAATACCTGCCCCGCGTGGATGAACTCGCCTTTGCGCAGCGCGACACTTACGATGTGGCGTCGAACTGGAAGGTCCTCGTCGACAACTTCCTCGAATGCTACCACTGCGCCACTGCCCACTATGACTTTGTCGATCTGGTGGACATGGACAGCTACCGGACGATCACGCACAAGCGCTACTCGAGCCAATGCTCAGCCGCGCCACGCACCACTGCAAGCTCCGCCTACACATTCGAAAAGGGCGACGTCGATTTTGGCTATGCAGGCTTCTTCGTCTGGCCAAACTTCACCATCTGGATCTATCCGGGTGAGCCAAACCTGTCCGTCCTCCAAATGAACCCCTCAGACGTTGAACGCTGCACCGAATATCAGGACTGGTTCACACTGGGCGGCGAAGTCACAAAACAGCTTTCCGACGCCATCGCCTATCAAAAAGACGTGTTGCAGCCTGAAGACATCGGCCTCTGCGAAAGCGTGCAGAAAGGCCTGCAATCCAAGGGCTACAATCAAGGCCGGTTCATCGTGGACGAAGGCCTGACGGAGCTTTCCGAACACGCCGTCCACCACTTTCAGACGATGGTGATGGAGGCGCTGGGCGTTGCCCCGGACGATTTGCCCTAACGGAACAGCCAGACACCGCCTTGCACCACCTCACGGACCAGCCTAAACACCCGTGTCTGATCGGGTGCAGTGCGCGCCAAATGTTCTATGAGAAGGATTTCGAAGATGGCTGACGGGGCGCCCATGGCGGAAATGCCAACCGAAGATGTAAATGTTGGCGAGACCTTCGGGATCGATGCAAACATGACGGTCAAAGGCTTTGCTGAGCGTTCTGATCGCGTGCCGGAAATCGACACGAACTACGTTTTTGACCGCGATACGACACTCGCCATTCTTGCAGGCTTTTCGCACAATCGCCGCGTCATGGTGCAGGGTTACCACGGCACGGGTAAATCGACCCATATCGAACAGGTCGCTGCCCGCCTGAACTGGCCTTGCGTGCGTGTGAACCTCGACAGCCACATCTCTCGTATCGACCTCATTGGTAAAGACGCGATTGAGCTGAAAGACGGCGTTCAGGTCACAACGTTCAAAGAAGGCATCTTGCCTTGGGCTTTGCGCACGAACACCGCCATCGTGTTCGACGAGTACGACGCAGGTCGCCCGGACGTGATGTTCGTGATCCAGCGCGTGCTGGAAGTTGACGGCAAGTTGACGCTGCTGGACCAGAACGAAGTGATCCACCCGCACCCGTCCTTCCGCCTGTTCGCCACCGCCAACACCATCGGCCTTGGCGACACCACGGGCCTCTACCACGGTACGCAGCAGATCAACCAAGGCCAGATGGACCGCTGGTCACTGGTCACCACGCTGAACTACCTGCCCCACGCGCAGGAAGCCGCCATCGTGCAGGCCAAATGCCCAACGACCGACGCCAAAGTCGTCAGCCAGATGGTTACCGTCGCTGAACTGACGCGGAACGCCTTCATGAACGGCGACCTGTCGACCGTGATGTCACCGCGTACCGTCATCGCATGGGCTGATAACACAGCGATCTTCAACGATGTCGGTTTTGCTTTCCGCCTGACCTTCCTGAACAAATGCGATGAGCTGGAACGCCAGACCGTTGCTGAGTTCTACCAGCGTTGCTTCGGTGAAGAATTGCCGGAAAGCGCTGCAAGCGTAAGCCTGGGGTAAATTGAACAGGGCGCAAAGTGGTATCTTGATACTCACCTGCGCCCTAGTTCTGCCTGCTACCTCAATTGACCCGGTTGCATGGTTCAATGTTTAATCTCGCTGCGCAGGGTATTTTGACGCCATTTCAGGGTACCTGCGCCCGATGGACGAACAGACAGCGAAGCATGCAAAGGGCCTTGGCGTTCGGTATACTGAGATTGCAAATCTGCTGGACTATTTGAACAACGAAACGAGGGACAAATCTGAGGATATCAGCGCCGCAAAACTGGATGAACTCTACAACTACGCCTTTTCTGACATGATATCAGTCCTTGAAGCGAGTAAGGGGAGCGAGGTGCAAAGCCTTCTTCTCGATGATCGCAAAGCAGGACAAGGCGTACGTGACAGAGCCCAGCAAAACCTTGCCGTGTGCTTCAAGATGCTTGGAGAAGTCGAGAAAAACTAATGACGGATCAGAAAACACCCAATCCGGTAGAGCCGTTCAAAAAAGCCCTCGGCGAAGCCACGCGCGCCATGGCGAATGAGCCTGAGCTGAACGTCGCCTATTCTGTCGATCCTCCAGGTGTTGCAAACGATACGCTGCGCCTGCCCCAGATCAGCCGCAGAATGACGCGGGCCGAAGTGATGCTGGCGCGCGGTGAAGCTGACGCGCAAGCCCTGCGCATGCGGTTCCACAATGACAGCACCCACAACCGCTACACCCCGCGCGGGGAAACCGCCCGCACGATCTACGAAGCGATGGAAAACGCCCGGTGCGAGTCGCTCGGCGCCCGCGCCATGCCCGGCGTTGGCGACAACCTTGACGCCAAGCTGACCGATCAGGCCACGAAACGCGGCTATTCCGAAATCTCAACCATGTCAGAGGCGCCGGTGGCTGAGGCTGCGGCCCTCATGCTCCGCCAGCGCGCCACTGGCCGGGACATTCCGGCGGGCGCCGCGCAGCTTTACGACCTCTGGAAAGATGGTCTTGAAGGCATGGCGGACGAAAGCATTGACCAGCTTGTCGACTGCCTCGACGATCAGGTCGCCTTCGCCAAAGCCGCCCGTCAGGTCATTGAAGATCTTGGCTATGGCGACCAACTTGGCGAAGACCCCGATGCGCCGGATGACAATCCTGAGGAACAGGACGAAGCGGACGAATCCGAAGACGACAGCGATGACAGCGGCGGCGATGAGGGGCAGGACGATATGCCCCCCGATGAGATGTCGACCGAAGAATCGGACGATGTCGACACCCAGCGCGCCGAAGTCGAGGCTGTCATGGACGACAGCGAATCTGACAGCGACGATGAAGTGCCCGCCGAGGATGATGGAGACCCGCCAACCGCCCCTCCCCAATTCCCCGATAGCGAAGCGTCGAAGGACTATCGCATCTATTCACGGATGCACGACGAGCAGATTCTCGCCGAGGAACTGTGCGATGAACAGGAATTGGAGCGTCTGCGGTCTTACCTCGACAAGCAGCTTGAGCCGCTGAAAGGCGCAGTATCCCGCCTCGCAAACAAACTGCAGCGCCGCCTGCAGGCGCAGCAGAATCGCAGTTGGGAGTTTGATCTGGAAGAAGGCATCCTCGACGCAGGCCGCCTTGCACGGGTCGTCACCAATCCGATGACGCCGCTGAGTTTCAAGATGGAGAATGATACGGAGTTCAAGGACACCGTCGTCACCCTTCTGATTGACAACTCAGGCTCCATGCGCGGGCGCCCGATTTCCATCGCGGCGATATCGGCGGACGTTCTGGCGCGGACGCTGGAACGCTGCAACGTCAAGGTCGAAATCCTCGGCTTCACCACCAAGGCGTGGAAAGGCGGACAGGCCCGCGAAGATTGGCTGAAAGAGGGTCGCCCAGCGAACCCCGGCCGTCTGAATGACTTGCGCCACATCATCTACAAAGGCGCCGACAGCCCATGGAGGCGTGCGCGCCGGAACCTCGGCTTGATGATGCGCGAAGGCCTTTTGAAGGAAAACATCGACGGTGAAGCGCTGGAATGGGCGCATAACCGGATGCGCAACCGGCCAGAGCAGCGCAAGATCATGATGGTGATCTCCGACGGCGCGCCGGTGGACGATTCAACACTATCCGTGAACCCGTCGAACTATCTCGAACGCCACCTCCGCGATGTTATCGACATGATTGAGCGGAAGTCGCCCGTAGAGCTACTCGCCATCGGCATCGGCCATGACGTCACTCGCTATTACGAACGCGCCGTGACTATCACCGATGTGGAGCAATTGGCCGGCGCGATGACAGAGCAGTTGGCCGCCTTGTTCGACACAGATCCCCGCGCCGCGTCGCGCGCAGATCGCATGGCGAAACGCAGGGCTTAAGAAGTAGATGAGGTGCGCCACGGCGCACCTCGGCCGCCGTCAAAGTAGATCAAAACATGAACAAATTGTGGCTATCTCATTGACGATCAATACAGATCAATGAGTTAGCCAAGCTTTCACTTGTGAAAGGTTTTGTGCGATTCAGCGCCGACCATTCCGCAAGAACATACCACGTCGCTTCGATGCGCCTGAACCTCGGCCCATATAGAGCAACACCAAAGCCAGCAGAATGAACGTCAGCGCTGCATTCCAGTTCAAGGCGGGCAGAACGAAGTTATCCCAGATATCCGGCGACAGGTTTTTCTCGGTAAAGGAGTTAAGCCCGATTAGGCTATCGCGGTGCAGTTTGGCCCACGCTTCAGCGATGGAGCCAAACTCCATCTCGCCCCCCTGCTGCGGCCCTCGCCAGTAGTCATATGCAAGCGCGCCAAGCCCCAGGGCCGCACATAGAAGTCCCAGTAATTTGCTCAAGTCGCCCTCCACCGGCGCATTTTCGCCGTACCTCCCGTCTTCGAGCGCGAAACTATCGACTTACCCCCCGACATTCAACCAATCACGCCTTGCGCTGAAATGCCGGGCGGCTATATATCCGCCTCAACGGAGAGGTGGCCGAGTGGTCGAAGGCGCACGCCTGGAAAGTGTGTAGGCGGGGAACCGTCTCCAGGGTTCGAATCCCTGTCTCTCCGCCACTGACTTCCGGTGGTCAGCTAAGTCCCTGAAAAACATTATATACTTGTTTTTTAAGGCACTGGACCCCATCATCACCCCCTAAATGGACCCCAATTCGGACCCCAAGAGGTGATGATGAATGGCTTTCAGCGTAGCTACCCTGTTCACAAGATTCACCTCAAGAAAGGTAAGTACTATGCCTCGGTGAAGGTGCCGCAAGAGATCAGGCATCTACACAGCGAACCAAGGTTTAGACTTTCTACGGGTACAAGCGATAAGAACCACGCCGAAAGATTAGCTAGAGATAGAGTTGTACCGGAGATCCACAGGCGACTTGATGCTCTATTCGATCAGCTTGATCCGTTCGTTGAGGGCTTGCGGGATCTTCTCGAGCAGGAGGGTGTCGATGTTGCTCAGTGGTATCGCGATGGGAAGATCACGCATCGAGTATCTGGTGAACAAACGCGAGCGTGGCAGACCCTTGGGTTGACCTTGGTCAATTCCAACGGAAAAGCCGCGGTTTTATCTGAAGTTTGGTCAGCACATGACTACCCTTCCCTTTGTAAGCTTGTAACTGGTCTCGGGTATGCCGTTCCGGGACATCTCCTGAAATTCCTTAGCGATGAAGCGCGGCAGTCGATAGATGAACTGACTGCACCTAGGTCCTTGCCGACTAAGGATGCATTGGCGTTGATCCAAGACCTCCCGCCGTCATTAGAGGGATTGAAAGATGTTTTCATCGGAGCAGCAGACAAGGAACATGCTCATGTAAAGGTTGCTGGGAATGCAGCGGTTTTGTTCTCAGATCTCGCTCACCAGCACATCGAGGCGAAGAGATCCTCAGACAGCCAAGACGTTCATTCGAAGCGTAAGAAGGCTTGTGAGATGTTTCTCAAGGTGAATGGAGACCGAGCCTTAGCCGACTACGACAAGCTGCACATGCTAGAGATGGCTCGTTTTATGGATAACGACGAGAATGGGCGGCAGTGGGCACATGCATCCATTAAGAACTATGTGTCGTATACTAAGCAGGCTTTCGACTTTGCATCAGAGTTGAGAGGCCCGAACGGTAAGGTTCTCCTACAACAGCACCCGATGCATGACTTTAAGTTGTCAGACTACGGGTCGAGATCCAGATCATATGCGCCATTCACCACCAACGAACTACACGAATTGTTCCTTCTCGAGATGGGCAAGGACAGCCGGCTTTTGCTATCCATTTTGGTGACGACTGGCATGAGATTAGACGAGGCAGCCCTGCTAACGTCGGAGCGCATACTAGAGCACGAGGGCGTTCTTTCGTTCTCTCTCGTGCCAGACGCTGAAGATAATGACGGCGTTAAGGTGAAAAACCGGCAGTCTATGCGTTATGTGCCTGTCCCTGATGTCATCAAGCCCATGCTTGGCAACCTCGGCCCCGGACGCCTATTTAGCTACAGAATGAACGCTGAGGGGAAGTCTGAGAACGCAGCATCCAAAGAACTGATGCGGTACATTCGTCAGGTGACTGATGATCCACGCAAGGTAGTTCATAGTCTACGGGGCAACCTTAAAGACCTCCTGCGAGATGCGGGTGTCTCCAAGGAGATTAACGACTTCATAACCGGCCATGCACAAGGCGATGTTGCTGGTGGGCGTTACGGCAGTGGGCCTTCGATGGCAGTTCGTAAGCAAACGCTGGATAGCATCAAGCATCCGTGGCTTCAGCAGAGCCCAGATTAGCCATTGCAACTGTTTCGAAAACGTCACAGAACTACCTAGAATATTCAGTATAGTATTTTAGGTAAGCAGCTTCTGCCTCTTCTTTTGATTTGTATGTTTTCCCCAAGAACTCCCATTGTTCTTTAGCGGTGGGAGCCTTACGGTTCGCATAAAAAGCACTGTTGTACAGTTCAGGGTTTGTTTGTTTTTGCGTTATCTTCGGCTTTTTGCATCCGGTATACCAACTGCTTTTAGCATTTCATCATGTTGACTAGAGAGTTGCGTGGATAACTTTGTAAAATCAGCCGATAATTTTTCCAGCTCTCGACCTTGTTCTGGCACCATAGTCCTACCAGCTTCGGAAAGCGTACCCGCAGCAGCAAAAACCGCGCCGGAAATCATCATAGTCGAACCGACAGCTAGAGCTGCCAAATTGGTGACCCGGAGGCCCAAGCCGTCAGGATCAACCCCAATCAATGCAAAAATTGCCAGCACGAGCGCACCAAATAGAAACAACCCCCAGCCTAGCTCTTTCATTTTCAGATCCTTTTTAAACCATCGATATTTTCATATTGGGGTAAGGTCATAGACCGGTAAAGCCACATATGGCCGTTAAATTTAAGGCTATGACAGCGCACTCTCTCTACCAAGCAAATTCAAAAACTGACAAACAAATTTTATTTTCTTGAATAAA
>CALKOT010000023.1 GCA_938092015.1 uncultured Paracoccaceae bacterium
GCCTCAAGGGCACTGCGGAACTGAACCGCCATTTGGTGTTTCTAGCTTTTGCGGGCGCATCACGAACCTCAATGTTCAATCTCAACAATGGGATCGAACCACATCGGAGTCAGCAAAGGAATCCCTCGCGTGCACGTGCGTAAGAAATCGCAAGCTTTTGAGCTGATCCCCGGCCAAACCTTGCAAATCTCTATACTTAAAAAATTGAATTATCTGCGCGGTTCCATAGGCTTATGCGAAAATCACAGGCGACTAGCTATTGTGCAGAGCATAAAGCCCTACGATGTAGGTGAGGTTTTCCGCAAAAGTGCCTGGCTTGGGCGAGGGGGGCTATCGCACTAATTGAGTGTTGGGGCACTAACCCTCGATGCTTCCCGCTCAACATAGGTGAATTGTTGATCAGGCTGGTTTGAACGCCCACATTAGGAAGAAAGGGGCGTTTTCCAATAAGCTGGAGATAGCAGGAAACGTTCGAAACCGATCATCACAAACAACTAGCTACAGCGCCAGTCATGCCTCGCGCGCCGCTTTCCGGGCCAGTTTCGCTGCCAAGTTCAACCCTGCACCGGGCCGCGACCAGGGACAGACAGCTATGCAAATTGCACAGCCCTGATGCTCATTAAAAAATGGGATGCAAAGGTCAAAATCTACGTACCACTTTTCTACGCCGCGCACGGTCTGTTTCTCCGGTGCAATGGCGAAGGGCGGGCAGGCATCTTCGCAGATGCGGCAGTTCTGGCAAAATCCATCTGCGCCGTGATCGCGCGCTTCGGTAAGGGGCACGGGCGCGTCTGTCAGAATGGCTGCAAGGCGGAATGATGAGCCGTATTCAGCTGAGATGATTGATCCGTGCTTGCCGAGCTCGCCAAAACCACAGTCAAGCGCTGGCGGGATCATCAAAACCTCACCCGTCATTGGGCCGGTCACAGGGCGGGCGTTCCATCCTTTGGATCTGATCCAGTTTGACAAAACCTTTGCCGCCGCGCCTGCCCGCCCGTATTGCTTTAGAACCTCCGCGCCGGCGCGGGTTTCCGGGGCCTGGCTGATTTCGTCATAGTCGTGTGCGACGCCAAGGATGATGATGCTGCCTTCCGAAACTGAGGCGCCCTCAAGCAGATACTCAGGTTTCACGGTCGTTGCGCCGATCATCTCAAAATGGCCTGCGGATTTCAGATCCTCAAAGCCCTCGTTCCAGTCGTTAGCGGAAAGATCGGCCCTTTCAGGTGCAAGTGGCCCGTCTTCGATATCTAGCGTCAAGGTCCGTTCTGCGCGGGCCTTTGTGATGTGGGGATCGCCGGGATCGCGGGTATAGAACCAGCGTTGCATGTCGCCATGTGGGATGTCTGACGGGTCAGGCGCCCAGTAGACCATCCTAGCGAGCCTCTTTTCCGTCTCTCCAAGGCCGTTGACGGCATTTCCTGAGACTTCAGGCCGGCGCTCCAATAGTTCCGGGTGAGGTGAAAAAGGGCGATGCGGATTTGTTCGTGCCATATTGGCAGCTTAGCGTGGCGAGGTGCGCGTCGCTAGGGTTTTGCCTTCAAAGGGATGAGCCACCGAGCATCCAAAGCCAGAAACTGGCTGTGGCGAGGCAGACCAGCGTTGAGAGGATCACGGTGGTGGCTACTGCGCCTACTGCCCGGTCGTACATGGAGGCGAAGACATAAGCGTTCACGCCGGGCGCCATCGCCGACATGATTACGGCTGATCGGGTAAACTCGTCTGACATTGCAAAGACGTGGACGGCGAGGACATAGGTGATCGTTGGATGGATCATTGTCGACACGGCAGTGACAAAGCCTGCTTCACCCAACGCCGCCGAAATTTTGTAGCGGCTAATCACACCACCAAGGCCAAACAGAGCCAGCGGCAAACCAGAGCGGGCCAACAGGTCGCCGGCTTCACTGACAGCGCTTGGAACCGGCGCTCCGATCAGATTGAAGGCAAAACCCAGACCGCAGGCCATAGTGATCGGATTTTTGAACATAGCGACCAGGGCGATGCGAAATGTATCTGCGCGACTACGGCCATCTGCGCGCGAAAATTCCATCGCCGTGATGCCCAAGAAAAAACAGAACGGCGCGTGGAGCGCAATTAGCAGATAGTTCGGCGCTAGCGCATCCAGCCCATAGGCACTTTCAGTAACCGCAAGGCCAAGAAGGACCGAGTTGGAGAAAAGTGCCGCGAACCCAATTGAGACGCTTTCGCCAGGCCGCCGTCCAAAGATCTTTCGCGCGCCGATCACGCCAAGAAAAAAGCAGACGCCTGCACCGATATAGAAGCTGGCGATCAGTTCTGCATCGAACACTACGCCCAGATCCAGCTGGTAGATCGACAGAAACAGAAGGCACGGAATGGCGTATGTCTGCGCGAACTTCATCAGCGCATCCACAGTCACGTCGGCGATGATGCCTGCCTTTGCTGCTGCATAACCGGCGCCGACGACCAGAAACACCGGCAGAACGATGTTGAAGATCGTCAGCATGCGGGTTTTGGAAGCTGGCTCAGACCGTGAATTCCAACTGCCGTCCGTCATAGGCGAGCGAGATGTTGTCCGGCGTTTCAGCCATCACTGTCTCATAGTCCATGTCGATATGCATGTTGGTCAGCACGCCATGGCGTACGCCGGATTGTTCAATCCAGCCGAGCGTCTGCGCAAGGTGGGTATGCGTCGGGTGAGGTTCTCGCCGCAATGCGTCCACAACCCACGTATCAGCTGATTTGATGACAGGCCAGGCATCATCATAGATTTCAGCAACATCGGGAAGATAGGCGAGGGGGCCAATCTTGAAACCAAGACTGTCGATTGATCCATGGCCGACCTTGAATGGCTCAAGCACAACATCGCCGCCATCGCCCCAAACGGTAACGGGACCATTGATGCTTTTGAGGTTCAGTATGGGCGGGTAGGGTGACCCTTCGGGTTGGACAAAGGCATAGCCGAAGCGTGAAATCAGGCTTTCTGAAGTTTTGCCATCGGCCCAGACAGGCAGGCGTTTGCGCTGGTTGAAAACAATCATCCTCAGATCGTCCAACCCATGCACGTGATCGGCATGTTCATGCGTGTAAACAACGCCATTCAGCCGTCCAACGCGGGCGTCCAACATCTGTTGGCGCAGGTCCGGGCTGGTGTCTATCAGAACGCGCGTTATGCCTTCGCCTTCGATCCGTTCCACCAACATGGAACAGCGGCGGCGGCGGTTTTTGGGGTTTTCAGGGTCGCAGTCGCCCCAATGTCCTCCGAGACGGGGAACGCCGCCGGATGATCCGCAGCCGAGTATGGTAAACCGGAGCGTCGCCATCAGGCGGCCTCCACCTTGGACCAGCCTGCTGCTTTTAAAAACAGGTGGTCAAAATTGGCGGTGGTGGCGATTGCGAAGTCTTCGATGCTGACGCCTTTCACGTCGGCGCCAACCTGTGCGGTCAGGGCCGTGTAGGCCGGTTCATTCCGTTTGCCGCGATGAGGTGGCGGCGCGAGGTAGGGCGCATCCGTTTCCACAAGAATGCGATCGAGAGGTGCGTTGGCGAAAACCTCACGAACAGACACTGCGTTCTTGAAGGTCGCGACACCGGACATGGAAAGATAGAAGCCAAGATCCAACACTGTTTGCGCTAAAGCAGCCCCCGAACTGAAGCAATGCATCACGCAGGTATAGGCGCCATTTGCATGTTCTTCCGCCAGTATCCGGGCCATGTCGTCATCGGCATCGCGGGAATGGATGATCAGAGGCAGACCGGTACGACGGCTTGCCTCAATATGTACCCGCAGCGCCGCTTGCTGTGCGTCTTTGCTTTCGATTGTGTAATGATAGTCGAGACCGGTTTCACCGATGCCGACCATCTTCGGATGCCTCGCGATTTCGAGGATCTCATCCAAGGTGAAAGGCGCGTGTTCTGCGACGCTCATCGGATGGACGCCCGCAGCATAGAAAACCGGATCGTAGGCTTCTGCAATTGCGCGGACCGCTGGTTCGTTCGGCAGTTTGGTGCAGATCGTAACCATGCGCGCAACGCCAGCTGCGACGGCGCGGTTCACGACATCAGGCAGCTCGTCAGCGAAGTCCTTGAAGTCGAGGTGGCAGTGGCTGTCGACAATTTCTGGCGGCATAGAGGCAGTCCTTCAGGCGGCGCGCGCGCGCGCTTTTCGGGCCGCAGCGTCAATATCGAAGAAGATATCGAGGATCACCCCCGCAGGGTCAAGATTGACCGCGCGGGCACGGGTCGATTTTGTAGTGACCTCTGACGCCAGATCAGCCCAGATTCGGGCTGCATACGCGTCTGGCGCGAGACGCTGCATCAAGGCGGTTTCACCTTGCGCGGCCTCTGTCTGGCCGGGGCCAAGGGCGCCTGCGCGTGCGAGGCGGGATAGCATGACGTCGACCAGGCGTAGCGTCATATCGTATGTCTCAGCCGCGTCGCGGCCTGCGCATGCTTCGGCAATGGCGGTCATTTCAGGGCGGTTCATGCCCGGCGCTTCAGCCGTCAGGCGGACGAGGCGCGTGTATAAATCTGGCCCGCCGCCTTCCAGCAACCGAACAGCTTCGCCCGCGCTACCATCCGCAAGTGCGGCAAGCGCCTTGGTGTCAGCGCCGTCCTCAACACCTGCGCCAGATAGCGCCCATCCAAGATCTTCAGCGCCCAAAGGCGTCAGCGCCAGCGTCCGGCACCGGGACCGGATGGTTGGTAACAGGCGCGCCGGGGCATGGCTGATCAGCAGGATCAAGACCTTCTCAGGCGGCTCTTCGAGAAACTTCAGCAATGCGTTAGCGGCGGAGTTGTTCATTTCCTCTGCCGCATCGACGATCGCGACGCGCCAACCGCCATCAGCGGCGCTCAGCTGAAAGAAGTCCTTCAGCGCGCGCACGTCATCGACGCGGATCTGGGTGTAGAGCTTTTCGGTCTTTTCATTCGCGGTTCGGCGCAGGGTGAACAGGCGCGGTTCAGACATCGCCTTAATGCGATGTGCAACCGGATGGTCCGGGTCGATGTCCAACATAGTTGGAGGCTCAGGCGCGCCGAACAGTCCGTCACCTTCTTCAAACGCCAGCCGGGCGCGGGCGATGCGATAGGCCAGCGTCGCTTTGCCGACGCCGCGCGGGCCGGTGATCAGCCAGCCATGATGCATCCGCCCGGTGGACCAGGCGGCCAGAAAGGCGTCCTCTGCCGCTTGCTGGCCAAACAGGGCCGTCGCCTCACGCGGGTGGGGGGCGTCGCCGATGCGGTCGGGTTCAATGATGACTTCGTCTTTGGCCATGATCGTCGGTTTACGCGGGCCGGGCGGCTTGCGCCATCACCATTTTCCCACCGTCGCGCCACCTTCCATCGGCAGGGCGGCGCCGTTGATGAAGCCGGCCTCATCTGATGCAAGAAACAATGTCGCGGCGGCGGCCTGTTCCAATGTGCCAATGCGCTTCAAAGGATAGGCGTCGTGCTGGCGGCGGATGCCTTCGGCCTCATCCCCATTCACGGCGAAACCGGCGCGGGACATATCAGTCTCGACGACACCGGGGCAGAGGGCGTTGACGCGGACATCGGGCGCAAACTCCATCGCCATGGACCTGGTCAGGTTCACGGCAGCGCCTTTGGAGGCGCAGTAAGCCGTGGTTTCGGGGTAGCCGTTCAGACCGGATTCGGAGGCGATGTTGACGATGGCGCCTTTGGCGCTGCGGAGGCTGGGCAGGGCGGCGCGGGTGCAGAACAGGATCGATTTGACGTTGGCGTTCATCACGGCGTCCCACATCTCTTCGCTAGTCTCTTCGACGGTTCCGCGTTCAAATATGCCAGCGTTATTCACCAGCACATCAAGACCGCCAAACGCGGTCAGTGCGGCGCCTACTGCGGCTTCACAGCCCGCAACGGTTGAAACGTCACCGGGCGCCGCGATGGCGCCTTTCAGGTCGACCATGGCGTCGGCGGTTGACGCAGAAGTGCGCCCGTTGATGGCGACACGGGCGCCTTCGGTAAGAAACGCCTTGGTGATGGCGGCGCCGATGCCGCGTGTGCCGCCTGTCACGAGAACGGCTTTGTTTGCGAAACGGGTCATGGGATCTCCATCACTGATTTGCCAATCACAGTACGGTTTTGGATAGGCGCCATTGCTGCGGCGACATCAGGCCATGCGGTGCGATGAGAGATGTGGGGCCGCAATCGTCCGGCTTCAGCCAGCGCTATCAGATCATGCATCGTGCGCTCATTCAGGCCAGGGATGCGGCGGCCAATCTCACCGGCCCGGAACCCGATGGCTGAGGCGCCTTTGATTAGCAACAGGTTCGACCTGATCTGAACCGGGGGCCCACCAGTGAAACCGATATAGAGGATGCGGCAGCCATAGTTCATCGCTTTGAAGCTTTCCTCGGCCACTGCGCCGCCCACCGGATCATAGATCACGTCGGCGCCGCGCCCGCCGGTCAGGGCTTTTACCTGATCCTTGAAACCGTCTGTGTAGTTGATGACGTGATCGGCACCTTCTGCCTTCACCACGTCCAGTTTGGCGTCCGATCCTGCCGTTCCGATCACGATTGCGCCCATCATGCGGCCAATGTGAACAGCGGCTAGCCCGACGCCGCCAGCAGCGCCATGGACCAAAAGAACCTCGCCCGGGCGCAGATGCGCGCCGTGGTTCAGGGCGTTCCAGGCGGTCATGTAGACAGATTTGAAGGCAGCGCCTTGAGCATAGTCAAAGGCAGTTGGCAAAGGCTGAATACCAGCACGGTCTACCGCTGCGACCTCAGCGAACAGGCCATAGCGGCCCGATATCATGACCCGGTCGCCGACGGTAATACCCTCGACGCCCTCACCTAGCGCGATGACGTCGCCCGCGGCCTCACCACCCGGGGTGAAGGGAAGATCAGGTTTCAACTGATAGCCGCCAGCGCACATCAACATGTCGACATAGTTGATCCCCCAGGCGCGATGCCGGACGAGGACCTGCCCGGGGGTAGGGGATGGCGTTGGAACCTCTTCCACCTCAAGGGTTTCAGGCGGGCCATAGGCGGGGCAAGTGATCTGGCGCATGGGTGTGATGGTAGTGGGAGGAACCTCAGGCGCCTAGAGGCAAGTGCGTCAGGTCAAGACCTTTTACATGTGAAAATAGGGCTAAGATATTGAAGTTATTGAGGTGAAGGTATGGCTGCCACAATTTGTTCCCGGTATACCCCAAAACGTCATGGCCGGTTGTAGATGGCTGTCGTTGCGGTGATGGGCTATGATTGTGCTGTGGAGGCACGCGCTTACGTTGCGCGTCGCCCCGGTTTTATCAGACGCAAATGAACGACGGTAAAGAGTGCGCCGCATGTCGCCAGCGCTGATATCAGCCATTTAGACCAGTCGCCCATCGCGCCGTCGATCATCACTGCATGAACCACAGTTGCGCCAACCACTGCCAACGCCAGCAGGTTATGCAAAATGCGCCAGATAGTTGGCCGCAGCCGAAGCAAACGCCTGAATTGGACAAGCAACCCGGTCAGGGCGACGGCAACCGTCGCGATCACGCCATAGACCGAAAAAGGTGTAGGTGACGTCAGAAGAAGCGCATCCAGAACAACCATCGGGCTGGACAGATACAACCCACCAATGTGCACCGCGACGCAGATAATCAACGCGCCACCCAACCAGAGATGCAGACGCTGCGCTGCGCGCTTGTGAAGGCCCGGCAAATAGCCTGCCGCTAACAGTGGCTGCGCTGCAAGTAGGGACAGCGCAACAACACCGGCCATGCCGCCAGTGATATAGGCTGCATCACGCCACGCCTGGAGAGGGCTGGTAGCGGCGATCGCGACGGGCGTGATCAGAGCGCAGATAACCACACACCAGATCACAAGGACCTTAGCGCGTGAGGCAATCGGCATGTTCACAAAACTTGGTCGGGGGGTCAGGAAGGCGCAAGGCTGATGTCCGCATCATCCTTTTCCCAGGCGAAGGTCAACGCGCCGCTTTCCATCACCAGACGCCCCCAGACACCGGGCCGGGTTGAATGGTTCTTCTGGAAATTCGGCGGCGTCGTCGTTTCTGTGAACGCGCGTGACTGGCTGTATTTTTCGACGGAGTTTGGCAGGCCGGTCATGGCAAGCGGGCGGGGATCACAGCGTCGACACGGGCGGCGACTGTCGCCTCATCGCCGGACGCATCGATGACAACGCAGCGATCCGGCGCTGCGGCGGCGATATCAAGATATGTGGCGCGCATACGCTGCTGAAACTCAACGCCCAGTCCTTCAAAGCGCAGTTCCGTTGTTGCGCGGGCGACGCCGCGGGCCAGCGCCTCTGCCGGGTCCATGTCGAAAATCAGGGTCAGATCAGGGTCCATGCCGATCACTTCGTCATGCAGCAGATCAATTTGACGTCGCGCAGCGCCCGATGCGTCAGGCCGCGATCCGGCCTGAAAGGCGCGGGTAGAATCTGTAAACCGGTCGCATATGACAATGGCGCCCCGTTGCAGTGCGGGCTGGATGGTTTTTTCGACGTGGTCGCGGCGCGATGCGAAAAACAGCAGCATCTCTGTTGTTGGCGACCAGCGGTCCGGGTCACCTGTAAGGACTAGATTGCGGATCTCTTCGGCCCCGGGCGATCCGCCCGGTTCCCGCGTTGTGACGACATCCCGACCGGCGGCCTTCAGCCGGTCAGCCAGCGCGCGCGCCTGTGTGGATTTACCGGACCCATCGATGCCTTCGACGGTCAGAAAGACGCCTGCCATATCGGTCTATTCCGTGGGTTCGGGCGCGGCGGGGTCGCTGGCGATCAGGGTGGTCAGCGCCGCTGTAACGCGGGAAATCAATCCACCACGCTCTACCGCCGCCGCAGCGACCAATGGCGTTGAAACCGCAGGCAAGCCTGGTCTTTCGACAATGAGTTCTGCAATGGGCTGGCCAAGGGCGATTGGCGCTTCGATCGGGCCATCATAGCGGACGGTGACCTTCATCTTGTCCAACTCGCCAAAAGGCGCTGTGGCGATGACATCGTCTTTTGGCGCCAGTGGCACCGTGTCGGCGTCGCCGATCCAGACCTCAGCCTCGCCGACGATCTGCCCGGCATTGGCGATCTTGCCGGTTTTGAATTCGCGAAACGCCCAGGTTGTCAGACGCTCAGATTCCACTGAGCGGGACTTGGAACTGTCGAGGCCAGAGATAATGAACGCGATTCGACGGTCACCACGAATGGCTGAGCCGACGAGGCCATAACCGGCTTCTTCCGTGTGGCCGGTTTTCAGCCCGTCGGCGCCAATGTCCAGGTAAAGAAGCGGGTTGCGATTGTTCTGCTTAACCTTGTCCCAGGTAAAGTCAGTTTCGGCGAAATAATGGTAGTATTCAGGGAATTCTTCGATCATCCGCTGGCTGATGAAAATCAGGTCCCGCGCGCTCATCCGGTGGTTTGGGTGCGGCCAGCCGGTAGCGTTGGCGAACGTGGAGTTTTTCATGCCCAGTTCCAGCGCGCGATCGGTCATTCGCTTGGCAAAGGCGTCTTCAGACCCTGCTAACCCTTCAGCCAGAACCACACAGGCATCGTTGCCCGAATGGATGATTACGCCGCGGATAAGGTCTTCAATACGGATGCGATCGCCTTCGCGGACGAACATTTTCGACCCGCCCATCTTCCATGCCTTGACGCTGACCCGGAATTTTTCATCCAGACTTAGGCGCCCTTGCTGCAATGCTTCGAACACCATGTTCAACGTCATCAGCTTGGACATGGAGGCAGGCGGCAGCGGCGCGTCGACGTTCTTTTCCAACAGAACCGCGCCCGACGACATATCGACGACCATTGCAGACCGCGCAGCTGTGTCGAGCGCGTTAGCGGGCAAAGTGGCAAGCCCGGCAATAACTGCCGTGGTAACTGCGGCTGCAAGGCATCTCAGTCGTATCATCTGATAACCTTTCTTGCGCCCGGCGCGCCTGCCTGTGCTGCGGCGCTGACGGCGGCGTCTGCAGCGGCGTCATCGGCAAGCGGGCCGATCATGACGATGTTGAGGCTGGCGCCATTGACGTCACGCTGTACGTATTGCGCGGGCAGCCCTGCGCCCCGCAATGTCGCGACCAGCGTGGCGGCATTTGCTTCAACTCCGAAGGCGCCGGCTTGAACGAACTGGCCTGAGGGCAATTCGCTTTGATACGCGCCTGAAGACACAGTGGGCTGTGTTGTCGCCGCCTGCTGCGCAGGTTTTGGCGAAGGCGTGGGCTGAGCAGGGGTAGGCTGAGCTGGCGCAGGCTCAGGCTGGACGGCTGCCTGTTGCGTTGGCTCGGATGCGGGCGTCGCAGGCGCTGGCTGCGGGGCGGCGTCGCCCCTAAGATCGGCCGCAGTGATAGCGGTTTTAGGCCTGTTGGACGTTGAGGCAGGTGGTTCAGGCGACGGCGCTGCTGCTGCAACGGGTGCAGGTTCTTCTGGCGCGCTTTCCGGGGTGGTAGTTTCTGAAGATTCAAAAGTGGGCGTCGCTTCTGCCGTTTCGGAAGGCTCAATCACTTCGTTCGTCGTTTCATCTACAGGTTCGGGCGATGGCGGAACTTCGTTTTCCTGCGCTTCTGGTGCGGCGAGGGCCGTGGTCTCAACGGCGCCCGTTTCGGCAGGCTGCGTCGCAGTTTGCGACGGCGCCGCGTAAACGCCTTCCCTTAAGGCGATGATCCGCATCTCTGTCGGCACACCGGGTTCAAGCCCCAGCAGACGCGCAGCATCTGATGAAACCAGAATTGAAGGGCCGGACAGCGTTGGGTCACGGCGGAACATGGCGCCTTCAACCTCAATCTGGTTTTCCTGATTGATCACCCGTACGCGCTGTGCGCGCTGGGCGAGGGGATGCGCCACCCAGACTCCTTCTAGGGTTGATGCGCCATCCCAGATAGTCAGCCCGCTGGCGTCAAATGTGTCCGGCGCCAGAACAGGTTCTGGCTTGGCCGACGCATTGGTGCGCGCGACCTCTTTGACCGCTTGCGCGCCCAATTGTGTTTCCGCACAGGACGCTGCAATCAATGCTGCGCCCGAAATTGCTGCAGTGCGCAAAAAACGGCGTTTCAGAAGTGTCATGATCGACCTCCAGCCTCAATGATTTCGGGTCGTCTGATGCAGCCCGTTGGCGACACAATAGCCCATCTTGAATTTGAATGAAACCAGCGCTGGACGAAGCGTTTCGCAGACGCTAGAACGCGCGCCACGGAGAGATGGCAGAGTGGTCGATTGCGGCGGTCTTGAAAACCGTTGGGCCGAGAGGTCCCCAGGGTTCGAATCCCTGTCTCTCCGCCAAGCGCCCAATATAACCAGATATACCTAGCTTGGCATTGCTTTCGCCCCTAATGTGTGTGCAGAACGTGTGTGCAACATCATTTAGGCAGGTGTCAGTGTGAAGCACATCGAGAAGCGTCGAAACGGCTACTATGCCAACCTTCGTGTTCCTGAGGATGTCAAAGACCAGATTGGGAAAGTCCGATACTTCCAGTCTCTCAAAACGACTGACCCGATGGTGGCTCAAGAACGTGTAGGTGCTTTGATCTCCAAGTGGAAAGCCGAGATCCGAAACGCTCGCCTCGGCGGTCTTCCGGAAGATCGTGAAGAACTACTGGAGCAGATCAAGTCGGGAAGAGCGACGCAACCTGAAGACGGCCTATGGCTCTTCGACGACTTGGTGAGTGACCTAGCTAGCGATCGCAACGATCCAGAGTTATTCGCCGAAGCTACAGGCCGTCGGACAAAGACAACTCTCTATCTAGATGAGTACCTAGCGTCGCTCGACGATCAGGCCCCTAAGACGGTGGATGCGAAGCGTAGTGACATCCTTAGGTTTGCTGCGACTTTCAAGTTCTTCGAAACGATCACGACAGTTGCTGCAAAACAATGGTTAGCCTCGCTTAAACTGGCTCCACGAACTCAAAAACGTATCGTTGGCTTTGTAAATGTTTACTGGCGATGGTGTGTCGAAGAAAAAGGTCTCGCCATTGAGCCGTGCTTAAAGGGGATAGCAAAACCTGTTGGCTCCAAAAAGAAGACCCTCGCGCGCCTCCGGGACATCTATCGCGATGAAGACGTGAAGCTACTGCTAGACGCCTCGCGCGATGATCCGAGTTTGCATAGCCTCATACGGCTGGCCGCATACACTGGCTGTAGGATAGAAGAACTCTGCTCACTCAAGGTGGACAACGTCACTGATGACTGTCTCGAAATAAAAGAGTCTAAGACCAGCGCGGGTGTTCGAGACGTCCCGATCCATAGAGACATCAAACAGTTCGTCGTGAGCCTCAAGGAAACCAGCTCCGACGGCTATCTCCTC
>CALKOT010000024.1 GCA_938092015.1 uncultured Paracoccaceae bacterium
GGCAAGGTGGCTCAGGCTTCTGTGCCTCTGTTTACTGGCCTGCCTTGTCAATCAGAACCGGAAACCGGAAGCCTCAATCTGAGCACGATGCCGATCGCGAACGAAATTTGACTCGTTAGGGTGAAAATCACAGACGACTAGACTAGCTTCATACTATGAGCTTTCGCTATTCGACACGCAGAAATTCCTGTTTTTCGCTAAGCGAAACAGTGCCTCGCGAAAGGTCAGTCAGGGCGGGCACATCCGCAACCTTAGTCCATCGCAATGGCGTAGCATTTTTTCGCCAAAGGTAGAGGCTTTTTTCGACGAGCATCAGGGCGAGACGATGGACGTGCTTGGGTATGCTTAACCGAAACGCTTTTAGAGACTGTATCCTTCTCTTCATTGCCGCTGGCGCAGCTGGCGCCGTCGTGGCGAACGAAGTACGTCCGTCGCTTATTTGCGGTGGTGTTGAACCATTCTGGTCGCTGAAAATTGACGCAGTAGAAGCTGTGTTTACAGCTCCGGACATTGAACAGATCAATTATGCCATTCCACATGTGGCTAAGGCGGAAGGTCGACCCTGGCCTCAGGTTCTGACGCTACTGGCGCAACGCGACACGGCCCTTGCCATCATTAGACCTATGCAGTGTTCAGACACGATGTTTGACAC
This sequence comes from uncultured Paracoccaceae bacterium, assembly GCA_938092015.1. Taxonomy (GTDB): domain Bacteria; phylum Pseudomonadota; class Alphaproteobacteria; order Rhodobacterales; family Rhodobacteraceae; genus Pikeienuella. The sequence continues at coordinate 653 of CALKOT010000024.1, forward strand.
AGCCTTCGACTGGATGATCGACGTTCTGACGCAACGCAATGGTGAGGCCATCGCCCTTACTGGTTGCTGCCGCTTGCGCCCGACCGACTAAGCCAATAGGCGGTCTGGGATGGAAAAGTCCCGCCCTCTGCTCGCTCTCGCCTACATGATGGGCGCTACCGCCAGTTTTACCGCGATGGCGGTGGCGGGCCGTGAGCTGTCTGGTGAACTGTCGACATTCGAGATTATGACCTATCGCAGCGCAATCGGTCTGGTGATCGTTGTTGGCATCGCTTGGGCGCGGGGGTTGTTGCCGGATATAAAAGCGCGCCGTATGGGGCTGCATGTCATCCGAAATATCGCTCATTTTTCTGGGCAAAACCTTTGGTTCTTCGCAGTTGGCCTAATCCCGTTCAGCCAACTGTTCGCTTTTGAGTTCTCTTTCCCGCTATGGGTCGCTTTGTTTGCCCCGATCTTCCTGTCTGAGCGCTTAACGGGAACGCGCATCGCCGCCGCGATCATCGGTTTTATCGGCATCCTGATTGTAGCTCGACCAGATCAGATGGAGCTTGGCTCCGGCGTCATCGCCGCTTTTTTCTGCGCCATTGGTTTTGCTGGGGCGTCGATTGGCACAAAACTACTAACGCGAACCGAAACGACGGTTTCAATACTCTTCTGGCTGACAGCCCTGCAATTGATCTTCGGCCTCATCATCACGCTCTATGATGGTGAGATAAAATTACCTGACACGGTTAATGGGCCTTGGGTTTTTCTCGTCGCCCTTTGTGGCTTGTCCGCGCATTTCTGCATAACCACCGCTATGACATTCGCCCCAGCCACAGTGGTCGCCCCACTGGATTTTGCTCGTCTGCCGTTTATCGCGGTGATCGGCATGGTGTTTTATGATGAACCGCTGATTGCGCTGACGTTTGTAGGCGCATTGATTATCTTCGGAGCGAATTATCTGAACATCCGCGCAGAACATAAACGGGGCGCCTAATTCCAATTCTCGCGCCCCGGTTTGCGCCTATTTTGGCATGTCCTCGCCTAGACCACGACTTTTCTAATGCGACAACACACATGGCCCAAACTGGCTAAAAATGAAGGTTTGCAGAAAATTCTCTGGTCATGCCTCATCAGTCGTGTAGCCGTTACACTTCATGAGATTAACCCGCGATACAGTGGCCCTTGGAATGCTAGCTACCGCTGAGACAATTGTCTGGGCGGGGATGTTCTATCTTTTTCCGATCCTGTTGCTTCGTTGGGAAACCGATCTCAACTGGCCCCGTGGTGATGTCGCCCTGGCTTTGACACTGGCGCTGGCCATCAGTGCTTGCGCCAGCCCTTTATTCGGTCGGCTGATTGATTTGGGCTATAGCCGATTTACCCTACCGGCTACGGCGATGGGTGGCGGCTTTTTGCTGATCGCTCTGTCCGTTGTAGAAACACAGACGGCGTTCTTCATGGTCTGGGCGCTGATCGGATTTTGTACGGCAGGTTGTCTTTATGAACCATGCTTTGCCTTCCTGACGCGTGTTAAAGGTGTTCACGCCAGAGGCGCGATCACGGCTGTGACGCTCATTGCGGGTTTTGCTTCAACTCTCTGCTATCCCATTGCGGATGCGATTGCGGCGGCAGATGGTTGGCGAAGCGCGGCGCAGTGGTTTGCTGGCTCTATTTTGCTGGTCGGCGTTCCGCTTTTCGCCATTTCTACCCGAATTTTGGAAGCACAAGCCACAACACCCTTGCCGATAGCCTCAGTCAGCAAAAGTGCAGCCAGGGCTGCCCGCCAATCACCCGTGTTCTGGTACCTGGCTGCAGCGTTTCCTCTTTTGGCGCTGACACATGGTATGATGATCAGCCACATCATTCCCATATTAGACGACCGCGGCGCGTCGCCTTCGACGGCTGTATGGGCGGCGTCTTTGATTGGTCCAATGCAGGTCGCCGGGCGCATTGCGATGATCACGGCTGGGCGAAACATGTCTGCAACAACCATAACGCTGATCTCATTTGTTGGCATCGCAGCATCCATGTTCATTCTATTCGGCGCATCGCAAGGAAACTGGCGCATTTTCGCGTTCGTGATGCTTCTTGGGGCCTGCTATGGCGTCATTTCTATCACGAAACCTCTTGTCACAGCTGACCTTCTAGGTCGCGATGGGTTTGGCGCAATTTCTGGCGCGCTCGCCCTTCCCTACATTGCGCTGATGGCCGCTGCGCCTTTCGTCGCCGTGCTGCTTTGGAAAGCTGGTGGATATGACCTGACAATCATAGTAGGCGCCGCCGCCGCCTTGGCGGGTGCGCCGCTTCTGATATTGGCTCAGCGCGCGGCGTTGCGAAGATCGACGCCTTCGTCTAACGCTTCGGCGAGGGAGACGTCAGATGATATATGAAGGTCCTGAAGACTGGCTGGCCGCAGATCAGAAGTCCGTTGCACTGATAGGCATGTCGGGCGCCGGTAAGACACGCATTTCAGCGTTGGTTCGGGATGAGGGCGACTGGTTTCACTATTCCGTCGATTACCGGATTGGCACGCGCTATCTGGACGAGGAAATAGTTGACGATTTCAAGCGCGAAGCCATGAAAAACGTTTACCTACGCGACCTGCTTCGTTCAGATTCGATCTATATCGGTTCAAACCTCAGCTTTCATAACCTCACCCCTCTTTCGACCTGGCTGGGAAAACCAGGTGATGCGAAAGCAGGGGGAATACCGTTTGAAGACTACCTGGCCCGTCAGCGCCTGCATCGTGAGGCGGAAATATCTTCAATGCTGGATGCGCCGCCGTTCATCGAACGCGCACGCGAACTATATCAATATTCGAACTTTATCTGCGACACTTCGGGATCGCTTTGCGAGGTTGTTGAGGCTGAAAACCCCAACGACCCGGTGCTAAATGCAATGTATCAATCGATGCTTCCTGTATATATTCGCGGAACAGATGCACATGAGGCCGAACTGAAGGCGCGGTTCGATCGGTCCCCAAAACCGATGTATTATCAAGAGGCGTTCCTTACCGAAGTCTGGTCTAACTTTCTGGCGGAAACCGGCAAAAGCGCTGCAAAGGTCAATCCAGACGAATTTATTCGCTATGGATTTGCCCGTCTTCTCGACCATCGTCGTCCACGCTATCAGGCCATTGCGGACAACTGGGGTGTGACGGTTGAAGCCGATGACATTGCCGCCGTGCAAACTGGCGCAGATTTCGATGCATTGATCGCGCAAGCATTACAGTCACGCGCAGAAAGGTGAATGGCCGAAACTTGAGTGCGGCCACGACAATTCGCAAATCAATCCCAAGCAAATATTGAGATTCAGATGCCTATCAAAATCCCCTCCAGCCTTCCGGCCTTTGACGTGCTTCAGCGCGAAGGTGTGATGGTGATGGCTGAGGATGCGGCGCAGCATCAGGACATACGCCCTCTTCAGATTGCCTTGCTTAATCTAATGCCGATGAAGATCGCGACTGAAACGCAGTTCGCCCGACTGATTGGCGCCGGCCCTTTGCAGATCGAATTGACGTTGATCAGTATGTCTAAGCATCGGACACGGAATACTTCAGCCGAACATATGGAATCGTTCTACACAAAGTTCTCTGATATCAAGGATCGCAAATTTGATGGATTGATCATCACAGGCGCGCCGATTGAGCTGCTCGACTTTGAAACTGTCACCTACTGGAATGAACTGACTGAAGTCTTCGACTGGACCCGTGACCATGTGCATTCGACGCTTGGTGTCTGTTGGGGTGCGCAGGCGATGATGAACTATCTCTACGGCGTGCCAAAACATGAGCTGCCGGCAAAACGGTTCGGCTGCTTTGAGCATCGTGCGGTTCAACCCGCCTCACCCTACCTGAATGGGTTCGCAGATGGATTGGTGATGCCCGTCAGTCGGTGGACAGAAGCGCGGGCTGAGGACTTGATCGATTTGCCTCAGATCACGACGTTGCTGGAAAGCAATGGATCTGGCCTGGGGTTGCTGCATGATGAAGCGCAAAATGCGCTCTATATGTTCGACCACCTTGAGTACGATATTGAAACGCTGAAGCTGGAGTATGACCGCGATGTCGCCAAAGGCGATCCGATCAATGTGCCAGCAAACTACTATCCCGATGATGACCCTTCGCAACCGCCGATGAACCGTTGGCGCGCGCATGGACATTTGCTGTATGGCAACTGGATTACCGAGATTTATCGCACATCGCCCTTCGACCTGGACGCGATTGGTAGCTGAGCTCAGCAGCGTTCCCTTGCAGGATTGCATAGGCTTCCTACCTCAACGTTAGGTATCGGAGGTGCGAATGCTGCGACGTAGTTTTCTACTTGGTGCTGGTGCGACCAGCGCGATTGCTGCTTGTGTTTCGACGCAAGCGCCATCCTCTGACGTGAGTTCAGCACAGGCTGGCGTGGCTGAGGCGAGATATCCACCGTTAGGATCGCTGTACCAGGTCGGTGATCAGCAAGTGCATGCGACAGATCAGGGCCAAGGCCAGCCGGTGATCATGATCCATGGCGCCAGCGGTAATGTCCGTGATTTTACCTTTGATCTGACCAGCCCACTTGCTAAAAAATATCGTGTCATCGCTATGGATCGACCAGGATTTGGTTATTCTACCCGATCAACACAGGACGAAGCTTGGCGCCCATCTGCGCAAGCGGCGCAATTGCGGACGGCGGCGAAGGAAATGGGGGTGGAAAAGCCTATCCTCGTTGGCCATAGCTGGGGCGCCTCTGTCGCATTGGCGTGGGCGTTAGATGCGCCGGATGAAGTGGCGGGCGTCGTCGCCGCATCGGGCGCGATGATGCCTTGGGGAACATTGGCTAACGTGGTCAACAGCCTCGGCGTCAACAACTTGATCGTTGGGTATTACAACCGCTCCATGACGCGCAGGGCTGAAACCGGTGGCATAGAAGACTTCATAGACCGGGCCTTTCGCCCACAATCGCCACCGCCGGGCTACACCGACTATATCGGTGGTGCTCTTGCAGTTCGCGACAAGACCGTCGCCGCAAATGGCGATGACCTCGCAAACACGCAAACTGCCTTGCTAGAGCTTTCAATCAGATACGGAGAGCTGAGCGTTCCGCTTGAGGTTATGCATGGCGATAGTGATTGGTTGTTGAGCTTCGACCAACATGCTCTGGGTATCGCGAACGCTGCCCCAAACGTACGTGTGACGCGTCTGCCAGGTGTTGGTCATATGGCCCATCACGCCCGCCCAGATGTTCTGGCTGAAGCAATCGCGCGGGTGGCCGCCGTCTGAGGGTCGACAGACTGCACTGGCTTGGGTCATGTTCTGCTTTGAAAGAGAGGCGAACATGGGCGAGATCAGGGAATATTTCGAAAAGAAGGCGCCTAAATCAGTTCGCTCAGCGATTGAGAATGCTGAAAAGGGCCGGTTTCTGGATGTGAATTATCCATACAAGAAACGGATGAAACGCAACGACTATGAAGAGGAAATTGCGGCGCTTCAAATTGAGTTGGTCAAGTTTCAGTCATGGGTGAACCGAACTGGCAAACGTGTTGTTATGGTGTTCGAAGGTCGCGATGCCGCCGGAAAAGGTGGAACAATAAAGAGGTTCCGCGAAAACCTTAACCCCCGCAGCGCCCATAACGTCGCTTTGCCCAAACCGTCAGACGTGGAACAAGGCCAATGGTATTTCCAACGCTATATCCGGCGGCTGCCAACAGAGGGCGAAATCGTCTTCTTTGATCGCAGTTGGTACAATCGGGCGGTAGTTGAACGTGTATTTGGCTTCTCTACCGATGCGCAACGAGAGTTGTTTTTCCATCAGGTTCCTGAGTTTGAGGACATGTTGGATAATGACGAAATTCACGTCTTCAAGTTCTGGCTGACAGTCGGGCGGGCCGAACAGTTGTCACGGTTTCTCGCCCGTGAGACCGATCCATTGAAGCAATGGAAGCTGTCCCCTATCGATCTGAAATCACTTGGCAAATGGAATGAGTACACGAAGGCCATCGCCGAGATGTTCGAACGAACACACAACAACACCAATCCCTGGATAGTGATCAGATCGGACGACAAACGTCGTTCCAGGATCGCTGCTATCCGAAGTGTGTTAAGTCAGTTTGACTATGATGGTCGATCAACGATAGCCAAAACCGCCCCTGATCCTCTGATCTGCGGTGCGCCTGGCGAAATACCTTTGGGCTCTGACTGACTTGTGAAGCGCCGCCTTGGCGCCCATATCTTCGGCAGTGTGTATTCGACAGGACCAGATATGACGCATTCGTTTACGGACGGCTTGAACAGTAATCTCAATGGTAGCGGTGGGCTGCCAGACCCTGAAGCTGACGCTCAGTTTTATAACGGCGTACCGGCGAAGCGGCTCGTTGCGTTCATCATCGATGTCGTTCTGGTCTGGGGAGCCGCAATCCTGTTTTCAGTTCTAACTTTAGGGATCGGGTTTCTCATTCTTGGTTTTCTGATTGCTGTCATTGATCTGATCTACCGAACGCTGACGATTGGCTCAAACTCTGCCACGTTTGGGATGTCATTGATGGGTATTGAACTGCGCACATTCAACGGCGATCGGTTTAGTATGGTCCATGCCCTAATCCACACCCTGCTCTTTTACGCAATGTTAGCATTTGTCGTGGTTCAGTTGATCTCTGTCATCATGATGGGGGGAATAAGGTATGGGCGCGGACTGCATGATTTCATTCTGGGATCAGCGATGATCAATCGTCCCGTTTGATCCAGAAAACCCTTGCGCCCAGTCTCAGTCATGCTGAGATTGCGTAAAGCATGACGCATCTGAATCAAAAAATCACGGCGCAGTTCTTTCTGACCGCCAATCAACCCTGCCCCTACCTTCCAGGGCGGCAGGAACGAAAGCTGTTTACAACGCTCCGTGGGACAGAAGCACGGAATGTAAACGATCAACTATCGCTACGTGGATTTCGGCGTAGCCAATCAGTTGCGTACCGTCCTGCCTGTGCGGATTGCGGCGCATGTCTTTCCATTCGCGTTCCGGTTCAGGATTATCGTCCAACCTCGTCACAAAAACGCATTATGCGCCGCAACAAAGATCTGGAACGACGCGCCTGTGCCCCCTGGGCGACTGAAGAGCAGTACGACCTTTTTCGCACCTATCTGGGTGATCGTCATTCAGATGGCGGGATGGCGGATATGGATGTCTGCGAATTTGCGTCGATGATCGAAGAAACGACAGTGAAAAGCCGTATCATCGAATATCACGATCCGACGCTTGGCGAAGATAGCCTTGTTGCATCTTGCCTGACTGACATCATGGGCGATGGCATGTCGATGGTGTACAGTTTTTTCCATCCTGATCAGGCGCGTCGAAGCCTGGGACTGTTCATGATCCTGGATCACATCGCCATCGCACGAGAGGCTGGCCTGCCCCACATCTACCTTGGCTATTGGGTGCCTGGATCTAGGAAGATGGATTACAAAGCCAAGTTTGCGCCGTTTGAATACTTCCGCTCAGGTGTCTGGACCCGGGCAGATGACGCCAGTGAGCTGAACGTGGAGGAACTGATCCAGCCCGATCCGGCACCAACGCTGCCTTGAGCGGGCCTGATCAAAGCCCCGCATTTCGGTAGCTAAGTTGTCTAGCGACCCAGGAGTTTCCAGATTATGGGAAAGGTGATTGCCGCCAAAGCGACCTTCGCGATGTCTGCAAGGATGAATGGAGCCAAGCCAAACTCGATTGCTTTGCTCACGTCAAATCCGGAAAAATTTGCGCCCATTATCACTATAGGAAAGCCGTAAGCGAGCCGCAGGATGCCGGGCAGATAAAGCGCGGCAAGCCCAACCGCCATCGCCGGCGCCGCTGTCCAGACTGAGCGGTCCCAGCCACGATCAGACAGAAGCCCGACGCTTAGTGTTGCTGTGAGAAAACCTGCCAGATAGCCGCCGGTTGGGCCAAACATGTAAGGCAGGCCTAAGCCACGTTCTGGGGTGTTGGCGAACACAGGCTCTCCCATCGCACCAAGAGCCAGATAGGCCAGCACGACCGCAACGCCCATGCGAGCGCCGTACGCCATCGCGATGGCCATGATCGCAAATGTTTGCAGGGTAACAGGCACCGGTTCGGTCATCACTTTAACCTTTGCTGATAGCCAGAGAAGCGCGACGCCAAGGACGATCATCGCAAAACGGCGAAGCCACAGGCCAATGCCTTCATCCGCGCCAAACTGATCAGCGAGAACTTTGGTAGTCATAGTCAGTATTCCTTTTTGGGGGGTATATTCAGCGGGCCGTCGGGCCACGCCCTTCGCCTTAAAGCTTTGTGGGTTTCACTGCGCAACCCGTAACCTAACGCCCCTTTGCCGCGTTGCCTCCTCCGCCCTCCGATGTTAGGCCGCGCGCAACGAAAACACTTGAAGGGCCCGCCAATGATCCCCCGCTATTCCCGCCCCGACATGGTCGCTATTTGGTCGCCAGAGACGAAATTCCGCATCTGGTTTGAGATCGAAGCACACGCCTGTGACGCACTGGCCAAAAGCGGCGTGATTCCGGAAAGCGCAGCTAAGGCGATCTGGAAAGCCAAGGATGTGGAGTTCGACGTCGCCCGGATCGACGAGATCGAACGCGAGGTGAAGCACGACGTCATCGCTTTCCTCACCCATCTGGCGGAGCATGTTGGTGAAGAAGCGCGATTTGTGCATCAGGGTATGACGTCGTCTGACGTGTTAGATACCTGCTTCAACGTCCAGCTGGTGAAAGCCGCAGACATCCTGCTGGATGACATGGATGACCTTTGTGAGGCGATCAAACGCCGGGCCTATGAGCACAAGGATACCGTCTGCATCGGTCGGTCTCACGGTATTCACGCTGAACCGGTCACCTTTGGCTTGAAGATGGCCCAGGCCTATGCGGAGATGGATCGTAACCGGTCGCGCCTCGCCATGGCCCGCGCCGAGATTGCGACCTGCGCGATTTCGGGTGCCGTTGGCACCTTCGCCAATATCGACCCGTCGGTCGAAGCGCACGTGGCTGAGGCGATGGGGCTGGAGGCTGAACCAGTTTCAACTCAGGTCATCCCCCGCGACCGCCACGCAATGTTTTTTGCTGTGTTGGGCGTGATTGCTTCGTCGATTGAGCGCCTGTCGACCGAAATTCGCCACCTGCAGCGGACCGAGGTTCTGGAGGCTGAGGAGTATTTCTCACCCGGTCAGAAGGGGTCCTCCGCGATGCCGCACAAGCGCAACCCGATCCTGACGGAAAACCTGACCGGTCTCGCCCGTGTGGTCCGCATGGCGGTCGTACCGGCGATGGAGAATGTGGCGCTGTGGCACGAACGCGATATCAGCCATTCCTCTGTGGAACGTAATATCGGTCCAGATGCGACCGTGACGCTGGACTTTGCGCTGGCTCGCCTGACTGGGGTGATCGACAAGCTGCTGGTCTATCCTGAAAACATGGATCGGAACCTGAACCAGTTCAAAGGTCTGGTGCATTCACAGCGCGTTCTGCTGGCCCTGACCCAGAAGGGCGTCAGCCGCGAAGACAGCTATCGTCTCGTTCAGCGTAACGCGATGAAGGTGTGGGAACATGGGGCCGACTTCATGGCGGAACTGAAGGGTGATGCAGAGGTAACGGCGGCCCTGTCAGATGCTGAAATCGAGGAAAAATTTGATCTAGGGTACCATACCAAGCATGTCGACACGATCTTCGCGCGGGTGTTTGGCGAGAGTTGATTACAACGCTTCACGTGTGAAACCCGGAGTGGTTTCACGCGTGAAACCGTCGCTATCCTATTCATACAGTTGGTAATTCATAACTCGTTTACCTTTGGTGTTTCGCACCCGTGCGGTTGGTTTGGAAAACCTTGCTGTCCGACTGGACTGCATTCTTCCAGCACTCAAAGTCCGGATCGTTGTCAAAACTAGGCCTCTGGCTTCAGTGCTGTTTCAATTTCGAGCCCGTGAATAATAACATACGGGCGAAAATCGACCTGACTCTCCTCTAAGGACCAAAAATGCTTAGATTTCATTGCACGCTTCACAAATGCCTTACCGTGCTGTTTTGGGGATGTCTTTCGCAATAGATTTGATCGACGCGGCTTCCTCGGGTCATCTTTTGGTAATTTTGTTAAGAAGGATTCAGAAGAATTTTTTAGACACGGACATAAACATACAGTGTCCCTAGTAAATACAGTGTTTGTCGACCCTAGTTCGTTTGATCAAGATTGGCGTGGAAGCTTGGCGATCTGGGACCCCAGAGACATGGTCGTCTCTGGATACTTCTACCATAAAAAGGGTTCCGAAGACTGGACGAGACAAGTAGCTCCAAAGCCACATTGGTGTCATGACTTCTCACGCGACAGAGAGGTGTTTCCAGAAGGTCAGTCATTAATGGACTATTTGAACCAAACTAACATCGAGGACGGTTTGATTGCCGAAATAAAACTTCGAAAAAAGACTTACGATACGATTACATCATGGATGCGCCTAAATGACCCGCGTATGCGAATAATAAGGTACGAAGATGTTTTGGGACATGAGCGCAAAACCTTCAGGAACTTAGGCAAGCACTATGAATTGGGGAAGGTCCGGCAAGAAATAATGGGTCACTATGTGAACCGCCCCGGGTTTCCCGGAGAGTAAAATTCTCCAAGGATACCGAACATGAAGAAGAGAACACACACCCCGTCCTATCCAGCTGAGCTGCGCGAGCGTGGCGTCCGGCTTTTTCGTGACCATCGCAGCGAGTACAGCAGCGATAACGCGGCCTACCGTGCGATTGCGCCGAAGCTCGGCTGTTCCCCCGACAGCTTGCGAACCTGGTGTCAACGCGCCGAACGCGATGCCGGCGAGCGGCCTGGCCTGACAACTGCTGAGAAGGATCGGATCAAGGACCTTGAGCGAGAAGTTCGCGAACTCCGGACGGCTAATGAGATCCTGAAGAAGGCATCTGCATATTTCGCACAGGCGGAGCTCGACCGCCCGTTCAGGAAATGACGTCGTTCATCGATGAGAACCGGGCCGTCTTCGGTGTCGGGCCGATCTGCCGCGTGCTGCCGATCGCGCCGTCGACGTACTATGCCCGGGCGGCTGTCGCCGATGACCCCTCACAGGCATCAAACCGGGCGAAGCAGGACGCGAAGGACGCGAAGGACGTCGTGGATATAAAACGAACCTTCGATGCAAGCGGCGGCCGCTATGGCGCCAGAAAGGTATGGCGCGCCCTGAAGCGTGGAGGGCGCGATATCGCCCGCTGCACGGTGGAGAGGTTAATGAAAGCCATGGGTTTGCAAGGTGTTGTTCGAGGCAAGAAGGTGATCACAACGAACCCCGACACGTCACAGCCCTGCCCGGACGACAAGGTGAACCGCACCTTCGTCGCTGAGCGTCCCAACCAACTCTGGGTCAGCGACTTTACTTATGTTCCGACGTGGCGAGGGACAATGTACGTCGCGTTCGTGATCGACGTCTTTGCGCGGAAGATCGTAGGCTGGCGCGTTTCCACATCTATGACGACGGCCTTCGTGCTGGATGCATTGAACCAGGCCATATGCCAGCGCACGCCGTCAGAAGCGGGCCTGATCCACCATTCGGATCGCGGCAGTCAGTACCTGTCGATCAAATACACCGAACGGCTGACTGAAGAAGGGATCGACCCGTCGGTCGGAAGCGTCGGTGACAGCTACGATAACGCCCTCGCTGAGAGCGTCATCGGGCTGTTCAAGACGGAAGTGATCAACTTCCTTGGCCCGTGGAAGTCGATGGCCCAGGTCGAGTGGCAAACTCTGAAATGGATCGACTGGTACAACGGCGAGCGCCTGCATAGCGCCATCGGATATCTCAGCCCCAACCAAGCAGAGGAAGCCTTCTATGAAGACATGAACCTACATGCTAAAGCCGCCTGACTTTTGAACCAAAAGCTCTCCGGGAAACCCGGGGCGGTTCAAACATTGAGGTTCGTGATGCGCCCGCAAAAGCTAGAAACACCAAACGGCGACCTGTTCCGCAGTGCCCTTGAGGCGATTATCGATCCGGGGCATGAGCTCTTGTGACTGGCTGAACTGATCGATTGGGGCCGGTTCGATGACGCCTTTGGACCGCTCTATCACGAAGCCAAAGGACGGCG
>CALKOT010000025.1 GCA_938092015.1 uncultured Paracoccaceae bacterium
GCCGTCAATCTCGTCATATGCTTTGAAGTCACCAAAGGATTTGGTGATCGCCGCGGTCAGCGTCGTTTTGCCGTGGTCAACATGGCCGATTGTGCCAATGTTGCAATGCGGCTTGTTACGCTCAAACTTTTCTTTCGCCATCGTATCTGATCCCTGCAAAAGCTGTTCCTGCGCAGGGCCGAATTGCCCGGATCGCGCACGGGCGCTCGGATATTGGAAATAGCGATGTCTGGCAAGTCGAGATTTTGGGCTAACGTGTCGTCAAAACTCAGATGACAGCCACGAAGATGTGCCGCTGGAAATGATGTCATACAAGCGGCTTAGCTGATCTTCGCCTGTATTGCGGTCCAGCAGGGTCAGAAATCCGCCCCGGCTCACGTGGTCAAAGTTCAGCGTTTCGGCCTCGGCGATCACTTCACCACTTTCTGCGTCAATCAGCAGATAGTCGGCCATCACTTCATTCCGAGCGCAGCAGAACAGCTGCTCAATATCCGATAGGATGTCGAAATGGGTGATGTTGATCGAGAGAACCGCAGGTCTGTCGCCGAAAAGGGAACTTTCCGCGCCACCAAGTGCGGCTGACCGGAAAACCTGTCGGATGATGTCGTTCTAGATCTGGAAAACGGCTGAACTGGGTCTGTTCCAATCGACGAATGCCGCTTCGTCGATGGTCCCAGCGACATCAGCAACCTGCAGACGTTGCTCAAGTGCACTTTAACCGTCACCCGACGCTCTGACGCCAAGGACAGCAATCAACGCCGCCAAAAACGCGCCAAGCCGGAGATTTCTCTGCCCGATCATCTTTCGCCCCTTCGATCCGGGATTTACCGCAACTACACAACGCGCTTCATCTCCCCCAAGGGATATGGCGCGCCACACAATCCCAAATGCAACGGTAACCTAAAACGAAATGCAAAGATGCGCAATTGACTACACTGGAGCGGGCGATGGGAATCGAACCCACGTCATTAGCTTGGAAGGCTACGGCTCTACCATTGAGCTACGCCCGCGCACCAGCGTGCATCGTGGGGGAGAGCGAAAGATTAAGGCCGCCCTCCCCACACAGAATCAGTTAACAGCGTCAGTCGCAGCTTTTGCAGCTTTGAATTTGACGGACGTTTTAGCCGCAAAGGTCATCGTTTCACCCGTGCGTGGGTTACGACCCTGACGGGCTTCTTTGTGAACGGCGGTGAACTTGCCGAGACCTGGCAGAACAGCTGCGCCGCCTGCTTTCAACGCGCCAAGAGTGGCTGCTGAATACGCGTCCAGAGCAGCCGAAGCCTGCGCCTGAGTGATACCTGCGCCGTCTGCGATTGCGGCGACTACTTCAGATTTCTTTTCCATGACAATTCTCCTACCTGTTTCTTTTCGATCGCCCCACCCCAATAGTTCGATCACCCGCTTCATAGCCCATTCCAAGGCGGAGGAAACATGGAAATCGACCATATATGGTGATTTTCACCTCTTTTAGACGAGTTTTTTGCTGAGATCGCCGACCTGCCCTTAGGGCGCCTGCTTACCCTTGCAGTTTCGTCGCTGGCGCGGGAGAGAGATTCTGTCAGACTTGAAGGATACATGACTATGGCCACGACACTCATCACAGGTGCCAATCGCGGCGTTGGCGCCGAGATGGCGCAGCAGCTTACAACACGCGGCGATCACGTCATCGGCGGCGCCCGGTCGGGCGAGGCCCCGACGGCGTCAGAGGCATGGTTGCTGGATGTCACTGATCCCGCCTCGCTTGAGGCGTTGGAGCGGCGGTTGGAAAATTGGGCGCTGGATCTGCTGGTCTGCAACGCCGGCGCGTTGATCGGCCGGGGCCAGATTGAGGACGATGTTTACACACATGAAGCCTTCGCTAACGTTCTCGCGGTGAATGTAACCGGCGTCTTCATGACAATCAGGGCGTGTCTGCCCGCTTTAAGACGATCAAGTCTTAGTAAAATTGCTGTTATTTCCTCCCAGATGGGGTCATCCGAGCGGGCCAAGGGCAACGCCTACCTCTATCGCGCTTCAAAAGCGGCGGCGACGAATCTAGCCGTGTCGATGTCAAAGGAACTGGCGGCGGAGGGGATCGCCGTGGGCGCCTACCATCCCGGCTGGGTGCGGACGGATATGGGCGGGTCGGAGGCTGATATTTCGGTGGAGGAAAGCGCCGAGGGGCTGATCCAGCGGTTCGATGCGCTGAGCGTTGAGACGGCGGGGTGTTTTGAGTTCTATTCGGGCGAACCGATCCCGTTCTAACGCCGCCGGATCGGCGCGACCCGTAGGGTGGGCCTGTGGCCCACCAGATACGCCCCCTCGACAGGCCACAGACAGTGGGTCTGAAGACCCACCTTACATCCGCACATCACCAACTCCCCAGCGCAAGTGGCCAAACCCGCTTGCACCCGAACCTCCCCCCGCCCTACCCTTCCCGGATTGGAGAGGGCGGATGATATGAGCGACGCAGACACAGCCTATCAGATTGCGGAACAGCGGATTGCGCGGGCGAAGGAAACCGGCGCGCGGGTTCTGGCGCTGTCGCCGCATTTTGCGGAGGATGGGAAACAAAGCATCAACAACGTACCCGAACTTAGCGCGCTTGACCGCATCCCCCCTGCCATCGCCGACCTGACAGACCTGCAAGCGCTCTACCTCAACAGTGCGCAGATGGAGGACATCTCTCACCTCGCTGGCATGACCGCGATGAAGAGGCTCTCCCTCGACGACACGCCGGCAGATTTGCAAAGACTGGTGGCGGAGGGCGCTGCATGGGCGGAGGAAGGTCGCGCGCTTCAGAATCTTGGGTTCTCAAGCACGCCCGCCACACAAAGCGGCGAATGTTAGGAAGGCGCCTACGACGGCAAACATGACGACGAGGCCCGTACCAAAGCAGCCCTCATCGCGCTGCGGGCGGAGCGGGAACGGCGGGAGGTGGAGGGGCCACCAACGATCGCGCCCGCCCCAATCCACGGTCACATTTTCCTGTCCTATTCCCACGAAGACGCATCAAAAGCGCAACAACTAAGGACCGCGCTGGAGCAGGACGGCGTCACGATCTGGCAAGACGTCGACATGGCCATCGGCAAACGGTTTCGCGGTGAAATCGACGCCCAGATCGTCAGCGCCACCGCAGTGCTGGTTTTATGGACCGAAGCCTCCGCCACTTCAGACTATGTGCAGTCAGAGGCGGAAAGGGCGCGGCTGGTCGACAAACTTGCGCCAGCATTCCTGGCCCCGGTGACACCCCCGCCCCCGTTCGACGCCTTCAACACAGCCGATCTCAGCGGATGGAATGGCGACCGGGGCGATACTGAATATCAGCGCCTGCTCGCCAATTTGCGGGCCTGTCTGACCCCTGACGCGCCGGTCGGTGTGGCGGTTGATGACGGCGGCGCAATAGAGGTTGAAATGCAACCCGTCGGCACGCCTTTCGCCGATCTTCGGGAGGAAAAGCGCGGCGAAGCGCTCCGCACGCAATACCGGCTCGTTTCAATCTTTGCGGACAAGGCGAAAACGCTGAACGCCCACGAACGGTTATAGCCGCTCTTGCGCGCCTACCTCGAAGATCTGGCGGAGGAGGAGGCGCTTTGGGGGATCTTGGACGGCATTTTCGCGGGGATCGCCCCGCTATTGGTTGATGACTCGCTGGATGTCGGGCTGCTCGGCATCGCGACAAAAGTCATCAAAGGCCATGATGATCTGAAGCCCTTCTTCACAAAGAAAGATGCAGGCGACGACCCCGATTGGCCGGAACTGCCGATCGCCGACAGCTCTGCTGCGAAAGAGGCGTTGGAAAGCGCCGCCGAGGCTGTGGAGAAGGGGCCCTTTGGCGCGGCCCTTCCGAAATTTCTGCGCGATGGCGTCAGCGCGATCGAGTTCGCAAAAGAAAGCGCCTTCGACGGTCCGGATGCGGAAGCGCCGGCGCGCAAAAGCGGCGGGCGGGCGGTCTATCTGGCGCTTGGCGTTCTCAGCAGCACGGCAGGGGCGATATTGGAGGCGGCGGGCAATGTCTCCTCCATCGCCAGCTATCTGGCGACCGAGGCCGGGCAAGGGATGCTGACCGTTCTTGGCGCAGCCTGGCAGACACTGATGCGGTTGGTCGGGTTGGTGTGACAAACCGTAGGGTGGGCCTGTGGCCTACCATCTCCCTCATCGACACGCTGATGCCTTAAGAGAAGACGGACGGTGGGCCACAGGCCCACCCTACATGCGGACGTTCCTTTGAAAGGTGTTGTTCAAAGGCGCCATTGAGGTGAGAAACCGCTGAACCCTGAAAGTTAACGAAACTTTAAATCACAACAATTTCAACACCATAGCCATCGCTTCACGCGTGAAACACCCCCCGATTTCACACCCTGCCCCTTAACTCACAGCCTCAACCGTCTCGATCAGCAGCACCAACTCCCGCTCTCCGCTAAACCGATGATCCGCGCCCTGAACCAGAGTAAGCCTCACATCCGGCCCCTCGATATGATCCAGCAGCCGCAGCGCCGTCTCGGTGCTGACATCCGCATCCGCCGTCCCTTGCAGCAGCCTCACAGGCCCGGCAAAAGACACCGGGGATCGCAGCACCAGATGGTCCCGCCCGTCCTCAATCAGCTTCTTCGTAAATACATATGGCTCATCGGAATACTCGGACGGGCGCTCGATCCGCCCCTCCTCCATCAACGTCTCACGCTCGGCCTCAGACATCTCAGCCCACATCCCGCCCTCTGTAAAATCGGGCGCAGCGGCGATGCCGATGAAGGCCGCAATGCGGGGGCGTAACACGCGTGAAACCAGCAGCGATATCCACCCGCCCATCGAACTGCCGATCAGGATCTGCGGCCCGGTCGTCAGGCGGCTGATCGCCTCCACCGCGTCATCAGCCCAGTCACCGATGCAACCATTCTCAAACTCATCGGACGATTGCCCATGCCCGCGATAGTCGAACCGCAGGAACTGGCGGCCGGTCACCTTGGCCCAGGCTTCCAGATGCAGGGCTTTCGATCCTTCCATATCTGACTTGAAGCCACCAAGGAAAACAACGCCCGGCTGTGTTTCCCCCTCGCCACCCGCATCAGTCTTGTGATATGCGATACGCCGCGCGACGCTGTTTACAGCGGTAAGCTCAAGGTAGGATGGAGAGGGCATGGCAGGGCCTTTTGTTAATCAGTTAAGCACGCCCGCAAAGCTTAGCGCCGCGGGGGGAGAGCGCAAGCCGCTCACCGTTCTGCAGATGGTCGATGGGCATCATCTGGGCGGGGCGGAACGCGCGGCGCGAGAGGTCGCGACGGCCATCATCGCCGCTGGCGGCCGCGCGTTGATCGCGGCAGGCGGCGCAGCGGCGCATCGGGTCCGCGTGGCTGGGGCTGAGACTTTCGCATTCTCGCCCGAAGCATCCCTTCTGAACCGCAGGGGTAATGTCGCTGATCTGATAGAGATCGTCGAAGACGCAGGCGTCGACATCATCCACGCCCGAAGCCCCGATATGGCGGCGACTGGCGCAAAGGCGGCGGCTGCGTTGGGCGCAAAACTGGTGACGACTTTTCATCAGGCTCATAGCAGCGACTTCATGGGAGGGGCCGCCAAAGCGCTGGCGGCAGGTGAGCGTGTGATCGCCGTCTCAGATTCGCTCGCCGACGCGGTCGCGAGCAAATCTCTGCCGCGCGATCGTATCACAGTGATCCCGCGCGGCGCAGACATGAATGTCTTCGCAGAAGAGGTTGTTGGCCCTGCCCGCACGATCCAATTGGCGGATGAATGGGGCCTGACCGAAGACACCCGCCCCATCGTGCTGGCGCCAGGGCGCCTTGATGCATCGAACGGGCATGAAGTGTTGCTGAAGGCGGTGGCTGAATTGAAGGCGACCCATGATGAAGATGCATTCCTTTGCCTGATCGTAGGCGAAGGCGACCCGAAGTATATTGGCGCGCTGGAGGAAAAGGTTCTGAAAGCTGGCCTTGGCGGCGTTGTTCGCGTCGCGGGTCGGTCTGAAGATATGCCAGCTGCGCTTAAGCTGGCGGCAGTCGTCGTTTCAGCGGCGACAGAACCACCCTCGGCCGGGCGCACGATGATTGAGACGCAGGCGATGGGTCGCCCCGTGATCGCACCTGCCCATGGCGCGATGCTGGACGTCGTCGATGGCGGCGTCAGCGGCTGGCTGACCACGCCTGGCGATGCGAGTGAACTCGCCCAGGCGATAAGCGAGGCGCTGGCAATGGACGAAAGTCAGAGGGCGCATATCGGCATGGCCGGGCGCGGACGGGTCAGGGCGCGGTTCACGCTGGATGCAATGCTGAACGCCAATCTCGCGATCTATGAAGAACTGGCCGCGACCACATTCAGACCTCTGGTCGCTTAGCTAATCAATTCCCAAATCTAAAACTTTTCATGTGTAAAAGTAGACTTAAGTCATTGATTTATTGACACCCAAAGTGTGAACGCCACAATATGTTTCCGATTTACCCCAAATTACACCGATCAACCAGTCGGCCGGTAATCGACCGGAATCGCCAGGTTAGCAGGCAGGCAGAGGTCACGATGCCCAGCGCCAATCCGGCCCACAGACCAGCGCCGTCATAACCCATCGGGAAGGCCAGAACCCAACCAACGCCGATGCCCATGACCCAATAGCCGAACGCGCCGATCCAAAGGGGGGCGAGTGTATCTTTCACGCCTCGTAACGAACGCGCCGCAATGACCTGAATGCCGTCAAATACCTGAAAGATCGCCGCGATCATCATCAGTTGTATGACGATGGCGGATACATCCGCGAACCCGGGGTCATCAGCTGAGATGAAGAGCTGGGTAAACTGCTCAGCCATCAAAAGCGGCGCAGCGATCAAAACGGTCAGGACAGACGCGCCAAGAGCAATGCCTACCGTGCCTGCCAGTCGTGCACCTTTGGGGTCGCACCGCCCGATCTGGAATGCGACGCGGACCATCGAAGCCTCAGCCATGGCCAGCGCGATGACAAATGGTATGCCGATCCAGCCCATCAACACCTGATGCGCCGCCAGTGTCGTCGTTCCGATGACGCCCGATAACAGGCCTACGGCCATGAACAGGCCCGCTTCCACAGCGACGAGGCCCGCGATGGGAACGCCCAGCCGGAAGAATTCAGCAACCACCTTGAAGTCGACATTCAGACGGCTTTTGAACAGTCCGTAGCCCCGCAAAGCTTCGGTTCGATAGATATAGACGACCAGCAGGATCAGCATGAACCAATTGACGACAGCGGTTGCTATCCCGGCGCCAGGCAGGCCCATTTCCGGCAAACCCCAGCGGCCATGGACCAGCCCTTCTGCAAGGCCCCAGTTCAACCCAACAGCGGCAAGGGTGATGAACATGATCGACCGCGTTCGCGCCAGCGCAGCCACAAAATCGCGAAGGGCTGCGAAGATCAGAGCCGCAGGCGCAATTGGGGAAAGAGCGCGGGCGTAAGGTTCCGCCAATGCCGCAATCTCAGGATCCTGGCCCAACAGCAGAAAGATATCGCCGATGTTCCAGATCACAGCCATCAGAGGGATCGACAGAATAATGGCGACGACAACGCCTTGCCGCGCTGCAATGCCTGCCGTGGCCTTGTCGCCCGCCCCTTCCGCCTGCGCGGCGAGAACCCCGGTGATGGATATGACGCCCATCATAATCACCATCAATTCGAACGTCATTGACCCCGACAGACCAACTGCTGCGAGATGTTTGAATCCTAATGATCCGACCACCAATTTGGTTGTGACGAACATGGCGTATTCGGCGAGGTAAGCGGCGACCAGCGGCAGTGCGATGGGCAGAAGTTTCCGCAATTCGACCTTTGCAGGCGATGTCATAAGGGCTCCGAGTGGCTGGATAGGCGCCGCTACGGATGTCCCAAGCAGGGCGGAATTGTTTTAGTTCTAAACGTGGTGGCCGAAGGTTTGCAAGGTGCCGTGCTGCATGTTCAGAATATGAAATCCGCTGCCGTGAAAGCATCGGCATCAGAGTCCAAAACTGTGATCTTAACATTCGCGAAGGATATGAAGACATTCTCTCCGCGCTGCTGAACCGAATCGAGCGCTGCCAAAAGATCTTCCCGGTCATTGACCACGATACGGTCCTGACCCTGTCGGAAGTCGGTGATCGTATCGCGACCATCAGCTCTTTCGAACTTGAACGTATCCCGTCCAGCACCGCCCGTAAGTTCATCACGACCCCGACCGCCAACAAGCGTATCTTTAACGCCGCCGCCATCCAGTTCGTCTTTGCCGCCGCCTCCAGTCAGCAGATCCTTACCGCCCCCCCCACTAAGCGCATCTCGGCCACCACCACCGTCGATAGTGTCGCGCCCGCCAGAGCCTTCCAGCGTATCACGCCCACCGTTGCCAGAAATGCCGTCTTTGCCACCACCACCAACGATGCTGTCTTTGCCGCCGCCTCCGCTGAGAAAATCACGGCCTCCATTGCCGATAATCACATCCGCGCCGCCATCGCCGCTCAGCGTATCACTGCCGCCGAGGCCTGTGACTGTGTCATTGCCGAGAAGCGCCGATATCCGATCCGGTCCCGTCGTACCTGTCAGCATGTCGTCGCCATTGGTGGGGCCAACAGAATCTTCGCCACCACCCGGGTTGGGCGTCCCTACATCTTGACAATTGCCACCATCATCGCCGCCTGAGCCGTCTGCGCCTGGGTCAACAGGGTCAACAGAGTCAACAGAGTCAACAGAGTCAACAGAGTCTGGTTCCAGCGGCGGCAGCAGGTCTTCAACCTCTACTGTCTGATCAGCAAAGACAAAGGTCTCAACTTCGAAGAAGCGGTTCTCTTCACCACCACGGGTCAGTGTAATCAGGTTTGCAGAACGCTCCCCATCGTAAAGAGGGAAGCCTCTTCGTCCGCCGACGTTGTAGTCAGCCAACGCGCCGAGCAGGTAGGCGGTGTCGTCGCCGCCGCCGCCAAACACCCGATCCGCCCCAAGTCCGGGCGCCAAAATGTCGTTCTGGCTGCTTCCATAAAGCCGGTCGGCGCCATCGAAACCTAGCAGCGCCACCCCTTCGGTCCCGCGAACCACACCAAGAGTGTTGTCGTCGTTGTCACCGGTGATCTGTATCCCGGGCAAGGTCCGATCGCTCGCGAAGACCGGATTGGTCAGATCGGCGGGCGGTTCGCTAGCGAAGGTCGACGCATCATCTACCGCCACAACGCCGATATTCCCGCTTGCGCCATTAATCGCGGCGACAAGGAGCGCGCCATCCTGCGAGGCGACCACATCGGTTTGGAGAACGCCGACACGCTCCACATTCACCTGGGCGTTCGGCCCATTCGCAAAGATCAATCCCGACGGTTCGCCGCCCGAGATGGTGATGTCGTCGAACAGGACGTCTTGCAAAGTCACACTTGCGTCCCGTGAGATCCCCTGTTGCGAGATTAACGCCCTCTCCATGGAAGAGACGTTCTCAAATCCGACATTGCTGAGCGTGAGCAAGCCGCGGTTCTCGATTACGGCCATCTCGCTCTCAACAATCGCAATGTCGATATTCTTCAGCTCCAGCGAAATTTCTCCCGAAGAGGTGTTGTTGAGCAAAAGCTGGCGAACGTCGCCCGAGAGGGTAATATCTGCCCGCCCGTCGCCATCGATATCGCCGTCGACGATCGTACCCTGCTGATCGTTTTTGCGCTTGGTTGTGTGGAAAAGCGTATCTTCAACGACGATCGTCGCACCGTTTAGCGAAGGATCGAACGTAATCAGCGCATCTGCGAACGACGTGCCTGAGGCGATATCAAGCGCTTCCTGCAAACCGCCCTGGCCCAATGGGTCGACATTCGTGACGACGATCTCGTTATATTCGCGGACAGCCGTCGTGATCGCCTGACTGCGGGTGAGGGTCGTGTAGAATTCATCGCCCTCGAACCGGAAGAATTCCACGCCAAGCACTGTTGTAGTTTCCGATGCGTTGGCGAAAGTGACCTCTAGCCCCGAAACGGTAATCTCAAAATCAGTTTGCCCCCCTTGCAGGATAGGACTTCGCGCAAAGACGCGCCTGCGCCGTACTCTACATCGTTAAGTTCATCGACCAAGGTCGTGACTAGAAAATTCGCCACTGACCGCACCCCGCTGATAATCACCCACTGAACCAAGGGTTGCATAGCATGATCGCCCAAAACAAGAACGAGATCTAATGCACAGTTAGGGATTGGCCCGGCGGATTCGCCCGGTTGACTTCACACGCCCATGGACGCATTCAAGCCTCGCCCAATTTCGGGCGGCAAAGCTGGAGACGACCAATGGCCGATGGCGCGCAAAACGTGACGATCACTCTTCCCGATGGGGCTGAGCGGACGTACACGACAGGCGTCACCGGGGGTGAGGTCGCAGCCGATATCTCAAAATCGCTAGGCAAGGCCGCATTGGCATGCAAGATCGATGGTCGCCTTGCCGACCTAAGCGAGAAGATTGAAGCCAACGCCCAACTCGCCATCGTCACCATCAAGGATGATGCCGAAGCGCTTGAGCTGATCCGCCACGACTGCGCGCACATCATGGCGCGCGCGGTGCAGGAGATCTGGCCAGACACCAAGGTCACCATCGGGCCGGTCATTGATAACGGCTGGTACTATGACTTTGACCGTGAAGAGGCTTTCTCGGATGCGGATTTCGAGGCCATCGAGAAAAAGATGCGCCAGATCATCGCCGAACGCGACGCAGTGACGACCGAGGTCTGGGATCGACCCCGCGCCATCGCCCACTACGAGGCGAATGAAGAGCCCTATAAGGTAGAGCTGATCAACGGCATTCCGGGTGACGAGCCGCTGCGCATGTACTGGCACGGTCATTGGCAGGATCTGTGCCGAGGGCCGCATCTGGCCCACACCGGCCAGGTGCCAGCGGATGCGTTCAAACTGATGCGCGTTGCGGGCGCCTATTGGCGCGGCGATAGCAACAACCAGATGTTGCAGCGGATTTACGGCGTCGCCTTCAAGAACAAGAAGGACCTTGAAGCGCACCTGACGATGCTGGAAGAGGCCGCAAAGCGCGACCACCGCCGCATCGGCAAGGACCTCGACCTATTCCATCTTCAGGAAGAAGCGCCGGGCATGGTGTTCTGGCATCCGAACGGCTGGCGCATCTACCGTGAGCTTGAGGCGTATATGCGCCGCCGGCTTGATGCGGCAGGCTACAATGAGATCAAGACACCACAGGTCGTTGATCGGAAATTGTGGGAAGCGTCGGGCCACTGGGACAACTACCGCGAAAACATGTTCATCACCGAGATCGATGAGGAACATGCCAACGAAAAGCGTGTGAACGCGCTGAAGCCGATGAACTGCCCCTGCCACGTCGAAGTGTTCAAGCAGGGCCTGAAATCGTTCCGCGATCTGCCGCTGCGGCTGGCTGAGTTTGGCTCGTGCCACCGGTACGAGTCATCAGGCTCAATGCACGGGCTGATGCGTGTGCGTGGGTTCACGCAGGACGATGCGCATATCTTCTGCACCGAAGATCAGTTGGAAGTTGAGACCAAAGGCTTCATCGAACTGCTGTCGTCGATCTATCACGATCTGGGGTTCGAGAGTTTTGAGATCATGTTCTCAACCCGACCTGAAAAGCGCGCGGGTTCGGATGCGATCTGGGACAAGGCCGAGGCGGCGCTGGAGAGTGCGATCAAATCGGCCGGTGCGCCTTACACGATCGACCCCGGCGAAGGCGCGTTCTATGGCCCGAAACTGGACTTCAAACTGACAGACGCAATTGGGCGCGAATGGCAGTGCGGCACCTTCCAGGCTGATTTCGTGGTGCCTGGCCGCCTTGGCGCGTCCTACATCACGTCTGGTGGAGACAAGGAAGTGCCGGTGATGCTTCATCGTGCGATCCTTGGTTCCTTCGAACGCTTCCTCGGCATTCTGATCGAGAACCATTCGGGCAAAATGCCTTTCTGGCTGGCCCCCCGTCAGGTTGTCGTCGCTACGATCACATCCGATGCGGACGACTATGCGCATGAGGTTGTCGCAGCGATGCAGGATGCTGGCATCCGCGCCGAACTCGATACGCGGAACGAGAAGATCAACTACAAGGTCCGTGAGCATTCACTGGGCAAGGTTCCGGCCATCGTCGCTGTCGGCAATCGTGAAGTTGAGGACCGCAAGGTTGCGATCCGTCGTTTGGGCGAAAAACATCAGAGCTTTGTTGGGTTGGATGAGGCGATTGCAGCTTTTGCTGACGAAGGACTGGCGCCTGATCTGAAGCGTAAGGCAGGCTGATCAAATGGCGCGCTGACATCGGCGCGCCATCTTTGCTGGCGCTTTACATTCATCAGAGCAGTGACCATCTGACTGAAAAGATGGGAAAGCTATGATAGTCCTCCGCACCTGTTTTCTGGCGTTTCTTAGCCTCCTTTCGCTGGCCCCAATGGCCAAGGCGGAGGCGTGCGTTGTGCTGCTTCACGGCCTCGCCCGGTCAGCGACGACAATGTGGTTGCTGGAGGTGCGCCTGAAGGATGAGGGGTTCTTCACTGTCAATGAAAGCTATCCTTCAACCACCACGCCCCTCACCGAGCTAATCGACACAGTGCCGCCGCTGAGCATCGAAAAGTGCGACGACCGGCACCCCATCCATTTTGTCACCCACTCCATGGGCGGTGTGATCATGCGGGGCCATCTTGCGCGGCATCAGGTCGAGGGGTTGGGACGGCTGGTATTGCTGGCGCCGCCCAACAAGGGATCGGAACTTGTCGATACGATGAAAGAAATTCCCGGTTTTGATTGGGTGAACGGCCCTGCAGGCGTCGCGCTAAGCGCAGATATCGACAGCATCCCAAATACGATCAGCGACGCAGGTGCCGAATACGGCGTGATCGCTGGCAATCTGTCACTGAACCCGCTGTATTCATTGCTAATACCAGGCGGTGATGACGGCAAAGTTTCTGTTGAGAGCACGAAATTCGCGGCGATGACCGACCATATCACGATGTACGTCTCTCACACATTCATCATGAACAGCGCCGATGTCACCGACCAGATCATCGTTTTCCTAAAGACGGGGCGGTTTGCGCGATCGGACGAATAGAACCGATCCCGAAATCGCTACTGGACAGGCGCCAGCGCTCCGGTCAGGCTTTCCATGCAACTTTCGGGAAAGGTGAAACCTATGTGCGATATTTGTGTGATGAATGCGGTGAAGGACAAGATGCTGTCCCGTCGAGATATGTTTCGCGGCTCAGCCGCCATTACCGCAGCAGCGACAGTTGGCGCAGCGGCGATTTCGGCCCCTGCGCCCGCGATGGCGGGCGGGCACAGCGCAGTTACGGACATGACGCATGAGATGAGCGAAGACTTCCCATCCTATTTCGGTGAGCAAGCCTTCTTTAAAGACCCTGTGATGAATTATGCAGAAAACAAGGTGAACCTCTTCAATCTGCGCCTTTCAGAGCATATCGGCACCCATATTGACGCCCCGCTGCATTTCACAGCCGATGGAAATTCGGTCGCTGAGATCCCTGTCTCATCCCTTGTGGCGCCACTTTGTGTCGTCGATATCGCAGCGCGCGCAGCAGGCGACGCCGATACCCGCGTCACGCCTGATGATCTGAAAGCATGGATCGCAGCGAATGGCGATATCCCTGCGGGCGCCTGTGTGGCGATGCATTCCGGATGGGCTGACAAAGTCGCGACCGACGGGTTCAGGAACGTGGATGCCGAGGGCAAGCAGCACTATCCCGGCTTTCATCCTGAGGCGACGCAGATGTTGATGTAAGACGCTGATGTCGCCTCGATCGCCCTCGATACGCTGTCGCTGGACTATGGCGCCAGCGCGACCTTCGATGTTCACTATCAGTGGTTGCCATCGGGCCGCTTCGGCATTGAAAACATCGCCAATCTCGACAAGGTTCCCGCATCAGGCGCGACGCTCGTGGTCGGCGCGCCCAAGATCAAAGGCGGCACCGGCGGGCCAGCGCGCATTTTTGCAATGGTCTGAGCAATCGGGATGAGGGCGCACGCGCCCTCATCTCAACAGGAAAGGGATTTAGATGGCGCGACTTGAAATGACGGCGGAGCATCCGGAAGATCTGGCGCTTGCTGAACTGTTCGACGGCGCGCGATCCAAAGGCGGCGATCTTCCCAACCTTTACCGGGTAATAGGCGCCTCACCTGACATGCTGAAAGCATGGATCGACTTTGCCTGGTCGCTACGTCTAGACGCCAAGACCCCCCGCGGGTTGCGTGAGCTGATGATCATGCGCGGCGCTCAGCTGTCAGGCATCGCATATGAATGGGCGCATCACTGGCCAATGGCGATCAAGGCGGGCGTGTCCGAAGATAAGTTGAATGCGCTGAAAGATTGGTCCGCCAGCACGTTGTTTTCAGCCCAAGAACGCGCCGTGTTGCGTCTGGCTGATGATGTTGGGCAAAACCCCGGTGCGTCAGAGGCGACGATTGAGGAACTGAAAACCCTTTTCAGCCCATCCGATATTGTCGAACTGACGCTGACCACCAGTTTCTATGTCTGTGTCTCACGCATGCTGACATCGCTGGATGTCGATATTGAGCCATCTTATGAGGGTTTCGCCAAGTCGCTGCCAAAGGTTTAAGGGTCCAACGTTAGGCGTTTTTGCCCGTCGCGACGCAAGCGTTCACAGCTTCACCCGCATCACGCATGGCTTCGACTAACGCCTTCAAGACGAAGTGGTTGAACCCATCGCCCAAAGGCAGATCGGCATATGCCGGATGTTCGACCGCGGTGAGGTTTTCGAACAAGCCGTCTAGGCGGCTGACCTCCCCCCGTGACAGCGCACCAGTGCGCCAGGCCGTCGTTTCACGCAGGAGACTACCTCTGATCTCACCAATGTAGTGCACACTGGGGTCTATGACTGACGAGAACTCGCCCACGCCGGCGCCAAGCATCATCAGATTAAGCCGGCGAAACGCCTCAGCCGAAACTTCATTAGGCTGTTCGTTGGTTCGACGCATGGCGCAGATCACGCGCGCCCTGGCGACCTGTCTGAGCAGATATCCGTTTTCCGCCGCACCCTTGGCGCCAAGGTCCTTGAACGCCGCCTTCAGCGCCTCATGCCCTTCCGGGGGGGGCGTAATACGCCTTTCCGATTGAGGACATCAGAAACCCGTTTTTGGTCTGGTAGAGGGCGGCAAGCCCTATAGCGATCAGGGCTATTCCGATCAGCAACGGTAAACGCATTACACATCCTCACCACTGCGCCAGGCGACCCGGCGCTGATACCCGCCCTATTTTGGCCTGTGGGCGTAAAGACAAAGTAACTCCAACCCGATGGTCGCCCCGGCCAGCGCGGTGATCTCTGCGTGATCATATGCTGGTGAGACTTCAACCACATCCATCCCGATCAGGTTGATCCCTTTCAGCGCCCTCAGAACTGCCAAGGCCTGCCAGGTGAAAAGACCACCAACAACTGGCGTTCCCGTGCCTGGCGCGCAGGATGGATCGAGGCCATCAATATCGAAGGTGATATAGGCGGGCCTGTCGCCAACAATGCGCTTGATCTCAGCCGCTATTTCATCCGGCGTATGGGTATGACACCAGATCGCATCACGGATATTGAAGCCAATCGTGTTGTCATTCGTCGTACGAATACCGACCTGCACGGACGTAGCAGGATCAATGATCCCCTCTCGCGCCGCATGGTAGAACATGGTCCCATGATCGATGTCGCCGTCATCGCCTTCCCACGTATCGGTATGGGCGTCGAACTGGATCAGGCTGATCGGCGCGCCATGCTTTTCCGCATGCGCCTTCAAGCTGGGATACGTTGTGAAATGATCGCCGCCCAGCAGCAGGACAGCTTTGGTTTCCGCCAATACAGCAGAAATCGTCGCCTGGATCTGCCCAGGTACGCCTTGGGGCTGCGCCAGATCCAACCGGATATCGCCCCAGTCGGCGACGGCCATCTCCACAAACGGATCAATGCTGGATGGCCACGCCCGCGCCCAGCCCAAATTGGTCGACGCCGCACGAATCGCGCGCGGCCCGAATCGGGTTCCGGGACGGTTGGTCACGGACGTATCAAACGGCACACCCATGACGGCGACATCGACGCCCTCAAGTGTTCGGGCAAAAGCCCGTCGGCAGAAGCTGGTCGCGCCAGAGAACATGTGCTCACAATGCGTCTCGGCGTGTAAATCGTTCGCCGTAAAGGCGAAATCCATTCGGTGTTCATTTGTCATGGCCGGACATTGCCCGCCTGACGGCCGTGCGGCAAGCGAAAGCTAGGGCCAGATCTGAGGCGGTATGTAACCTGCAGCTCACATTTTGCCGAAAAATACACTTATAGATAGACCTGCCGCTCAATCCTGAATAGGCACAAAGACAGGTGCCGGGGGGCGCAAGATAACTGGTATCGCGCAGGCAAGGGCCTGCGAAAGGGTGAGCGTTAAAGATTTTGGATAGTCTTTCACATGATCATACAGGGGCGGCAGACACCGCTTTGGACTATGGATCCCGCGATCAGGATCTGTGCACTGGACCAACCGTGCTGCATGAAGGGCACAGCATCGTTATCGACATTCCAACCGGCCTGAAACGCGATACGGTTATGCTACCGCTGCGCAATGGCTTTCCCATCCACGCATCTGATCGTCTTTCGCCGGTCTTCGCCCTCTACAATCATTTTCATGAGGTCGTCGGACTGGCGATGAAAATTCGCGGTTTTGGACTTTCCGTCCACTTCCACAAACCGGTTCCCGGTGGTCGCTTCTACTTTCATGTCAGCGGCCCTGTGGGCGCCGCCTGACCGCACGCTCTATATGTGGGGCATAGAGCGTGCGCGTCAGGCGGTGGTTACATACCTTATCTAACAACAGATTTTGCATGGTTTCGGCGATCAATGCCGCCCAAATGCGGTAAAGCCAGAGAGGCCTTTTTCGAATTGGCAATATCCTCCGATCGGCACTACGAAACGGTTGACCAGCACGTCATCCTGAACCGCATCCGGCGACCGCAACGAGGCTCTCATTGAAACAACAACTGGGCGCAGTTGCATTGGCGAAGGCGGCTCAGATCTGCTTTCAGAGGCTCGCCCAGAAGCAGCTGTCTGTTGAGCAGGTGTTTGAGCCGCGAACGATGCTGAAGGTTATTCGTGAGCTGGAAAAACCATACACCACTCATCAGCTGCACCCTGACCTGAATGACTTCAGTTCAACCAACGCATTCTGGCTGAACATCCTGTCCGAAGCGGAAACAGGCGAGGATGGCAAAGCCAAACTTGTGGGCACCTCTGGCGCGCGGTGCGACATCATCCGCGAGGGTGAGTTCACCAGCTTTTTCGAAGATCAGCTGAAGCGGCTGTACGGTGGAAGCAAGAATATCCCGCTGAAATCCACTGATCACCCGCCTGAGTTCGCCGAAATGCAGGGCACCATCGTTTATCTGGGTGATTTCTTTGTTCTCAAAGAAATTAGCGGCGCCGGCTTCGACAAGCGTTTCTGCACGATCCTGCTCTACATCACGGCGATGATGCAGTGGGATTTCGACTGGCTGTATCTGTTCATCACCGAAAAACATGCGCGTGGCGGCTTTGCTTCGGACTACTGCCTGACGAGAAGCTATCCGACATCCTTGCTGTGGTCAGAGGCGCCATCTTATCGAAGCGACAGTGATCACCTCTCCCTTCTCAGCCGGCATCAGTTCAACTGGCTGATCAAACGGCTGTTAGCGCGCCCTGATCTTTTTTGAGAAGTTGATGATGAACATGTGGCCAGTCTCATCCCTGACTGGCAACAACAAGCGGGTATAATCAATCACCGCGGACACGCCCCCAGCCCAGACATGCCGCCCGCTTTCGATGGTTAGGATCGGCACGCCCTGCAGCGCCTTGAAGTGGCTTGAGGCGACCTGTTCAGTCAGAAACGTTTCTGACCGGTCGATCATCGCCTGAAGGCCTTCTTCGCCCTTTGTCTGCAACAGCTCGTTCATCAGGCTTTCTTCACCGACCGCATGCACGATGGGCATTTTTTCTTCGGGCGGGCGAAAAACAACGACGTGGCGGACCAGGTCCTCATCGAACCTCGTCATCAATCCATCCGTTTCGGTCCAGGTCTTCAGCACGTCATCAATGCTGTAGTCATGCCCGAAATCGTGGATCGGGCTGGATTTCTGATCAGGGCTATCGACGCCAGCGATGCTGACCACTTGCGAAAACCCCATGATCTTCATTGGATCAAGGTCCAGCTTCATCACGATCTGGATGAACGTCGGCACTTTTAGGATGGATCGCTTTTTGCGCAGCTGGCTGAAAAAACCGTGGGTTCAACCCCGCCTTGGAAGACAAGGCCATATGGCTGTCCGGCAGGGCGTCAAGCTCATCAAACAGCTTCTGCAGGACGGTCTCATTGACCTCAACCTCTTCACCCGCATCAGAACTCATCACACTGCCTTCGATCCCATTTCGCCCCGCGCCTGCCCCTGCAACACGAACAGACTGGCGTGATAGCTCGCTTCATGGGTGATCAAGCGCAACTTGTACTGGTCTGACAAGAGCAAAAGCGACTTAGCTGAGTGCGCGGATCGCCGCCTCAAGGTCCTGTGTTTCAATTGCGGGCACCCCGCGCGCCATGCGCAGCTCATAGGCTTTTGCCAAAACCTCACCCATGCCAACCCCCTCAGGTGGCTCAGCTTTATAGCAAGCCAGTTCAATCATGTGGCCCAATGGTTCGCGAAAGTAGAGCGAGTTCATAAACCCGCGATCCCGCTCAGCCACTGCATATCCGGCGGCGCGCAATCGCTCTGCCGCAGTCTTGATAGTGTCCTCATCAACATCAAACGCCAGATGGTGCGTTGATCCCGGAACCTCGCCGCTTTTGTGGCCGACAGGTTTACGGGCTTCATCGGTGAAGATCGTTATCAGCCGTCCATCGCCCGGATCAAAATACAGGTGGTTCAGATCCGGCTGATCGAGATTGGGCTGTTCAAAAACGAACGGCATGCCCAGAACGCCTTCCCAAAACTCCATCGAAGTTTGCTTGTCCGCGCCATTCAGCGTGATGTGGTGAACGCCGCGTGTGTTCAGAACCGCCATTTCCGTTTCCTTCGTCAGGTGTCATTAGTCATATCAGCCCAGTTGACGTGATATCCAGCTTTCATGTGTCGACAGATTGCGCATGGATCAGAAACGATCCGCCCATTGCGACATACGCAGCTTTACAGGCATAGATGGCGTGAGCAGTAGGAGTGCAGAGAATGAGTGACATCCTGAACGAAGCCATCGAAGGCCTGACAGAACGTCTGGCGGGCAAAAACTTAGGTGGATCTGTCCGTTTCGACATCAAGAACGAAGGCAGCATTCACGTAGATGGCGACAACATCCGCATCGCCGAGGATGACGCAGACTGCACGCTTGGCGCGTCTGGGAAAAATTTCCGCAAACTGCTCGACGGCAAACTAAATCCGACCCTTGCGGTGATGAGCGGCAAGCTCAGCATCGGCGGCGACATGACGATCGCCGTAAAACTGGCGGCGAACCTTTAAAGCTCGCCGCCAACCTATTTGATCAACAACTGTGCGCAACGCTGCAGTTGGCCTGCGGGCCGACAGGCCGCTTAAGCGCGGTTCATCCGATTTTCGATCAGATCATCGACAACCTGTGGCTCAGCCAAGGTAGATGTATCGCCAAGTGCGCCATAGTCGTTCTCTGCGATCTTACGCAGAATACGCCGCATGATCTTGCCTGAGCGTGTTTTCGGCAATCCGGGCGCCCACTGGATCAGGTCGGGCTTGGCGATCGGGCCAATTTCCTGGCGAACCCAATCAGACAACTCTTTGCGCAGCTCTTCGGTGTACTCTTCACCGCCCATCAGCGTGACATAGGCATAGATGCCCTGCCCCTTGATATCATGCGGGTAGCCAACAACAGCTGCTTCGGACACTTTCGCATGAGCGACCAGCGCGCTTTCAACTTCAGCCGTACCCATCCGGTGGCCTGAAACGTTGATAACATCGTCAACCCGGCCGGTGATCCAATAGTAGCCGTCTTCATCTCGGCGGCACCCGTCGCCCGTGAAGTAGTAGCCTTTGTAGTCGGAAAAATAGGTCTTCACGAACCGCTCGTGATCGCCATAAACCGTCCGCATCTGGCCCGGCCAGCTGTCGGCTATGCAAAGCACGCCTTCTGCGGCAGTGGTCGTAACCTCGTCACCGGAAGTAGGCTCCAAAATCACTGGTTTGATGCCAAAGAACGGATTGGTGGCGGAACCCGGCTTGGTCGTCGTCGCCCCTGGCAGTGGCGTCAGCAAATGCCCGCCGGTTTCAGTCTGCCACCATGTGTCGACGATGGGCACGTTCCCTTTGCCAACAACGTTATGATACCAGTTCCAGGCCTCTGGATTGATTGGCTCACCCACAGTGCCCAGCACTTTAAGATCGCTCAAGTCAGCGCCGGTCACAAAGTCATCGCCCTTCGCCATCAACGCCCGCAATGCAGTTGGCGCCGTGTAGAATTGGTTCACTTTGTGCTTTTCACAGACCTGCCAGAACCGCGAGGCGTCTGGATATGTAGGCACGCCTTCGAACATCAGCGTTGTCGCGCCGTTCGCAAGCGGGCCATAGACGATATAGCTGTGGCCAGTGACCCAGCCGACATCCGCCGTGCACCAGAAAATATCGCCATCATGATAGTCGAACGTGTACTGGTGGGTCATCGAGGCGTAGACGATGTAGCCACCCGTCGTATGCACAACACCCTTTGGCTGACCGGTTGAACCTGAAGTGTAGAGGATGAAAAGCGGATCTTCCGCATTCATCGGCTCTGCCGGGCAATCAGCAGACGCCTCAGCCATCATCGCATTGAACGACGCATCACGCCCTTCTTTCATGTCGACGGCGGCGTTCGTACGCTCAACAACCAGTGTTTTCACATCGCCGCAAATCGCAAGCGCCGCATCAACATTGGTCTTCAGCGGGGTGTTCTTGCCGCCGCGCGGCGCTTCGTCTGCTGTAACGATCAGGGACGCATCGCAGCCAGATACGCGGGCGGCCAATGCCTCAGGCGAGAATCCAGCGAAAACGATGGAATGGATCGCGCCGATCCGGGCGCAGGCCAGCATCGCGTAGGCCGCTTCAGGGATCATCGGCATGTAGAGAACAACGCGGTCGCCTTTGCCGACGCCCATCGATTTGTAGACGTTGGCCATTTTACAGACCTGCTCATACGCCTCGTTGTATGAGATATGTTTGTCGAGTGATGGGTCGTCGCCTTCCCAGATGATCGCGGTCTGGTCGCCGCGCGTCGGCAGGTGCCGATCAAGGCAGTTTGCGCAGACGTTCAGTTCACCGTCTTCGTACCATTTGATCGAAACATCGGGGAACGCGTAAGAGACGTTTTTGACCTTGGTGTACGGCGTGATCCAGTCGATCCGCTTGCCTTCTTCACCCCAGAACACATCAGGGTCGGCGACAGAGGCCGCGTACATCTGGTCATATTTGGCTTTGTCGGCGTGGGCGTTGGCCGCAAAGGCGGCGGACGGCGCGTAGGTGTCGCTCATGTCACGTTCCTCAGTCTGGGTGTCGGGCGGGTGGCCCCCGCCCTGAATGTTAGATCGTATCCGACCTTTTAGATCGCCAGATATTCTTGCCGAAGCTCAGCATTATCCAGCACTTCCTTGGCGGTACCGTCGAAAACGACGTTACCCGTGTCAAGGATCAGCGCCCGATCCGCCAGATTAAGCGCGGCGATGGCGTTCTGTTCAACGATCACGGTAGTGATGCCCTGTTTGCGGATCAGGTGCAGGGTTTTTTCGATTTCCTGCACAATGACGGGGGCGAGGCCTTCATACGGCTCGTCCAGCAGCAAGATTTTCAGATCACGGGCCAACGCACGGCCGATCGCCAGCATCTGCTGCTCACCACCGGAAAGCGTGGTGCCTTCTTGTTTGCGGCGTTCACCAAGGCGGGGGAAAAGGTCATAGATCCGCTCAACCGACCAGCCGATAGGCGGTTCAATCTGGGCCAGCTGAATGTTTTCTTCAACGGTTAGACCCTGAATGATGCGCCGGTCTTCTGGCACAAGTCCAAGGCCCGCCTGCGCTGCTTCATGCGCCTTCATGTTATGAAGTGGCTGATGATCCAACCACACTTCACCTTTGGACATAATCGGATCAGACAGACGGGCCAGCGCGCGCAAGGTAGATGTCTTGCCTGCACCGTTACGTCCCAAGAGGGCAAGAATTTCACCCTCATGGATGTTCATTGAAATGCCCTGCACGATGTAGCTTTCGCCATAATAGGCGTGCACGTCATAAGCAGAGAAATAGGCGGGCGCGGTAGCGGCGTGATTTGCGTTCTTTTCCATGTGTCCCGTCCTTACCCTTCCGCCGGCGTGCCAAGGTAGGCTTCCTGCACCTTCGGATGGCCTTTGATGTTTTCCGGCATGTCTTCGACAATCACCGTGCCCTGTGCGAGGACCGAGATTTTCTGGGCCAGTGAGAAGACAACGTGCATGTCGTGTTCAATAATGGCCATGGTGATGTCGCGCTTGGATTTGATCTCATGCAACAGGTCGATGGTATTGTTGGTGTCCGCCCGGGCCATGCCAGCTGTCGGCTCATCCAACAGCAGAAGCTTGGGATCCTGCGCCAGGCACATAGCCATCTCAAGGCGACGCTTGTCACCGCGCGACAGGGATGAGGCGATCATGTCTCGCTTGTCCGCCATGTTCACGTCGACCAGCATCTGTTCAGCCTTTTCGCGAACATCCCGCTGCCCCAACACCCGCGACAGAGCGTTCAGCTTGAACGCGCCGTCCCGTTTGGCGAAGCAGGGGATCATCACATTTTCGAACACACTGAGGTCAGAGAAGATCTCAGGTGTTTGGAAAACGCGGCTGACGCCCAGCTGGTTGATCTCATGCGGTTTGATGCCCAACAGCGAGGTGCCATTGAAAACCACCGATCCGGTGTCAGGGATCAGCTTGCCGATAAAGCAGTTCAGCAGCGTCGATTTCCCCGCCCCGTTCGGGCCGATGATCGCGTGGATCGTATTCTCTTCGACGTTCAGATTGACGTCAGAGAGGGCTTTCAGACCGCCAAACGCTTTGTTGACGCCCTGAACTTCAAGGATACCCATCATCCCTCTCCTTATTCAGCCGGGGTCGAAGCGGGTTTGCCCGCTTTGTCCGAGGATTTGCGATTAGCCCACCAGGTCTTGATCCGCTGCCCGCCTTCGACCAGCCCACCAGGCAGGAAGGTGACAACCAACATGAACATCAGGCCCAGCGTCAGGTGCCAGCCCTTGCCGACGAAAGGATGAATGATCATGACCATGAGATCCTCAATGCCGTCCGGCATGAACGAGAACCACTGATGCAGGACGTTGTCGTTGATCTTGGAAAAGATGTTTTCCAGATACTTGATGAAACCCGCGCCAAGGATCGGCCCGATCAGCGTGCCGACGCCGCCAAGGATGGTCATCAGAACAACTTCGCCCGACGCGGTCCACTGCATCCGCTCAGCCCCGGCAAGGGGGTCGGTCGCCGCCAGCAGACCACCAGCAAGGCCAGCATACATGCCTGAGATCACAAAAGCCGCCAACGTATAGGGCCGCGTGTTCAGACCAGTGTAGTTCAGGCGCGTCTGATTGGTTTTCACCGCCCGCAGGATCAGGCCGAAAGGCGACCGGACAAGCCGCATCGACAGGTAGAAGGCGAGGATCATGAAGATCGCGCAGAAATAGTAGGCGACGTTGAACTGAAATTCCCACGCTCCGGCAGCCATCTTGTAGGTCGATCCCATCGATAGGCCGAAGAGATGCGGGAAGTTAGGCAGGTGATCGCCATGGAAGATCTGCGGATCGTTGGCGTAGACTTGCAGCCCGGTCTCACCGTTGGTCAGGTTGAACGACGGATTCGATAGAACCGAATAGGCCAGCGCGAAAGACATCTGTGCGAACGCAAGCGTCAGGATCGAAAAGTAGATGCCTGAACGACGAAGCGAGACATACCCGATCAGCACCGAAAACAGCCCGGCTACAATCACCGCCAGTACAACCGCCGGAAGCACGTTGTATGAGACCAGTTTGTACATCCAGACCGCCGCGTAAGATCCGACACCCAGAAAAGCGGCGTGACCGAACGACAGATAGCCTGTCAGGCCGAAGAGAATGTTGAAGCCGATGGCGAAGATGCCAAAGATCACGAACTTCTGCATCAGATCAGGGTAGCCAGCGTTGAATTGCGCAAGCCCACTGTCAGACGGGAACGGGTTCAGAAGGAATGGCGCCAGCATTGTCAGAACGATCACAACAACCAGCAGCGAGATGTCTTTTTTGGTTAAGCGCAGCATGTCTTACTCCTCCATCACGCCCTTGCGGCCCATCAGTCCGCGCGGCCTGGTCAGCAGCACGATGATCGCAACAAGGTAGATGATGATCTGGTTGATACCGGGGATCATTGTCGTCGCCCAAGCGGTCGAAGCGATGCTTTCGAGAATGCCCAGCAAAAAGCCTGCAAGAACGGCCCCGGGAAGGGACCCCATGCCGCCGACAACAACCACAACAAAGCTTAGAACCAGAAAATCCATACCCATATGATAGTTTGGTGGGTTGATCGGCCCGTACATCACCCCGGCAAGGCCCGCCACTGCGGCGGCGATGCCGAACATGAAGGTAAAGCGTTTGTCGATGTTGATGCCCAAAAGGCCAACTGTTTCGCGGTCCGACATTCCAGCGCGGATAACCATACCGAACGTGGTGAACCGCAGGAACGCGAACACCGCGCCGATGATTGCGAAGGCGAAGGCAAAGTAAACAAGCCGCCAGATCGGATAGATGATCGCATTCTCAGCGAAGCCAAACATCAGACCAATATCGATAGACCCGCTGACCGTATCAGGTGCAGGCGTCTGGATCGGGTTGGCGCCAAAAAAGTATTTGACGATTTCCTGCAGAACGATTGCCAGGCCAAAAGTCACAAGGATCTGATCTGCGTGTGGGCGATTGTAGAAGTGGCGGATCAGGCCACGCTCCATCGCGTAGCCAACAGCCATCATAACCGGAATTGCGAACAGGATCGCCAGCGGCACCGACCATTCGATGATCGACGATCCCGTCGCCTCACCAAACCAGTTGTGCACATAAGGCGTCTCAACCTTCAGCGGTTGACCCAGAAAATCTTTCTTTTCAGGGTCGATTGAGATCGTTGAAAGGGTCAGGACCTTTTGCAGCGTCACCGCGCAAAATGCGCCGATCATGAAAAGCGCGCCGTGGGCGAAGTTCACCACACCCAGCGTGCCAAAGATCAGCGTCAGACCAAGGGCGATCAGCGCATAGGCGCTGCCCTTGTCCAGACCGTTTAGAATTTGAAGCAGGATGGCGTCCATCGCTCCGGTCTCCGGTATAGGTCAACGGCTCGCCGGATTCCGACAAGACGATGCGTAGAAAAAAAGGGAGTGCGGCGGCAAGCTGCGGCAGGACGAACCCGCCGCAGCAAACTTTTGGTACGCTGTTAAGCGCCTGGGTTGCAGGTGCCCAAAGACGCTTCGTCGCCACCAAACAGTGGGTTGTTCGGCGCGTAAGTAACCTGCTCAGCTGGCGTGACGTTAACGATTTCCAGTGTGTCGTAAGCCGTTGTTGGGTTCTGCGCGCCGCGCACAACCAGAACGTCTTTGAAGCACTGGTGATCGTCAGCACGGTACAGCGTTTTGCCGTTGCCGAGACCGTCGAACTCAAAGCCTTCAAGTGCAGCAACAACGCCGCATGGGTTGAAGGTGCCAGCACGCTCACAAGCATCTGCATACAGCAGAACCTGCGCGTAGCATGTCTGAGCAGAGTTCGAAGGAGGTTTGCCGTACTTCTCACCGAAGGATTTGACGAACTGTTTGGAGCCTTCGTTGTCCAGCTGCCAGTTGTAGTTCATCGAACCAAGAACGCCTTTGATGTTCTCGCCCGCACCAGCGGCCATCAGCTCTGAGTAAAGCGGAACGACGATCTTAAAGTCTTTGCCGTTTACCTGCTTGTTCAGGAGGTCGAACTGAATGGCGTTCGACAGTGAGTTCACCATGTTGCCGCCGTAGTGGTTCAGAACCAGAACGTCAGCGCCAGAATTCAGAACTGGCGTGATGTAGGAAGAGAAGTCGGTCGAAGCCAACGGGGTTTTCACCGTGTTGACGGTTTCCCAACCCATTGCCTGAGTCGATGCAACAATCGATTCTTCCTGCGTCCAACCCCAGTTGTAGTCAGCGGTCAGGTGGTAGGCACGGCGATCTGCACCAAGCTCTGCTTCAAGCACCGGCGCCAGCGCTGCGGCTGACATGTATGCGTTGAAGAAGTGGCGGAAACCGTTCGCTTTACGGTCTTTACCGGTGGTGTCGTTGGCGTGGGTCAAACCAGCCATGAAGATGACGCCAGCTTCCTGGCAGAGACCCTGAACAGCCACAGCAACGCCAGAAGACGAGCCGCCATTGATCATGATCGCGCCGTCTTTTTCGATCATCGACTTAGCCGATGCGCGCGCTGCGTCAGATTTGGTCTGCGTGTCGCCTGTGACGAACTCGACTTTCTTGCCGAGGATGCCGTTACCCTTAAGGGCTTTCGACGAGAACGTGTTCAGGCAGCCGCCGTCACCCATCCCGTTGAGGTGCTCAACAGCCAGCTGCTGCGCCAGCAGCTCGTCAGCGCCTTCGTCCGCGTAAGGGCCGGTCTGTGGGACGTTGAAGCCCAGCGTGACAGAACCACCCTGTGGGGCGTTGGTGTAAGCATGGCTTGCAGCCCATGACTGACCCGTGAAAATCGTTGGTGCAGCGACACCGGCACCAAGGGCGACACCGCCCTTGAGAAGCGAACGCCGATTTGGCGTGAATGAAGACATGGATTTCCTCCCATCCGACTTCGGAAAACCGCAGGTCGCATCGCGCCTTTGGTCATTATTTCCCCCTAGGGATACGTTAACCATGCGTCACAGAGGGTCAAAAAATCAATAGATTATTGCTTTTGCTAGATTTTCTTGTAAATTCTTGTTTTGTGCAGTGCGATAATTTGTAAACTTCTTCACAATGAGCAAGCAACCGGCTCAAACCAAAGGAAAAATGTGAATGGCGCATTCACTTGTTGGCCCACGAATTCGTGAACGCCGCAGGGCGCGAGGCGTCAGTCAGGTCGCTCTCGCCAAGGATGTGGGCATCTCAGCCTCGTATTTGAACCTGATAGAGCACAACAAACGCGGAATCGCAGGACGTACGCTGATCGCCATCGCGCGTGAGCTGGACATGGCGCCTGCCGAACTTGCCGAAGGTGCTGACGCAGGCATGATCGAGACCCTGACAGAGGCCGCAAGCGCAGCGCCCGGCGC
This sequence comes from uncultured Paracoccaceae bacterium, assembly GCA_938092015.1. GTDB lineage: Bacteria > Pseudomonadota > Alphaproteobacteria > Rhodobacterales > Rhodobacteraceae > Pikeienuella. The sequence continues at coordinate 27,237 of CALKOT010000025.1, forward strand.
CGGGGCTGAAATGAACCGGGTCAGCGAACTGATCGGCCGCTTCCCGGGCTGGGCGCGCGTCGTCGGCGCCATTGCGCAGCGGGCGGAAGCCAAGGACAGACAGCTTTCTCTTCTTTCCGACCGGCTGGCGCACGACCCCTATCTGGCTGAAGCAATGCATCTGATGCTGTCTTCGGTCACAGCCGTTCATTCCACCGCGGGTATCTTGGTTGAGAACACGGAAATGAACGATCAGCAGCGCAATCGTTTCACCAAAAACCTTTATGACGAAAGCGTTCGCCTGACCGAAACGGCCAAAGACCTTGTCGTCTATTTTGACAACCCGTTGGAAAGCGGCGTCGGCGGCGATGAAACGGCAGATCTGTTGCACGACTTTTGGGCTAAGCGAGGATTTCATGCACCGGATCTGGAAACCTGCAATGAAAGCGCCCAGCATATGCTGCTGGATGAAATGGGCGACATCGCCCGCGAAGACGCAGAGAAATCGCTGGCCCGCTATCAGAAAATCGCTGCAGCCCTGCCGCTGACCGCATTTCTGGAAGACGCCAAGCGCCAGCATTGGGACCCGCTTGAACTGGCCCATGCAACCGGCGCGTCGCTTCGTGATGTGTTTTTCAGGCTGGCCCATCTGCCGCCAGATGATGGCGCGCCCGTATTCGGCCTGATCGAATGCGATGCCTCGGGCGGTGTTGTGTTTCGCAAGGAACTGCCCGGCTTTCCTTTGCCACGTCAGGGTGGCGCGTGCCCCCTTTGGCCGCTTTACCGCGCCCTTGGCCATCCCGGGCAGCCAGTTCGCGCAATCTTGCGCACCCCGGGCGATGAGACGTTCACGGCCTGGGCCGTCGCGTCGCCTGACGGGCCGGTTGATTACGCCCTGCCGCCAACCTGCAAAAGCGTGATGCTGTTCACAACCGACGCGGCGTTAACGCCTAGCACAGCGCCGGCAGTTGAGGTCGGCGCCCAATGCCGTGTTTGTCCACGCCAGACTTGCGCCTCGCGTCGCACTGCGTTTTTGTTAAAGTAACAAGAAAATGGCGATGTGCGGCGAACGCCCGCGTGCGCCTGGGCTTCTGGGGAGGGTCCAACAGGTGAAGTCAGTGCTACTAATCGAAGACGAGCCAAACATAATTGAAGCGATCCGGTTCATATTGGAACAGGATGGGTGGACCGTCGACACCCACTCAGACGGCGCGGACGCGGTTGAGCGTGCAGCGGCGGTTGGCCCGGATGTCATTATCCTGGACCTGATGCTGCCCAACAAATCGGGTTTCGACATCCTGCGCGATTTGCGCACGCTGCCTGCCTTTGTCGATCTGCCAATCTTGATGCTGACCGCAAAGGGACAGGCCAAAGACCGTGAAACCGCTGAAGCCCATGGTGTGACGAAGTTCATGACGAAGCCTTTCGCCAATCAGGACCTTCTGGCCGCTGTCAGGGCGCTTGGCGACTGATGAAAGACACCGGTCATAGCGCTGCCGACCGACGCGGCCAGATCGGGCGCAAAGTGCGCGACCTCGCCGCTATTTTACCGCTGCTGGGCGTGGTGTTCTTCGCCAGCCCCCTGATTTCCGCCATCACAGGCGGTGATGAAGGCGAGTTGCCGAACGCCGTCTTTTACATCTTTGTCGTCTGGGCCGTCCTGATCGCCCTGGCGTTCATCCTCTCACGTCTTCTGCGCAGTGACGCGGGGCCGGAATGACGCTGTCGTTCAATCTGCTGGTATCGATTTGTTTGGCCTATGTCGCCGCCCTCTTCCTGATCGCCTGGGCGGCTGAGCGACGCGCCAGCCGGGGGCGGCTGGGCATCCTTCGGTCCCCTGTCGTTTATACCCTGTCGATATCAGTCTACTGCACCGCCTGGACGTACTATGGCGCGGTTGGGTCTGCGGCGCGTAGTGGATTGGAGTTTGTCACCATCTACCTTGGCCCCACCATGGTGTTCGTCAGTTGGTGGTGGTTCTTACGCAAACTCGTGCGCGTCGGTCGGGCGCAGCGCGTCACCTCCATCGCTGACCTGATCTCATCGCGCTTCGGCAAATCCGCAACATTGGCCGTGATCGTCACCCTGCTCGCGGTCGCTGGGACAACGCCTTACATCGCGCTGCAACTGCAATCCCTGACGCTTAGCTTTTCGGTCTTCGCGGCGGACGGCGCTGCAGATCCGGGCATAACAGCGCTGTGGGTCGCGATTGGCCTTGCCCTTTTCACCATCATCTTCGGCACCCGCAACATCGACGCAAACGAACGCCACCACGGCGTCGTCACCGCCATCGCCGTCGAAGCCATCGTCAAACTGGTCGCGCTGATCGCTGTTGGCATCTTCGTCGTCTGGGGCGTTGCTTCCGGTCCCGGCGACATCGCCGCGCGGATTGACCCTGAACTGCTGCACGGGCAGGATGTCTTTTCCGGGCGCTGGGTGACGCTGATTTTCCTTAGCGCCGCCGCGGTCATCTGCCTGCCCCGCATGTTTCAGGTCATTGTCGTCGAAAACTCGGATGAGCGGCATCTGGCGACCGCATCATGGGCCTTCCCGCTGTACCTGTTTCTGATGAGCCTTTTTGTCCTGCCCATCGCCATCATCGGGCTAAGCGAACTACCAGCCGGATCAAACCCGGACCTTTTCGTCCTGACAATACCGCTGGCCCGCAATCAGGAAACACTGGCGACACTTGCTTTTCTGGGCGGGTTTTCCGCCGCGACATCAATGGTGATCGTCGCCTCGCTGGCGCTGGCTACAATGGTGTCCAACCACATTGTGATGCCGGTCTGGCTGCGCATGTCGAAGGATCAAACACCGGCCAGCGATGACGTGAAAACGCTGCTGATCCGGTCGCGCCGCATCTCTATCGTAGGGGTACTGTCGCTCGGCTATCTTTACTATCAGGTTACGGGTGGGACCGGCGCGCTGGCGTCTATCGGACTGATCGCTTTCCTCGGTGTCGCGCAAGTGCTGCCAGCCCTTCTGGGCGGCCTGTTCTGGCGGGGCGCGACGCGGCGGGGGGCATTGGCGGGGCTTAGCATCGGCTTTGCCCTTTGGCTGTACACATCCTTTCTGCCAAGCTTTGAAGGCGGGTTCCTTTTAACGGCATCCGTCCTTGAAAACGGCCTGTTTGGGGTAGAGGCATTGCGCCCCCGCGCCCTGTTTGGCCTGACGATCGAGGACCCACTGGTTCACTCTCTCGTCTGGTCATTGGGTGCCAATGCGCTGGTGTTCGTCATCATCTCACTTGCATCATTCCCTCGCCCTATAGAGCGCTTGCAAGCAATGCAGTTCATTGATCGATCCGCCAGTGGCGGCGCGAGAATGGGCGGGATCAGCCGCGTAACGACGTCAGAGGAACTGCTGGTTCTCGCGCAGCGCGTTCTTGGCCGTGACCAAGGCATCCGCGTCTTCAATGAAATAGCGGCAGAGCAGGGAAGGTCATCGGGCTTGCCTGAACCGACAGACAGTTTCATCGAAAAACTTGAACGCGAATTTGCAGGCTCAGTCGGCGCCGCCACTGCGCACGCGATGATGAACCAGATCGCATCAGGCGCAGCGATTTCCGTACAGGATTTGATCGCTGTGGCGGATGAAACCGCGCAGATCATGGAATATTCCGCCCGCCTGGAAAGCCAGTCGAAAGAGCTTGCTGAAACCGCCGCCGAACTGCGGGCCGCCAATCAGAAACTGACAGAACTTTCGGATCAGAAAGACGCATTCCTTAGTCAGGTCAGCCATGAGCTACGCACACCGATGACATCGATCCGGTCGTTTGCGGAAATCCTGCGCGACAGCGAAAAAGTAGAAACCGCCCAGCGCGCCCGGTTTTTGTCGATTATCCATGACGAAAGCCAGCGCCTGACGCGGCTGCTGGATGACATTCTTGACCTCAGCTTTCTCGAAAACGGTCAGATCATGCTGAATCTGGAAGAAGTCAGGCTGGCTCACGTCATCGACCGCGCCCTTGCGGCGACCGAAACCCTGCAGACCGAAAGCAACGTGACGGTCATTCGTGATCGAGAGGTGGAACTGATCCCGGTTGAAACCGACTTCGACCGCCTGACGCAGGTCTTTATCAACCTCATTTCAAACGCCATTCGCCATGGATGCGGCGAAGGTGGTGAGATTGTCATCCAAACCACGCAGGCGGGCGACGCGGTCCATGTCGACGTCTCGGACCGTGGCCCGGGTGTGCCAGCGGATAAAATCGATCTGATTTTCGAGAAATTCGCCCGTCTTTCGGCAAAAGCAACGGCAGGCAGCGCAGGTCTGGGCCTGCCAATCAGCCGCCAGATCATGCTTAATCTAGGCGGCGCGCTGGATTATTTGCAGCGCCCCGCCGGATCAACTTTTCGGGTCACGACGCCGGTTAGCCGCGCCGATACAGCCGTACAATCCGCCGCCTGACACACGCTGGTCCTGAGCAGGGCGTCCGTCGTCAGTTTCTTAATGTTTCGCTGGCAACTATGGGGCTTTCCGGGACACCGGCCAATTCCTGACGACCATCTGCAGGCCCAACATGATCCTGATCGTCGATGATGAAGCCTCACAACGCCACATGACTGGCGCACTTCTAACCGCAGCACGCCGGGCCTGGCGTGAGGTCGCGTCTGGGCCAGACGCGCTGGATCTTTTGAAAAGCGATGAAGGGGGCGGTGTTTCTTTGGTCCTTCTCAATCTTGCGATGCCAGAAATGACCGGGATTGAAGTTCTTCGCGCCCTTCGACCACACCTCCCTGATCTGCCCGTTCTCGTGCTGACATCAAACGGATCAGTTTCGAATGCCGTTTCCGCAATGCAGGCAGGCGCAACGGACTTTCTGATCAAGCCAATCGCGGCAGAACGCTTGGAAGTATCGATCACCAACGCACTTAAGATCCGCTCGCTTACGAATGAAGTACGCCGCCTGAAAGCACCTGAGGATTCGGCTGGTTTCGATCGCCTTGTGGCGCAAGCCGACACCACAAAACGTGCAATCAGGATCGCCGCGCGCGGGGCTGCGTCAAGCATCCCGATGCTCATCGAAGGGGAAAGCGGCATCGGCAAAGAAGTATTCGCCCGGGCAATTCACGCCGCATCAGCCCGCGCAGACGGTCCTTTTGTAGCGGTGAACTGCGGCGCCCTGCCCGACACGCTGGTCGAAAGCATTCTGTTCGGGCACGAAAAGGGCGCCTTCACTGGGGCTATCGCCAAGCGGATCAGCAAGTTTGAAGAGGCCGATGGCGGCACGCTGTTTCTCGATGAGATCGGCGAACTGCCGCTGGAAGCGCAGGTCAAACTCCTCCGTGTGATACAGGAAGGTGAGGTTGACCCGGTCGGCGGCGCCCGCACTGTTTCATCGGATTTTCGACTGATCACCGCAACCAATCGCGATCTGGCCGCTGAAGTCGGCGCCGGCGATTTCGCGAAGATCTTTACTATCGCATCAGTGTCTTTCCTATGCCCCTGCCGCCGCTACGCGATCGGCGCGCCGATATTCTGCCGTTGGCCGAAGGATTCGCTGGCCGCTTTGCGCTGGCTGAGGGCAAAACGGTCACTGGATTTACAAACGACGCAAAGACCCACCTTCAAGCTGCGCCATGGCCTGGTAACGTCCGACAGCTTGAAAACATGATCTATCGCGCCGTTGTTCTAGCCGAGGGCGGCTTGCTTGGGGCGGAAGATTTTCCGCATCTTACCGCCCCCCCGACGTGCGATTTGCACCAAGGTGTCGGTGCGCGAGAGGCGCGCAACCCCTATCTTGGCCTAGATGGCCATATTCGACCATTGGCGGAGATTGAAGCGGATGCTTTGATCGATGCACTGGATCGTTATGACGGGCAAATGTCGGAAGCCGCCCGTCGCCTTGGTATTGGCCGATCCACCCTTTACCGGAAAACACAGGAAGGGACGGAGACGCCCAGTTCGCACCAACAGGAAAACTGATGGCGAAGTCATTGTGCAGGCAAATCACAGAATACCTTCACTGGCGTAGGACTTCGCCTGTGTTTCCCACCCGACGCCTGAGTACGCCAGCAGGGTGGCGCAAAAGTTAAAGAAACTATAATTATGTTATATATCAAATAGATTGATTTGGTTTCACGCGTGAAACCATGGCAATACTAAGCTGCTTCAACCTCGTCGCAGATTGTCTGAACCACCTGTTTGACCAGCACTTCATCTTCACCTTCGCCCATCACGCGGATCAAGGGTTCAGTTCCCGACTTTCGGATCACCAACCGGCCATTCTGGCCCAGCATCGCTTCACCCTCTTTTATGGCAGAGATAACCGCGGCTGCGGCCAAAGGGTCGCCCCTTGCGAAACGCACATTCTGAAGGAGCTGCGGCCAGGGCGAGAATAGCTTGCACACCTCTGACGCGGGTCGCCCTGCAGAAACAACAGCGGCCAGTACCTGCAGCGCTGCGATCAGGCCGTCGCCCGTCGTTACATAGTCGGTCAGAACGACATGACCCGACTGCTCACCACCCACATTGAACCCGTGCTTGCGCATCTCCGCCACGACATGTCTGTCGCCAACCGCAGTGCGACGCAGGAACACGCCCATGCCTTCCAGATGTCTTTCCAGACCCATGTTCGACATGATCGTCGCCACGACGCCGCCATGGGCCAACCGGTCGCTCTGCATCCAGCGCCGGGCGATCAGCGCAAGGATCTGGTCGCCGTCAACGATCTGACCGGTTTCATCAATCGCATGCACCCGGTCGGCATCCCCATCCAGCGCAATCCCGGCATGGGCGCCAGTTTCGAGCACCTTTGCGATACAGGCGTCCGGCGCCGTAGACCCAACGCCAGCGTTGATGTTTGTGCCATCCGGCGACACACCCAGCGGAATTACCTCAGCGCCCAATTCATAAAGAACCGTGGGCGCTGTTTTGTAGGCGGCCCCATTGGCGCAATCGACAACGATCTTCATGCCAGCCAGGCTAAGCCCCTTCGGGAACGTCGCCTTGGCGATCTCGATATACCGCCCAATGCCGTCGTCCACGTGCTGCGCACGACCGATTTCTGTCGCGTCCGCAAGATCGGGGCTGTCGACCAGCGCCAGAATGCCAGCCTCATCCGTATCCGACAGTTTAAACCCGTCGGGGCCGAAAAACTTGATCCCGTTATCGTAATACGGATTGTGAGAAGCCGAGATCATCACGCCGATATCCGCCCGCATCGAACGGGTCAGCATGCCCACCGCGGGCGTAGGCGCAGGGCCAAGGCGGAACACATCCATGCCTGTCGCTGTGAAACCAGCTTGCATCGCGCCTTCCAGCATATACCCCGAAAGCCGCGTATCCTTGCCGATGACAACCCGATGCGAGCCACGGGCGAAGTACCGCCCAGCCGCCATTGCCAGCTTCATCGCCATTTCAGCTGTCATCGGATGCTGGTTGGCCCGCCCCCGGACGCCGTCTGTGCCAAAGATCTTTTCGCTCATCGCTTCAAATGTCCCACAACCCGCTCGCCGCCGTCCAGACCGTCAGCGCTTGCCGCGTCTCGGCCACATCATGCGCCCGGATGATCTGCGCGCCCTGTCCTGCCGCTACCAAAGCCGCCGCAATAGAGCCCGGCGCACGGTTCACAGCGATCGCTTCACCAGACAGCTTTCCGATAAAGCCTTTCCGCGACGCCCCGATCAGCACAGGAACGCCCATCCACTGAAAAGCCGACAAACCCGACAGGATTGTGACGTTGTGCTGCAGGGTTTTCCCAAACCCGATGCCCGGATCAACAATGATCTTATCGCGAGAAATCCCAGCTTCCAGGCAAACCTCAATCCGCCCTTCCAGATAGGCGAAGATATCAATCAGCACGTTCTTGTAGGTTGGGTCGTCCTGCATGGTCCTCAGATCGCCCGAAGCATGCATCAAGCACACTGTCGCGCCGCTTTCGGCGGCAAAGGCCAGGCTATCGGGATCATGGCTAAGCGCCGAGACATCATTGAACAACTGCGCACCGGCTTTAAACGCCGCCTGCGCCGTCACAGCGTTGCGTGTGTCGATGGATATAGGCACAGTGATACCTGCAGCCTTTAATCCTTCGATCACAGGCAATACGCGGTCTTGTTCTTCAGCCAGTGAAACAGGCTTGGCGCCGGGTCTGGTCGATTCTCCGCCGATGTCCAGAAAGTCGGCACCGTCCTCAATCAGCTTTAAACCTCTTGCAACCGCCGCCTCAGCGCTTGCGTCTGAACCACCATCTGAAAAGCTATCTGGCGTGATGTTGAGAACCCCCATGATCCGGGGGAAGTCCATCGACACCCCGAGCACACTCGCGCGAGGAGACGTAAATCCCGCCAATGCATCGGGTGACAGAGATTTCAGGGGAAGGCGGCGTGAGGAGCGGTCATAGCCAAGCGTTTCCACACGTTTGAAACTAATCGGCCCACCTGCCAGCGATGCGCCATCATCGCCGCCCGTCGCGTCGCAAATTGGTCTGAGCAGAAAATCGCGCATCAGTTTGGTCGCCTCCTGAGTCGCTAGCGGAGTAACCCAATCAGAAATTTGCGGCAACGTTCATTTTACACACTTAAATTTTGTTAATTATATTTATTGTGACTTATAGATGTATTTAATTGCATTCCACACTTTATGTTCTTAAGTTTTTTGAAAGCACATCAACGCGCTGAGAAAAGGATGCTTCCAAATGGATACGCCGAACGCCCCTTTGATCATCATTGGCGCAGGCCCTGCCGGGCTCTACGCTGCAGTCCAGCTTGGGATGAAAGGCCATCGGTCAACCATCATCGATGCGCTGCCATATCCAGGTGGGCAGTGCGCCGCGCTTTACCCTGCTGGCATGATTAACGATGCGCCCTCCCATCACGATATTTCTGCAGCCAGTTTGGTTGACCAACTGAAGGATCAACTTCAGCCATTTGCCCCCCTTCTTCTGACATCACGCCGGGCTAAATCCGTCTGGGGCTCTCTGGACGCTGGTTTCAGTGTGGAAACCAATACCGGTGAGACGATCACCGGGGCCGCCGTGATTTATGCTGGCGGCGCTGGCGCGCTAATCCCCCGACCATTGATGACGAGCGGGATTGAGGCCGTAAAAGGCGGTGTGAGCTATCTCACGGAGGGTGCTCAGACATCAGCTGGAAAACGGGTTGCTGTTTTTGGTGACGGCGAAGCAGCAATTGATCTGGCGTTGACGGTGTCAAGGCAGGCCAAAAGTGTCGCGCTGATCCATTCCACCCCTCTTCGCGCCGGGCAACGCACGATGAACGATCTGGCCGGCGCCGCACGTCGTCTTTCGGTTGTGAATGGCGATCTGTCCCGCGTCCACTCTGCCGACGGGTTACTGTCACGCATCGAAATCTCTGTGAACGGCGCAGCCCAAATGCATGACGTGGACCTTCTGCTTGTACAGGCGGGCCTTGAACGCGCCCGGGAGACGATCACTGGGCTGACTGACATCAACAATGCCATGACAGGCGAAACAGAAACGCCTGGCATCTTCATCATTGGCGATGCCCTGCCGTCGGCAAGCCGTCCCCCAGTCATAGCCGCCGGTTTTTCGGAGGCTTCGCGCGCCGTGGAGGCCATTCAGCAACGTTTCAATGCTGATGAGCTGACCACCCCGCCCCACACAACAACCTCGCCTGACGAACAGGCCCATCGCAACGTCGCCTGAAGGAGCAATATCATGGCCAAAAAATTCACCCCTTCCGTCCTGACAGCCAACCATCTGCTAGATGGCGACACCGTCTGGTGGACCGGCGCCTCATGGACCCGTGACATTGGCAAAGCTGAAATCGTGTCTTCGCCCGAAGCCGCCGCTGTGTTGGAGCTTTTGTCTGGAGACGCAACTTTCGAAGCAGAGGTTGTCGGCCCCTATCTTGTCGAAATCGACGTTGCATCCAGAGAACCAGTGGTTCGGCGTGAAGCAATACGCGCCAATCGCGTGCCAACTTTCGCCTACATCGCGGATCCTGAACAGCGTCAGGCCGCCTGACGCGCACCATCTTGAGGAAGCTCAAAAATGTACCGCTATGATGAGTTTGACGCGGCTTTCGTCCGCGAACGATCCGCGCAGTTTCGCGATCAGGTCCAACGCCGCCTGACTGGCGCGTTGACAGAGGAAGAATTTCGCCCCCTGCGCCTGATGAATGGCCTCTACCTGCAGCTTCACGCTTACATGTTGCGGCTGGCGATCCCCTATGGCGCAATGCGCGGCGAGCAGATGCGCCATCTTGCGATGATCGCTGAAAGATATGACCGTGGATACGGTCATTTCACGACGCGTCAGAACATCCAATTCAATTGGCCAAAACTAAAAGATGTACCTGACATTCTGGATCATCTTGCTGATGTGGAAATGCACGCCATCCAGTCTTCAGGCAATTGTATCCGCAACACGACATCGGACCCGTACGCAGGGGCGGCGCCAGATGAAATTGAGGACCCACGCATCACTGGTGAGATGATCCGCCAATGGTCATCCCTGCACCCAGAATTCATGTTTCTTGGCCGCAAGTTCAAGATCGCCGTTTCCGCTACCGAAGAAGATCGGGCGGCGATCAAGGTGCATGACATTGGCATCCAGATCGTTCGAAATGAAGCTGGCGAGGCTGGTTATAAGGTGCTTGTTGGTGGCGGCCTTGGACGCACACCAATGATCGGCAAGGTTCTGCGCGAATTCCTGCCCAAGGCAGACCTTCTTCCGTATCTGGAAGCAACGCTGCGGGTCTATAACCTCTTTGGACGGCGGGATAACAAGTACAAAGCCCGTATCAAGATCCTCGTTCATAAATTGGGGATCGAAGAATATGCTGCGCGGGTTGAGGAAGAATTCGCCTCACTCGACAAATCGCCAGAACTGGATGCTGACGAATATCGACGTATCGCGGCTTACTTTGCGCTACCTGCCTTCAAAGCGGCAGCGGAAGAAAGCGTTCTGCTTGAGAGAATGCAACGTGAGGATGCTGGCTTCGCTGCATGGGTGAAGCGCAATGTTCATCCACATCGTCAGCCCGGCTATGCAATCGCGACCATATCACTAAAGCCGATCGGCGGCGCCCCAGGCGATGCGACGGCTGAGCAAATGCGATTAATGGCGGCGGTTGCCGAGGCCCATTCATTGGACGAACTGCGGGTCACGCATGAGCAGAACATCGTTTTGCCGCATGTTCGCAAGGATGAGCTGTACCTCGTCTGGAGCAAACTGAAATCGCAAGGTTTGGATGCGCCGAACAAAGGGATGGTTACTGATATCATCGCATGCCCTGGCCTTGATTATTGCAACCTCGCGACCGCCCGATCCATCCCGGTGGCGCAGAACATCGCCGAGACTTTTGCCGACCCAGCAATGCAGGAAAAGATCGGGCCGCTGTCGATCAAGATTTCTGGCTGCATCAACGCATGCGGGCATCATCACATTGGGCATATTGGCATTCTTGGCCTCGATAAGGCTGGTGTAGAAAGCTACCAGATCACCCTCGGCGGCGAATCCACTGAAACAGCGGCAATCGGAGAACGTGTCGGCCCCGGCTTTTCTTATGGAGAGGTTACCGGCGCAATTGAAACTCTGATCGAGACGTATTTGGACCAACGAGAAACCGGGGAAACGTTCCTTCAGACCTACCGGCGGGTCGGTCTTACCGCGTTCAAGGAGACACTCTATGCCGCTGCGTGACGATGATGGACCGATTGAGGATCGCTGGACACGGGTGTCGCTAGGCGAAGCACTTGTTGAGTTTTCTATCCTCGAGTTCTCAGGCGTGGATGAGCGGGGCGAAGAGATAGAGACGCGTAAGCCTTCCGCATTGGGATTTCATGTTGCGAACGATGTCGACGTTCACACTGTCGTCCCTTGGTTTGAGAGGGTTGCACTGATCTCTGTAGACTTTCCGTCGTTTGCAGATGGCCGTGGGTTCTCGCTGGGTAGAAAGTTTCGCGCGATGGGCTTTAGGGGCAGACTGCGCGCAACCGGCCCGGTTATCGCAGATCAATATGCATACCTTCGCGCTTGTGGGTTTGATGAGGTTGAGCCCCCTGAACGGGTCTCAAACCGTCAGCCCGAAGCCCATTGGAAAGCTGCGGCAAAGGCGATCACCGCCGGATACCAGCGCGGCTACCCCGGCCCAAGCAACATATTGGAGGCCCGCAGAGCGGCGCGGGACATCCGAAGGTGATATCCCTACCACCGCATTCAGTTCCCGCCGCACGTGTAGATGACACAAAAGCGGCGGCGCTGAATTTCCTCTTCGAAAGCTTTGCACCCGAAGACACATTGCGAGAAGCAGTGCAATCGACGTTGACTGGGCAGCTTGCGCTCGTGTCGTCGTTCGGCGCGGAAAGCATCGTCCTTCTGCATATGATCTCGAAGATCGACGCAACGACCCCGATCATCTTCCTCGACACAGAGATGCTGTTTCCTGAAACGTTAACCTATCAAGTCGCCTGTGATTTTCGCATAAGCCTATGGAACCGCGCAGATAATTCAATTTTTCAAGTATAGAGATTAGCAAGGTTTGGCCGGGGGTCAGCTCAAAAGCTTGCGATTTCTTACGCACGTGCACGCGAGGGACTCCTTTG
>CALKOT010000026.1 GCA_938092015.1 uncultured Paracoccaceae bacterium
ATCGGAGTCAGCACAGGAGTCCCTCGCGTGCACGTGCGTAAGAAATCGCAAGCTTTTGAGCTGACCCCCGGCCAAACCTTGCTAATCTCTATACTTGAAAAATTGAATTATCTGCGCGGTTCCATAGGCTTATGCGAAAATCACAGGCGACTAAGCCATTTGTGTAGGGTCGGTTGCCACCGAGGCGAGGTAGCGTTCAACTTGACCCGAAAAACTGCTGTCGAAGGCCAGATCGGCGGGGTCGGGATTGGCGATCAAAAACTGATCGGTTAGGGCAGGATCAATCGCTTGACTAAGTGGGCTGCGACCCAATGCTGATGCGCCACCAAAACCGAGGTTGAAGATGTCGGCGCCCAGCTGCCCTGTTGTCACATCCGCATAGTTCTGACCGTTTGTGACGTTCTCTGTGTAGCCGAAATCTGCCAGCGGAAAGGGTTGGGTGAACAGACGCGATGTCAGCTCAAACAGGTTGCCACCATCGGTCTGACTGTCGCCGAAATAGGCGATGCGGTTGATGTTTTCGGTGCTCATCTGAAATGTCCTTTTGTGGGGTATTCAGGACAATAGTGATGGCGAAAATTATGCCTGTTCAGAATCTAACACGCCGCACCCCAAGGGGACGCGGCGTGTAACTTTTCTCACTGAATTTGGGTTCAGCCCTTTTTCAGAACCCGGCGCCCCAACAGCTCAGCAATCTGGACAGCATTCAACGCCGCGCCTTTGCGGAGGTTATCAGATACGCACCACATGCTCAGCGTGTTGTCGCAGGTCGGGTCCGTGCGAATGCGGCTGATATAGGTGGCGTAGTCGCCGACGCATTCGATGGGCGTGGTGTAGCCGCCATCTTCGCGCTTATCGACGACCATGATGCCCGGGCTTTCGCGCAGGATGTCGCGTGCTTCGTCTTCATCAAGCTCTTCCTCAAACTCGATGTTCAGCGCTTCGGAATGGCCGACAAAGACAGGAACGCGGACGCATGTCGCGTGAACCTTGATCTTCGGGTCGACGATTTTCTTCGTCTCGGCGACCATCTTCCATTCTTCTTTGGTGGAACCGTCTTCCATGAACACGTCGATATGCGGGATCACGTTGAAGGCGATCTGCTTGGTGAACTTGGATGGGTCAACTTCCTGACCCGGCACGTACATCCCTTTGGTCTGGTTCCACAGCTCATCCATCCCATCCTTACCGGCGCCGGACACTGACTGGTAAGTTGAGACGACGACGCGCTTGATCGTGGCGCGGTCATGCAGCGGTTTCAAAGCGACGACCATCTGTGCGGTCGAACAATTCGGGTTCGCGATGATGTTCTTCTTGGCGTAGCCTATCACGTCGTCCGGGTTCACCTCTGGCACGATCAGCGGCACCTCTGGATCGTAGCGGTAAAGCGACGAGTTATCGATCACCACAGCGCCCGCAGCCGTTGCTTTCGGCGCGTATTTCTTGGTCGCGTCAGACCCGATGGCGAACAGCGCGATGTCTGTGCCTGTGAAGTCATATGTGTCGAGATCAAGTGTCTTGAGCGTCTTGTCACCATAGGCGCAATCTGTACCCAGCGATCTTCTGCTGGCCAGTGCGACAACCTCGTCCGCCGGGAATTCCCGATCGGCGAGGATGTTCAGCATTTCGCGGCCCACGTTTCCGGTGGCGCCGACGACGGCGACTTTGTAGCCCATCTCCTTGGTCTCCATATGAGGGGTAAAGCGTTTTGCGTTTATGTTGAGGCATTTTGCGGCGTCACCACGTTTGCAAGGGCAAACGCTTCTTGACGACGCAAAACGCCACGCGATCCAACATGAACGCAAAAAGCTCCAGCGCGCGGGTATTAGACCCGTTCGAAGGGGATTGCCAGATGGATGGTGTAGGAAAGCGGCAGTGTGACTTTATCGCCGCTCGGGCGATGGGCGTGAAAGCTGCCGATGGCTCACTTTCGCCGCAGGTAAATCCTGGCAATCGCGATAAGGGCGATGGCGACCCAAAGCACCTCTATCATGATGGCGCCCAGATTGGGGCGGTAGTAGAGCGAGGTTAACAACAGCACCGCCCCGCCAATGTTCATCAACTGATAGGGCAGGCGCTGGGCGTCGATCCTGCCCAACGAAACCGACAGATAGGCCGAACAAATCACTAACGATCCGATGACGCCTAAACCATCTGCAAAGCTGAAATCTGCCAACATGCGATCCTTCCCCCGCAGAGATGTGATCGCTGCGCTTCCAGAACTATGCTAACCAAAGCGCCATGCGCAAGTTAATGATCATCCCGCTCTTCCTCGCGTCTGCCGCTTCCGCTGGCGACGCTGTTATCAAAGATGTCCAGGCCAGCAAGTCAGGCGACAGCTGGCGGTTCTCCGTCACGCTTCTGCATGGCGACACCGGCTGGGACCACTACGCCGACGCCTGGCGCGTGGTCGATGCCGAAGGTGAGGTTCTGGGCACACGCGTTCTGGCCCATCCGCATGAGAACGAGCAACCCTTCACGCGGTCGCTAGGTGGCGTAAGCATTCCTGCCGGCGCGACATCGGTATGGATCGAAGTGCGCGACAGTGTGCACGGGTGGAATGGAAGCGAAGTTTGAGTTTGTGCTGGCAGAGTAGCACGCCCCGCTTCTATGCCTGTCGCGCCGCCGCTACTTTAGCATCAACCAAAGGCTCACGCGCGCCTGCCCGAACC
Organism: uncultured Paracoccaceae bacterium; assembly: GCA_938092015.1. GTDB lineage: Bacteria > Pseudomonadota > Alphaproteobacteria > Rhodobacterales > Rhodobacteraceae > Pikeienuella. The sequence goes on from CALKOT010000026.1 coordinate 2,673, forward strand.
ACTGCTGGGTCATAGGCTTGACGGGCGAAGACTTTGCGGGTCATGTCGGTGAAGAACTTAACCGGTTCTGTCTTGTAGTCGGGGTCAAAGCTGGCCTGATCCCAGCGTTCGCAGAATGCGGAGCAATCGTCGAAATACATATGCCCGGCATAGGCGTCGCGCTTGTGCTGGTTCCCGCCGACATGGTGGCCGTAATACAGCATCTGGAAATCGCCGTGCTTTTCGACGACCCAAGTGCACTGTTCCCGCACGAAGGGCCGCAGGATCGAGGCGGCGTATTCGTCATGGTTATAGGGCGCAAAGATGTCGCCGATATCATGCAGAAGGGCTGAAACGACCCAGTCGACATCCGCCCCTTCATTCCAAGCGCGGGTTGCAGATTGCAGCGAATGGCCAAGGCGGGTGATCTTATAGCCAGACATGCTTTCATCCAGCGTCACCAGCGCCTTTAGCAGCCGGTCAGCGGTGCCCGAGGCGTAGTCCACTTCCAGAGGATGGAGAAACTGGTAGTCTTCCTTGTCGCCATTTTTCATGGCGGTGAATTTTACGTGCTCCATAACGATTTCCTCTGCACTGACTGCGCTTTAAAGGGTCTTACCCGACCCGGTATACATCTTTGTCCCGCTGTCCAGACCAGCGGACAACGCCGAAGTCTTGTCGTCGCGAACTTCGTCGTACATCTTCAGCGCATGCGGTTCAAAATAGTCGGCGGGGCGGGCGATATTGATGAAGTTGCCTGACCGGTCAGCGCCACGAACCAGCATCGCATAGTCCCGATCCGCCACCTGTTGCATCGCGTTCGGGTTCACATAGCGGATCGCGACGCCGATGCGGCGGTCGTCTGAGGTGTTGGGCCCGGACCCGTGGAACGTCAGCCCATGATGCAGGCTCATCTGCCCGGGCTGCAACTCAATAGCGGTCGCCTCATCCTCGTCTACGTCAACGGCGATCTCCTGCCCCCGGCTGAGAAGATTGTTTTCATCAAACGTATCGGTGTGCGGCACGATGGCGTTCTTGTGGCTGCCTGCAACGAAGTTCATGCAGCCCGACGCAACAGTGGCAGGTGACAAGGCCAGCCAAGCGGTGCACTGATCGCTCGTCTCGCCGAGGCCCCAATAAGTCAGGTCCTGGTGCCACGATACGATGTGGGTTGTGTTCGCCTCTTTGATGAAAAACTCACAGGACCAGATCATCAGATCATCGCCCAGAATGCCCGACATGCTGTTAAGGATGGCGGGGTGCGAAGCGATCTCTGCGGCCAGCGGCATGACGATGTGACTGGCAGAGCGGCGATACTGGTTCAGCGGTTTCGGAAGGCCGTTATTCAGCCATTTCGCCTCAACATCCTCAAGCTCCGCCTGCCAAGCGGCGGCCTGCTCAGATGAGACGGCCTGAATGGGAAAGAGGAACCCGTCATCCTGATACTGCTGCTTCAGGGCGGAACCCAGATAGCCTTTCGAAGTCTCTAGGGCGGGGGTCATGCTGCTGCTCCTGTCATGGTTCATCGTCACCGTTGCGTCGCGTCAGCAACTTACCTTGCCTGTCTGTGACGTGGAAGCGACGATTTTGGGTTGCCTTGGCGTCTGCAAGGGCGGAGTTTTGGGAAAAACAGGAGGCACGCATGAACCAATATGATCTCAAAGGCCGCAAGGCGGGTGGCACGGGCGGCGGCGGCGGCATCGGGCGCGGCATCGCGGAACGCTTTATCGCCTCCGGCGCTTCGGTCATGCTGTGGGACGCGAACCGGGCGCTGGCTGAAGCGACGGCGGCTGAAATCGGCGCAAGCTTTGCCGATGTGGACGTGACGGATTGGGAGCGTGTCAGCCAGGCCACCGCCCGCACAAATGCGGAACTCGGCGGTGTGGATATCCTCGTGAACTCCGCCGGGATCACCGGGGGGAATGACAAGGTTGTGGATCTGGACCCCGGTAACTGGGCGCAAGTGATTGCGGTGAACCTGACGGGTACGTTCCATTGCTGCAAGGCGCTGGGCGCGATCATGCAGGAACAGGACTATGGCCGGATCATCAACATCGCCTCGATTGCGGGTAAGGAGGGTAATCCGACAGCCTCTCACTACTCATCCTCCAAGGCGGGGGTGATCGCGCTGACCAAGTCGATGGGCAAGGAATTCGCCGACAAGAATATCTGCGTGAACTGCATCACCCCGGTGACGGTGGACACGCCGATGCTGGACCAGATGAAGCCTGAGTTCATCGACTACATGCTGTCCAAAATCCCGCGCGGCAGGTTCGTGACGGTTGAGGAGGTCACGTCGATGGTCTGCTGGCTGGCATCCGAAGAGAACTCGTTTGAGACGGGCGGCGTGTTCGATATTTCGGGTGGCCGGGCGACGTATTAGAACGAAGAGCGTTTACCCAAAGAAGACATCTCCACCTGAATTTGCGAGGCAGCGTTTGCCTTTGCAAACGCGTTCGCGAATTTGGCTGCTTCCATAGAAACGCACTTCGTTCAAAGGCTGGGCTCAAAAGCTTTCACACGTGAAAGAATAGGTAAGTCATTGAGATATATGGAGCACCTGTAAGCTCGCCTTAATTTGTTCCCTGTTTGAACCGCCTAAATCAGTCCTGCGCCCATCCATAGGCGCAGGCTGATTTACTTGTAATAGTCCGGATCAAGCGCTGGGAAGTCACCGACCGGGTTGGCCCGGCGTGGCTGTCCGGTGGACGGGTCGAGATGGGCGGCGTTGATGGGGCCAGTATAGGGACCCGCCAGAGTATAGGTATCTCCACTGGGGCCGATCACTCTGATCTGCGTGTCAGCGGCAAGTGTGATGACGCTTTCGCCGGGCGTGATGGAGCCTGCTTTGATATCGGGAGATGTAGATTCGAGGACTACCCAGTCAGCGGCCAAGGTGGGCGTTGTCGCCAGCAGGGTCAGAGCCGTGATCAGGTACAGGCAAAGGCGTTTCATGGGCGGTCCGCCGGGTGTGAAATGCTTGATTGATATGGGGCAGCCTAGCGGGCCGAGGGCGCGGCGGCGAGTGTGAGGATGCACGGTTTGTAGGGTGGGCCTGTGGCCCACCGTCTGACTTGACCGCTTGGCGCCTGCCTGTCGGTTGGAATGGTGGGCCACAGGCCCACCCTACGTTTGCTATTGCTCAGTCTTTAGCCCAAGTCTCCGCCGCTAAGATTTGTAGCCGCTTTGTTCGGCCACCTGCAGACTTAACCCGCTTTGCCATGACCTTCAGTTTGTTCTCATCTTTTATCGCATTGCCATGAAGCGACCAGGTCATAAACGCATCGCTATCTCTCGTGAATTCTTGCGTCGGCCTGCAAGCGATTATTCTTTTGTCCGCATCCGAGTAGCAACGCCCGTTGCGAGAAACGGTGTTAAATCTTGTCACGTTGCCAACAAGCTCTTCAGGCAATGGATCCTCTTCTAGTGTGTTTACCCAGTCCTTTGTGTCCGCATTCAGCTGAATTAGTTCACTTCGTGGACGTTCAACGGTGATAGTATCGACACCGTTTCCGACAATGTAATGTCCATGCTGAAGACCTCCCTCCATCTGGACTCCAACTTCGTCAAAGAACGTGGGTTCAACTCTGCGACGAATACGTTCGTCAATGTCGTCTTCAGGGGCATCTCCGAGCAGTCCGGTCGCTGCTTTCATCGACATTTCCACAAATTTGTAGAAATACGGAGCGCTCAAAACTGCAGTCACAGGGTGACTTTAAATAAGTGTCACCAGCTCTACTGGGTAGCTGCCTTTTCGCGCAGGCTTTAAGAAAACACGGGCGCCTTTTAAAGCAGTTGCTCGGCTTGTCGCTTCGTTCTTCACATAAGCATGAATCGCAATCTGCAAGGCTTGCGATAAGCCATTGATAGATCGAGAGCTGTCATAGAAAGCTATTTGTTCGTTTTTGGCGTCGCCGCCATGGTATCTAATCTTCAATCCAAATTTTTTGAGATACTTATTGTTTTCGTTTGCCAATTTCTAACCATCCATCTTCAACGCCGATATAAACGCCTCCTGAGGAATATCCACTTTCCCGAACTGGCGCATCTTTTTCTTACCAGCCTTCTGCTTGTCCAACAACTTGCGCTTGCGCGAGACGTCGCCGCCGTAGCACTTCGCCGTCACGTCTTTGCGCAAGGCTGACAGCGTTTCGCGGGCGATAATACGTCCGCCGACCGCCGCCTGGATCGGGACCTTGAACATGTGCTGCGGGATCAGCTCTTTCAGTTTTTCGCACATCGCCCGGCCGCGCGTGTCGGCCCGGTCGCGGTGGACCATGGTGGACAGGGCGTCGACGGGTTCGTCATTCACCAGGATCTGCATCTTCATCAGGTAGTCTTGGCGGTAGCCGTCCATCTGGTAGTCGAAGGACGCGTAGCCCTTGGTGACACTTTTCAGTCGGTCGTAGAAGTCGAAGACAACCTCGTTCAGCGGCAGGTCATAGACGACCATGGCGCGGGCGCCGGCATAGGTGAGATCCAGCTGGATGCCGCGCCGGTCCTGGCACAGTTTCAGGACATCGCCGAGGTATTCATCCGGCGTCAGGATCGTCGCTTTAATGCGTGGCTCCTCAATATGGTCGACCTTGACCATGTCGGGCATGTCGGCTGGATTGTGAAGCTCCTGCACCTCACCGTCAGTTTTGTAGACGTGGTAGATGACCGACGGGGCGGTGGTGATCAGCTCGATATCGTATTCACGCTCTAACCGATCCCGGATCACTTCGAGGTGGAGGAGGCCGAGGAAGCCGCAGCGGAACCCGAACCCAAGCGCGGCTGAGGTTTCCATCTCGTGGGAAAAGCTGGCGTCGTTCAGGGCGAGTTTCGAGATCGCGTCGCGCAGGTCTTCGAACTCAGCTGAATCAACGGGGAAGAGGCCGCAGAAGACGACGGGCTGTGAGGGTTTGAAGCCCGGCAGCATCTCTGCGCACTGCTTCTTCTCATGTGTGATCGTATCGCCCACACGGGTGTCGCGGACCTGCTTGATCGAAGCGGTCATGAAGCCGATCTCACCTGGGCCAAGCTCAGCCATTTGCTCCATCTCCGGGCGCATCACGCCGAGGCGGTCGACCGGGTAGGTGGCGTTGGTGCTCATCATCCGGATGCGGTCGCCCTTTTTGATCACGCCATCGATGACGCGGATCAGGACGACGACGCCAAGGTACGCATCATACCAGCTGTCGACCAGCATGACCTTAAGCGGCGCGTCGCGGTCGCCTTTGGGGGAGGGGAGGCGGGTGACGATGGCCTCAAGCACATCCTCAATGCCGATGCCGGTCTTGGCGGACATGTGGACGGCGTCTGTGGCGTCGATGCCAATCACGTCCTCGATCTGCTCAGACACCCGGTCGGGGTCAGCGGCGGGCAGGTCGATCTTGTTGAGGACGGGGACAATCTCATGATCCGCCTCCATCGCCTGATAGACGTTGGCCAGCGTTTGCGCCTCAACCCCTTGAGAGGCGTCTACGACCAGCAGAGAGCCTTCGACGGCGCGCATGGAGCGGCTGACCTCGTAGGCGAAATCGACATGGCCGGGGGTGTCGATCAGGTTCAGGATATACTCCTCACCATCGTTCGCCTTGTATTCGAGGCGCACGGTGTTGGCCTTAATGGTGATCCCGCGCTCTTTCTCCAGATCCATGCTGTCGAGGACCTGTTCGGACATCTCACGCTCAGTCAGCGCACCTGTCGTCTGGATCAGCCGGTCAGCCAGCGTGGATTTGCCATGGTCGATATGCGCGACGATGGAGAAATTGCGAATTTTTGATAGCTCGGTCATTGCTGGGATATGCGGGGTCATGCGGCGTGCGTCAAGCCGCCTTGCGCGCGGCTGATTAGCGGGGGACAAGGGCGGATGGACCGCGAAGAGATTAACGCAGCGCTTTGCGCCCGGATCGGGGCTGAATACCACCCGCCGATCGATGGCAGTGGTGGATGGGATGCGCGCGCCCGCCGGTTCGAAGTTCTGGGCGATATCAGTCGCGGCGCCCGGCGGCTTGATTACCTGCGTGTGAAACGGTCCGGCAATTTCGGCAACAATTACATTCAGTTGGTGCACGCCATTGCAGTGGCCGAAGCGCGGGGGGTGAAGCGGGTTCTGCATCGGTTCAATCAGTTCGGCGCCCGCACTTCATCCGTCGGCCCGAGGCTAAGCAACCGTCGCGCGATGCCACCGGGCAATCTGGGCCTTGCGGGGACCTATTTTTTGAAGACGGCCTTTGATGATCTCTGCGACATGCCGCCCGAACGGTTCCTCAGAATTTCAGACACGTATGTCCGCCCAGCCTTGTTGCTGGAACAGCCGAAAGTGGAAAAGGGCGTGGCTTTGCTGAACCTGCGCGGCGGCGCGGATATCTTTGAAAACCCGTCACCCAATCCGATCTACGGGCAACCGCCGCTCAGCTATTATCAGCGGGCTTTGGCCAACTTGGCTGAAAGATATCAGCTGAGCGAAGTGAATCTGGTTTATCAGGATACCCGCAATCCGGTGGTTGAGCCGTCGACGGTCTGGCTGCAAGGGCTGGGCGTTCCGTGGCGGCTGACGTCTGAAGGGATATTGGGCGATGCGCGCGCGCTGATGGCGGCGGAGCATATCGTGATGGGGTGGACGACGTTTACATCGGCATTGTCGCTGCTGTCCTCAAACATGCGGACGGTCACGACATTTCGAAAGGCGCCATTGTTCGATGAGATGGCGGTGGCGGCAGAGGCAGCGTTTCTGGTCCGCGATACCCCGCGCGATTACATTCCGAGCGATGGTTGGATGAACGATGCAGATCAGCGTCGTATGATGGTGGAGTATCCTGTCGAAAATCTGGCGGTTCAGGACAAGGCCGTAAAACGGCGCAAGCTCGCTGAGCGGGTTCAGGGGTATCAGACCCGCCGTCGGGCGCGGTTGCGGCGCTGGTTCAAGCGATAGGGTGCTTTTGGCGACTACAGTATCTCGGGTGGCCACTACACAGTGCTGAGCAATGCTAATAATCTATCGAAATGGTGTAGCGCCCCGATGAGCCACAATAAGAAGGTGATCTGAGAAATGAACGATTTGAGCTTAGCCGTTAGATCAGTACTTTCGAAATAAGTCACGTTTTCAGGGCGGGCTTCGCGGGCGGAGTTTTGGTGGTGGATTCTTGCGGTACTTCTTTTCTCGCTGGTTCTAGGGGCGATCGACGGCGCGGTTATCGCGCCACTTCTGGGCTTTGACGCATTTGACGAAAATGCTGGTCAGCCCCTGTCGCTAATTGCAGGTCTTGTCCTTTTGTTGCCGGAGATCTCGGTAAGCATGCGTCGGCTACACGATATTGGACGCAGTGGATGGTGGCTGCTTTTGTTGCTGGTTCCTGTGATCGGGGCGCTGGTGTTGATGTTTTTCTGCGTTCAGGCGGGTGACCCGGAAGCGAACGAATATGGTGAACCATCGGTTCTGGGTGCGGGGTGAAGATCAAGCAGCCGGCTTTTGGCGGCGTTCCTTACTTGCGTCCCTGCTCCTTAGCGCGGAGCGTAGCGATCAGCGTATCGCAGCCGTCTTCGATCAGATCGAGGACTGTGTCGAAGCCGTCCTCATAATAAGGATCAGGTACATCGCGCAGCGGCTGCTCGGGAAGCAGATCGAGGAACAGCGACAATTCCGACTTTGCGCCGTCAGGGCGAAGACGGCGCAGCGTCGCCAGATTGGACTGATCCATCGCAAAGATCAGATCAAAATCGTGGAAATCCTGAGCGATCGCCTGCACAGCGCGTTGATCGGACAGATCATAGCCACACTTGCGGGCCTCTTTCTGGGCGCGCCTGTCAGGCGCCTCACCGACATGCCAGGCGCCTGTTCCAGCGCTGGCCACAGTCAATGGCAAACCCGCAGCTGAGGCGCGGGCGCGCAGAACGCCTTCAGCCGTTGGTGATCTGCATATGTTGCCGAGGCAAACGAACAGAACGCGGGTCACTAAGGCACCTATTTCAGGTGGGCGGTGTTCTCGTTCGGGATCCAGTCCAGCTCACCGCCGGGTGGTGTCCATTCAGCCAGAAGGCAGGCGGTTCCTACGCGCTGAAAATAGAGCGCTTCAAGCGGATACCAGCCAGCGACGGGCGCTTCGACCTGTGTGATGCCAGCGTTCTCACATGGATGGCGGCCATCAAATTCGGACACTTCTTGCCCGCCGATATGAACGCGCAGACCATCGTTTGAGATAAAGTCCACCTCATACACGCCGGGCGCATCAAATTTCAGAAAGCCGCTGATTTTGGCGACGACCTGGATCGACTGGCCGGATGTCATGACAGGTTCACCGTCTTCGGTGTCGATGTAATCAAAACCAATCAACGGCTCGCCGGGTTTTGCTTCCTTGGCGAAGTATTCGGCATCGCGCAGTGATTTGACGTCAGGGGGAAAAGCGTAGGCTACAGCCAGACCTTCAGTCAGCGCATCAGCGTTGGGTTGCGGGTCAGCTGGCGTTAGTTTGATTGGTCCTGCGACAGCCATGGCGGCGGTGCAAACGAAAACGGCTGCAGCGGAAATCGCGCGTCGTGCAAACATGGAAAAGGCTCCCTCATTTTCCCAAAAGACTTTGGGTCCCCCGACCCGTCTTTTGCGCACGTTACTGCGATTTGATGTGAGTTTGAAGTGGGAACGAAAGATGATCCGGCCAACGGCCTTCTCAGGCGATATACCCCACCGGAGGCGTCGCGGCTCCACGCGGTGAAACTACACGAAAACCGCCAAGTTTAATCGGAGAGCCTAGCGCGTAGAACAGATGTCCCGATGTCCTGTTACTGCCTCTCAGAACAGGGCATCGGTATCACCAAGGCTGGTTTCTTCCTCAACTGGCACTTCTGTCTCAAACACGACGTCGCCAAAAGAAAAGTCAGCACGCTTGATGCCGAGCAGCACCGTCACGCCGCCCGCGTTATCCGTGATTTCCAACCCTTCACGGACATTTCGTAGCGAAAGGTCTTCACGCGAATCCACCCCCTGACCCGTTACAAAGAACAGGTGATCGACGCCGGGTTCAAAGTCGAGGATGTTGATTTCAGCTGAGGGGCCACGGGTCAGAAAGCGGAATTCATCCGCGCCATCGCCGCCGATCAGTTCATGCTCATCACCAACGGCGAAAAGCGTGTCGTCGCCGCGTCCACCGCTAATGGATTGGTCGATCGAACCTGTGGATAGCAGTACGTCGTCGCCGGGGCCACCATACAGCTCTAACCCGTTTTCCAGCGTGTCGTTCCCGGCGCCGCCAAATATCTGTTGCAGGGCGCCTTCTACGAAGAGGTTTTGATCGAACAGTTCTTCGAATGTCGTTGCTAGCGCCTGACCATCCAGATTGTCGTCGCCAGCATATCCAAAGATCGTATCATCGCCGCCGCCGCCAAGGATTGTATCGTTACCGCCGCCGCCGACCAGTTTTTCGTTTCGTCCGCCACCCTGCAGAAACTTTCCTTCTGGCGTCGGCGCAGGCGCAGCGACTTTTGGGGTAAAAGTCAGATTGGCCGCAGAGAAGTCGGCTGCGGTCTCACCTTCCAAGATGAACCTAGCGCCAGAGGGATCTTCGACAATCAAACCACGTGAATCGTCTGTCAGGATCAGATCGGCGATGGATGTCACGCTTGCCCTTGCTGAATAATCCAGAAGATCGGTGGTGATATCGAAATCGGTGATTACGTCTTCACCGGCGCTGGTGCGAAACCGGTCGGCGCCGCGCCCGCCGGTCAAAAGGTCATCGCCGCCGCCGCCATCTATCTGGTCAGCGCCAGCGCGGCCCTTGATTGTGTCATCTCCGCCGCCGCCACGAATGCTATCAGCGCCACCGCCGCCATTGATCGCATCGCTGCGTCCACCGCCTGCGATGACATCGCCGCCCCCGCCACCCCGGATCGTATCTTCGCCGCCGCCGCCACGCACTTCATCTGCGCCGTCACCGCCAACCAACAGATCATCGCCGCCACGGCCGAGCAGGACGTCGTCGCCCCCGCCGCCAAATATGCTTTCACTGCTGCGGGCGCCGCCGATCATATTGGCGTCGTTTGTGCCCAATATCCGAAGTTTTTCGATCGGGGCCGCCAGCTCGAGGTCAGGCGCGCGATCTGTCATGCGCAGGGGGGCTTGCGCCCCATCCTGGCGTCCATAGATCTGGCGGGCGCCGCTGATGTCGTCAAATTGGGGCGAGGTGACATTGCGCTGGATGTTCGGAAACATCAGCGCGCTTTCAATGTTTACATGCTCAAGCCCGATGGTGTGCCCCACCTCATGCGTAGCTACTGCAAGTAGTTTTTTATGTTCCCGACCAAGGCTGCTGTCGCTGGAATCGATCAGGATATCGCCTTCGGTTGGCAGGGGAACGGCGATAGGCAGTCGCGCCCGGCCAAGGAAATCACCGGGGCCATCCAGTCTGGCGAAGGTGATGCGGATGTCTGAGGCATAGCCATATCCGCTTGCCTCGCCCTGTTCACGAACTTCAACAAATTCGATGTTTGCAACGTCAGACCATGCATCGAACGCCTGACGGAACAGGGCGCGGACATTGAAATTGGTGAACTCTTCAGGATCGTCAGAACGGGATTCGCGATCTCCGAAAAAGCCAGAGATATCATCGCCGACCAAGCTGTATGTTACAACGCGACCATCGGTCTTAAGGCGGGCGTTGCCCCATTTGGTTCCCGAAATCTCCGGCATATTGGCCTCAATATCTTTATCAAAATGTCATCGCGCTTAAGAAGCATCGCGAGGATTCGCCCAATGCACATCACGTTAGGCGCCCCTACTTACATTGGCGGGTTCTTATTGGTGGGCGGTAGAACAGGCTTGCGCCGCCTCGGGCAAGTGGGCAGGCATTACAGCGTAAGCGGCAAAAGGGACGTTTGGTCATGAACATTGTCATTCTTACAGGCGCGGGCGTGTCCGCAGAAAGCGGCCTTGGCACCTTTCGCGATGTCGATGGTCTTTGGACCAAGTACCGAATTGAGGATGTCGCAACGCCCGAAGCTTTCGCCCGCGATCCTGACTTTGTGCAGGACTTCTACAACCTTCGCCGCCGCAACTGTGCCGAGGCGACGCCGAACGCCGCCCATTTCGCTTTAGCGCGGCTTGAGGCTGAGCTTGAGGGCGAAGTTCTGATCGTCACCCAGAATGTTGATGACCTGCATGAACGGGCTGGCAGCAAACGCCTGATCCATATGCATGGGGAATTGCTGAAATCCTTGTGCGCCAGCTGCGAGGATCGATTGCCGTTGAAGGGGGAGATGCCAACATCGCCCTGTCAGAAATGCGGTGGCGGTCCCTTGCGCCCGGATGTCGTCTGGTTCGGCGAAATGCCCTATCGAATGGAAGAGATTTGGAACGCACTGCGCATGGCGGACTTGTTCGTTTCAATCGGGACATCGGGCAACGTCTATCCCGCCGCCGCTTTCGCACAGGATGCAGGCCGTGCAGGGGCTGATACGCTGGAACTGAACCTTGAGCCATCAGATGGCGCGTCTGATTTTGCAGACGCACGTTATGGCAAGGCGACTGATATTGTGCCTGTTTGGGTCGAAGAGGTCCTCAGCGCTTCCTGACTTTTACATCTACTGGCACGCGCTGACCTGACTCCAGCAACAGTTCAATTAGTGTGACCTCACCATCCTCAAAGGGTCTGTCTGCTGAAGCCAGCGTTATGTACGCGCCGGATGACGGGCTGAGAACTGTTTCTGCTGACTTCGCCAGCTTCGCTGACATGGTATCGTCACAGGATTTGTAGGTCAGGCACATCTGGCCGACCCGGCCCTCATCAGCGGTGACGCCGACGACGGTTTCATCATTGTCTTTCAGGTTCACCAGGTGGATGTGCAGGGCCAGTTTGTCAGACTTACGCTCATCCAGCCATCCGAACGCGCCCTCGACAGCGACATAGCGGGCGGAAGAGGCTGACACTATCCAAGCGCCGATCAGCGCAGTCAGGCAGGTCAGGGCTGCCAAGCATAACAGAAGGCGTATTTGTGCGGCCTGGGTCATCACGCATCTCCTTCAGATGAAGGGATGATAACCCAGATCGGGGGATTCGAATATCCGTTTAGGGCGAGTGGATGCGGGAATCTGCGCAGAAGCTGCTTAGATCAGGGGCCGGATCTGCGCCGCCCGGCCCCGATCATGGAGTGCCGCAAGCGTCAGTCGCTGGCGTTATTGTGTCCGGAATAGCCAGAATGGCCGCCATGACCAGCCTTTGCGCCGCGTTTAATAACCGGCACGTCGACGGTCATTTCCCCGGCTTTTTCAAAGACCAGAGTCACGGGGATGGTAGCGCCGGCGTCAAGTGGGTTGTGCAGGCCCATCAGCATGACGTGCACGCCGCCGGGCGCCATATTCAGAGGCGCATCCGCTGTAACGGGCAAGGGGCCGTCAACCTTGCGCATCTTCATGACGTCGCCATCCTTGATGTGGGTGTGGATTTCGACGCGCTTGGCGACAGGGGATTTTGCCTCCACCAGGCGGTCGGCGTCCCCATGGCTCATGATGCTGATATAGGCGCCGCCGACTTTGGCGCTGGCTGCAGTTTCAAAGGCGAATGGTTCCATCGCCATAAGCCCGGCTGCTGCTGCGGATAGGGCGGAGGTCGCCGCAAACGCGGCGGCGAGAATGAGAGATTTCATGTGTTTTGTGCTTTCTTTAATCAGGTGAGGGGGTGGGTCACGTGATCAAGGAAGGCGGCGCACGGGTCGTAGGGCGACCCGTCGGGCGGCGTGACAATGTGATCGCTGTAATTGTAACGTGGCTCGCCGCACCAGTTGTGATGACGGGCGCGGGGCCTGATGGGGCTGTCAGAAGCGGCGCGAAGCCAAAACAATCCTGACATTCTGGCGCTATCAGTTCGACCTCAACCGGTTTTCCAGTTTCAAAGTCGAAGGAAACGATGCGTTTAACGCCGTCTGCGCCACAGATCACGACGTGATCGCCTGATGCCGCCACAGGCAATGCCGCGCCGAAAAGGGCGAAGGCAAGCAGCGTCAAAAGCCGAATGAAGTGATTCAAGCGCATACACCAGACATGACAACGGCGACCGAGACAATCAATCTGTCAGGCCGCCGCATCAAAGCGATGTGAAGCGATGCTTAGGCTGACGCCTGAGCAGCTGCGATGTCTTTTTTGACTTTCAGCGCACGTGGCGAAAGCTCAGCGTCTTTTGCTTTGGCAAGGAACGCGTCAAGACCACCACGGTGATCGACCGTGCGCAGCGCGTGGGCGGTGATCCGGAACCGAAACGAACGGCCAAGCGCTTCGGACTGAAGCGTTACCGGGTTCAGGTTCGGCAGATAGCGCCGACGGGTTTTGATGTTCGAGTGGCTGACGCGGTTGCCGGTCAGCACGCCTTTGCCAGAAAGTTCGCAGCGGCGGGACATAGATTTACCCTCGAGTTTAACGACAAGCGCCGCCCCAATGGACGGCGTCGGAATTCGTAAAGCGTTTATTAGGCGCGACTCGTGTGGGCGTCAAGGCGCGACAGCGTGAATCTCAAGTTCCATCTATGTCGCATGGATAAAGGCGCGGAACTGCATTTTTGGCGCGCTTTGTTTGCTGTTCATGCTGTCTGGTTCAATGTTAGCTATTCAAACGTGACGAGATTTGCAGCGAGTGTAACGTGAGACAGTTTTTTGCGTGTATGTTAGTTGGCGCGATGATCACCTTGGCGCCTATCGGCGCTGCAGCGCTTTCCTACGAAAGCATCATTACTTTTACGCCGCAGGGCGATGCTACGGACGGTCAGGGACCGACGTCGACCGACGAGGCAGACGGCAATCGCATCGTTGTGCGGTTTGAAACCCCGCTCAATACAGGGGTTGTCGAATTCGACGATCTCGACTTTCTGTCGATCACCCTCTTCGGGTCCGAAGGCTTCATTTTTGAAGATGTCGCAATTGTCGATGGTATGGCGACACCTCTCGGTGGTGTGCAGCGCGAAATCGACTTCGATATCGATTTCCTTTTTGACATCGAGCTTTTAACTACCGATCGCCTCGTATTCCTGGACAATGATTTCGAGCTGTTCGCATCGCCTGACAGTAGTGGTGTGGTTTACAATATCTTCATGAACAACAGTCAGTTCGCCGATCCTGCAGACCGGTTCATCGATGTCGTCCGCTATGTTGATGGCGAGATTGATCTGGCCAGATCAGTCGTCGCGGACGGAGCGGATAATTTTTCGGTTTCCAGCTCCGTCGTGCCCTTACCGGCCAGCGTTTGGATGATGTTTGCTGGGCTGTTCGGCGTGTTTCTGATGCGCGGTCGCAGTACTCGAGCGGCCTAAAACCACCACTTCGGCGACCGCTGTCTGCTCAGCCACCCGCCAATGCTGAGGTGATCGCGCCGGATCAGCAGAATCAGCGCAATCATCGCCCCCAGAACCGCCAGATCGATCACGGCGTTGCGGTTGATTGGAAAACCCTTTTCCGAAAGCGCGAAAGGGTCAAAGAACTTCTCCCACCGTCGCGTGACGGTGAAGAAGTGCATGACCAGCAGGGCTGAGTAGCTGAAGATGCGAAACAGCCCCAGCGCCACCAGCACACAGACAGTGATCTGAAACGCCGCCATGCCGTAGATTTGCGCGAAGGACACATCCACGCCGTCAAAGTGGCGCGCAAGGTTCTGGTACTGCTTGGGCGTGATGATCTTGTGAGCGGCCCACAGGAGAATGAACCACGCGAGGCCAAGGCGCATGATCAACAGCGCCGCGCCGTCTTTCCAATCTTGCTTCATCATGCTGTCGCCTCCGCCCGCTTGCCCGCGTCTCCAAGGCCACCTGAGCGGATGAAAAGCATGATGATGATAGCAAAGTTAAGCAAATTCCACGCGATCCCGTTCAGGAACGCCGCCTCATATGACCCGGTAAGGTCATAGATCCAGCCTGACATCCAGCCCCCCAGCGCCATGCCGAAGACGGTCATCATCAGGACCGTGCCGACGCGGGCGCCAGCCTCTTTCGGCGGCATGTATTCGCGCACGATGACGGCGTAGCCCGGCACAAGGCCACCCTGCGAGAGACCAAAGATCGTTGAGACGATGTAGAGCGACACCAGCCCATCGAACGGCAGATACAGGAACAGCGCGAGGCACTGCAGGATCGATCCAAGCAGCACTGTCGGCACGCCACCCAGCCAATCTGATAGCATCCCGGATAGAACGCGGGATGCGACACCCGCCAGCAGCATCATTGATAGCATCTCAGCGCCAATGGCAGGGCCATAGCCGAGGTCGACACAGTAGGCAATGATGTGGACCTGCGGCATCGACATCGCGACGCAGCAGCCAAGACCGGCGACGCAAAGCAGAATTTGTAGTGTGCGGGGGCTGAAGCCAACAGACCGGGTGCGCGCGGCTGCAGCGGTTGCGGCGACGGCCATCGCATCCTCAGGCGCGCGGCGGCGGATCAGCAGGGTCAGCGGCGGAACGAGTAAAATGATCGCTGCGGAAAGGCTGTAATAGACCCAGCGCCAGCCGTAGTCCTCTAGCACAGACGTCAAAACCAGCGGCCAGAACGCGCCGGCGACATAGTTGCCACTGGCAGCCAGCGCCACGGCAATCCCGCGCCGCTTCATAAACCAGTGCGAGACATCGGCGGCCAGCGGCCCGAACCCGGCGGCTGAGCCAAAGCCAACCACCAACTGGATTGCCGTCATTGTCCAGATCGACGGCGCAAAGGTGGCCGCGAAAAAGCCTGCAGAAGCGATGATTGCAGCAGCGATCTGGCAAACCACTACGCCATAGCGGTCGATCATCCGGCCAAACACGAGATTGCCAAAGGCAAAGCCGACCATCGTAATGGTGAACGGCAGGGAGGCATCGCCCCGGCCCACGCCATATTCAGCCTGCATTGCGGGCATGACCATGACGATCGCCCAGATCCCCACCGTGCCAATCGACGCAATGATGACCGAGACCGCGAGGCGGAACCAGGAATAGGCGCTGTCGTGGATAGGATGTGAGGTCATGGCTCAACGGCTAGGGGGCGGGCGGTGCGTTGTCCAAGCAAAATCTGTGATGCAGGGTATTACGTGGGGAACTGGTCCCATCACAATGGTTCAAGCGGGGCCGCTGTTCCGTTGCCGCCATATAAAAGGCGCAACGAGCAGCACCCAGCCCAATATCCTCTGACTATGCGCCGAAAGGTTCTGAGGTCCTGAAAAGACCATCATGCGCAGCGCATCGACAGGGCTGGCAGGCGGCCAGATCACCCATTGCAGCGGCAGGTCAGGAATAATCATCCGATAGTAGGTGTAATAGATTTGCGGCGAGACCCAAACAAATACCCAGAAAAGGATCAACGCACCCGAAAGCCTGATCAAGATCGGCTTGTTTCGCAGCAGGCGATAGGAGGCGAACAGGAAAAGGATCGCGAGCATGGCGCTGATGCAGACAAGGCCCACACGCTCCCACTGCGAAAGGTCGAAGAAGGAATCCTGTTGATACATTCGTCGAGAACACCCGAGATGACGGTTGCCGCCAAAAAAACCGCCGTTGCCGGCGGTTCAATGATCTTTGCTAAGGTGAGGCCCCTAGTTCAGCGGGGCTACCGCGAGAATCACAGTGAACTTTTCGCAGTAGATAGTCGTCTGTGATTTTCACCCTAACGATTCAAATTTCGTTCGCGATCGTCATCGTGCTCAGATTGAGGCTTCCAGTTTTCAGTTCTGATTGACAAGGCAGGCCAGTAAACAGAGGCACAGAAGCCTGAGCCACCTTGCCAGTAGGCGCATGTTTTGCCCTACGGCTGAGAGAATGGCGTTGATGGCGTCGCCTTCGGGTCCAGCGAGGTGGTTTCGTTCAAGATGTCCGTCGTGCTTCAGGTGGCCGATGACTGGTTCAAT
>CALKOT010000027.1 GCA_938092015.1 uncultured Paracoccaceae bacterium
AAGGGAGAAAATCAAAAAACTGACAATCCGACAGCGACGCTTGCAACATCAAAAACAAGCAGCATAATCAAGCATACAAACGAGCCAGAGCCTCCAATGCTCAAAACGCTCTGATGCCCCACTTTATACGACGACGGACAAACAGGACCTAATACGAATGATTGGTATCTATAACAGCCACCATCGCCATCTCATGGAAGTTTTACTAGGTGGAATAGCTAGTCTTGACGCAGCTTGTGAACGGCACGACGTCTTCGTCGATCACAGGGGTGTTGAAGCATGACCGATCTAGAGATGCAGAAGCAGGTCAACACGTCGGGCCACGTGCTGGCCGCAGCTGAGATGATCCACGACTACATGGACACGCACAACCGCCCCAAGTTTCTCAGGTTGCTCGGCTGCGCAGGCTGCGTGACGAATGAGTCGTTTCGTGATCTCGAAGACTGGATGCCCAGATTTCAGATGCCGGGCGGGCGTGTCGGGCCAAGCTACGCCTGTATGCATCTGGTCGATTTCGGCGGTGAGGTCACTGTCCATGGGAAGACGGCGCAATACGGCGACATCCTCCACGCTGACCTTAAAGGTGCGGTGACCATCTCTGCGAGCGCGGTTGCTGGGCTGCCTGATGCGGTCGCGCTGTGTCAGGCTCGCGAAGCGCTGGTGCTGGCCGCTGCGCGTAACATTCACTGAGGTCATGCTTCAGCCAACCGCACGATGCATCCTGTTGCTCGGTGCCACAGGCACGATTGGCAGCGCCACGGCGCAAGCCCTTTTGCAGCGTGGTTTTGACGTCGTGTGCGTCACGCGGCGCGAGACGGACCTGCCCAAAGGTATCGAACGCCGCATCAGTGATGTCACCGATATGGACACGCTTCGCCGCGACGTATTCGAAGGTGTGCCCTACGATGCTGTCATCTCTTGTCTTGCGTCGCGCACCGGCGCGCCAGCCGACGCCTGGGCGGTCGATTACGGTGCAAACCTCAACGCGCTGACAGCCGCGGCAGAGGCTGGCGCTCGGCACTTCATCCTGCTGTCAGCTATCTGCGTTCAGCGGCCCAAGCTGGGCTTTCAACAAGCCAAGCTGGCGTTTGAGAGCAAACTGAAGCAATCAGACCTGCGCCATTCGATCGTGCGACCCACGGCGTTTTTCAAAAGCCTGTCAGGACAGATCGCGCGCGTTCAGGCGGGCAAGTCCTATCTATTGTTCGGCGACGGCGCGCTGACGGCCTGCAAACCGATCAGTGATGGTGATCTGGCGGCTTATCTGGTGGAATGCATCGACAATGATGCACGCTGGAACAGTATCCTTCCCATCGGCGGGCCCGGCCCGGCGCTGACGCCTCGCGATATGGGGGAAAAGCTGTTCGAACTGGCGGGGCGAGAGCCAAAGTTTCGAAAAGTCCCCATTGCAATGATGGATCTGACCATCGGCGGTCTAACCCTAGCCGGTAAGCTGTCCGCGCCCCTTGCTGCGAAGGCGGAGCTTGCCCGGATTGGACGCTACTATGCGACTGAATCGATGCTGGTCTGGGATGCGTCTGCGCAGCGCTACGACGCCGCAAAGACGCCTGAGACCGGCGAAGAGGCGCTGTTCGGGTACTATGAACAGGTCTTGAAAGGGCAAACTGACGTCGATTTGGCTGATCACGCTGTGTTTTGACAATGGGCGTTTCGTCAGTGAGATTGAGCAGTCAGACTTGAGTGGTCCAGGTTAAAAGTTAGTGCATTGGGCTACCGCCCGCCGACCCCGGAAACCATCATGCAGATGGACCATAGGCCGGTCATGCACTAACGTTCAAACTGGACCACTCAGGTGGGTTCGTGTTTGGTGGAGTTTGGGAGACATCAATTGAAAAAACGAACACCGCCATTTCCAGGGGCTCGAGAAAATCCCATTTTGCGCCTGCCGATGCCACACATTACTTTGAGTGAGGCCAGTTATTTCGATCTAAAGCCAGACCAAACAGTGACGTTTTCAGCGGCAAACCCCGTGCGTGCGGTGACCTTGGCAGCAGGGCAAAAACTTTATCGTGTGTTTGGAGGGCAGATAGCCAGTGCCAATGGTGCGTTTTGGGCCCCAGATCCACCTGCAAAAGATGCAACCGAAGGGGATTGGCGAAGTTTAAATGCAGTGGAGCTTATCTGGAATGCCGGCACTCACGTGGCTGAGATGACAATTCGAGAGGGTTGTACTCTGCAAACTTGGTTCGGTGAGATCGGATCGCAACCTGCTCGCAGCGACAAAGGTGTTATCAAGGATTGGTGGCTCGTAGGTGGTGGTCAGCAGTATTTTTTGCAATTCTGGACATCTGCTTGCGATGATGCGGTTACAATCAAGACCCTCGGCAACACGCCATGGTCCGATGCCCTACTGCACAAACCGATGATGCCTAAGACGGAAATTGTTATAGATTTTGTGCGTAGCGAAGAAAATGATGGGGTGAAAGCCCACGCTCATGTCTCTGTTTTGTGCAACCTCACTGACGCTCTAAGAACGGTGGCGAAATCCGCCGGTGACAAAGATGCTGCTGCGACCATGGCCGAAGCTGCGAACTTCGTCGCCTCATTCGCCAACATTTTACTGGCGGATGTTCAGAACGATCCGAAGGCGGTCGAGGTCGCCATTCGGTCCAATCTGCATCTGGGTCGCCACATCCAGATTGATCCGCGTCTTCCCCATGCTTCTAAGGCAATCAACGCATTGCAAACCGTAATCCATCATGCAGCGACCATCAGCCACCATCCAAAGTAAAAAACTGCAGTAACCTGATTTGCATGCGGCGAACACCTTTTTGCCATCTAACTGAAAACTCAAAACGGACACGCCACCTTTGTCGCTCGACGCCAGTTTCACCGTCGTCCTTATCAACGACAAGATATCGGGGATCAGGCTGTAACTGTAAAATTTTTCGCTCATCTCGACCGGCTTCAACATATTTGTCCCCAAGATATAAGAAGAGGCTTTGCACCGTTGAAATGGCCATGTGTCCAGCGGCTTTATCGGCGCCGAACTAAGCAACGACATCTGAGACAGTCGCTTTATGCGCTGACAGTTGCTGTATAGCTCGAAGTTCTCTCAAGTGTTGTTAACTCAATTCGACAGAATAGTGTGTGCAGGAATTCGTTGTTTGGAAATTACTCGGTTTGGGTAAAGGCCGCCATGCCCTGGAAGATATGGCTCACGGCCAGCCCAAAATTGCCTCGCTGATCGTTGCCTTCGGGCGCAGTAGAATGGCAATCGAGGCAATTTTGCGGGCGGAATTTGCCTTCGGGTACCTGTGGGTCCCATTGCCGGAAAGTCTCCATCGTAGAATTGGCGAGGAAAAGCCCGCCGCGCTGGTTGCTTCGGTCCTGTCCAGATAGAAGGCTTCCAGTCGTCCAGACGCCGCCCATCTGCAGGTAATGATCCCGTGCATCGCCCATCCGCCCAAGCAGGCTCACATTGAGCGAGATTAGATCGGTGTTAGACGAAAGTGTCTGATCATCTTGCGCCCCGGCAATCATACCCCAGGGGTTCACTTGTGCGATGCTCTGGGGCGCGACACTGCCATCGGCGGCGATGAGGGCGTTGTCTACGGCGGAGATATTGGCGGCGATAGGTTTGATCTCATCGGGGAATGGGGTATTGGCCGCCGCAAAGATCCAGCCGCCTTGCTCTTGTGGGTAACTCACGGTGCCCACAGGCGCAGTACTTTTGGTGGTAATGTAGTGATAGGTGCCCATCGGCGCGGTTTTGACATGTTCATATGTCGTCCAAACCAATTCGGGATGGCCAACTACGGGTGCCGCGATATGCATGCCCACCATGGCCAAGGAAAGCGTCTCGGTCGGCTGGTCGGGATCTAAAGTCAAACGGTCCGGCCCGCTAGGAATAAAGCGCGGCACCTGGGCATCAATGATTAGGTACTCATCGGGAGAGTCTACGGTGGTGGCATCCACCCAAGAAGTCTTGAGTTCCATTGTGCATGCAGCCTTAGCCACGGGGCGCGACTTGATCAGCCCAGCAGCTTCGCCAAATTCAATCACTTGGTCGAGCTGCTTAGAACTGGTGGGAAACTGAAATCTGTTGTCGGCAATGTCAGATCGGAAATCGAAATCATTCGGCGCTAACAGAACCGCATCGCGGAAGGCCACATAGGCATCGTTTACATGCAGCCCGTAGTATGTCAGCGAACCTGCCTGACTGATGAGCACGCCATTACCGCCCGCTTGCTCGCCTCCTCCCATTTCCTTGAGAGTTAGTGGCTCTGTCGGCTTCACATCGCGCACGGCAAAACGGTTGGGCTGGCCCGGCGCATTAGGGATGACTTCTACGTTAGCAATTTTTTCAGTGCCCGCGCCCACGTGCAAAACATCGAAAAACCCCGAGTTGTCAAAGATCATTTGGTTACCATCAGGCGAGGTTAGCCACAAAAACGTGCGCGCACCCTACTT
The DNA here is from genome assembly GCA_938092015.1 of uncultured Paracoccaceae bacterium. Lineage (GTDB taxonomy): Bacteria > Pseudomonadota > Alphaproteobacteria > Rhodobacterales > Rhodobacteraceae > Pikeienuella. The sequence goes on from CALKOT010000027.1 coordinate 4,435, forward strand.
GTAAAAGTCGCAATCATTCTCAAACCGGCCTTCCAGTCCAAGCGCGGGTAGAACTAATTTGTTCTCGGGATCGCCACCCTCAAACCAGGAGGCGAATTCAGCATCATTCACGGCGCAGCGCGGGGCCACATCAACCGGCAGAGCATTCTGTGCGAAAAGCGGAGATGCAACAGCCCCAACTATCAAAGCGACATAAATTGCGTGGGGCATGAAGAAAATTCGATCAACGGCGAAGCCGCCCATTTCATTATGCCAATCTGGCTGGCGCTCAGCCGATCATGCTCTAGCTCTATGATGACGGAAGAGAGGCCTGATTTCTTAGGAGGAGTTTCATGTTCAGCCAAAGACTGAGTGTCATCACGCTGTCAGTGATCAGCCTCATATTCGCTTCGACGTTTTCGGCGAATGCGGCGCCTGAACCGGCGTTTACGCTGGTTCGATCAGGGGACGGGTTCGAGATACGAGATTATCCCGAGCTGGTGATCGCCAAGACATTGTCGGACGAGGGCGACAACGACGCCTTCCGTCGACTCTTCGCCTATATCAGCGGAGCGAATGAAGGAGAGCGAGAGATCTCCATGACAGCGCCTGTTCTCGTCTCAGAAGGTGTGGAAATAGAGATGACAACCCCGGTTCTTGGCGCGACGGTATGGAACGGCTCGGGCGGCACCGAAATGGCGTTTATCCTGCCCAAAGATTACAGTTCGGATACTGCACCGATCCCTAAAGACCCTTTGGTTTCCCTAGCGGTAATACCGGCGCGCCGCGTCGCTGTTGCAACCTTTAGCGGGTGGGCGGACGAGAGTGATTTTGCGGAAGCGGAGGCTGAGCTTCGGGCGCGCCTCACCGCGGCAAATATCCGAACCGCAGAGGTATCAGAGACCGCGCAATACAATCCACCTTGGACGCTGGGCCCGTTTCGACGAAACGAAGTAATCATTCCAGTCGCCGCGGATTGATCCAGAACGTCCTCAGCAGATCAGCGTGTGAGACAATCGCACCTACCAGAGAACAGCCTATCATGCCTCAAGGCCGGATTAGAGCGTGCAAACACAACTGCTGAGTCGCTGCTGCGATGACATCCGATCTCCTATCAGCATAGCAGGCCCGGAGCGAGGAGATGTCCTGAAGCCATCGTTCGAGGCGCACATTCAGCAAATGCACAGAGAGGACGCTCAATCCGAGGGCTTGCCTGAGCTCCGTAGGCGGCAGGCCAGCGCGAACGATGGTCAAGTCTAGCGGCAATCTAAGTAGCCGCTGACACCTCAGTTTGTTTCGCAACAGTTCCCGAAACGACCGATGCGCAATTGGCGATCTGCAGTCACCGCTCTAAGTCAACGGGAGGCGTCGAGATGATGACGTCACCAACAACACCCTGGAGCCAAGCGGCAAATGAGAACACTAGCGACCTCGGCAACTATTTTGGTTTTGGGCGCCTTCATGGCGTCAGCGCAGGACATGTCTCCAGCTGCTATCGCCGACCATGTATTTGCCAAGGTAGATACGGATGAGGATGGAGTACTCACTGAAGCTGAGTACAATGCATCCCAACTGCCAAAGTTTGGTGGTAGCTTCGAAGCGATTGATGATGACGCTGACGGAAAAGTCACCAAGTCAGAGTACATCGCAATCTTTACGCGGCTTCACGCCCCTGGACGTCTAGCCTAGATCAAGATGTAGCCCGCCTGAAAGTGCTCGCTTTTTTCAGCTCGCCTGCGTCATTCGAGACGGATCTCGACATAGTTACGTCTCGGCCCCATCGTGTTGTCAGTGCTTATGGAAGGCACGGCGCATGCAAGATCGGGCTAAGTCTTGAAAATCGAAACCACAGGCTACCAACCGCTGACCGACTTAACCTCAAGGTAGTCTTCGAGTCCCCAAGCGCCGCCCTCGCGACCGTTGCCTGATTGCCTGTAGCCGCCAAATGGCGCGCAAACAGATCGCCGATTCCCGTTAATCTCAACCATGCCTGACCTCAGCGCTCTGGCCACTCGACGCGCCTTGTTGAAGTCTGTTGTCTGAACGTAGTTGGTCAGGCCATAAGCCATATCGTTCGCCAGCTCCACAGCGCTCTCTTCGTCGTCAAATGGTGTGATCGACAGAACGGGACCAAATATCTCTTTTCGCCAAATGGTCATTTCACAATCGACGTCAGAGAAAATCGTGGGACACACGAACCAACCTCGGTTCAGACCCGCTGGTTTGCCGACACCACCTGCGACAAGGCGGGCGCCTTCATCGATACCCTTTTGAATCAAGTTCTGAACCTTGTTCCACTGAGCTTCCATTGCCACCGGCCCAAGATGAACGCCTTCTTGTTCGGACGATGCAACGCGCGTTTTCCCGGCAATCTGTTTCGCTTCGTAGACGGCTTCATTGTATCTGGACCGCTCCACGAGCATTCTCGTCGGGGCGTTGCAAGACTGACCTGAATTCCTGAAATAGTGCTCCACACCACGCGTCACAGCACCGTCATCAGCGTCTGCGAATATAATATTCGCCCCCTTACCACCCAGCTCAAGTGTTACGCGCTTGACCGTGTCAGCAGCATTTCTTGCAATCGTTTTGCCCGCGATCGTGGATCCGGTGAAGCTGACCATCTCGACATCAGGATGGCGGGACAAATGAGCGCCGACAACTGGACCATCACTGTTCACGATGTTGAAGACGCCTGCGGGAATGCCCGCTTCTTCAAGAATCTCCGCGAAGATATAGGCCGAGACAGGCGCAACTTCAGATGGCTTCAGAACAACCGTGCAGCCTGCGGTCAAGGCTGGAGCGACTTTTAACGCCACTTGGTTCATTGGCCAATTCCATGGCGTAATCAACGCGCATACCCCAATCGGCTCCCGCAGAATGCGATGGCCGCAGGTTTCATTCGCAAGAGGCTCTTCAAACCGAAAGTCTCTAAGAACCTCAATTGCAGCCTTAAAATGACGCAATCCGGCGCTGACTTGGTCTGTGCGAGCAAGCGCGATAGGAGCGCCCATTTCGCAGCTGATGGCCTGCGCCAGGTCTTCGGAACGCGCCTCATAGGCTGACACGACACGCCCCAACAGAGCGATGCGGTCTGCTTTCGGCGTCTTGCTCCATACAGGAAACGCCGCACGCGCTGCAGCTACGGCGAGATCGACGTCAATCGCGCTCCCGAGCGTGATCTGAGCGAATACTTCCTAGGTTGATGGGTTTTGCACGTCCCTCAAGGCATCACTGATTGGCGCAATCCACGAACCATCAACGTAGAATTCTGTAGCGTCTAACATGTATGCTCAGATCGTCGGACTGCCTTGATGGAGAGGCGGTTATGTTGGGCTAAGGTGGTGAACTGCACCCAATTTCGAGCTGCAGTAGTTCATCCTGGCTCACACCTCGGCAAACGGACTGATGTTCAGTTCGCCAGTCGGATGAGCACGACGCCCGCTGCAACGATGTGAGCGAGCGTCAACAGAACCGAAGTCGAATGTAAAACTTGGAACAGTCGCTTATTCCCGGCATCCGTGGCCCTGTTGATTGCGGGCATGAGGATCTGCCTAGCGATCACAGTCGTTCCCGCGATCAGCGCCAGAATTACGACAGACGCCATATCGCCGCCAATGGCCAACAAGGCCGCCAATAACGATGAACCCAGCACGAACAGATAGAACCACGAAAAGGCCCGGCGTATGACTGTTCCGGCGGTGTCCGCAGGCAGCACGTTGAACATGAAGCCGGCAAAGCCGAACGCAAACAGGGTCGTGCCACCGAACAGCAAGGCGGTGAATAACAGCGCCGCTTCATTCATTCCGCGCCCTCCGATTTATGAGCAATCCCGAGGTAAATGACGGTTCTGAGTGGTAATGGGCCGAAGATAAAATCACCCCGTGCGTTCAGTCTCTTCGGCCCAAGGCCGTAGGTCGGTCCGGGATCGAGTTTGGCCTTTGTCAGTGCTTCATGAAGCTCAACTGGCTTGATGAAGAGCTCGGGGTCATGAGTACCTTTCGGCAACAGGCCGAGAACGTCTTCCGCCACGGTGATGGTCGCAAAGCGAGCAATGGGATTGCGGTTGATCGTGTCAAACATGAACAAGCCACCGGGCTTCAGGACACGCGATACTTCCAAGAGGACGCGTTGCAAGTCGGCGACATGTTCCAGGACGTCTACACAAACTACAGCATCGAAACTGTCATCGCCGTAAGGCAGCGCTTCGCCGACGCCAACATCGTAGCTGATGTCCAAGCCCTCCGCGGTGGCGTGGGATCGAGCGACCGCGATGGCTTCCTTTGCTGGGTCAATGCCCGTCACAGTCGCGCCGTTCTTCGCTAGCGCCTCGGCCATGAAACCGCCGGCGCATCCGAGGTCCAGCACAGTTTTTTCCGGCCATTCAATATACTTGTCGAACCAGGCCAGTCTGGCGGGCACGAGGTTCTTCAGCGTCCTGACCCAGCGGATATCATCTGACCACCACTGTGCGGAAACGGCGTCGTAGATATCGAGATTGTTTCGGATCACTTTATTCACGAGGTGAAGTCCTTGTGAAAGATGGGAAAGCGTAAGGTACCTGAGCGCGGTAATTCCGGAAACGGGCGCCATATCGAGCTTCGAACCGCCGTTCCTTCATGAGAGGCGCAAGCAAACAGTATGCGGTCAGCGTTGATGCAACCGCGAGCTGATCGGGGGTCCAAACCGGAACTGTCCAGAGGGTCAGAGCAAAGGCGACGTAGATGGGCTGACGAATGATGCGAAATAACCCGGTCGTCGGCATATCTGGGAATACCGGTCGCCGATCTGCCGCCATCGACATCCAGCCCAATGCGCCGGACTGAACTTCTGCGCCAGCGTCGAAGCTAGCCTTCAGGAGCAGCAGCCAAGAAAGCCCATAGAGACAGCACAGAATCGCAAATAGTGCACCCTCAGCGCGCCACCAGACTACGTCGCTCAGCGTCCTTAGTAGAAACAGAGCGCATAGCTGCGCAGAAGCGATGATGGCGTAGCTTGTGGTTGAAAGTGTTCGGCCATGGCCCGATGGCGCATTTCTCGAAAGAACCCAGCCGCCCGATCTCGACAGCAGAAAAGAGTGAAGGGCTGGAAACTGCAAGAGTAGAAAGGCGTTGGCAAACAGACTCCAAGGTTCGGCGATGCGCCCGAAGCCTTCGGACATCCCAAAAAACATGGCGATAACCATAGATAGGACAGCGACGGCGAATATGCTGTGACACAGGGCTCCGTACCCGAATGCGATCATCACTCTCCAGCGACCCAGCGGTGGGGTTAACGCGCCTCGCGCAAAGGAGACAAGCGTCCGCAGTTTTTCTGTCGAATTCCCTCGCATGCCTCTCGATTTAGATGTCGGCCCTCAAACGTCTATGCTCGTTGTCCCTTCGTCGCAGTGAGAAGCCGTTCGACAGTCAGTCTGTAACCGCTTGGAGAAACCCAAACCCAATACAAGCCTTTGAGCAGCGGCAACGCGCCACAAGCAATACCGCCAAGCAATTCTAAATATATTTAAATGCAAATGAGAAAGAGAGGGATCGAAAATGTCCTTGAATACAACTGAAGCTATATTGAAACCGCTCTTAATCGTCGAAGATGATGAAGTATTTCGCACACGGCTTTCGAAAGCTATGCATCGGCGTGGCTACGCTGTCGAAGCCGCAAGCTCTGTCGTCGATGCGTTGATGGCGATTGATGATCATGCGCCGGACTACGCCATCGTCGACCTTCGTCTAAGAGATGGCAGCGGCGTGGACGTGGTGCTGGCGCTACGTGAACGGAACCCCGCGACCCGCGCAATCGTGCTGACCGGTTATGGCAACTATGAATCGGCGGTTTCTGCTGTCCGGTCCGGCGCGATCGACGTTATTGCAAAGCCAACGACTGCAGAAGACATTGATGTCGCGCTCAACACGCCCACAGGATCAAAGACTCCACCTCCAGAACACGCAGTCGACCCCAACCAAGTCCGGATGGTTCACATCTATGAAGTTTACGAACACTGTGACGGCAACATCTCTGAAACGGCCCGTCAACTTGGTATGCACAGACGGACATTGCAGCGGATCTTACGCAAAGCAGGATTGGTCGCTACGCCTCTTGTCAGCGGAATTCTTGGCACGCATGAACGTCGTGCTCCGGCAGATTGAGGATAGCCGAAGCCGTAGAGGGCCATGGTGCAAAACATTGAACAGCGTGCTTGTGAGGGCTACCTTTTCACTAGTCGCTGACACCCAAACGACTGGCATTCTCGGCGATCCTATGCGTTTTGAGTTCTAGCTGGAAAAATGACGGTACCCAACTGGATCGACGTTTAGCAGGCATGTAAGACGGGGTTGTGGCTTCGGCGCAATTGCTTAGCATTCGCTAGCAGCAGACTTTTCGATTGCGGGCATACGATCGGACGCTACAATTGTGATTAGCAAAGCGCGATCAATGATTTGATGGCCTGCTAAAAGGAGGCTTCAGAAATGGCGAACGATCAACCAAGCGATGCTGAGCTCTTCGTTCTTCCAGAAGCAGATGAGGTGGAGCTGTCCGTCGTCGTATAAAGTGGGGCATCAGAGCGTTTTGAGCATTGGAGGCTCTGGCTCGTTTGTATGATTGATTAAGCTGCTTGTTTTTGATGTTGCAAGCGTCGCTGTCGGATTGTCTGTAGTGGTTCAGATGTGATCTGACAGTTGCCCGATTTTCAGGCGGCGTCTGTCAGGCCAAGTTCAAGCTACGAACTTTTCCCGCCAGATTTCTTTCCCGTCGATCATAGTTTCGACAGGTGTTCTGCCGCAACACATTTTGCCCTGAT
>CALKOT010000028.1 GCA_938092015.1 uncultured Paracoccaceae bacterium
TTATGCGAAAATTACAGGCGACTAGATACATTGCGTGAGCGGATGTAACCGGCGCAGTTTTCAAACAAGACATTCGGCGCCTCAAAGGCCACTTCAATCGTCGACTGCATGTATCCGGCCGAAGTTGTGAAGATCATGTCATAGCCGTCAGCGACCAGCCGCTGAAAAACCTCTTTGTCGCCTTTGCCCCATTCACGAACTGAATGAAACGTATCGATCTGAACGGCATCGCCATGAAACGCGCGGGCCATGTTCACACCGCGCATGTGTTCTGGATCCGACCCGACGTCGCCGCCTGGTTCGAACAACAACGTAAATGCAATCTTTGTCTTTGACTGGGCTTTTGCCGGTCCGAAACCAGCAACGGCCGCCCCAGCGGCCAGCCCACCGATGGCTTCCCGACGATTAAGCATCGTCATCACACCCCCCTCACCACACACAATAACACCCCAAGGTTGTCCCCTTTTACAGCAGAACCAAAATTTACCAAATGGAAAAAAGATTCCCTGGCAAACAAACTTGTGAGGAGTCGCCCCAACCATCGCAGGCGGAGGATTTCGTCAGGTTGTAAAAGGCTTGAATGCGAGCGTTACTACGCCAGCTGCCCCTCCAGCGAATTGGGCTTGGACGCTATGATATCAGCCTCAACAATTGTCCCGGTCAGGGCCGACGCCGCCTGCAAGTGAACCGCTTGCAGATAAGGCGATCGGCCGATCATCTGCCCGTTCATTCGGCCCGGTTTTTCGATCAGGATTGGCAGGCGTTTACCAACGCAGCTGGTCTGAAAATCAGTCTGCTGTTGGTGGAGGAGGGTTTGCAAGCGCTGAAGCCTGTCTGACGCTTCAGCGGCATCAACCAGCGGTAAGTCCGAGGCGGGCGTGCCGGGGCGAGCGGAGTATTTGAAGCTGTAGGCCTGCGCGTAGTTCACTTCGCGGATCAAGGACATGGTGTCTTGAAATTCTGCTCCTGTTTCCCCCGGGAACCCGACGATGAAATCGCCCGACAGCGCCAGATCAGGACGCACAGCGCGAATGCGTTCGATAAGGCGGATATATTCGTCTGCGGTATGACGCCGGTTCATCGCATCCAGAATGCGGTCGGACCCGGCCTGCACGGGCAGATGAAGGTATGGCATCAGCTTATCAACCTCGCCATGGGCGGCGATCAGGTCACCATCCATGTCGTTCGGATGTGAGGTAGTAAAGCGAATGCGTTCCAACCCATCGACCTTGGCCAATTCCCGGATCAGTTTGGCGAGCGACCAGTCTTGGTCTTTCCCGGCGCCGTGATAGGCATTCACGTTCTGGCCCAGCAGCGTGATTTCAACAACGCCGCGTTCGACCAGATCGCGTGCTTCGGCCAGCACCTGATCGGCAGGGCGAGAGATTTCTGCGCCGCGTGTATACGGCACAACGCAGAAAGCGCAGAACTTGTCGCAGCCTTCCTGTACGGTTAGGAACGCTGTTGGCGCGCGTTTGGCTTTTGGACCACGGGACCGAGCGAATTTATCCTCTTCGGGAAAATCCGTGTCGATCGCCGCTTCGCCCTGTTTGGCTTTCGCAACCAATTCGGGCAGGCGGTGATAGGCTTGCGGGCCAACGACAACATCGACTAACGGCTGGCGGCGGGTGATTTCCGCGCCTTCCGCCTGCGCCACGCAGCCAGCAACGCCGACCAGCATTTCGCCACCATCAGCCTTTTTCTTCGCGGCCAGTTTCTTGACGCGGCCCAGCTCTGAATAGACCTTTTCAGCCGCTTTTTCGCGGATATGGCATGTGTTCAGCAGAACCATGTCAGCGCCTTCGGGGGCGTCCGTCGTCTCATACCCGTCGCTCGCCAACGCCTCAGCCATACGCTCACTGTCGTAGACGTTCATCTGGCACCCGTAGGTCTTGATGAAAAGCTTCTTGGGCGCAGGCGTTGATGCGGACATGATGAGATCCCGAAAAAGGAAACGGCGCGCCGTCACAGGCGCGCCGCTTTGTATCTGTGATCCCCCCCACCCGCAACGGGCGGCGGGGTCGCGTTCAATTACTTCTTACGCTTACGGCCAAGGCCGATTTTCTTGGCCAGTTCCTGACGCTTGCGCGCATAGGCCGGCGCAACCATTGGATAGTCAGAAGTAAGGCCCCATCTCGCGCGGTACTCTTCCGGCGTCAGGTCATAAGACGTTTTCAGGTGACGCTTCAGCATTTTCAGCTTTTTGCCATCTTCGAGACAGACGATGTATTCGTCTGTGACGGAACGTTTAATCGATACGGCAGGCTTCAGTTCTTCAACTGGCTCTTCTTTCGGGCCAGACAGACCTTCGAGCGTTGTAAAGACGGTCTGGATCATTGTAGTCAGATCATTCTGATTGACCGCGTTGTTAGAAACGTGGCTTGAAACGATTTCTGATGTCAGAGCCAGCAGTTCTGACCGATCAAGTTGATCTTCGGACACTTTATTCACTCCTGAGTTTAACCGAGGACGATATTTGTTCGGTAAATGTTAAGATACCTTAGCTTATTGCAGATAAACGAGGCGATTCCACAACAATCACTGCAATTCAGGCTTCTTTTAAGTTCATCGCCTGCAATTACAAGTCGTATCGACAGTTCAGGTTTTGGAAACCCGCACATACAGACGTTGCCTCAACAATGCCCATAGGTAACCCATGCGATTTAGTCACTTGTTCGCCCTAATTCGCAAGGATAAGTAACCTTAAATTAATCGAGGCGACTGTGTGGTAATCTTCCTTAGATCAGGGTTTAGCGACGCTAAAACAAGACCCGGCGCGACCAACTGCGGTGATTTTGTGCGAAACGTCGTTTCTGCTGACCGAAACGGTGGATCAGTTATCAGACGCGGGGTTTGAGCGGCTGATCGCTGTCGGCCCCGGGGCTGAAGCAGCGCCTGATCGCGCCGATCTGGTTGCGGCGCCCGCTGATATCGCGAATGCTGACAGCCGCGCTGCGGTGATCAACAAACTGATTGCACATGCTGCGGGTCGCTGGATGCTGATCTGCTTCAATGGTGAGCTTCTGTTCTATCCCTACCACGAATCGCGTCGAATTCAGGACTTTACGGAATTTCTGTCGTGGGAACGCCGTCCGGCCGCAATGGGCTATGCGGTTGATATCTACTCCGACGCACTGCGCCGCGAAGAAGATGCATTCTCGCTTCAGGACGTCTACTTCGACACCGAAGGCTGGTACGGGTTCGAACGGGGTGAAGAGCAGGCCGAGGTTTTTGGCGGTCTTGGATGGCGGTTTGAGGAATTCACCCCGCGTGACATGACGCGTGTAAACCGCCCTGCCCTGTTCTGGGCCGATTCTGCGGTGCGGATCAGATCTGATCTTTGGTTTGAAGATGAAGTCTACAACGCGATTTCCTGCCCCTGGCATAATAATCCAACTTTCGCATTGATGTCCGTGCGCCGCGCGACAGCGCTGAGGCGGCATCCGAATTTTTCAGCCGGGGTTAAATCGTTTAAGTGGCCCTGTTCTGAAAAGTTTTCATGGAGCTCTCAGCAACTGCTAAAGCACGGCGTTATTGAAGCTGGGCAGTGGCTGTAGTGCCGTTAGAAAGCCCGCCTGACCTGACCTGAAACGCCATCAAAGGCGCCTGGTGTCAACGAATTGGCCAGCAGCCGATCAGGGTTTGTAGGCGGTGGAAAGCTGATGCCACCCGCTGCCGCACGAGTGAACCCGAAACGGCTGTAATAAGGTTCATCCCCCACGAGGATAACACGCGACCATCCAAGATCACGCGCTGTATCCAGCGTTTCACCAATCAGCCAGGCGCCTAAACCTTCGCCATGTCTGGTAGGATGAGTGGCGACCGGGCCAAGCAGCAGCGCCTTGTCCCCAGCATCGCCAATCAACACCGGCCAGTAGCGGATCGCACCTGCCAGTACATTCAGATCATCGCGTGCGGCCATGCACAGTTCAGAAACAGGGGCGACGCCTTCGCGAAGTTGATAGGATGACAACGCCTGACGGCCGGGCGCAAAGGCAAGGTCATAAAGCCATTCGACTTCATCGGTATCCTCTGCTGTTTCAACCGCCAGATTGAACATCTGACCCACCCTCTTTGCGCACAGACTGTCGCCACGCTAACCACTTGCGCCGCCTGGCCTGCCCGGTAGCATGGCCGCGAGCAAGGTGCAAAGCACCTGAGACAAAAGGAATACTCATGTTTTACCGCCCCGGCCTGGATGACCACGGCCTGCCCCGCAATCCGTTCAACGCCCTGATCACCCCACGTCCCATTGGTTGGGTCGCCAGTGTCGATGAAAATGGCGTTTCAAACCTGGCGCCATTCAGCTTTTTCAATGGCGCTGCATATGAGCCGCCAGCAGTTTCCGTGGCATTCACAGGAGCAAAGCTGGGGGAATTGGCCGGAGAGAGAAAAGATACCCTCGCCAACATCAAGGCGTCTGGCGAATTCACGGTAAACCTGGTTTCGACGGCTTTGATGGACGCAATGAACGCGACCGCAGCGCATTTGCCCATTGGGGAAAGTGAGTTCAAAGCCGCCGGCGTGACCGAGGTGGCCGGTCAGGTCGTTAAGGCGCCAATCGTCGCCGAAAGCCCTGCAGCGTTCGAATGCAAACTGATCGAGGCGGTTGTCTTGCCAAATGACGGCACCGGGACGAACACAACTGTGTTTGGTCAGGTTGTCGGCGTACACATCAGTGACGATATTCTGAAAGAAGGGTTCGTTGATCCCACGATCTATCAACCTTTAGCGCGTATGGGTTACCTCGATTACACAACCGTCAAAGATGTTTTCACGTTGAAAAGGCCTGAATGAAGCCACTAGCCCCCGTCGACCTGCCCCGAGGATTGCCCGGCGCCATTGCGCGCATTGCAGAACGTGTGTCGAACCAGACGGACGTTCGCGATCTGGATTTCCATTCTGCAGCTGATGGAATGTTCCTGGCTGACCTTCATTGCGACACGCTTTTATGGGGCGTTGATCCAATGGCGTCCCGCAACGGCGGGCATGTGGATGGGCCACGTCTGGCCCGGGCGGGCATGGGGCTGCAGGTGTTTGCCGCCCCTACCTGGACGCCGTTGCCGTTTCGCAATGACGAAGACCGTCTGGTGGTGTCTGCGCGCAGCTTTGACCAAAGCCATGGTTTGTTTCCTACCGAACTGCTGACCCCTGCGCGGGAACGAAACCGCAAGCGCCGCAGCCGCGCGCTGGCGATTGCACGGCGGTTCCATGAAATGACCCGCGACAGCCAGTCCGAAACAGCGCCGTTTGAGGCTGTACCCCTGATGCAAGGCGGCGATCTTGACGGACTAACGCGAGGCGACGGGCGACCAAATATCGGTGTCATGTTGGCTTTGGAAGGCTTGCACTGGCTGGCGGATGATGACCCGGCTGAGCGTGTCGAAGCGACGGTTGATGAACTTTACGAAGCCGGATTCCGCATGATGGCGCCGACGCATCGTTTCTCGAACGGTTTAGGCGGCGCCTCGGAAAACTCAGCCGGTAAAGGTGGGCTGACTGCAGCGGGTCGCAAATGGCTAAACCTGTGCTTTGATCGACGGATCGTCGTCGATCTTGCGCATGCATCGTCAGCCCTTATCCGCGAGGCCAGCGGCATGGCGCTGACCCGGGAAGATGGGCCAAAGCCGATCATCATCTCTCATGCTGGCATCAAGGCGGTGAACCCCCGTGCGAGGAACCTGTCAGAAGGCGATATACGTGCCGTCGCTTCTACGGGCGGATTGATCGGCATCGGCTTCTGGCGGTCGGCAATGGGCTGGACAGATGATGAACCGTATCTGGCCAAGATGCAGCGCTTAGTCGAAAGCTTTGTCGCCGCGCTGGATACCCTGTCAGAGCCGCATTTCGTAGAAGAAATGGAAGGGCGGCATGGCCGGTACGACCCCTATGAACATCTGGCGTTTGGGTCAGATTTCGATGGGGCGACAACGACGGCCTTCGATGTAACCGGCGTCAGTCATGTGGTCGCAGCATTGGCCAATGCGCGTGACCAGAAGATGCGTACCATCTTTCCATCCGATAAACTGGCGTTGATATCTGGCGAAAATACGCGGCGGGTTTTGCAGGTTGCAATGACGTGACCTCCGCGTTTCCCCGAGAAGGGGAAAGCGTGTAGCGCGCGTACTTTGGGATCATAGAAGAGCGTGTTCGCTATTTTATGCCCATCAACATTCCCGCAAATACTTTGCCTCTGGATGCCAGACTATCGACGACGATGTGTTCTTCGAGCGTGTGAAATTTGTCGCCATCAACACCAAGACCATCCAAAGTCGGAATGCCCATGGCGCCTGTGAAGTTGCCGTCAGATCCGCCGCCTGAACTTTCGTGTCTGAAAGGAAGGCCGACCTCGCTGTGAAGGCGTTCGGCCAGCATAACAAGTTCAAGGCATCCTGCATCAGGTTCCCACACAGGGCGGGTGACGCCGCGGGTGACTTCAAAGACACCCGGTTCGGCCATCGCAAGCATCCGCTGAACGCCTGCGTCCAGATCTTCCTGTCGTTTGGCCATGGTCAGCACTTCAGCCTCCGCCTCAGACGAGACGCAGTTGACCCATTGTCCGGCGTGAAAGACACCGCAGGAAAAGGTGCAGTCCGGGCCCGTCATCGCTTCTATGTCCAGCACCCTGCGGGCCATCTCAGCAATTGCCGAGCGGCCTTCAAACAGTTTTGCGCCCGAATGACTGGGCGTGCCAATCGTGCGAATGTTGAACCGGGCGATTGCGTAGCGGCCTGAAGTGACGCCGCCGCCAGGACGCCCGGGTTCAGGCACCAATACAGCGCGAGCGCGCGATGCTTCCGCCTCAATCAGATCGCGCTGCGATGGCGTGCCGATTTCCTCATCCGGGGTGAACAGGACAGTGATTGGCAGTGGCGTTTCCGCGCCCGCACGCGCAAGCTGGCGTATGGCTTCAAGCGCCAGGTAATTGCCGCCCTTCATATCGCATATCCCCGGCCCGTAGCAGAGGTCGCCTTCACGGCGGAATGGCAGCTTTTCTAATGTCCCGACCGGATGGACAGTGTCTAAATGTCCGGCAATCAGAATACCTGGCTGGTCTGCCTTGGGATGCGCAAAGCGGGCGCGCACAACATCACCAAGGCCCATACGGCCTGGGATTCGGTCCACCGTCGCACCCATCATCGCCAGATCGCGAGACGCCAGATCCATCATCTGGTTCACTGCAGCCTTGTCGAATGTCGGGCTTTCGCATTCCACCCACGGGCGCAGGCCCGCAAGCATTTCATCGGCGTCGAAAGGCAATTCTACGGTGTTCATCTGTCAAACCCTCTGATTCACTTCGATCAGGTTACCCTCTGGGTCACGGAAATAGATATTCCAGAGGCCGGGAATCGCAAACTCCCCGGCGTCATCATAGGGTATGTTTGCCGCCTGCAGCCGCTTGATCACAGCATTCATGTCGCTGACCTGTATGGCGAAATGCCCCCCGACCGAGGGGTTCAGCTTGAAGCCGTTCTTTTGCGCGAAATCGGGGTCTGGCTTGATCAGATGCAGCCCTGCCGCCTGCCCATCGCGGCTGGGATCGTCAAACAACGCCAGCCGGTCAGGCGAAACAGGGATGTAGCCAGCAGATTCGGGCAGCACCCATTCGCCTTCGGACATTCCCAGAATGGACGTGTAGAACGCCGCTGTTTTGCGGACGTCTTTCGCTTGCAGATTTACGTGATGGATGGACCAGGACATGTACGCCTCCTCTAAAGTTATTCAGAGAATGCGAAGGGGTCCCGCGCGTTGCAATCAAAAAGGCGCAACGAAAAAGGGCGCCGCAACGGGCGCCCTTTTCAGCAAAGAGGGGCAGATCAGGCCGCCACCTTCTCCGAATCGTCTTTCAGGCTCAGCGCGTTGGATACGCGCACGCCACGTTTTACAAAGGCGACGAGGCCGTCGACCGTGCGGGAGTTTACTTCGATCCCGGCGTTGGTCAGCACTTCAATGCCATCGCGCGAGTTCGCCCAACGGGCAATTCCCTCGGCGCCTTTGCCGGGGCCATAGGTTTTCTCATCCTTGATGGCGTCATCAAGGGCGGCCAAAACAACAGCCGCGAACAGTTTGCGCGCACGGCGACCCTGCTCATTCGTGAAACTCAAAAGATCGTCATCAAGAGCCATTGGCTCCTCCTGCGGAAACTTACATCTCGTTTGGCGTGACGGCGGTTATATGCTTATTGCACCTGCGAAATAAAGACTTTTTTCGCAGAGCAGCTATGCGTCGCACACCGTAACGGTGGGTAAGCTAGGTCAAAGATGAGGCATAATAAGGGCTTCCTGACAAAAATTTTTCTATTCGGACGAGACGCGACGGCGCGCCATGCCTATATTACGGCAAAGATAGGTAAGGAAAACTCTATGCTTCGCAGTCTCAGCGTCGCCTTTGCAACGATTCTCGCGGCCTCACTTCCCGCACAATCGCAATCGCTGAATGGCGCTTACTTGGGTAGCGGATTGCCCGCAACAAGTGGGAATTTCCTGTCGGGGTTCTCTGGCGCCTATCTGGCGGGCCGCCATGCTGCGTCGCAATCGAATGTGGATGAGGCTGGCTCTTACTTCGCAAAGGCGCTGGCGCGCGACCCCGGAAACCCTGCTTTGATGGAACAAACCATCATCTATCAGTCCGCTGCAGGGCGGGTTAAAGCGGCAATGCCGATTGCGCGGCATTTGCTTGAACTTGATGAAAGTCATCGCGCGGCGAACTTGATGCTGACCGTAAACGACTTTGCGTCAGGGGATTTCGCAGCAGCGAAAAAGCGGCTTGATGATCGGCCAGAGGCCTTTCACCCCCTGATCCACACCTTGCTGGCGGCGTGGGCGTCAACGGGACTTGGAGAGATTTCGACCGAATTCGATACGCTGGATCAGCGGACAATCTTTCAGATTTTTGGCCGGTATCACCAAGGCCTGATCGCCGCTCTTCGCGGTGATCTCGACGCAGCGGATGAAGCCTTTCAGAACGCCATCAAGGAACTTCGCGCGCCGACAGGTCGGATGGCGAACGCCTATGGCGCAGTTCTGCGCCTGAAAGGCGATGATGAGGGCGCGAAAGCGCTGTATGATGCTGCTATCGGCGTTTCGGTTGGCGACGCGATGCTTGAGGCAGAGATTGCCGCGCTCGCCGCTGGTGAAACGCCTTATCTGCTCATCAATACGCCGCAAGAAGGTGCGGCTGAGGCATTATTCGGCCTCGCATCTGCGTTAGGGCAAGGGCAAGAATCCGAAGTACGTCTCAGCTTGTTTTACGCCCGGCTGGCGCAACACCTGCACCCAAAGCTAGCCGATGCCGCCTTGCTATCTGCCGAGCTTCTTGAAGGTCAGGAACAATATGGGCTTGCGGTAAAAGCGTACGAATCCATTCCCGGCGACAGCCCGCTTTCCCGCTCAGCCGAAATTGGCCGCGCAGAAGCGCTTTATCGACTGGAAGAACACGACAAATCGGTAGAAGCGTTGACGACGTTGGCTCGCCATGAGCCTGAGGCAGTTGATGTTCAACTGGCGCTTGGCGATCTCATGCGTCATTTAAAACGGTTTGAGGAAGGCGCGGTCGCCTATGCCCGGGCAATCGATCTGATGGCTGCGCTGGGGCGAGAAAATTGGGTGCTTTATTACGAGCGCGGGATTTGTTTCGAACGCTCTGGTCAATGGGATCTTGCGATTGCCGATTTCCGGAAATCGCTTGATCTTGAACCTGATCATCCCCTGGTGCTGAATTATCTTGGCTATAGCTGGCTAGATCGCGGTGAAAACCTGGAAGAGGCGCTGGAAATGGTCCGCAAGGCCGTCGCCCAGCGCCCTGAAGACGGATACATCATCGACAGCCTTGGCTGGGGTTACTTCCTTACAGGCGACTACGAAAACGCAGTTATCCAGCTGGAAAAGGCGGTAGAGTTCCGCCCTATCGACCCGGTGATCAATGACCACCTTGGCGATGCGCTTTGGAAAGTTGGGCGCACACTGGAAGCTGAGTTTCAGTGGAAGCGCGCACTTTCGTTCGACCCCGAAGAAGACGATCGTAAGCGTATTGTGCGAAAGCTGCAGATCGGTCTAAGTGAGGTCTTAAAAGAAGAAAATGCAGAAAGTGGCGATCCGGCGGCAGCAGCGAAAGATGACGGCTGACGCGCCTGCGCTGGCTGAAGTCGCCCGCGCCAAGGTTAACCTCTTCCTGCATGTACTGGGCAGACAGCCAGAAGGGTTTCACACCCTTCGGATGATGGTCGTCTTTCCGAAAATTGGCGATCTGATCACTGCAGAACCAGCAAGCGGCCTTGGATTGTCCGTGGATGGGCCGTTTGGCGATGGCCTCAGCACGGGCGAAGACAACCTGACGCTGGCGGCGGCGGCGGCCTTGGCTGTGAAACTGGGCGCGGCGCCAGGCGCGGCGCTGCATCTGCAGAAAAACCTGCCTATCGCTGCTGGTATTGGCGGCGGATCGGCGGATGCGGGCGCAGCGCTTAGACTTCTATCGCGGATATGGCCCGGGTCAGATCGGGTTGATCTGCATAATATCGCCTTCGCCCTCGGCGCAGATGCGCCCATGTGTCTTGCGCAAACCCCCGCAATTGTCGGCGGCATCGGGGAACGCCTTTCACCAGCGCCAGCTTTTCCTGGCTTCTGGGTTGTTTTGGTTAATCCCATGACGCCTTTATCAACCGCAGAGGTTTTTGCCGGATTGGAAAGACGGGAAAACCCCGCTGGCGCTCAGCCGCCTGCGCAATTCAGTGATCTTGCCCACCTGACAAGCTGGCTGACGACGCAGCGCAACGACATGGAAAGCGCCGCGCGGAAGTTGCGGCCCGAAATCGGCAAGGCGCTAAGCGCCCTCGCATGGGACAGAACCTGCCTCTTCCATCGAATGTCAGGATCCGGCGCGACATGTTTCGGGATCTTTGCAACTGAAGCGGAAGCACTGAACGCCTCGGCACAAATACGTCAGGCAGAGCCTGGCTGGTGGGTCGCCCCCGCCGAAGTTGAAGAATGGACCCCCACATGACTATTGAGCTTTGGTTGGCCTTCGTCGCAGCCTCAACCATCCTGCTGATCATTCCCGGACCAACGATTATTCTGGTCATTTCATATGCAATTGGCGCCGGACGCGGCACAGCGCTTTGGACGGTGATCGGCGTTTTCTTTGGCGATCTCTTGGCGATGACCCTGTCGGTGGTGGGTCTGGGCGCGCTGCTGGCGACGTCGGCGACGGCATTCACCATCCTCAAATGGATCGGCGGCGCATACTTGATCTGGCTTGGGTACAAACTTTTCACCGCCCCTGCGGAAGCCCAGCGATTGGAAGGCAAAGCGGCGGCGACGTCCGGGCTAAAAATGGCCTTTCACGCCTTTGCCGTAACCGCGACCAATCCCAAGGGCATCGTCTTTTTCATCGCATTCGTGCCGCAGTTTCTGAACCCCAGCGCGCCAGCAGCGCCTCAACTGGCTGTCATGGTCGCAACGTTCACAACGCTCGCGGTGATCAATGCGCTGATCTACGTTTTTGCGGCCAGCGAATTGCGGGATCGATTGAAAAGCCCATCAGTCTTGAAATGGATGAACCGGGGCGGTGGCGCGGCGCTGATGGCGATGGGCGCCGTGACGTTCTTTGCCCGCCGCGCTTGATCACAGCGCCAACCCGGCACAATCATTCCGTCTTTGAAGGAGGATGCCTGATGTCTTTGCCCACCCCTGTCCGCATCTACGAATCGCGCCGTGCGCCTAACCCGCGCCGCGTAGGCGTTTTCCTCGCCGAAAAGGGCGTCGAAGTTGAACGGGTTGAACTGGACATCATGTCTGGTCAGCATTTCCAGGAAGAGCACCTTTCGCGCGCCGGAACGCACCAGATCCCGGTGATTGAACTGTCGGATGGCACCTTTCTATCGGAAACCGTTGCAATCTGCCGCTACCTTGAGGCGCTGTATCCGGATCCAAATCTGATGGGGTCTCACCCGATGGAGGCGGCGCAAATTGAGATGTGGCAGCGGCGCGTTGAAATGGGGCTGCTTTTGAACATCGCGCAGGTCATTCGACATACGATCCCGGCGATGAACGCGTTAGAGCATGTACAGGTCCCCGAATGGGGTGAGGCGTGCAAACCCCGTGTGGAAAAGTCGCTCCGCGATTTGAATGCGCGTCTTGAGGTGTCGCCCTTTGTCGCCTGCGACCGCTTTACCATCGCTGACATCACAGCTTCGGTCGCAATAGGTTTCATGCGCGTGCTGCGCCAAAGTCCGCCTGAAGATTGCGTAGCGCTAAACACATGGTTCGCCAATGTGAAAGAGCGGCCTTCATCATCTGCGTAGCGCGGGCGGCATGATCTTGCCTCTTTGTCTCCTTCATAGGGTCTGAATCGACACCATAAACCTTCCGAGCAAACTCGGAGGGACGTATGGAAGACGCAACGATCTGGGGCCAATGGCTCCTCGACAATTCGATAAACGTGTTGGTCGCCATCGCGATTATCATAGCGGCCTTCTGGGTCGTCGGCCTGGTGAAGCGGATGATCGGCCGCATGGGCGAAAGCCATCCAGCGCTGGACGATACGCTGTTCGGCTTCCTCGGCTCACTCGCCCGTTACGCAATCATCGTCCTTGCAGGGCTGATGGTGCTGGGACGCTTTGGCATTGAAACAACGTCATTTGTCGCTCTGATCGGCGCGGCCGGTCTGGCGATTGGTCTCGCGCTACAGGGTACGCTGGCCAATTTGGCGGCGGATGTGATGATCATGCTGTTTCGTCCGTTCAAGATCGGTGATTTCGTTGATGCTGCCGGTACTTTCGGCAAGGTCGATGACATCAATCTGTTCACAACGGATATGAGCACATTTGACGCCCAGCACATCATCATCCCGAACAGCGCAATCTGGGGCGACAAGATCACCAATCACTCACATCATGAAGTCCGCGGCGTCGGCATGGTGTTTGGCGTCGCCTACGGCACGGACATCACAGCGGCCAAAGCGTCGATCCGCAAGGCGCTTGAGGGGATGGTGCATGTTTTGTCAGACCCGGCGCCATTCATCGAAGTTGAAACGCTGAACGAAAGTTCGGTCGATTTTCTGGTGCGCCCGTTCTGCAATGGCGCCCACTGGTTCGACATCCGTGATGGGGCGCCTGAGGCGGTCTACAATCAGTTGAATGCCGATGGGATCGAGATTCCGTTCCCGCAGCGTGTTGTTCACATGTCGAAATAACCGCACGCCGCAAACCGCGACGGCGCGTCCGCTTGCATTGAAGGCCCGCAGATAGCTATCTGCGGACCTTGTTTTTTTCTGACGAGGACGCTCATCATGGAATGGCTCATCAGCAACATCTTAAACGTGATCTTCGCAGGCGCAATCCTGATCGTCGGCTTCCTGCTGGCCGCGTGGGTCAAACGTTTCATCACCGAAAAGGCGCTGGATCACGAAGAACTGGATCTCACCCTCTTCACCTTCATCGGCTCAATGGCCCGTTACGCCATTATCGCCTTTACCATAATCATGGTGCTGGCGCGGTTCGGCGTTCAGACAACATCATTGATTGCGGTCATCGGCGCCGCCGGTCTGGCGATCGGCCTGGCCTTGCAGGGCACACTGTCGAACGTGGCCGCCGGCGTCATGCTGATGCTGTTTCGGCCTTTCAAGATGGGCCAGTACATTGAAGCGGGCGGGCACGCCGGCACGGTGAAGGAAGTAAACCTGTTCACCACAGAACTGGCGACACTGGATAATGTTCAGATCATCATCCCGAACAGCGCGATCTGGTCAGGCTCGATCATCAACTATTCCCATCACGATACACGACGCGTCGATCTGGTGTTTGGCGTCAGCTATGGCTCTGACCTCAAGGTCGCGGAAGCGGCGTTGCGCAAACTGATGGATGACGAAGACCGCATTCTGGATACGCCCGAACCCTTCCTGATGGTCACTGCCCTCGGCGCAAGTTCTGTCGATTTCACAATGCGCGTCTGGTGCGACAGGACGGACTATGCACCGCTGAAGTTCGACCTGACACGCGGTGCGAAAGAGGCGCTGGACAGCGCGGGCATCGATATCCCATTCCCAACGACAACGGTCATTCAATCCAAGTAAGGCATGCCCTACCCCGTCATCACGTTCCGGTTTCGAAGCATGTAATCATGCAGAATATGTCCAATTAGCAGGAACATGAAGCTTACAAAAAGCGGGTAGTACATATTGGTATGGTGCGCGGTGTAGTTCACAAAAGCCGCATCGCGCATCTGATCGATCAGATGAAACAGCGGATTCCACAGAAAGATCAACAGCATGTCGTTTGGGATCAGGTTTGCGTTCGTGAACTTGCCTGATGTGAAGAACATTAGTTTGAATAGGATCCGCTTCACCATCATGAACCACGAAAAATAGAACAGCAGAAATCCGATCACCATTCCGACGCCGACGCCGATCAGCCAGCAAAGGAAAAAGGTGGGGAACTAGATGATCGGCTGTTGCAGATCAAACGATCCCTTGATCAGCCCGTTCGCCAGATAAATCACGCTGATCGCGATCGTCCAGTTGTAAAGAACCGCCAGGCTTTCCGCGTAGACGAAGATCGCTGGCGACAGGTGCGGATGCGCCCACAGGCCCCAACTTTTTTGCATGGCTCGCATCGCCGCGATCGTCGTGAACTTCATCATGAAGAAAAAGCCGACGCCAATCAGGATAAACACCATCATATCGCCGCGAACAGTCAGACCGCCCAGGCCGAAGAAATTCATCACGAAATAGAAAGCAATGCAGAAGGCCGCCGCCATAACAATCCCGCGCAAGACGCCCAGCATGGCGCCGCCTGACGCCTCGCGCAGCGCACGAACGGTCAGCGCCCAGATCAGGAAGCTGTAGTTGAGCAACCCGTTGATAAAAGTCGCATGGGGATTTTAGTACGGGCGCATGGCCATTTCTATAAAACCTGATGTCGGAGGCCAATTTGACCGACGTTCTTTATCATAAGGGTATCTCATGTATACACGGACGCAAAGCTGAGGAGCCTTACGAGATGTCACAACCAGTTGCGGCGATTTTCCGCCGCCTTGCCATCGAAGCCGGTCGCGAGATCATGAAAATCTATGAAAGCGACGATTTTGGGGTCGAAGCCAAGGCAGATGAAAGTCCTGTGACAAAGGCCGATCTGGCGGCGGACAAGGTGATTTACGCTGGTTTACGTGCGGCGATGCCAGATATGCAGATCGTAACGGAAGAAATGGCGACGTCGCATGGTGGCGCGCGTGAGACCCAGTTCATTTTGGTAGACCCGCTGGACGGCACCAAAGAATTCGTCAAACGAGGCGGCGATTTCACGGTTAACATTGCGCTGATCGAAAATGGCGCGCCGAAACGCGGCGTGGTTTATGCGCCTGCAAAAGGTCGGCTGTTCATGACCACCGACGAAGGCGGCGCAATCGAAGAAACCGGCGTGTTCGATCTGGATAGTTCCGGCCCGACCTCACCCATGTCAGTGCCAACGCCGGACAATTCTGCACTTAAGGTCGTCGCTTCTGCTTCACATCGCGATCAGGCGACGGAAGACTACATCGCCAAGTATCAAGTCGCTGAATTCAAACCTGCCGGATCATCGTTGAAATTCTGCCTTCTCGCGAAAGGTGAGGCGGACCTTTACCCCCGCCTTGGCCGAACGATGGAATGGGATACCGCCGCTGGTCACGCCGTACTGAAGGCGGCAGGTGGTGAAGTCGATGTCTTTGGAAAGGCTGGCCAGCCGCTCGCTTATGGCAAACCAGGCGACGACAATCCGTTCTTCATCGCTTATGCGCCCGGCGTAGAGATCGTCTAAGCTGATGTCGGTTACGATCCTGATCCCAGCCCGCTACGCCTCATCCCGCTATCCCGGCAAGCCGCTTTCGCCACTGACAGGCGCAACCGGCGTAGATCGGACACTGATCCGACGCAGCTGGGATGCTGCAATGGCCGTCAGTGGCGTCGACCGAGTGGCGGTGGCGACAGATGATGACCGGATCGCAGATCATGCGAAAGCATTCGGCGCCGATGTGATCATGACCTCGTCTGACGCACGCAACGGAACTGAGCGTTGCGCAGAAGCACTGCCAGAGATTGAAGACGCCGATATCATCGTAAACCTGCAAGGCGATGCGCCCCTGACGCCGCCTTGGTTCGTCGAAGGGCTGATCACAGCCATGCAAGCCGACCTAACCCGTCAGATGGCCACCCCTGTTCTGAAATGCGATGCGAACGGCCTTCGCGGCTTTCAACAGGATCGCCGTGCGGGTCGTGTCGGTGGCACGACAGCTGTTCTGCGCCCAAACGGCGAGGCATTATATTTTTCCAAAGAAGTACTGCCCTACACTGAAGCGGACTGGACCGATGACACCCCAGAGGTTTGGCATCATGTCGGCGTCTACGCTTACCGGCCAACTGCACTTAAAGCCTATATGAGTTGGCCTGAAGGACCACTGGAACGGCGCGAAGGATTGGAACAATTGCGGTTTCTTGAAAATGGACACGCGGTTCATTGCGTACAAGTCGAAGCCCTGGGCGCAACATTCTGGGAACTGAACAACCCTGAAGACCGCCCAAGGATTGAAGCTGCGCTGGCTGAACGGGACATTGCGTGAGTAACCCCCGCGTCTCAGTCATCGCTCTGACGCGAGACAGGCCAAAGGAATTCCTATCGCTACTGCAAGCGCTACAACAGCAGCGCATGCGCGACTTTGAAGTCATCATTGTTGGCGCTGAGCCAGACATTCGCGACCATGGCGCAACGGACGAATTCATCGACCGGCTGACCTATTTGCAGTGCATTGAGCAAAACATCTCAAAATCGCGCAATATCGGCATCAGTCAGGCGCGTGGCGAGATTTTGGTCTTCATTGATGACGATGCGGCGCCAGAACCAGACTGACTGACCTAATTGATTAAGCCCTTTGACAACTCAAATGTCGGCGCGGTCGGCGGGTTTGTCAGAGGTCGCAATGGTGTTGATTTTCAGTGGCGCGGCGCGCTGATCGATCGTTACGGAGACCATGCCTCGCTTGCCCTCAACGACATAAAAGACGCCCAGTTCAACGACCCCAAGGGAGAACTCTTTCTGTCAACCGTCGGTGTGAATTCAGCGTTTCGTAACATTGCCCTTAAGGAAATCGGCGGGTTTGATGAGCAGTTTCATTATTTCCTGGATGAAAGCGATGTTTGCCTACGTCTGGTCAAAGCTGGTTGGGGCGCAGCGATCGCGCCGTTTGCCGAAGTCCACCACGCCTATGCAGAAAGCAGCGAGCGCGCAGCCAATCGCGCACCGCGTGATCTTTTCCAGATCGCCACCAGTCGGGTCAATTACAGCCTGACCCACGGCAACCCAGATTGGGTAGAGACAAAGATTGAACGGTTTGAGCAGGAACAGACCGGTAGACTGAAGAAGTTTGTCCAGTTGGGCCGCATGTCGCGCAGACAAGCGGTCTGGATTGAAGAAAGAATGGTTCAGGGCCTGGAAGAGGGCCGCAAGCGTTTCGTGGAGGGGCCAAAACGCGGCGACCTCTTTTCGCGGCCCCGCAGTCCAAGGCCGAAGCCCTTCATCGACTACAAACTCGCAAGACGTCCGCGCGCGGCCTTAGTCGCGACAACCGCAAACAGACGGAAGATTTATACCCTTGCTGAACGACTTGCTCGATCCGGATGTGAAACCACGATCATGGATTTTGAGATAAGCGCCAAGCGGCTGCGGGTTTCGTTCTCGACCGGGTTTTGGCGGCATGTCGGTGGCATCCTGGAACGAGAACGGATGGGTGCCCGCCCCCATGTCCCAAGACGTTTCATTCGCGTGAAGAAGGAACTTGAAAGGGTCGCGGCCAGGCGGGGTTTTGACGTCATCCTCAGGCCAAAAGCTTCCAAATACAGGATTGGCGACCTGACCGAGACGCCGATCCAGCCGGTAATGACGGGTTATGTCGCCGAGCCTTTGCGACCCGGCGCCGCTGCACAGATTGTGACCCTTCTCACAAACCTTGGCGTATCCCCTTAGATTCGCCACATAATCGCCGTCGAAGGCCTGAATTAATGGTAGTATAGTCTACATGCTGAGAGGGGGTATCAGCGACTTTGTTGCTGGAAGGATATCGAATGACATCGCAAAAAGTCCGCAAGGCGGTTTTCCCGGTGGCAGGCCTGGGGACCAGATTTTTGCCCGCGACAAAAGCTGTGCCGAAAGAAGTATTGCCATTGGTCGACAGGCCGCTGATCCAATATGCAATTGATGAGGCCCGGGAAGCCGGGGTCACCGATTTCATTTTTGTCACGGCAAAAGGCAAATCGGCGCTCGAAAACTATTTTGACGGCGCGCCGGACCTTGTCCGCTCGTTGAAAGCAAAGGGCAAAACCGATCTTCTGGCGGCAATCGAACCCTCAAACATGGCGTCAGGCGCGATCAGCTATATTCGTCAACAAGAAGCGCTTGGTCTTGGCCACGCCGTTTGGTGCGCTCGGCGTCTGATTGGCGATGAACCGTTTGCTGTGATCCTGCCCGATGATGTCATCGCCTCTGACCAGCCGTGCCTGAGCCAGATGGTCGACGCCTTTGAACAGACTGGCGGCAACATCGTCGCCGCAATGAGCGTACCAGAAAGCCAGATTTCTTCTCACGGTGTGATCGACCCCAAGGGTCGCAACGGCCGCTTGGTTGAAATGAAGGGCATGGTTGAAAAACCAGACGCCCAAGATGCGCCATCCAACCTCGCCGTCATTGGCAGATACATTCTTAATTCCAGCGTTATGGCCAACCTTGCCGCGATGAAAGTTGGCGCCGGTGGGGAAATCCAACTGACCGACGCCATCGCTGACGATATCCGCCACGGTGTTGCGACCTATGGCTGCCAGTTCGAAGGCCAGCGCTATGATTGCGGGTCCAAAGCGGGCTTTCTACAAGCGACCGTCGCATTCGCCCTCGCCCGAGATGACTTGCGGCAAGAATTTGGCGATTTTCTTGTGTCGATGATGGCGATTTCTGAAGCGGCGGAGTAAAGCTTCCCCGTTAGGGCCCAGCGGGCACACTCTGAAGGGGAACGCCAAATGGCGACGGTTCTTGTCACTGGCGGCGCTGGCTATATCGGCAGCCACGCATGCAAACTTTTGAAGGCCGCAGGGCACAAGCCAGTTGTTTTCGACAATTTTCGCACGGGGTGGCGTGAAGCTGTCAAATTCGGCCCTTACATCGAAGGCGACCTGCTGAACCCTGCCGATCTGGACGCGGCTTTCAGTGAAGCGCAACCTGATGCGGTGATGCATTTTGCAGCCCTATCCAATGTCGGCGAAAGCACGCAGCGCCCTGATCTGTACTGGCGCAACAACGTCGTCGGGTCGATGAACTTGCTGGATGCAATGGCGCGCGCATCGGTCAACCAGCTGGTGTTTTCATCTACCTGCGCCATCTATGGCGAAGCGCAGACCGAGGTGATGACCGAAGATCACCCGAAAAACCCAATCAATCCTTATGGCGCATCGAAACTGGCGATGGAGCAGATGATTGAGGATTATTGCGCGGCAAGTGACCTTCGCGCCGTCACTTTTCGATACTTCAATGTCGCCGGGGCCGATCCTGAAGGCCAGATTGGTGAGCATCATGAACCAGAAACCCATCTCGTGCCTCTCGTTCTTGACGCCGTTGCGGGCGACCGCGCCGAAATCACAATTTTTGGTGACGACTACGCAACGCTGGATGGCACCTGCATCAGAGATTACCTGCATGTCATGGATCTGGCCGATGCGCATGTGCGTGGGATAGATTGGCTGCTGGAAGGCGGCGCCCCTTTGACGCTTCACCCGGGCACGGGATCAGGTTTTTCCGTGCGCGAAGTAATCGATGCAGCCGCCGCGGTCACAAATCGCCCGGTGCCACAAAAGATAGGGCCACGGCGGGCAGGTGATCCGCCGAAACTGGTGTCAGGCAGCAAAGAAGCCGAAGAAAAACTCGGGTGGAAGCTTGAACATTCAACGATGGAACAGATGTTGCGCGACACCTGGCGCTGGCGTGCGACTGGGCTTTACAAGACCTGAAGCGGTTGAGTTGCAGCCAGGCAAAGTTCAACCCAAAAGCATGGCGATCTCGTTTCACCAGCCTGCAAGTCCTTTTCTTTACCAATTCAGCAGCTTATTCCTGCATTAAGCCTTGTGGATTGCTGATAAGATGAAACCCTTCGCCGCATATTCCCGCCGGTATGAGCGGAAACGCCGCTTGCTAACGGCCGCTTTGCGTTTGGTTGATCTGAAGAAACACAACACCAACACAGACGCGATCAAGGCTGGCGACATTCTGCTGTTCGCTACCCTTCGAAACGAAGGCCCGCGTATTCCCTACTTTCTGGAATACTACCGTAACCTCGGCGTTGATCATTTTTTGATTGTCGATAATGGCTCAGATGACGGGTCGGACCAGCTGTTGGCCAAAGCGAAGGACGTTTCGCTGTGGACCACTGACAAAAGCTATCGCAAAGCAAACTTTGGCGTTCACTGGCTGAACGGTCTGATGCACCGCTACGCAAACAAACACTGATGCGTTGTCGTCGATCCCGACGAATTTCTGGTCTATCCGCACTGTGACAGCCGTAATCTCAAAATGCTGACCGAACATCTCGATACGGTTGAGCGGGTTTCGATGGGCACGATCCTACTGGATCTCTACGGGGAAACCCCGGTCGCTGAAACCATATGCGCGGCCGGTGAAGACCCGGTCTCAGCCGCACCATGGTTCGATCCCGCCAATTATTTCATGCGCCGCAATGACCGGTATCGAAACCTCTGGATACAGGGCGGTCCCCGCCTTCGCGCCTTCTTTTCCGATCGGCCGATGCATGCGCCCGCGCTGAACAAAATACCCCTCCTAAAGTGGGAACGGGGCGCGATCTTTGTTTCATCCACTCATGCTTTGCTGCCGCGCCGCTATAACCTCACCTACGATAATGAGGTCGGTGAAAAGCTGACCGGGGCCCTTCTGCACACCAAATTCCTTTCGACAATGTCTGAGAAAGTCTCTGAGGAAGTGAAACGCGGTGAACATTTTGCCGGGGGACGCGAATACAGGGCGTATTCAGACCAGATCGACCTTGGCCTGAACCTTTGGACGCCTCATTCAGCGAAGTATGAGGATTGGCGCCAGCTTGTGGCGCTGGGACTGATGTCGCGCGGGGGGTGGATGTGACCGCAGCCTTTCTCATGCTGGCCCATGACAATCTGGCGATTGCCGGTGAAGTTGCAGGTGTGCTTGGAACCGGCAATCGGGCGGTGGCGGCGCATATCGACGCCCGCGCCTCTGCCAGCGATGTCGCCGCCTTTCGCGACACGGCTGGCGAACCCCTTTTGATAAAAAGGCGTCAATGCGAATGGGGCATGTTTTCCCTAATCGGGGCGACGCTTGATGGGTTAAAACTATTACTCTCGTCGGGACGTGAGTTCAGCCATGTGATGCTTGTCAGCGGCGCAGACCTGCCGCTTAGGCCATTGGCTGATCTTGACGCTTTCCTGACCGCAAATCCCGATGCCGACATCATTGAAAGCGCCGAGCTGTCCGAAAAACGTTGGGTGATGGAAGGACTGACAGAGGAACGCTTTCGGCTCTTCCACCCATTCAACTGGCGCAAACGCCAATCTTTGTTCGATGCTAATGTAGAGAATACAGAGATTTCTGAAAATAAATAAACGATTACCACAGAACATAACACCGGCGCTTGGATCGCAATGGTGGTGCCTAAGCCGCACGACGGTAGAAAAAATCCTCAGCGACCCTCAACTGTCAGAATTGGGACGATTTTTCCGGTGGAGCTGGATACCGGATGAAAGTTTTTTCCAAACCCTTGTCCGTCGGCATGGAACCCACCTGATCAACATGTCGCCAACGCTCGCGCGTTTTAACAGCAAGGGTCTGCCCTTCACATTCTATGATGATCATGGCGCTTTGCTGGA
The DNA here is from genome assembly GCA_938092015.1 of uncultured Paracoccaceae bacterium. Lineage (GTDB taxonomy): Bacteria > Pseudomonadota > Alphaproteobacteria > Rhodobacterales > Rhodobacteraceae > Pikeienuella. The sequence goes on from CALKOT010000028.1 coordinate 21,916, forward strand.
TCGTGCAGATCATTTCTTTGCTCGGAAAATCCATCCGCGGGCGGATACGTTGCGAAAAACACTGCTATCGCGCGCGCTTGAACCGCAAAAAAAGGATACTTTCAAAGGTAAAGCGCCCGAGGATGAGTTTATTCGCGCCCGCCGCGACAGGACGCACGGGCGCGAACATTTGCTATCGCCCGCCCGGTTCCCGCGGATTAAAGGGAAAAAACAACTCACATCAGCCTTTCCCTATACAGTCATCGGCGGTGTGGGCGGGCAAACCGCTGAGGTCATCAGCCGAGAGCTGTCAAAGCGTGGTGACATTCTCTGCCACGCCCGCTTGTTTGCGCCCGGCGAAGTACGGTTCAATGCAGGTGACCCGATTGCGCCGGGCTGCTTGCCCGCTTCACCGCAAGCGCGGAATTTCTGGCCAGACCAGTTCGTTATCAACCTTGCCCGTGGCGCGGCGAGCAGCGCGGCTGCATTTTGCTTTGCCGTCGAAGATCGCAGCGCCATCGGAAATTACATCGCCGCCGATCCTGGCGCCAAAATAATTTGGTATCGCGGCGCCTGGGCGCTGGATCTGTTTCGTCGTGCTAAAGAGCTTGACGAAATTGGCCTGGCCGAACGCGCAATCGCCGCTTCCGTCGCCGAACGTGGACAACTGGCTGCATTCAGGAAGGCAGGCGCTGCGCTGACAATGCGTTCAGCCGCTGACCTGATCGAAGCACCGGATGATTGCATTGCAGATATGCTTGACGTTGCCAACGCGCGCGCCAGCCGGCGCGACATGGAAACGCCAGACTGCGCGCCGCCGCGATGGGACAGGGCGCGACCATTTCTAAGGGCATTACAGAAAGCAGGCTGCGAGATTGAGGCAGAATTGATCGCACCAGCCTGATTTTTGACGCGATCTGATGCGAAAAACCGCGAGGCAACCGGAAAGGGCCAATGACGTTTACATATTTCACCATCTTCGGGGCGATGCGCACCGGATCAAACCTGCTGGAACACTCGCTGGACCAATACGCGGGGCTGGCCGGACATGGTGAATTGTAAAATCCACACTTCATCGGAAAGCCTGAACGCAGGGAATTTCTGTCCGTTCCGCTTGCGGATCGTAACGCTGACCCCGTTGGCTTGCTGCACAAACTGATTGAGGCGACCCCGCAGACGATCCCAGGCTTTCGCATCTTTGATAATCACGACCGCAGGGTCATTGATTATGCCGCCCGTGACGCAAAATGCGCCAAGATCATTCTGACCCGGTCACCCATCGACAGCTTCATCTCATTGCAGATCGCGCAGGACACTGGCCAATGGATGTTGGTGAAAGACGAAAACCGCCGCGTCACAAAGATGCGATTTGAGGCGGATAAATATGAGGCTTATCTGGCAAAGCGGAAGGCCCACTACGCCTTTATTCGCCGCGCAGCACAGAAAGCCGGACAACCGGTGTTCGAAATCGACGATGAAGACCTGACGGACCTTTCGGTTCTGAACGGTGTCGCGCGGTTCATCGGTTCTTCCAAAGTCAAAGCGAACCTGCCGGATAAAATCCGGCGGCAGAACCCACCTGCCTGGGAAGACAAAGTCGAAAATGTCGACGATCTGCGGGCCTATGCCAGCAGTGGCGGATTTACCCCGCCTGATACTGTTCCTGAACCGCAGCCGAAGTTTGGTGGCCTGACCGAATTGATCGCCAGCAAAACCTTCGACGCGATCTATGCGCCAATCCCCGGCACCGGAATGGGCGAAGTCCGCAAAGTACTGACAGAGGCTGCGGCCGCCGCAGGCGACGCAGAGGCAAAGCTAGCCGCCGGGATGAAGAAAAAGCACCTGATCAGGCGGCGTTGGCGGGGCGCTTTCGTTTTCAGCTTTATCCGCCACCCAGCAGAACGGCTGCACGATGTTTTCATCCGCCGCATCGCGCAGGCTGATGCAGGCGCATACTCGATGGTGCAAATGATGATGGCGCGTGACTATCGCAGGCCGGGACCGGGCGAAATGATGTCATCGACGGACGCTTTATTGACCAGCTTAGACGCATTCATCAGTTTTGTCGAAAGCAACCTTAGCGGGCACACTGCCCTGCGCGTCGATCCAGCATGGACGCCTCAGTCAACGCTGCTGGCGCTTTACGCCCGCGAGACGCCTATCGACTTTATTGGCCGGATCGAAAACCTGGACGATGACCTTTCCTTTGTTTTGTCCCGAATGAAATCGCCCCCGATTGAACTGGCACCAAAACTAAAGGCCAGTTTAGAACGGATTGGGCATGAGATGCCAAAATCCATCTGGCTGACCCGCGAACGCGAAACGCGGATCAGGAAAATCTACGAACGGGACTACGCCCGGCTGGGCTATGATTTTATCTCGCCAGATTGACTTGCGATAACGGCGCTGACTTAGAACAAGAACCGATCGGCGGTGAAGTCGGCAACCTCTGCATTCATCACCATGATTGATACACCTTCCACAATGATCCGCACATTCTGCCCGACGTCTCGGAGATGAAGTGCGTCGGAATCCGTTTCAAGGCGGCTCAGGTCGATGCGATCGCGCGCTGCGCTGAAATCCATGATCCAGTCTGCACCGCCCCCGTTATCGAAATGAAATACATCAGCGCCGGCGCCGCCAATCAGATGATCACCGCCACGCCCACCGCTAAGATCATCCGCGCCGCCCCCGCCTGACAGTTTGTCTCGTCCACGTCCGCCATCCAGAACATCCCGGCCGGCGCCACCCACCAGTTTGTCTTTGCCATTGCCACCTGAAAGACGGTCTGCACCCGCCTGCCCGTACAGCTCATCTTTGCCGCCAGCGCCAAAAAGCGTATCGCCGCCGGCCTCGCCGGAAAGGGTATCCGATCCGGCCAGGCCGCTTAACTCATCAGCGCCGCTGCCGCCTGAAAGCACATTGTCTGCTTGATTGCCGGTAAGGGTGTCGTCGCCCGCGCCGCCGATTGCATTCTCAATATACCCACGCACGTCGCCATCATTCAGCTCAGCAAGGTAAACATTAGCTGTTGCATGAATGGGCGCGTCGCTTCGGTCCTTTTGGTTCAGCCACGCAAGTTGATGGCTTGAAAGTACAGTGCCAGCACCGGGCGCGAGATCGATAGACACGCCCGTATTGTAGGCGGACGCATCGATTGTATCGATGCCACCGCCATCCCAGATCGTCTCAAATACCCGGCTGTTGGCTGGCGCGCCCCGACCGACACCATCAATGGTCAACTCACCGGTGAAAGGGTCCCATGCATAATGTGTATCGCCAGAAAGGTGATCATAGTTGGCGCCGTATAGCTGTTGCAGGGCGGCGATATCGACGCGCATCAAAGACTGGGCGTATCCGGCGCTTTCATTGGAATACCCCGCAATCATCGGATCGTTCACATAAGATCGATAGGTCGTCACGGACCATTCCATCGAATCCCAGTTCGACGCCAAAGGCCCGCTAGCAACCGGTGCGCCATGATCATGGCCATGTTTCAACCCGACAGCATGGCCCAATTCGTGCAGGAAGGCGTGCCAGCCATAGGACCCCCGTACAGGATCATCATAGTAGCCCCGCGTGTTCCCAAACCAGACATCACCACCTTCAAGGTCGCTGTCTGGATAGTAAGCCCAGGCTGAGGCCGGCGCCGCGCTTTGCGCGATGCGAATGTCCGCATTCGCATCATTGCGGGTGAAAGACAGCAGGCTGACCGCCGCAATCTGGGCAAGTGCCGCTTGAGCTGCGGCCATCTGAGCCGCACTTGCTTGCGCAAACCCTGCTGCAGGCTCGCCGTCGCCGTATTGAATACCCCCACGTAGCGGATCCTGATCATATGCTGCCGGATCATCCAGAAAGCCGAAAGTCAGCGATTTAGTGGCCCAGGTTTTCCCCCCAACCAGCGCATCCCCGACGCCGCCATTCGGCACCCCGTAACCGGCAAGCGCCAGCCCCCGGGCAGCCACATGTCCGCCGCTTGGGCAACTGTTGTCGGCACAGTCTTCGTCTCGGTAATCTTCATCATTATTGCACAGCGCACAGCTGCATGAGGCCTGATGGCCCGTTCCCACACCCATTTCGCAATCTCACACTTGCGAGCCCACCCAAGGCTCAACCCATGGAAAGGAAAATTAGGCGCGGCGCCTTTGCGTGAGATTAATGCAGAACGGGTTTTTCTTTGCGATTTTAGGTAATTACGCAAAAACCCACGCGTTTCCGCACGGGTTTTCAATGACAGCGTCAATGATGGATCAGAATGTCTGATCGTAATCGCCGACTTCTGGTTCGGTCCGGACAATCGCATCCAGATCTTTGAAAATGGCGCGCAGTTCCTCTTCGCTTTCGCTGCTTTCGCAGACAACGACAAGGTTCGGCGTATTGGATGAAGCACGCACCAATCCCCATGATCCGTTCTCAAGCATCACCCTTGCGCCATTCACCGTGACGACCGAAGTGATCTTTTTGCCTGCCAGCGATCCACCGTCTTGGCCAAGTTTTTCCAACTTGGCCTGAAGCCGCTCAATAACGCCGTACTTGGTTTCATCAGCGCAATAGGGCGACATCGTTGGCGTGTTAAACACCAGGGGCAACGCCTTACGCATGTCTGACATCGACATATCCGGGTTACGGTCCATCATACGGCAGACCTCAAACGCGACGCGCATACCGCAATCATAGCCACGCCCGATATCACCGCTGAGGAAATAGTGGCCGGATTTTTCGAACCCGGCGAGCGCGCCAAGCGCCTTCACGCGACGTTTGATATGGCTGTGACCGGTTTTCCAGTAGTCCGCCTTGGCGCCGCCAGCCTTCAACACAGGGTCCGAAGCAAAGAGGCCCGTAGATTTCACATCCGCCACAAAAATCGCGCCGGGGTACTGCTGGATCAGGTCGCGGGCCATGATGACGCCAACCTTATCCGCAAAAATCTCTTCACCTTCATCATCCACCACACCACAGCGGTCGCCATCGCCATCAAAGCCCAGCGCCATGTCTGCGCCTGAGGCGCCAACGCTGTCTGCCATATCATGCAGCATGGCCATGTCCTCGGGGTTGGGATTGTAATTGGGGAAGTTGTAATCCAGTTCATTGTGGCTGGGCACGACTTCAACGCCGATGCGTTCAAGGATTTTGGGCGCGAACCAACCAGCCGCGCCATTGCCTGTAGCGCAAACGACTTTCATCTTGCGCTTCATTTTGAAGTCACCGCAGATATCGTCGATGTAGGCTTCCTGTACGCCATCGACGCAGGTGTATTTACCACCATCGCGGGCGACCTGTTCACCATTCAAAACGATGTCGCGCAGGCGCGCCATTTCTTCCGGCCCGTGGGTTAACGGCTTGTCGATGCCCATCTTCACGCCGGTCCAGCCATTGGGATTGTGACTGGCGGTGACCATCGCCACTGCGTCTACATCCAGATGGAACTGTGCGAAATAGGCGACAGGTGACAGGCCAACGCCGATGTCCATCACCTCAATCCCCGCCTGCATCAAACCGATGGTCAGCGCCTGCTTTACGCTAAGCTGATAGGCGCGATAGTCATTGCAGACGACGCAACGCGGTTTCAGCCCAACCTCGTGGATCTGCGTCCCGAGGCCAAAGCCCAGCGCTTGAATCCCCGGCAGATTAATCTGATCGGGGAACGCCCAGCGCGCGTCGTATTCGCGAAAGCCTGTTGGCGCGATCATCGCTTCGCGCAGGAATTCCCAGGTGTTCGGTGTGACGTCCGGGCGTGGTTTAAGTGCGTCGGTCACGGGTAGGCTCCCTCAGAAGGCGGCGTAATTACAGTCGCTGCGCGAAATAGTTGTTGTTTGTGTTTAATCAGAGGCTGATCGGATGCTCTCTGGCCAGTTGATGAAACTGGCAGAGCACCTGACACAGATCACCCATATTTTCGAGCGGAATCATGTTCGGCCCATCCGACGGCGCCCCATCAGGCGCCTCATGTGTTTCGATGAAGACGGCATCGACGCCAAGGCTAACCGCTGCGCGCGCCAAAACAGGCGCAAATTCCCGCTGCCCCCCGGACGATCCGCCCTGCCCCCCTGGCTGCTGCACAGAATGGGTGGCGTCAAAGACAATCGGCCAGCCGGTCTTGGCCATCGTCGGCAGGCCACGCATGTCTGTTATCATAGTATTGTAGCCAAAACTGGTCCCACGCTCACACAGCATGATCCGCTGATTGCCAGTGCTTTCCAGTTTTTCAGCTACATTGGCCATGTCCCACGGCGCAAGGAACTGGCCCTTTTTGACATTGACCGCAGCGCCCGTTTTTCCCGCCGCAATCAAAAGATCAGTCTGCCGGCAAAGATAGGCAGGTATTTGCAGAACATCGACGGCCTCAGCCACCGGGGCGCATTGATGCGGCTCATGCACGTCAGTCAGAACCGGACAGCCAATCTCAGCTTTGACCTTGGACAGGATTTCCAGCCCGGCATCCATGCCCACGCCACGCTTTCCCTTCAAAGATGTCCGGTTCGCCTTGTCGTAGGACGCTTTGAAAACATATCCGACCCCGGCTGCGGCGGTCGCTTTCGCCATCGCGCTGGCGATCATCAGCGCATGATCCAAACCTTCCAGCTGACAGGGTCCAGCGATCAACGTAAGGGGCCCGCCACCGCCGATAACTACATCGCCGATGGTTACGGTCTTCTGCTCTGCGTTCATGCGTCTATTCCTTAAATCGCCGCCTGTTCCCGGATCAGCGAGATGGTGAGGAGGCCAAGGATATAGAGTGCGAAGCTGATCAGAAAGACCAGACCGGTGTTTTGCAAACCCGCAGGCCTTGCAGCTTTATGCGGTTCACTCGGCTGAACAACAGTTTCCAAATACAGTGACTGCGATGTGGCCGATGCAATTGCTGTTTCCAACGAATTCAGCGCAGAGGTGTACAGAAGATTTGCCGTAGTCAGCTCAACACGCGCCAGATCTAGTTCCGACGACAACTGCGCCATCGATGGGCCTGCTTCGTTGTCACCGCCCGTCAGCCGCGATCTAAGTTCCGCCAGTTCCTTCGATTTCAGCTCAAGATCTAGGCGCAGCGGGACATATCTGCTGTCATTGGGATCTTTGGCGACGGTTTCCAGCTTTCTGATGTTGCCCGAGATCTCATCTATCGCGACTTCAAGGGCCAGGATGCGGGTTTGCAGACCGCCAGCCTCAGCCTCGATGGAGAAGATATTCAATTGTTCCTGAACCTCGGCGACCCTGCCCTGCGCCAGACGAAGTTCCTGTTTCGCTGCGGCGACTTTCGATTCAGCGAAGGAAACGCCATCATTGCGAGAGCGCGCATTCAGGCTGTTCACCACTTCTTCGCCGTAAGAAATGATGGCGTTCGAAAACCTCTGCGCCGCTTCGGGTGTGGCGCCGATCACTTCGAGGCGGATGATACCTTCTGCGGCGTCAAAGCTGACCTCGATTTTGCCGGACGTTAACAAACCGCCTTTGTAGTATTTGTACGCTTCATCGAAGTTGGTGTCCGCTTTCAACCGGTGCCATTCATCAATCTCTTCGTTCTGGAAATGACTGATGTAGCCATGTTCCGACGAAAGGCGTTCCAGAATATCGCGCGACAGCATGTATTCCTGCAGTGCGACCGAATCCTGAATGGTCGAAAAACCACCGCCCAGTGCGCCAAACAGGCCAGTTCCGCCGCCGCCTGCTGAGCCGCTTTTGAAGATAAGCGCACTTTCCGACACATACATATCGGTGGCTTTTTCGTAATAGTACCAGCCAACAAAAGCCGTTGGGCCGATCACGAAAATCAGAAATCTTACGAGGATGCTGAGCGAACGTAACCTGCGGCGCCGCCGCAGTTCGTTCCTGATTTCCTTCATCCGCGCTTCGCGCTGCGCCCGGGCGATTTCAAACGCATCGTCAGGGACCGTATCCGCCAGAGCGCCGGGTTTCGGGGCGCGCGCAATCGATGAAGAATCAATACGGGCAAGCGCTTGTACGCTTTGTGGTTCGTCTCGTTTCGCCTGTGCTGGCGGGTCTTTTTTGGAAGGCGCAGCGGCTGCCGTATAGTCGGCCTCGGCTGCCTTTTCGACGCGATCCTCGCCACCGCTAACGCGATCATCGCCGCGCCGTCCTGGCGTTGCGTTTTCATACGTTTCAGCGACGGCCGTATCGATGGCTCCTTCTTCCTGGCGCGCGTGGTCCACAGCGGCGGCTATGGCGACCGACGTCATTTTTTCGCGCATCTTCCGACGTGCTTGGCGTTCCTGACGGCGGGCGCGGTGGGCCTTGCGTTCTTCCTTAACCTTCAGCTCAGGATCAGTTATGTCATCCATAGGCCAACGTCTCACTGTTCTGGAATGCTTCAGCTTCATCCAGGTCATCGAATTCGTAGATTTTCCAATCATTCAAAATTGCGACCCGCTTGCAAAAGCTACGCATTTTTCCGACGCCATCGCCCATGAACATAATCGGCGTCCGTTCCAGTTTTTCTTTCAACAGGGGACCTGCACGCTGAGAAAACTCCTGATCACCGGTTGATGCGCCTTCAACCACCAGAAACATATCAAATTCCAGTGACAAAAGCAGCGCCATTGAAAGCCGCGCCTGCAGTGTCGACGAATACGTTTAGACCGGCATATCCATGTAGCGGCCTATGCGCCCAAGATCGATGGTGAAAGCCAGAACTTCATCCGGATCAAGCCCATAGATCATCGCGATGAAACGACAGTTTTCCGATCTGGTCAGCGCAGGGATAATCCCGCCAACACCACCAACCGGCCAGGAGATTTTGCCATAGCGATAGACCTTGCCCGTATCAGGCTGCTCAGCCCCCAGGATCAGGTTCTGCATGGTGGTTTTGCCGCCGCGTTTCGGCACGACAAGGCCGAAGTTCTCTTCAAAATGCGCAGTGAATGTGCCGTTCGAGATGATCGGCATCATGCGTCCCTTCATCAGGAAGGACTTACTGACGTTTTCGAAATGCAGCATTACGCGCCTTGGTCGCCCATTACACCCCACATCCGCTACAACCTATTGGCGGATTATTCGTTACCAGCAGTGTATCTAATTGGAAATAAAGAAGCAAAGTTGACGACAATTGGACAGATTCAGTCCATCCAATTCAGTCTTTTCGCCATCCATCATACCACGCCACGAATTTCCCTAACCCTTCCGACAACGGGGTAGAAGGCGAAAATCCGACTGCCTCTTCCAGATCATCAATATCAGCCCAGGTCGCCTGTATGTCACCGGGTTGCATTGGCAAGTATTCCTTCACCGCCTCTTGCCCCAATTCTTTTTCAAGCAGCGCGATCATGTCCATCAAACGCTCTTTGCGCCGGTTCCCGATGTTGTACAGCCGATACGGCGCCCAGCTGGCGCCTGGGTTTGGGCTTTCCGGATTAAATCCGGTATCGGGCGCCGCGGCATGCGGGATCAGACGGGCGACGCCTTCGACGATATCGTCGATATACGTAAAATCCCTTTCCATTTCGCCATTGTTGTAGATCTGAATCGGCTGGCCCGCTCTGATCTTCTCAGCGAATTTGTAGTAAGCCATATCGGGACGGCCCCAGGGGCCATAGACGGTAAAAAACCTTAGGCCTGTTGCAGGCAGATTATAGAGATGGCTGTAACTATGGGCCATCATCTCATTTGCCTTTTTCGTTGCAGCATAGAGGCTTACTGGATGATCAACGCTGTGACGCACCGAAAAAGGCTGCACCTTGTTTCCGCCGTAGACGGAAGAGGATGAAGCATAAACCAGATGCGCCACCTCTGCGCGGCGACACGCCTCAAGCACGTTCAAAAACCCGGTTAGATTGGACGCTGCATATGCTGCAGGATTGTCGATGGAATAACGGACCCCGGCTTGCGCCGCGAGGTTCACGACATGACGGGGCTTATGGTCAGCGAAGATCGCAGAAAGTGCGTCGGCGTCAGTCAGATCCGCCTCAATAAACGTGAACCCTTCAGCCTGACGAAGGATGTCGAGACGGGCTGTCTTTAGTTCGGAATCATAATAGCTGTTCAGATTATCCATTCCGACAACCGTCACACCGGCTTGCAATAACCTTTCCGCCAGAAAGAACCCGATAAACCCAGCAGCGCCAGTAATCAGAACAGGCGGGCCGCCACGCAATTCGTCAGCCCAGTTCGCGGGATTTGTCATGATGCGTCTTTCATTCTTGTGGCGATAACATCTCTACCAGAAAAGAGAATAAATGAAAAAACAGTATGACCGTGAATAAGTGATTGAGGCGGTCGCTGGGACCACCTCAATCTATTTCGATTGTCGCAGACCTCAGCCCGCAAAAGCGCCGAATGACAGCCCGGCAAAGACAGACCCGATGACGGCAAAGCCAAGGTAGCCAAGGAAAACTCGGGTTTTCACAAGGCTCCACACGGCGACGGCTGCTGGGATGCAAGTGACGCCACCCGCCAGCAGGAAGGCCATAGCTGCACCGGGGTTCATGCCCTGCTCTAGCAGCCCAGCGGCCAATGGCGCCGCCGCATAGCCGTTCAAGTAGGCAGGTGCACCAACCACAGCGGCCAGGAAGATCGTGCCAACGCCGTCACCACCCAGATAAGTCGCGATCCAGTCAGCGGGCACCCAGCGAACCATGATCGCCTCAAGCAGGTAGGCCAGCGCCAACCATTTTCCGAGAAACAGGCCGTTCTCAACAACCGTTTCGCGGAAGGCCGTTACACGAGCAGGCTCTGACCAAAACTTCCAGACGGGTTTCTGGTCGAAATGCGCCTCAGCCTCTTGGGGCGTCGTGCAGCAGCCACTTTCAACTTTTGGTGCAGGCTCTGGCGTTCCGCAGCAAGACGCGCCCTGCGTTTTCGCAGCGATGCCATCAGGGCGAAGCGGGTCTGCGAAGACCGCCGCCAAACCAGGCGTGCGGTTCAACGCCAGAACACCAAACCCGCCCAGCAGGCCAAACCCAACGGCTGCGAGTGTTTTTGCAATCGCAAAATCCAGCCCCAGAGCACCAGTCGTGATCGCAAACATTGGCGGGTCCGTAAGAGGGGAAGCCAGCCAGAACGCCATCACAGCCGCCAAAGGCGCGCCCATCGCCAGCAAAGCGGCAATGAACGGGATCACTTCACATGAGCAAAACGGCGCTAAACCACCAACAAGCGAAGTAACGATGATCATGCGCACGGGTGAGCCTGTGAAAGCTTTCGCCACCACGCCTTCAGCCCCCGTCGCGCGCAGATACGCCGTTGCGCAGATCGCAAAGATAATAAATGGCGCAGTGTGGAGGAGGGACGTCACCATCTTCTCCGCCGTCGGCATCAGGTCCGGCGGGGATAAGATCGCTACTGCGGCCAGGATGATCGGGATCAGCGCCCATGGCCAATCGATGAGTTTGCGCTGACCCCAGACGTCGGACAGTGAGGCGGAAAGATCAGTCATGGCTAAGCTCCTCAGCGCTGGCGACATCGGCGCAGCATTCGCGGGTCAGGTAGGTTGCAAGCGATTGAATACGCTCAAAATCAGCACGACAGATGATCGAACGGCCCTGTTTTTCCTGCACGATCAATCCGGCCTGGCTGAGAAACCGGATGTGATGCGACAGGGTCGAAGCCGCCGCGCCAGTCGCGTCCTTTAACGCGCCGACAGTCATCCCATCAGGCCCAGCGCGCACCAGAAACTGAATGACGGACAGGCGCTGTTCGGACCCTAGGGCGGCGAAACCTTCGGCCGCCTCCTCTGGATCGAGGGCGAGGGCGAGGCTGACATCATGGGCATGACGTGTATCGTGCGAATCGTTCATAGAAACCATATAACCAGAATTATCGAAATATCATAGCTTCTAAATAACCAGTTTTGTCGAATTATCATATCACGGTTGCTGATAACGCCCTGTCGGCTTAGCAGTCACACATAGCGTGAGGACCCAACCGTGCCCGACCCAACCACCCACACAGAGATCCTGATCGTCGGCGCGGGCCTTACCGGCCTTTCCATAGCCGATGCTCTGATCCGCGCTGGGCGGAATGTGCTGGTGATCGAAGGGCGGGACAGGATTGGCGGGCGCATCATGACTGCAGAGATCGCAGACGCCGCGTTCGACCTTGGCCCGGCATGGTTCTGGCCGGGGCAACCGCGTGTTGCAGCGTTAGCGCAGCAGTTGAGGTTGGAGGTGTTTGAACAGTTCTCTGAGGGCAGACTTGTTTTTGAAGGCGCAGATCGCGCTGTGAGGCGCGACCTGAATATGGCCCCGATGGCCGGGTCACTGCGGCTGGCTGGCGGTCTCAGCGGATTGACGACAGGTCTGGCGACCCGGATCGGCGACGACAACATTCGCACCGGCCACCGCCTGACTGCGATTTCCTCGACCAACGGAAAGATCGCCGCTGAGATCGATTCAAGCGAACAGATTACCATCACCGCAGATCAGGTCATCCTGGCCGCGCCGCCTCGTCTGCTGGAGGCGAACTTCGACTTCACCCCGCACCTGCCCGCCGCCGCCAGACAGGAAATGCGCGCCACGCCGACGTGGATGGCGGGCCATGACAAGATCATCGCCGTCTACCCGCGTGCGTTCTGTCGCGACGCTGGGCTGAACGGCGACGCGATGAGCCATCGGGGTCCCATGGCTGAAATCCACGACGCTTCACCCAATGATGGCTCGTGCGGGGCGCTGTTCGGCTTTGTCGGCGTGCCGGCGGTCCAACGGCGCAACAAAGACCAGCTGCTGACCGCCGCCAAAGCGCAGTTGGCCTCGCTATTCGGGCCAGAGGCGCTGATCCCCACCGACATCATCCTGCAAGATTGGGCGATCGAAGACCTGACCGCCACTAAAGACGACGAAGTCCCGCCAACCAGTCACCCGGCTTATCGTCCCATCGACAGCCTTGCAAACCTCTGGCGCGGGCGCCTTCATATCGTTTCCTCCGAAACGGCCGCTACGTACGGCGGCTTCATCGAAGGCGCGCTGGAGGCCGCCGAGGTCAAAGTGGCGGAGTTGCTGAGCCAATGACCAAACGCAGCGCAATGGGCCTGATCCTGCTGGGCGCTAGTTTTATGAGCTTTGTTGGCCTTCTCATGCACCTGATTGACAGCGCAGACGGATTTCAGATCCTCGCCTATCGCTCAATCTCTCTTGCGGCGATGGTCGCTGTAGTCGCCTGCCTTCTGAGACGCAGTTCCCCTTTTCGCTTTATCGCCAGCCTCGACCGCCACGATCTGGCGATGGGGTTGGCGCTGTCCATCGCGTTCTCATCCTATGTCTTCGCGATGCTGAACACGTCGGTCGCATCAACGCTGTTCATCCTGTCGATCACGCCCCTTTTCGCCGCGATCATGGCCTGGGCGTGGATCGGCGAGCGGCCCAGCGCCGCCACGCTGGGCGCCATGGTGCTGGCCGCGCTCGGTGTCGGTTTGATGGTGCAGGACGGGGTGGATCTGGGGCGGACGACAGGCAACCTCTACGCCTTCCTGTCCGCCATCACTTTTGCCCTGATGCTGACATTGGCGCGCCGATCACAAAAGCCTGACGTGCTGGGCGGCACGTTTCTGGGCGGTGTGTTTTGTATGGCCATCGGCGTGACCTGCTCTCTCAGCATCGGCGGGGGCCTCGGCGTTTCCACCTATGATTTCTGGCTGATCCTGTTCATGGGCGGCTTCACCATCGGGATCGGCATCGCCTTTGTCACCTGGGGAACCAGTTATGTGCCCGCCGCAGAGGTTAGCCTGCTGGTCTTGCTAGAAAGCGTCCTGGGCCCGATCTGGGTCTGGCTATTCGCGAATGAGGCGATGACCACGCCCGAGATGATCGGCGGCGCCATCGTGCTTGTCGCCGTCGCTGCGCAAGCCATTGTGGACCAGCGTGAGGCGGCCATCACTTGACGCCGATCCCAAAAACCTGCGCATTTGCCCGATGATCAACACCTTCACCAAAGAGGCCAGCGCCTGTCAGGCCTGCGCCGCCGAATTCGCGGAAACACATACGCAGCACGAACCGCGCCCTGTCGTCTGGCTGTCGGACAAGGCCCGCGTCCTGATCGCAGGGCAGGCGCCGGGGATCCGCGTGCACAAAAGCGGCATTCAGTTTGATGACCCCTCTGGCGACCGCCTTCGCGACTGGATGGGGGTGGACCGCGACCTGTTCTATAACCGCGACAAGGTTGCGATCCTGCCCATGGCGTTCTGCTTTCCGGGGTATGACGCCAAGGGTTCAGACCTGCCCCCGCCCAAACGCTGCGCTGAGCTTTGGCGCGACAAGGCACTGGCGGCGATGCCGCAAGTCGAACTAACACTGCTTGTCGGCGAATACGCCCAGAAATGGACGCTGGGAAAGCGCACCGCCAAAACCCTAACGGCGACGGTTGAGCAATGGCGCGACTATGGCCCGAACATCATCCCACTACCGCATCCGTCATGGCGCAATACCGGCTGGCTGAAGAAGAACCCGTGGTTTGAGGCTGACGTCCTGCCCACCCTGCGCGCCAAGGTGGCTGAGCTGACATGAAGGCGTTCGCCTGCCTGATCCTGCTTCTCTGTGCAGCATGCGCCGGGGGACCAAAGGTACCGGCGCCTCCGCTAGGCGATGTATCCCTTCAGATTGACCATATCGAAGGCTCAACACCGTTGGCCTTGTCAAAATGGGAAGCGGACAATCCGAAAGCCGTCATCCTCGCGTTGCATGGATTTGGCGACTACGCGCCTTCGACGTTCGCCAAAGCCGCCCCTTACTGGGCTGAACGGGACATTACAGTCTACGCGTATGATCAGCGTGGCCATGGCCGCAATGATGGCAACCGTGTCTGGCCGGGGGCGGAAACACTGATCGCTGACACAGCCGCCATTACCATGGAAGTTCGTACGGTTCATCCCAACCTGCCCGTCTATTTGCTTGGCCATTCGATGGGCGGTGGCGTCGCCCTTGCCGCGGCAAACGCTGGCGCCGACATCGACGGCCTGATCCTCTCAGCGCCTGCGGTCTGGGGTGGTGAGGAAATTGCCCTCCCCTATCGCGCCGCCGCCTGGGCAGGCGCGCTTGTGCTGCCAGACAAACGCTGGACTGGCGAAGGCGTGGTGACCATTCAAGCCTCAGACAACATCCCGGAACTTCGCCGTATGGGCCGCGACCCGCTGGTCATTGGCGCACCATCATCGCGCGAATTCATGGGCCTGATCCGCATTATGGATCGCGCCGTCGCCGCCGCCCCACATGTGACCCATCCGACCCTCGTTCTATATGGCGACAAGGATGAGGTGACGCCGCCCGCCCCCGTCGATGCGGCCTTTGAGGCCCTTGCCGGGGACAAGACATTCCGGCGATACCCCGAGGGATGGCATCTTCTGTTCCGCGACCTGCAGGCCAAGGTCGTCTGGGCCGACGTCGCCGATTGGATTAAGGATCAGTCATGACTGCAGAAACCCCGCTGGACCGCGCTTGGGAAACAGCCAACACCGAACTGGCGGGCGACGCAGAGATGGCGCGGTTCTACGACATCTTTGCCGCGACAGAGCTGTTTTTGCTGATCGACCCGGACACGCTGGCGGATGGCAAAACGCCCAAACCCCTGACCTTTCCGGTGGAGGGTGGAGAGACAGCCTTGGTCTTCGACACTGAGGCCCGTCTGGCGACTTTCATGGAAGATGGCGCTGCGCACCTCACCATGTCTGGCCGGGCCGTGATCTCGATGTTCAAAGGCACTGACGCACAACTAGGCCTGAACCTTGGCGATGCGCCGTCAGCCACCATCCTGCCCGCACAAGCCATCGACTGGGCGGCAGAGGCGTTATCGCAACCCATTGAGACGACTGAGATCGGCGACGCCGTCCTGACCGTTCCCCGCGCTGTGATGCCTGACTTGTTGCAGGCGCTAGACGGCAAGCTGGCAAGCATGGGCGCAGTAGTATCAGAAGCATGGCTCTGCGGTCTTGGCGCCAGCGCCGGGCGCGGTAAATCACAGCCGATGGTATTGTGCGTTTGTTTGCATGAAAGACAGGCCGAACAATCGGTCGTCAGCGCACTGGCTGAGACAGCCCGATTTACTGGCGGCGATGCGCCTGCCTATGACATCGCAGTGCTGCCAGCGGATGACGCGAAGATGGAAGCGGCGCGAAAGGTTGGTCTGGGGTTTGAGCCGCAGAATCCAGAAGCGGTGATGCACGCCGAACCCGTTGCGCCGGGGATGGACCCAGATAAACCACCGAAGTTGCGGTAAGCATACTTTTTGCAAGGAGAGGCCTTTGCCTCACGCATTAAGGCCCGCGACCGCCCGAGGGGGATGCTTTGCTACGTTTATGTTTTGCAGTTTATGGCGCCTAGTCTCCCGAAGATTTTATTCTTGGAGACTCAGCAATGCGTCCGCCTGGGGGCGGGCGGACGCGGGCCGTGCTCGTCGCACGCCCCAGCAGATCAGCTTGCCGAACACCCTAAATCGTCTGAATATTAAGTGAGGAATTCGTGGCCTTCAAACCCCTCTACCGCCGCCGCATTTCCCGCTCCAACGCTTCCAAAAACCGCGACCGATCCTGCTTGGTGAACGGCCGCCCGCCCCCACCCTGATTGAGGGGGTTGGCCGCCCTAAGGTCCGTCATCAGATCGCGGGTCGCCAGAATGTTCCCAATATTCGCCGCCGTGAACATTTCACCATTATGCCGGATCGCCCGCGCCCCCGCCTTGATGCAACGGTCGGCCAAGGGAATGTCACCGGTGACGCAAAGATCGCCCGGCTGAAGGCGCTCCACAATCCAATCATCCGCCGCATCAGCGCCTTGCGTGACCACCACAACCTCAGCAAGCGGATGCGGGTTCGGACGAATGCCGCCATCCGAGACATAGATCGTTTTGACCTTGTGCCGGGCGGCGACTCGCAGCGCCTCATCCTTCACCGGGCAGGCGTCAGCATCGACATATAGGATCATTGGATAGCCTCAGAAATCATACGGCCCCGCCGCCTGCTCTGCCTCTGGCAACCACGTCTCATGCACATGCAGCCAGCGATGTGGTGCGTCGCGGGTCATCAGGACAGTGGTGAACCGGCCATTCTCAGCCCGCCCTGACCGTACCGCCCCGCGCTGCCATTCGGTATAGGTCGCCAGCACCAGATCCCCAATCTCACGCCGCACTTTCACATCGCGGATGGCGATCCGAAAACCTGGATTGCCACCGTGCCCGCTGGTGAACCCGTTCATCAGATCAGTGCGGTTCAGCCGGGCGCCATCAGGCGAAACGAAAACGACGTCCGCATCCATCGCGACGCCGAAACTCGTCTCAAGCTGCTCTTTCGGCGCCGCGCCGGTGAACCAGTCTACAAAGAAGACATGCAGGTCCTCGATCTCAGTTCTGATCACGGTCTCAGGGTCAGACAAGGCAGGCTCCCTAAAAACGAAAACGGGCGGAGGCGCCGTGCCCCCGCCCGTTCGCAAACTTCGCAGTGATCAGTAAATCACAACCGACCTGATGCTTTCGCCGGCGTGCATCAGATCAAAGCCCTTGTTGAGGTCTTCCAGCGGCATCGTGTGGGTGATCATTGGATCGATCTCAATTTTGCCGTCCATGTACCAGTCGACGATCTTGGGCACATCCGTCCGACCCCGCGCGCCGCCGAATGCGGTACCGCGCCAGCTGCGGCCAGTGACCAACTGAAATGGGCGGGTTGAAATTTCGGCGCCAGCAGGGGCCACGCCGATGATGATGCTTTCGCCCCAACCTTTGTGAGCCGATTCCAGAGCATTCCGCATCACGCCGACATTGCCGGTGGCGTCGAATGTATAGTCACCGCCGCCCTTTGTAAGGTCCACGAGGTAGGGGACCAGGTCGCCTTCAACCTCGTTCGGGTTCACAAAATGGGTCATGCCAAAGCGCTTGGCCATTTCGACCCGACCCGGGTTGATGTCGACGCCGACGATCATGTCAGCGCCCGCCAGCCGCAAGCCCTGCACAACGTTCAGGCCAATACCGCCCAAACCGAAGACGATGCAGTTCGTGCCCTGCTCAACCTTCGCCGTGTTCATCACCGCGCCGATACCGGTGGTGACGCCACAGCCGATATAGCAAACCTTGTCGAACGGCGCGTCCGGGCGGATCTTGGCCGCAGCAATCTCTGGCATGACCGTGTAGTTCGAGAAGGTCGAGGTACCCATATAATGCAGGATCGGATCGCCATCGAGGGTTGAGAACCGCGATGATCCATCCGGCATCACGCCAGCGCCCTGCGTCGTGCGGATCGCCTGACAGAGGTTCGTCTTGGGATGCAGGCAGTAATCGCACTCACGACATTCAGGGGTGTAGAGCGGGATCACATGGTCGCCCGGCTTCAACGATTTCACGCCCGGGCCGCATTCGACGACGACGCCAGCGCCCTCATGACCGAGGATCGCAGGGAACATGCCTTCAGGGTCGGCGCCTGAAAGCGTAAATTCATCCGTGTGGCAAATGCCGGTCGCCTTGATCTCAACCAGAACTTCGCCCTCACGCGGGCCGTCCAGATTAACCTCGGTGACTTCAAGCGGGCTGCCGGCCTTTGTGGCCACTGCGGCGCGGGTTTTCATGTGGCTTCTCCCCATTAGAATTTTTCTTTGTCTGACATTTATTGAAATCTGACGCGCCTGCAAGTCATTATGGACACGTAAAGGTCAGGAGCTGTGCACATGAAAAAGATCGGGATCATTGGCGGCGTCGCCTGGCAGTCGACCGTGGAATACTATCGCCTGCTCTACGCCTGGTCGAACGCGCATTTTCGGACCCTCGAACCAGAAGGACCGGCGCGCACCCCGCAGATCATGATCGAGTCGCTGATTATGCGCCAAACCCGCAGCCTGCGCGGCCGCGAAGGCGATGAGGCCAGCTGGGCCGCCTATGACGACGTCATCCGCCAGGGGCTGCTACGACTGCAAAACGGCGGCTGCGATTTCGCCATTATGGCCAACAACACCTTTCACATGCGTTTGGCGCAGATCACTGAAGGCGTCGACATCGAAGTTCTCAGCATTATCGACGCTGTCGCCGACGCCGCCGCTGCAACGGGCGCAAAGCAGGCGCTGGTGCTGGGCACAGGCGTCACAATGCGCTCAAACGCCTACGCGCAAAAGCTGGCGGCGCGTGGCGTGGTCGCGAACGCCCGGCTGGATGAGGCGACAATCGACCATATGCAGCATCAGATCGATCACGCGTTCCACGCCACACCTGTTCCTCCAAACGCTTATCGTGACCTGCTCTCGGTATGCGAACGATTCGTCAGCGACCCAAAGGATACCGCCATCCTGCTTGCCTGTACGGAACTGCCGCTGGCTTTCCCGGATCACCTGGAAGATCCGGTCTTCGAAAGCGACGGCTTCACCTTTATCAACACCTCGTCCGCCCATATTCGCGCGGCGCTAACCAAAGCGATCGGATAACGTCATGGCCACCCCAGAAGACCGGATGATGGAGAACCTCTACTGGTGGGGCGTGCCGACGATGTTTCGCGCGCCTCACACGGCAGATCCGACAGAAGCCGACATCGCCCTGATCGGCGCGCCCCATTCCACCGGCAATGGCACGACGGAACGCGACCAGCACCTCGGCCCGCGCGCAGTGCGTAATGTTTCAGCCGTCGGGCGGCGCGTGCATCTGGATTTCGGCCTCGACCCCTGGGAGGCGGCGCGCATCCGCGATCTTGGCGATGTGCCGTTCCCTGAAGCAAACGACAACGAGGCGTGCATTCAGCGCATCACTGATTTCCTGACCCGCATTGATCAGGCAGGCGCCCGCCCCGTCACCGTTGGCGGGGATCACTCGATCACCGGCGGCGTTCTGCAAGCGCTTGGCGGCGGCAAGCTGGCGGGCGGCCAGCCAGTCGCCATACTGCATTTTGATGCGCATACCGACGTCTTTACTAAGGTCGACCATTTCCTTGGGGCCAAGAAGTCAGCAGCGCATTGGGGCGCTTATCTGGTTGATCAGGGCAAGGTCGATCCAACCAAATCTGTGCAGATCGGCCTTCGTGGCAATCCCAGGACGCTCGACTGGCTGCAACCGTCCTATGACTACGGCTACAATGTCGTCACCATGAAAGACTATCGGCGCGTGGGGCTTGAGGCGGCGACAGCCTTAATCCAGGAAAAGCTTGCAGGCGCGCCGGTCTACATCACCTTTGACCTCGATTGCCTCGACCCGACCATCGCCCCCGGCGTCAGTAATATCGAACCGGGTGAACAAGGTTTCCTGATGGATGAGACGATCGCCCTGCTACGTTCAGTTCGCGGCATGAACATCATCGGTGGCGATATCGTTTGTATGATGCCTACGAAAGACGCCCCAAATAACATCACCGCCCTCAGTACGATGGCGGTGATGTTTGAGATGATCTCTCTGATGGCGGAAGGCGCTGGCGCGTAGCTCAGTTCAGCAGCTGCCGGGTCAACTGAGCCTGAAT
Source organism: uncultured Paracoccaceae bacterium (assembly GCA_938092015.1). Classification (GTDB taxonomy): domain Bacteria; phylum Pseudomonadota; class Alphaproteobacteria; order Rhodobacterales; family Rhodobacteraceae; genus Pikeienuella. Next base: position 42,241 of record CALKOT010000028.1, read on the forward strand.
GATCTGATACTATTCGCCATTGACCCGGATTTTCTCAATCCCGTCATTCAGGCGTTTCAGTATCCGTTCGCCTGCAGGGTTCGCTTTATCGACGACTGCATGAATTGTGTCTGAGAATTCAGCCCCCGGCACGCGCTGAAGCAGCTTTCCGCGCGGCGTTTGACGGTTTTGCTTTGCGGCGGCGACATCAGGAACAATCACAGCTGTGACCAGGCCTTCTTGAATCATGGCGATGCATTCTTCGGCTGAGCCTGCAACCGATCTCTGCACGCCAGCATTGTTGAGGAACCCTGATTTCTGCACAGCTGCGCGGCTTTCATCCGCGATACAGAGACGACCCGGGGTCAAAGTCCCGCTGACACTGCCAGCCGGCACATAAGCGGCGCTTGTCAGTTCAAAAATCGGGTCTGACCAATATGATTTGGTGCAGAGATGATCAAGCTGGGCCGATTGGCCATCGCCACCTGCGCAATCGGATCCCAACCAAGGGAACGAAATGTCGCCAACAGCAGCATCGACCGGGAAAGGCCTGTAAGCGGCGAAGCTGATCGCGCCCAGTTTACGGAACTCGGCGGACAGGCGGCCTTCCAGCATGGCTTCTTCAATCAAAACGCTGAAAAGCGGCGGTAAACCGTCTTTTACGGCCATATCCGCATGCGCATAGCCTACAGTCTGAACGACAACTTTGGTTGGCTGGCCAGACGCGGCGGACCAAAAATCCTTGGGCAGATCAAATCCTGCGCCGGTAGCACAAGGAATTGCGACAGTGGTTCCTTCAGACAGTGCGCCAACATTCTGACCATGGCGATGCATAAGGATATTTACCAGACGCTGGCGATGCAGACCGGGTCCGTACGCCTTCGATGCGATCAGGTGAACAGTATCGCCAGATGTCGCCGTATAGTCCTCACCGCAGGTCAGCCTTTCTGTTGCAGCAGACGCAGCAGACCCCATCATGATAGCGGCAAAGGCCACCAATCCAAATTTACGCATTTCATACCCCAGCATTCTAAAGAATTTTCTTATTCAGCCGTCATTAGGCCAGAATTCACGGCTGAAATGTGTTCAAAATCGGTTTCTTGAAGGTGATTTTGGGCGGAAAGTGATACAAAATACCCCACTACACGCAAAGGAAGAGCAATCCTAAGGCGAGCTTGGGGTTATTGTGTCCGGATGAGATACGATAGCGTCAAGCCAGCTTGAACGCGCCTTCGGGAATTTCAACCAATGCGGATACGGCTGCTGAAACGATCACTGTATCGCCCGGCCCGCCCATACCTTCGGCGGTAACGCCGCCTTGCTCAATTGTTACAGTCACAGTCCCATAGGGCAGCATCGCGGCAACGGCGTTTTTATCGACTGATTCGGGATCAGGCGCTCCAATCTTCACCTCAACCTTCATGGTTTTGGGGTCTAGTTTCAGTCCGTGAAACAGCGAAAGCGACGAATGGCGCATCGCATCCTCCACTGCACGCTTTGCGGCCTTGGTCATGTCTTTGCCGTGCAGGTCGGCGCCTGCGCCAAGTTCGGTGATGATTTTTTGCAAGGCCATCAGATCACTCCGCCAGATCGAACGATACGGACACAATCGCATTGGCGATGATCGTCCGGCTTTCAGAATAGTGCTGTACGGCGAGGCCACCCTTCACAGGGTCGACCGTCACCACGCCATAAGGGGCACAGGCGGCAACCTGGTCCTTGTCGACGGTTTCGGGTTCTGGCACGCCAACGCGGATGTCGACCAGCATCGCCTCACGTGGGAAGCCCAACGCTGGCGCCATGGTGAGAGAGTTACGATGCAACGCATCCTTCACCGCACGACATGCGGCCTTGGTGCAATCTTCACCGCGAAGATCGGTGCCCATACCGATTTCGATCGCCATCTGGGTCTTGGCCATGCTGAAGCTCCCTCAAAATTCTGAGTGTCAGAGTTACGGGCGATTGCCGCCCAAATTCAAGACAGGCGTCTACTTGCTGGTCGCAACGTAAACGCCATCCCAATCGGCAGGCGGCGGATTTTCACGATATTCGACGATCCGTTCCATAAACGCATCGCGCAGACCTGCCGGATCAAGGGCGTCGAGTTTGATTTCCGCCGCCCGGTTATACGCAGCCTCGGCCTTGTCCCAATCCTGCGATGTATAGGCAGCGATGCCTTCGTCCACAGCTTCACGCAGTGCGAGATAGTCTTGATCGTGGATCATGTCCGCCTCACCCACGACGGTCCAGATCCGCTCGGGTTGCGAGCGGCCCTTCACGGCGACCTGATCGATTTCCAAAAGCGCAAACTGATGATCGACGCTTTCTGCGGTGTTATTACCGATGCAGTTCCAAAGGCCATACTGCTTGGTGATGCCTTCAAGTCGCGATGACAGGTTCACTGCATCGCCGATACAGGAATAGTCCAGACGCATCTTAGAGCCCATCGCGCCAACCGCGCACGGGCCGGTGTTAACGCCAACGCCGATGTCGATTTCCGGGAACCCGATCTCAACAAACTTGGCGTTAATCTTAGCAAGCGCGTCCTTAAACTGGAACAGGGCCAGTGTCGCCTGCTCCATATGCAGGTCGCTTTTCCGGGGCGCATTCCAAAACGCCATGATGCAGTCGCCCATGTATTTATCGATGGTGCCTGAGTTGCGAATGACCACGTCCGTCAGCGGCGTCAGGAATTCATTGATGAACAGGATCGTCTCCTGCGGCGTCATATTCTCTGTGATGGTTGAGAATTTGCGCACGTCGCAGAACATGATGGACAGATCACGCAGGTCGCCGCCGGGGGTCAGGTACCGATCAGGATCTTCGGCGATTTCCTCGATCACGTCAGGTGACATGAAGTGGGCAAACTGGTTTTTAACCGCCTTCTTGTCGCGGTCGGTCTGAACATAGTTCCAGATCGTCAGGCTGCCCCAGGGCAAAAGGAGGCCCAGCGCAGGATAGACCGGACCAAGAAGGAAACCAGATAGGTCGAACGAAAACCAGCAGGCCAGCGCGACGCTAACTGCCCCAGCGCCTGCCGCGATGCCGCCCAGCAGCGTGCGATTGTAAGCCAGCAGGACAGAGACAAAAATGCCGACGAAAAGGATGAACAACCTTTCCATCCCTTCACCCCAATCCGGTCGGGAGATGAAGATTGGCTCTGAAAACTCAGCCATCGTCGCTTCAAGCTCTGCTATTTTGGCTTCGATAGCAGGCTTTTCTTCGTCAGCAGCAGCAGGCAAGGCGGCGGCAAGTTCATCACGATAAGCGACACGGTCAGTTGCGAAAAACTTGGCGATGATCTGCTCTGCCAGTTCGGCGTGCACGTTCACCCCAGCGGCAGCTTGTTCAAATGGCGTCGCCACAAGGTCGAGGAGGCCAGGCGCCGATGTGCCAACGAAAACGACTTTGCCGCCTAGCCGATCCGCCAAAGCCGGATCAACCTCATCCCCCGCCATGATATCAGCAACGGAAATAACACGTTCGGCCCGCTCAAACGAGTTGCCAGAATAATAGATGTACAGGCCGCCATCGAATTCGACGGGAATCTCCATCGGCCCGACGCGCATACTGGCTATGGCAGAGGACAGTCCCGAAACCTCCCCCGAGGCGTTCTCAGTGCTTTTGACAAGAATACTACCTGCCTGAAATCCGACCCTGATCGCTTCTAGTGACAATGTAGGGACAATCTGTTCCTCAATACGACTTAGAAGGGGAACACGGCGAATAACCTGTGAGCGCAGTTCAGACAGCGAGAAGTTGCCAACGCCAGAGGCGCCCGCACTCAACATAGGCAGATTTACGTTAGCGCTAGCGAACGGGGGAATAACGTCTCTGGTTGGTGTCCCAATCCAGGAAATACCTGCCTTAGAGGGAGGGCGCTTGTCGCCGGGCGTATTATTCAACACAACGCCCAGTACGGTCGGCGTCTGCGCAATCATTCCCGCAAACACCTCGTCATGATCACGCAGGCTATCATCAAGAACTGCAGACGCGCTTGGATCGTACTTCTTCCAGCTTTCGACAATGCGAACCGGACTGGTCCTGTCAGGTTCAGCAAAGACGACGTCGAATGCGACCGACAATACGCCCAGCTGCGCAAGCCTAAGCGTCAGCTCAGCAATTTCAGTACGCGGCCATGGCCACTGGCCAAGCTCTTCCAAAGACCGCACATCGATATCGACCACTGCGACTGGCACAGATGGGTCGACCTGACGTGGTTTCCAGCGTTGATACTGATCGAATGCCGCTTCGTTGACTGACTTCAGCCCGGTGTAATCTTTTACCTGCAAAAAGATGACAGAGAAGGTAAGGCACAGCCCCAGCAGGAACGGACGCCACTTGAACGCCGTAGGCTTTTTCTTCGCGACCATCGACTTGTTGCGGCCTCGCAAGCGCCGCAACGCTTTCAGTCGCCTAAAAAACCGGCTCTTACCCATAATCTACGCAGCCCTCCACAGCCGCTGCGGCATTAGCCGCGCTTTTCCCGTCAATCCAGCACGCAATAGTTAAGGGGTCATGAGCGGCGTGAGCTTTCGCGCCTGCAATCGCTCGAAAGACGGTCGGGCGGCGGCGGCGACGGCGGCCAGGTTCGGCGCCAGTTCCGCTGGTGGGCCAGGCGGTGGGGCGAAACCGGTGGAATTTTCAACCGCCATGTACCAGTGCGCGCCCCAAACACCGTCGGTATCCCGTGCGCCTTTTGGCCAAGACAGCATCGCCTCATCGAAAGGAACATCCAGTGCAGCGCAGAGAGCGCGAAGCATGCCTTCAGGGTTCGCACGCACATCTTCAGCTTTAAACACCGGTGGCGGCGCGCCGTTCAACGCGGTTAGCTCCGCATCCAGCCTGTCCATCTGCGGAACGCCGATATCCTCAAGCGATGGTGAGGGAAGTTTCGCGTCAAAGCTGGCGACCACTCTTTCCGGCGCGCGGATCAGCAAGGCATGACGCATCTGACTCAGCCAATCCCGCCTGATATTCGGCAAGTAAAGCTGCTGTGGCATGTGCTTTTGATACCAAAGCGATTTGCCGCCCGGCACAGGGCCAATGAGGTGCGCGATCACTTTCTCTGGGTCAGGTTCATGCGCCGCAATAATCTCTTCTTGCATCGGATGGATGGCGCCAGAGGTCGCAAGGTAAGTCGCATAGAACGGCTCATCCGACACCGCGCAGTCGGCGCGGGCGCCAAAGCTGCGCATCATGGCCGTAGACAAATTGCGTGGGCCGGACCAGATAGCTAGGCGAATTGGCGTCATCGACCTTCAGCCTCTCGCCCCTGCATATCAGCGTAAAGCTCGCGCAGTTTCGCCGTTACGGGGCCAGGCGTTGCAGGCGGCGCCTGATCCAGAACAGGCCCCAACGCCCGACCATCAACTTCACGCACCGGCGTCAGACCAGCGAATGTACCGGTCACAAAGGCTTCTTCCGCCGTGTAGACATCATGCAGCGAGAACGGCTTTTCATGGATCGGGATGCCGCCCTCGCGACAACAGGCGATGACATTGGCGCGGGTGATCCCGCCAAGGCAGTACATGCCGGTCGAGGTCCAGACCTCGCCACCTTTGACGATAAAGAAATGGGTCGAATTACAGGTCGCCACCGCGCCGGACGGGTCTAGCATCAGCGCCTCATCAGCGCCCGCCTTGGCCGCTTGAATGCATGCCTGAATACAGTTCAGCTTGGAATGAGAGTTCAGTTTCTGATCCTGTTGATCCGGCCCGGTACGACGTATGGTTGAAGTGAACAGACGTAACCCCTGATCGTTTGTCGCCGCCGCTTTATACTCGGCAATAATCACAACCGTTGGCGGTGTGATCGTTACACGCGGATCCTGATAAGGCGTCGCGCGAATGCCCCGGCTGACCATCAGGCGAATATGGACGCCATCCTCCATCCCGTTCGCTTCAAGACAGTCGAAGATGCGAGCGCGCATGTCGGCAGGTGATGGCATATCTTCGAAATCCAACACCCGCGCGCCGCCGTACAGACGTTCAAGATGCTTGGTCAGGAACAGGATTTTTCCGCCCTTCATCCTCAGCCCTTCCCACACGCCATCGCCAAGCATGAAGTTACTGTCGAAAACGCTGATGACCGCCTCTGCGCGCTTCTTCAGCTCTCCATTCACTGAAATCAGGACATCGTCGTTGCGCGGATCGTTCGCGTAGGAATGCGCACCGTATGACATCAAGGCGCCCCCACTGCTTCGGGATGGGCTTGCTGAAAGGCGTTCAGTTCACCGCAATGTTCTTCAACGGCGCGGATGATTGGATAGGGCTCCAGATCAACCTCCCACCGCCGCGCATTATAAAGCTGTGGTATCAGACAGCAGTCCGCCAATGTTGGCGTATCGCGATGACAGAACCCACCGTCACGCCCGGCGCTGATCAGCTCTTCCACTGCCGCCAGGCCCATGGGCATCCATTCATGCATCCAGTCCTTCATGCCCTTTGCATCACCGGACCAGGCGACAGCTTTCTTGGCGACCCGCAGGTTCATCACAGGGGCCATCTCCATCGAGACCGCGGCAGCAATCGCCCGCACCTTGTGACGTTCACGCGGGTCCTCTGGGATCAAGGGAACCTCTGGCCGCGTCTGATCAAGATATTCGATGATCGGCAAAGACTGTGTCAGGCTCAGGCCGTCTATCATCAACTGAGGCACCAGGCCTTGCGGATTGCGCGCCATGTTCTCAGCGCCGGTCTGCTCACCCTTGGTCAGATCGACCTGACGGCTTTCGTACTCAATGCCTTTCAGGTTCATCGCGATCCGGATGCGATAGGACGCTGAGGATTTCCAATAGTCATACAGAATGGGCTTGGTCATCGCCGCGACTCCCCTGATTTGGTTTTTGAAACTCTGCGCCGCGATCCGCCTTTAGGGCAAGGCATGAAAACGCCCCTGAAAGGTCGGGAATGGACGAGGTTGCAGCGTCACCCCAGACGACAGTCGCCGCAAATCGAATGCAGGGGGATGCAGAATGAAAGTCGGATTTATCGGTCTTGGAAACGTAGGCGCAAAACTCAGCGGCAGTTTGCTCAGAAATGGCGTTGATCTGACGATCCGCGATCTCGACAAATCACTGGCTGAGCCGTTTTTGGCCATGGGCGCCAAATGGGCCGACAGCCCGAAAGAAATGATGGAGGCGTGCGACGCCGTCATCACCTGCCTCCCCTCGCCCGCAGCCTCCGCCGCCGTGCTTGAGGCGGACGATGGCCTGATCGCAGGCATGTCGGACAGCAAAATCTGGATGGAGATGTCGACGACTGATGAGGCAGAGGTAAAGCGCCTTGCCCCCAAGGTGCTGGCGGCTGGCGGCGCGCCGGTCGATTGCCCGGTATCGGGCGGCTGTCATCGGGCGGACACGGGCAATATCTCAATCTTCGCGGGCTGTGACCGGGCGACGTTCGAACGTATCCTCCCCCTCCTCACCAAGATGGGCCGCCGGGTCTTGCACACCGGTTACCTTGGCAGTGCGTCAGTTCTAAAAGTCGTCACCAACTTCCTCGCCACCGCCAATCTGATCACCTGCGCCGAGGCTTTGGTGACCTGCAAGGCGGCGGGGATGGACCTGAACACGGCCTATGAGGCTATCAAGATATCCTCAGGCACGTCGTTCGTGCATGAAACCGAAAGCCAGGTCATCCTGAACGGGTCGCGCGACATTTCTTTCACCATGGATCTGGTGAAAAAGGATATCGGCCTCTTTCAGGCTGTCGCAGACCGCGCAGGTGTGCCGCTTGAGATGAACCCGCTGATGATCAAGATCTTTGAGGATGGCATCACCAAATATGGTGAGCGGGAACTGTCGCCAAACATCATTCGCCGTCTGGAAGATGCCACCGGATTGGACATCACAGCGCCGGGCTTCCCTTCGGAAATGAAAGATGATGAGCCAGAAGAGGCTGGCTATGAGGTTGTGCCAAACAGGGGATAAGCGCTGCAAATCAGGGCTAATGCTTCTGTCACGATTGGTTAACGCTGGGTTTGTTACCTCGTTTCGCATTGAAACGAAACGAGGATACCCAAATGAAACGTATACATGGATTAGTGCTTGTCGTCGCTGCGCTGGCCGCCATTATTGTGGCGGCCAACGAATATGGCGCGATTAATTTTGACGGCTTAAAATCAGCCAACGCGGGCGCATTGTTGCTGGGCGCTCTCTTTACGGCGCTCCTGATAGAGCGAGCGGTCGAAGTGGTCGCCAATAACCGCTTCGCCGTGAAAGAATTTAAGGCGACCCAATCAATCAACACAGCCCGGCAGGCCGTGACGATCGCAGAAGGTGCCCTGAAACACTAAGCAGAACTGCGCCTTGCCGACGCAAGTTTCCCTTCAGCCGCGCCACTGGTTACACAAAAAGCAGGTGTCATGGTGGATCTGCGGGAAAATCTTAAGGATGCAAGGACGGAACTGAACAGGACGAAATCGAATGCACGTCCGGAAATAAAAGTCATCCGTCACCAAAAACAGACCTTCGCTGCTACGTTTGCAACGGTGCTGGGTGCGTTAGCCGCTATCGCCGGAGTTCGAATTCTTGGGCAGTTTGTTGAAGGTGAAATCGTCGAGCAATTCGCAGTCGGGTCCTTCCAGCTGAATCTGTTCTTTTTTGCCGACATCGTCCTAACCGCACTTCTGCTTGCAGGCGGCGCAAACGGAATTCATGAGCTTACGAAAGACTTCTACGGCAAACGAAAGGATGTGCTGGCGCCACAAAACGCCTGACCACCGCAGATTAGCCACTGGACCAGGACAGGGCGACGCGCCATCATCTGACTATGATAGGACGCGTCGCTTCTTTCCTGATCCTCATGCTGGCTTTGCCTGCATTTGCAGATGACATTGAAGTCGACCTGCAACTGTTTCTCGCCGTAGATGTGTCCCGCTCGATGACTGACCGGGAACTAGAAATCCAGCGGCGCGGTTATGTCGAAGCCTTAACATCAGACGAAGTCATCAAAGCCGTCCAGCGCGGCTATCTTGGCCGGATTGCGTTAACTTATGTTGAATGGGCCAACGCTGGAGCACAGCGCATCATCGTTGACTGGACGCTTATCGAAAGCGCCGCTGATCTTAGGAACTTCGCCAATCAACTGACTGTACGGTTGGAAAATGGACTAAAACGCACCTCTATTTCAAGCGTCATCACTTACGCAACAAAGGACATCGACCGGAACGGATACACCAGTCTGCGCAAAGTCATCGACGTATCGGGCGATGGACCGAATAATTCCGGCGCTCCTGTACATCAGGCACGCGACGACGCTGTGGCGGCAGGCGTCATCATTAACGGCCTGCCCCTGATGACGAAGGAAGGTCAGGACCTGAAATGGCATCTGCCAAATCTCGAAAAGTATTATGAAAGCTGCGTGATCGGCGGCCCGGGATCATTCGTCGTGCCGGTTACGGACTGGGCCCAGTTCCCCGCCGCCGTACGCCGCAAACTGGTGCTGGAAATGGCTGATGCGTCCGTCATCACACCTGCCGCGTTCCATATCGGCAAGATCTCACCCACCGACTGCAATATCGGTGAGCATATTCTGAGGGAGATGCGCGATTTCTACGACAAGATCTGATCCCAATCTGACAGCGACGCGCCTTCTCGATCAGCCCATCATCCGCCCCCACATGGATAACCGTATGGGCGACAACATCAACGGCCCCACCCTCATCCGCATGCCCGATTGGGCGCCGGGGTTCGGAAAGTATCACCTGTATTTTTCGGACCACAAAGGCAAATACATCCGTCTCGCCTACGCCAATGATCTGACCGGCCCGTGGACGATGCACACACCCGGCGCACTGGACCTCGCGGACAGCCATTTCCCCGTTGAAGACCCCGAAGAGCCGCCTGAACACCTCCGCCCGCCATGGGCGAAACACATGGTCGGCGGGTATCTCTACGCCCACATCGCCTCACCCGACGTGCATATCGATCATGAAGCGCAGATCATCCGCATGTATTACCATGGCATGGTCGAAAATGGCGATCAGGTATCCCGGCTGGCGACCTCAAAGGATGGGATCAATTTCGAAGCGCTTGAGTCAATCCTTGGCCCACCCTATTTCCGCGTCGCGCGACTGGGTGACTGGCTCTACACCGTTACGTGGGCTGGCGATCTTTGGCGGTCGCGCGACTGGGGCGAGCCTTTCGAAAAGGGGCCAAAGATCATCCCCTTTCATCCTCGCGACGGGATTGGTGAAGGGTTTCGGCATGGTGAGACACGGTTGATCGACGGCAAACTCCACCTCTTTTACCACCGCATGGGCGACCGGCCAGAAAGCATCCTCCACTCCATCATCGACACATCCGGCGATTGGATGGACTGGACGGCGGCGGCGCCACAGATCCTTCTTCAACCCGAACTGGAATGGGAAGGCGCTGACCTGCCGCTGCAAACCTCAGTCATGGGGGCGGCGACAGGGCGGCTGAGGGAATTGCGCGATCCCTGCTATTATGAAGATGCGGATGGTAAGCGATACCTGCTGTACTGCGGCGCCTCTGAAAGCGGGATTGGCATCGCGCGACTGGAAGGATTCTGAATGACGAAATACACGCTTTACAATCGCCCCGGGTCAGGCGGTTTCGCGGTTGAGGCGGCGCTGACGTTAGCGGATCAGCCTTTTGATTTCATCGATGTCGGCAACAAGCCGGGCGACAAAATGCCCGACCACTTTCGCGCCATCAACCCTTGGGGTCAGGTGCCTGCGTTGATCCTGCCAGACGAAACGCTGATGACTGAAACCGGCGCGATCCTCACCTATCTGGCCGGCGCGCATCCTGAGGCTGGTCTAAGCCCTGTTCCCTGGACGCCAGCGCATGGGACATTCCTAAGGTGGATGACGTTTCTAGGCGCGAACATCTACGAAGCCATCCTGCACGACGGATACCCCGCACGCTTTACCGACGACCCAGATGGGGTCGAGAACGTCAAAACTGCAGCGCTTAAGCGATGCCATGAAGGTTTGGGAGTGTTAGAAGACGCAATCGGCGCCAACGGCTGGCTGCAGGACGAAATGTCTGTTGCTGACCTGTACCTCGCGATGCTGTTCATTTGGTGCAAAAAGCGTGAGGACAGACCCAAATGTGAAGCATTGACCCACCGTATCGCCGCCCACCCCGTGATAGCCCCGATCTGGCGCCGGAATTTCGATCATCGTCCGGGCGTCAAATGGGGGCGTTAAAGCACAAGATCCCTTGTCGATAGACACGGCTGTTCCATGCCCTTAAAGCCCCTCATCCGCATCAACATCAGGCCGCACCTTGGCTGGCCTCAGTCGTTTTCGATCTCGTCGCCAATCGTTCAGCCCGACTAATGCGACAAGGCTGAGAATGGCGTCCGCCAGATTTGGCATATTGAACAGCTCAATTCCGCCGCGCATCCCGTCGAAAATACTGAACACACACAGGATCGCGAACGGGATCATCACCCAGACCCATTCGCGCTGTGCGCCAAGCCGTGCGATCAGCAGCAGGCCAATCGACAGCAGGCTTAAAAGAACCAAAGGCTCAACGCCGGCGACCACCCCGAAAAGGCCAAGCGCCATGAAAAGCGCCGTCACGCCTACATGCAACCAGATCATGTACCGGATGGCTTGTAGGGCCAACGTCATATCAGGCCCCTCCGCCGAACCACATCATCAGGGTATCATGCCTTCGATAATCCGCAGCAGGAAGGTTAGCGCTGCGCAGCAGGCCAATACATAGGCCCCCATCGCCATGCGATCCTTCCAGCCTTTCATGGTCAGCAACGCAGCGCCGATGACCACAGTCAGGGCGACAACCACAAGGATCGGCAGCTCAATCTCCAAAGACCGCTCAATGAACCACGCAAAGCTGTATCCACCAATGGCGAGCGATGCGGGATAGGCAATGGCCGGGCGATACCAGTCGCGCTTGCCAAACCAGATGCCGACGGCAAGGAAACAGATCGCGATAACCGTCAGCTGGCCAATCTCAACGCCGATATTGAACGCGATCAGGCTGGCAACGAACTGGCCGGGCGCAAAGCCAAATTCGGATAGCACCCCGGCAAAGCCAAGGCCATGCAGAAGACCAAAGCCAAAGATCACGAACGGCCGCCATTTGTTCAGCTTGTCGGCAAAGATGTTTTCAATCGCCACGAAGGTGATCGAAAGCGCAATCAGCGGCTCAACAATCGAACCCGGAATGCTGATATAGCCCAGCGCGCCCAACGCCAACGTCACCGTATGCGCCAATGTAAAGGCGGTGATCTGGATGATCAGCGGACGCAGCGCGGTTGATAGCAGAAACAGCCCAATCACAAACAGGATGTGATCCAGACCCAGCGGCAGAATATGCTCAAACCCGACAACAAGATAGTTCAGGAACGCATCCAGCGCAGACTGGTTGGCGCCGCCTGTTACGACCAGAGGCGCGCTGGCGTCACCGCCGGTCAGAAAACCGGCATAGCCATCGCCGTTGGCATCAACCGGCGTGCGCACGACGATATCGCCAAAGCGCGGCGCCCAGGCAAACGTCAGCTCAGTCGCGCCTTCGGGCAGTTCGGCGGAAATAGTCACCAGGCTTTCACGAGGCAGGGCCAGATCACCCTCTGGCGGGATGATGACGCTGTCGATCTTCGGCGTCAGGCGCGTATCGCCGGCCATGATCGTAAGGTCGTTCAGAAATTCAGGGGCAAACCCGTCAAATTCCCCTCGCAGCGCACCCGATGAAAATTCACGCAGGCGATCATATTCGGCGGCGTTGGCGGATTCGTCCGTATCCGCGTAGCCGGCACCAATATCGGCGACCAGCGCTTCAAGATTGATTGGCTGGAATACGAATTGCACACGGTTCTCACCATCCGGGAACGTCACTTCCGAAATAGTCGGACGCAGCGCATGCGCAGACGCGGCAACGGTAAATAAAGCGAGAAGAACAGGCGCCAGCGCTTGACTGCGCAGGATCAACATCGGAACCATGGGGCTTCCCCATTAAAGAATGAAAGTTGCCTTTTGATGCCTGATATCAACCGCTGGTCCAAGGGGGCGCTACTTTGCGCCGCACTTTTTTTCGCCCCACTCGCCAAAGCACATGAGTTCTGGGTGGAACCTCTGTCCTATGAGGTTGGCGTCGGCGAAAAAATCGAAGGCGTTCTCAGAAACGGACAGTTCTTCAAAGGGTCGAACTATCCTTATATTGAGCGCGGTTTTACCCGGTTTGAGATCTACAACCGCAGCGGCGGCGCCCCCGTGGCCGGGCGCAATGGCGACAGCCCCGCGCTGCAGGTAAGGGCGGAAAAGGGCGGGCTGCACATCGCCGCCTACTCCTCAACCGTGCAAACCGTGAACTATTCCGAATTTGAAAAGTTCAAAAGCTTTGTTGACAGCAAGGGGCTTAGCCACATCGTCGATCAGCATCGCGAAGAGGGATTGTCCGAAGAAAAGGTGATCGAGACCTACTATCGCTACGCCAAGACACTGATCAAAGTTGGTTCTGGCGCCGGGCGTGACGTAAAAGTCGGCATGCCGATAGAGCTGGTAGCGGAACTGAACCCCTATACCAGCGCAGGCGCGGATGCCGTTCGGTTCCGGCTGTACTGGCGGGGCAAACCATTAGCAAACTGGGATGTGCAGGTGTTCAAAAAAGTCGGCGACGCTGTTGAGGGTGAGCTGACCCACTACACGACCGACAGCACGGGCCGTGTCCTTATCCCATCAGATGGCGGCGGTGATTTTCTGGTGAATGCTGTCCAGATCACCAAACCACGTGCTTCGGATGCCGCCAAAAACGCACAGTGGGAAAGCATCTGGGCCTCAACAACCTATCGGATCAACACCGAATAAGGCCTTTGAAACCGGGTATCCTGAATAGTTAACAGATAATGAAGTATAAATAATTTCAGTATGTTATACTACGTTTCACGCGTGAAACCTTTCTGGTTTTACGCTTTCTTTTTCGATTTGGATTTGGTCTGGATCAGATCGAACTTCACCAGCCAGACCAGCGTCTTCTCAACAATTTCCTCTGATTGGGACGTCGAAGACACCAGCTTGGCAAAATTCGGCCCGGTCTTCTTTTTCCACCCAAGGATCACTTTCAGCAACTCATCAGCGGCCTGCAGATTAAGCGGCGAGCGTTTAACAGTCGAATAATTGCGCGTCTGATAAATCAGTTTCAGCCGCTCCACAACATTGTCTTCGGCGCTGAAAGTAACGCCCGGCGCAAATCCCTGGGTCGAAGGATAGCAGGCGAAGAAATTGAACACCGGCGGCGCAACAGGCGATGGGACATCTTTGTAGCGTTCACTTTCCTCTTTGGTCGCCGCCCGCCTGATCGCATCAAGCTCGGCCCAGAACTCTTCATATTGAGGGATGACCTGCGACCAGTCATAGACCTGCGTCGCGCGTTTCCTGCCTGCCTCACCCAACGAGCGTCGCAGGTCATCATTATCAGCAAGCAACGCGAGTTTCTCTGCGAAATCCGGCACGCTCATCTCAGCCATGCCAGAGACCAGCGTCATGTAGGTTACGGTCGAATCAAAGCCGATCTCATTCAGGAACGCCTCGGCCTTGGAAAACTCGCCGCGCACGGTTCTGGTCGGGATGCGGAACCCGACATCCGGCGTCACCGTATCCTTCATCCCATTCCAGTCAGACGCGATCACCGGCAACCCCGCCGCCATCGCCTCAATCGGGGCAAGGCCGAAGGTTTCCTGAATGCTGTCGATCGCAAAGACGAAAATATCAGACCCCGCCAGCACCTGGCGCCGGGTGGTCTGATTGTCGGCCTTTCGGAAATGCACCTTCACACCAGGCGACAGATGCGCCGCCCCCGCCCGAAACACGCTGTCGGCATAATCGCCCAAGAAAGGGCCCGAGAACAGCAAATGCATGGTCTTGCCAGTTTGCTGCTGCGCCTTTTCCATCGCCAGATAGATTGGGAATGGATCGAATTTTTAGTGCGGCGACAACCGCGCGAGGGTACTGACGACGATATCATCTTCAGCCGCGCCAATCTCAGAGCGAAGCGTTGCGCGATCAGCGTCGGTAACCTGAAATTCGTCGGTGTTAATGCCCAGCGGGATCACAGGCATCTGCGGCCGCGGCGGCGGAGTTCCGCTGAACCTGCGCCGCATGTATTCATCGATTGCATCGAACCAATACCCAAGCGACGTTTTCACCGTTTCGGCCGTGCAGATCAGTCCGTCCCACGGCTCAACCGGGGTCATGCGCAGGTTCACGAATGGATCCGGCAACCGGTAGCCGTATGTCGTGTGGGTCAGACCGCAGATCGAAAACGCGCTCTGCCCGAAATGCATCAGCTGATATGCCAGCGCCTCAACATTCGGACCGGGCCGCAGCACAACAGAACTATCGCCAAGCTTGTTCAGCTGAAAACGCTCAACCACTTTGACCGTCTTGGTCGGCGCAACGTCGGCGATCATCCGCCTGACCGGCCCAAGATCATTCGCGTCGCCGCTGACCAGTTGAATAACGTCCGATGAGGCGTTCCTGAGAAACCCCTTCATGAATGAGCTTCCGGCCAGCCGCCGCCCATTGATGTTGCTGGGGTCGGTCGCGCCATCATACGCCTCGCCAAAATACTGAAGCGTCGCTGTCAGCCTCTTATTCATCGCCCTACCCATTTAACCTGGTCACACTGGCCTAGGGTTAGACACAGGCTTGGGTGAACGGTCAATGGCGCGCGACTTACTCTGCCGCCTGCAGAACCGGCGCTCCGCCTTTGCGGAACTCGGCCAGCAACTCAGCCCGTCGTTTGGCGGCAGCTTCGGCATTGGCGTCTTTCACATGACCGTAGCCTTTGATCTGCAGAGGCAGATCAGCCAGCTGTACTGCAGTCGTGAACCGCTCACGCGTCAGGTCTTTTGTGATCTCATCCAGCAACTTGATCTGGTTTTCGATGGCCTGACGTTCGCCTTTGCGTTCAGCCGAGTAGCCGAAGACATCCAGCGCGCCGCCCCGCAGGCCTTTCATTTTGGCCAGCATCTTGAAGACATTCAGAACCCAGGGCCCAAAGGTCGTCTTGACCGGGTGGCCATTGCTGTCCTTGCGACCCATGATTGGCGGCGCCAGATGGAACTCGACCTTCTGGACGTTGTCGAACCGATCGTTGATCTGATCATGCAGGTTTTCGACATGCAGGCGGGCGACTTCGTATTCGTCTTTGTAGGACATCAGTTTGAAGAGACCGAGCGCCGTCGCCTCAGCGTATCCCTCAGCACCGATCTTTTGCTCAGCCGCTTCAGCCGCTTTGACCTGCGCCATCCAACGATCCGCCCAGGCCTGATCGGTGTGGGAAACAAGACGATCGTAGCGGAACTTGATCTTTTCTTCGTAGGTGGTTGAGACTTGCTGGCGCGGCTTGATCGCCTCCGCCGCGTCTTGGGGGTATTCGACGGACCAGCGCCCAATCTCAAACGCCTTCTTATTGGCGTCGACCGCCGCGCCGTTCAGCTCAATCGCCTTGTGGATCGCCTCTTTCGACAGGGGCAGCCGCCCCATCTGCCACGCGGCGCCCAGCACCAGCGCGTTTGAGAAGATCGCATCACCAAGGAATTTTTCGGCAAGTTTGGTCGAGTTCAAGTACAGCACATTTTCTGCGCCAACCCGCGCTTCGATGCCCAGCTTCATCTGGTCCGACGGAATCTGGAACCCGCCATCCATCGTGAATTCACCTGAGTTAATCTCATGCATGTTGCAGATAACTTCGGTGCGTCCGTTCGACATCAGCGCCAGCGTTTTCGCACCCGACGTGACCAGCATGTCGCCGCCGATCACTACATCCGCCTCACCCGTTGCGACGCGAATGGCGGTGATGTCTTCGGGCTTTTCTGCGATCCGGCAATGGATCTGAACAGCGCCGCCCTTTTGGGCGAGGCCGGCCATCTCCATCACGCCAGCGCCTTTGCCTTCGACATGGGCGGCCATACCAAGTAGCGCGCCGATGGTGACCACGCCTGTACCGCCAACGCCCGTGGTAACCGTATTCCAGACGCCGTCGATTTTCGGCAGAACCGGGTCGGTCAGTGTGGGCAGATTAAGGTCAGCTGCAGCCTCTTTTTTCGGCGTCGCGCCGTGCAACGTCACGAAAGACGGGCAGAAGCCGTTCACGCATGAGAAGTCTTTGTTGCACTGGGACTGGTCAATCTGGCGCTTGCGGCCAAGTTCCGTATCCAGCGGGGCGACCGACACACAGTTCGATGCGACGCCGCAGTCACCGCAGCCTTCGCAAACTTCTGGGTTAATGTAGACGCGCTTGTCGATATCAGGGAACTTGCCCCGCTTCCGACGGCGGCGTTTTTCGGCAGCGCATGTCTGGATGTAGACCAGCGCCGTTGGGCCTTTAACCTCACGCAGTTCGCGCTGCACTTCGTCCAGATTAGCACGTTCCCGCGCCTCAACGCCTGACGGGGCAGTGCCTGGATCCCAGGCTTCCTTCTCATCATATACGGCGACGACTTTATCGAGGTTGAATGCCTTCAGCTCAGCCAGAACCTGACCGATGCTCATATCGCCTTCATGCGCCTGCCCGCCGGTCATCGCGGCGGCGTCGTTGAAAAGGATCTTGAAGGTGATCTGCGTGTTCGACGCCCGCGCGGCCCGGATCGCTTGAATGGCGGAATGGTTATATGTGCCGTCGCCAACCTGCTGGAACATGTGGTTGTGGCTGACGAAGTGGCTTTCACCAATCCAGTTCGCGCCTTCGCCACCCATGTGGGTGAAGCCAGCAACGTTCCGATCCATCCAAACTGCCATAAAGTGACAACCGATCCCAGCATAGGAACCTGATCCATCCGGCAGTTTCGTCGAGGTATTGTGCGGGCAGCCAGAACAGAACCATGGCGTCCGCTCAGCCGTTGCAGGCACGTTGCCAGAGTTGGCGGCCGCTTCAAGCGCAGAAATGCGGCGGGTGTTCAGTTCGCTCGCGACGCCTTCTTCGAACAGGATACCGCCAAGCTTCAACGCAACGTCAACCGGGGACAGCGCCATCTTCTCAGGGAACAGGATCTGGCCAGTTTCGTCCTTTTTGCCAACCACAAGAGGCTGGTTTGGCTGGCCGTACATCAGTTCTTTGATCTGCGGCTCCATAAAGCCGCGCTTTTCTTCGACGACCACGATCATCGACAGGCCTTCGGCCCATTCTTTCAGGCCTTCAGGCTCCAACGGCCAGGTGACAGCAGGCTTATAGACGGTGACGCCCATGCGTTTCGCTGTTTCATCGTCAATGCCCAGAAGATCCAGAGCGTGAGCGACGTCCAGCCAGTTCTTACCTGCGGTGACGATGCCGATCTTCGCGCCTTTTTCACCGCGAATCCGCTTGTTCAGTTTATTCGCCCGGATGTACGCCAATGCAGCGTCCATCTTATAGTCGAGCATATTGTTTTCCAGCTCATGCGGCGTCGGCATCGGTTGGAGACGCGCAGTGTCGGGCATGTGGAAATCGGGCGTGACGATCTTCACGCGGTCAGGGCTGCCATCGATCACGGCAGTGCTTTCAATCGTATCCTTAAGACATTTCAACCCAACCCAGAGAGAGGCAAAGCGGCTTAGCCCGTAGCCATGGACACCGTAGTCCACGATCTCTTGGACGCCAGCGGGTGCAAAGACCGGCATCTTCCAGTCCATCATCGCATGGTCGGTCTGATGCAGGATCGTTGAAGATTCGCCCGTATGATCGTCGCCCATCGCTGCGATAGCGCCGCCCCATTCGGTCGTGCCGCAGTGGTTCGCATGGCGAAACGCATCACCCGTCCGGTCAACGCCCGGCCCTTTGCCATACCAAAGGCCATAGACACCATCAAATTTCGCGGTCGGTCGCAACGCAGCATATTGTGCGCCCCAGATCGCTGTCGCGCCGAGGTCTTCGTTCAGCGCAGGCTCAAACAGCACATCCATCGGCTCCAGCTGTTTTTTGGCGCCGTGGAACATGTGATCGACGCCGCCGAGGGGTGATCCGCGATAGCCAGAAACATAGCCAGCTGTGTTCTTGCCGGCTTGGCGGTCACGCCATTTCTGGGTCAGCATCAGACGAACCAGCGCCTGCGTGCCGTTCAGCAGAACCTGCTCAGTTTCAAGATCGTAACGATCCCCAAGGCTGACATTGGCGTGTTTCATAGCTACTCCCCTGCGTATGGATCACACCCTACTAGGTAAGGCATATTGACCCAATTGGCAAACCATTATTCGCCATCTGGCGGTCGGATCACAAATACATGATACACTCGATCCGACGATCTTGGTGATCAATTTGTAAAGAACGGCGGCGAGCGCCAGTGAGGACGTGACGTGAGGCTGGCGATCTGGGTTAGTTTGACCTGTCTTTGCGTAACAATTGGAACGATGTGGATGACGAAGCGTGATTTGACCCGGGCGGAACAAGCCTATCCCCCGGTCGGTGAGTTCGTTGAGATCGAAGGTCATCAGGTTCATTACGTTGATCAGGGGTCTGGTCCTGCTGTGATTCTGATACACGGCGCCAGCGGCAATCTGCGTGACTGGACCTTTTCGATGACTGAAAGGCTGGCCACGAGCTACCGTGTGCTGGCGTTTGACCGCGCCGGGCATGGATACTCCAGCCGTCCAGAAGATGGTTACGATCCCGCGGTTCAAGGCCGCTTAATCGCCAAAGCGGCGCGCAGAGTGGGCGTTGAGAAAGCCTTACTTGTCGGCCACAGTTTTGGCTGCGCACCTGCGCTGGCCATTGCGCTGGATGATCCTGATCTGGCTGCCGGGTTGGTCGATGTTGCAGGTGCCAGCCACCCTTGGGACGGCTCGCTCAGCATCCGCTATCCTCTCAGCTATAACCCGATGACCAGCTGGGCGCTGCGAATGGCCGCCAGCCTGATTTCAGAAGATAAACTGGTCGACCCGGTGTTTGAACCGCAGGCGACACCCGCAGGATACATCGAACATCTCGGCGTCGCGCTGGCCCTGCGCCCGGCGACCTTCCGGCATAATGCCGAAGATATTCTGCGCCTGAATGAAAGCCTGAAACGCATGGCGCCGCGTTACCCCAGTCTGGAACTGCCAATTGAGATTTTGCACGGCTCGCTCGACGATGTCGTGAAAGAGTCTATCAGCCCAAGAGGGGTGGAACGTGATGTGCCGCATTCCCGATTTACTCTGCTCGACGGCATCGGCCACATGCCGCATCATGTCGCCGAAGATGAGATTTTAGCCGCCATCAATCGGCTGGCGAAAGACGCATTTGGGGAGACGACGAAATGAGCCTGCGCATCCTGATCGGCATCGCTTTGGTCAGTCTGGTGACCGCCTGCGCCAGCACTGACTATGCCCAGACGGTTGAAGCGAAATACCCACCTATTGGATCATTCGTTGAGGTCGACGGCCTTAACATCCACTATATTGACGAAGGATCAGGTCCGGCAGTGATCCTGATCCATGGCGCGAATTCAAACCTTCGCGACTGGAAATTCGCACTGGTCGACAAGCTGACCGCCAAGCACCGCGTCATCGCCTTTGATCGTCCCGGTCTTGGATATTCCGACAGGCCCGCCAAAGGCGGCGATGTCCCGGCAGAGCAAGCCCGCATCCTTAAGGCGGCTGCCGACAAGCTGGGCGTCGGCAAGGCCGTTATCCTTGGCCACAGTTTCGGCGGCGCTGTCGCGGCGGCGTGGGCAGTGGATTACCCTGAAGACGTTGCAGGCCTGATTTCACTGGCGGGCGCGACCTATGATTGGGGTGGAACTGGCGGCGCGCTTTACTCCATTGGCGCCAGCGGTGCAGGCGGCATTCTCGGATCCGCCGCCCGCGCGTATGTCAGTGGCGATCGGGCGCTGGGGTTGGTCGATGACGCCTTTGCGCCTAACGATCCGATACCGGGCTATGCGGAATATCTTGGCGTCGAACTGGCGCTGCGCCCAGCAGCGTTTCGCTATAACTCAACAGACATCAATCGCCTGTCAGGCCACCTGGCCACCCAGTCGCAGCGATATCCTGAGATCACCCAGCCAGTTGTCTTGATCCATGGTGATGCTGATCAAACAGTAGGGTTAGAGGCGCACTCCCTACGCTTTTACGATGCCGTTGAGAATGGCCGTCTGGTCGTTGTGCCCGGTGTTGGCCATATGGTCCATCAGGTATCCCAGCCTCGCATCATCAAGGCGATTGGACGTTTGGCTGGAACTTCTGAATAAGCCCTCAGTACCGCCTCAGCACAGACGCGACCGTTTCAAGGGACACCGCGGCGGCGGCGACACGTGCGCCTGATAGTTTGCAAGCCGGGCTGTTACGCCGGTAATCGATTGAGCATCTGATCGCTTCAGTCAGTTGCGCTTTCTGCGCCAGAACATCCGCCTTAAATCGGTTGAACGCCGCACCTGACTGAATGGCGCCGCCAATTTTACGCAGCACGTCCTGACAGTTCACGCCCTGCCCACGTAGCGCCTCAGCCAATTCGGCTGGCGCAGCCTGGCTTTGACACATCTTCCACAGAATATCGGCCTGAACCGTCGCATGCAGGCGGATCAAAGTGCGATAGCGCCCCCGCACCATACCAAACCCATAGGACACTGATTCTGACGGCCAGAACGCATAGCTTTCTACAAATGCCTCTGGATCAATCGTTCCCCCCGGCTGCTGGGGTGGATCGACATATCGGGTTGGCAGTGGCGGCAATTCCAGATCTTCACGAAGGAACAGCAGCGTTTGCGTATTTTCGATGATCATGTCGCCGTCTTCCGAGATCGGGATCGACACCATCTGCAGCCCTGCGCCATCAGGCACAAAACGCATGAAAACCTTGCGGCCCTGCCGGTCCACCACACCTTCGGCACCAGCCTCCAGCGCCGTCGCCTCGAAGATTTGTGAGCCGCCTGTCCGATCAGCAAACAACCCCTCATAGGTATCGCCTGCACGGGCGAACTGCAGGCGCATGCCCGTGGCCGCCGCGACGCCTTTGTAAGCGCCTGCAAGATCCTGCGCTGCCACCAAAGATGCGAACATGACGCCAAGCGACAGGGCAAGAACAGTGAAGATTCGATGCAACATGGTTGGTCCTCAGGTCAGACACCTATATACGGGGTCCACAACGATTTGATCTTACGTTCAAAAATGTGGCGTTTTGTTAGCCTGTCACAGGTTTGCAGCAACCAACGCGACCGGGGCTCAAAAGCGCCTCAACGTATGATCAAGACGATTAACTGAACGGCGCGGCTTTATAAAGGCGCCCTCGATTGGAAGCGCCGATGATGAATTGGGACAAGCTGAGGGTTTTTTACGCTGTCGCTGAGGCGGGCAGTCTTACCCATGCTGGCGAGGCGCTGCACCTTAGCCAGTCAGCCGTCAGCCGCCAGATCAGAGGGCTGGAAGAAAGCCTTGGCGCGACGCTGTTCCATCGCCATGCGCGCGGCCTGATTCTGACCGAACAGGGCGATCTGCTTTATGCCGCTGCGCGTGACATGTCCGCCCGCCTGACGTTGGCGGCGGCGCAGATCAGTGATGCAAAAGATGGCGATTCTGGCGAACTGCGTGTGACGACCAGCCATGGCTTGGGGTCTCTCTGGCTGGCGCCACGGCTTGGAAAGTTCTTTGAACATCATCCGGAAATCTCAATCGACCTGATTCTGACCGAACAGCAGCTGGACCTGCCAATGCGTGAGGCGGACGTCGCCCTGCGCCTGAAAGAACCAGAGCAAGCCGATCTGATCCGCCGACCACTGGGCGACACGGTCATCCGCTATTTCGCATCGCGCGCTTACATTGAAAAATTTGGCGCGCCAAAGAACAAAGATGACTTCAGCGATCATCGGCTGATCAACTACAATGCCACACAGGGCGCGGCCCTGCCGCCAGAGATTATCGATTGGTTGAATGACGTCGGCCAAATCGAGCATGACAGCGATCTGACCATCAACAACTATTTTGCGGTCATGCAAGCGGCCGAGGCTGGCCTCGGCATTGCGCCATTGCCCGATTACCTTTCGACGCTGAACGACGACTTGATCAATGTATCACCCGAACTGATCAGCCCGCCGTTTACGATCTATCTTGCCTATGCGGAAGAATTGCGCCGTTCGCAGCGTGTTCTCGCCTTCCGCGATTTCATCATCGAAGAAATCAAGACCATGGGCCGCTCACAGACCTGACAATTGCTTTTAGGTTATCAACCACTTTGCGTGACGTTAACGTCAAGCTATGCGCTGAGCGCAATGCGGGTTTGCACACATTCACTATGCCAAACACTTGAGGGCGGCAGGACCACCCCCTATATCTACCTCAGTTGATGCAAGCATGCGACTACACAGTTGCAAGCTCACATCACTAACCTCCCTGTTGGACTTGGCCGAGCGTAAGCTCGGCCTTTTTTTTGCGTATAGCCCTTCGGGTTGGGAAACCCTTGCATGGGCGGCATGGGCCTAATTGCTTGACCTACGTTAAGCGCTACCAAGAATGTCAGCGATCTTTTCCGCGCGAAGCGGCTTCAATATCCGCGTAACGCCGAATTCGCGCGCCCGCGCCCAAACCTCTGGTGAGGTATCTGAGGTGACAATCGTCACCGGGGTTCTTTCATCCTCAGACAACAAGGCAAGCGCGTCCGCCGCTGTCACTGTCGCGCCAAGGTGATAATCCAGAAACACTGGGCAGGTGGCTGTCCGCACAGCCTCGGCAATTGCTTCAGCCACCAATGGGCCGCCATAACGATGCGCAGAACAGCCGGCCAGTTCCAGCGCTGCGATCACCGCGCCTGCAGCATCATCATCATCGTCAATCACCATAACCATTGAGGCGGGCACATAGTTCGAAGCAGCTTTTTCCGCACACGGCAGGACTACCTGAAAGGCCGCGCCGCGACCTTCGGCTGATTTCAAAGCAACTTGGCCGCCCATCGCGCGAACCAGTTCCGCCACGATAGAAAGACCCAAACCGACATTGCCCGCGCTGCGCCGCCCACCGCCAGGAACCTGGTAGAATGGTTCAAAAATTGCGTCCTGCGCATCGGTCGGCACCCCCGAGCCATCGTCCATCACAATAACAGAGATGTCAGCGCCGCTGCGTCGAACCTCAATCAGAATACGGCTTTTGGCGTGCTGGATGGCGTTTCGAGCCAGATTACGGATCACCCTTTCCAGATATTCGCCATCGGCCTGAACTGCAGCGCCAGTTGATACGTAGGTCAGGCTTACACCGTGATGTTCCGCCAATGGCTGCGCCTCAGACGCGATAGCTGATAGGAGCGGGCCAAGTGCGACAGGCGACAACGCGGCGGGTGGCAGGTCGCCCCGCATCCAGGCGGCGCCATCGACGCTTTCAATGATCGCTTCGGCAGAGCTGAGGCAGGATTCGGCTGTGTTCACGAAGGCGGTAGCAACCTCTGGCGTTGGCTTTTTACGCAAACGGCGAAGGTGAAAGTTCAGCGCATTCAGGGGCTGGCGCAGGTCGTGTGCGACAGCGTGAAGAAACCGCTCACGCAGGACGGTTTCGTCCTCCAGCGCCGTGCGCGCGGCCTGTTCGCGCGATAGGGCGCGCTCAGTCGAGAGGCGCGCGTCGACCAAATCCTCCTTCAGCGTCGCCTGGCGGAAATTCTCGCGGTAGACGGCGCAGGGGATGACAGGATGTTCGGCAATGGTGGCGTTGACCCGTTGCTTGGCGGCGCTGGCGTCGATTTGATCAAAGGCGGCGGAGGCGGCGATTTCATCAAAGGTGGCGGCGACGCAGACGTCATCGTTGGTAACGGAGGCGCTGACCGCCTCTTTGGGGGCGGTGGATCTGATTCTATCAAGGGCGGGGGTGCGGACGAGCTGATTGGCGGGGGCGGCGCAGACACTATCTCTGGCAATGGTGGCGATGATACGCTGAAGGGCAATGGAGGTGCGGATGTGTTCGTGTTTCGAACCTCTGACCGCAACGATACAATCAGTGACTTCCGTCAGGGTCAGGACTCGATCCAAATCCAGTCAGGCGCGAACAGCTTTACCGGGCTCAATATTGAGCAGGATGGCAGCGATGTGTTTATTGGTTTTGGCGCTGGTCAGGTTCGGGTTGTAACCGACAATGTTGGGGCATTTGATGAAAGCGACTTCATCTTCTAGGGCTGCCAACAGATTGGCTTGGGCTGTCCGTGTAGGGTGTCAGCAATTCGAATGCACTGCGATCAACCAAAGTATTTGGTCGAGCGTCGGCAACGTCCGCAAAAAATCCCTCAACGAAAAACGCCGTCCCGGAGGACGGCGTTTCCTGATCAGTTTGTCATCCGTCGTTACCCGATCAAACCACCATCATCACGGCGAATCGCGACAACGGCGGACCGCGGTGTCGAACCATCAGGCCACTGGCTGTCGCCCCGCTCACCTGGATGCTGGATGCCGACAAACATCGTTTTGCGATCGATGGTCCATGTCAGGCCTGTAACCTCACATTCCTTCGGCCCAACCATGAACCGGCGGATTTCGCCAGTCGCCGGATCAGCCGCCAACATCTGGTTGTTCCCCTGACCGGCAAAGTCACCCTCGTTGGTGTATTTGCCATCAGTCTGGATCCAGAGAAGGCCTGAATGGTCGAACGCCAACCCATCGGGTGAGTTGAACATGTTGCCTTCGTTCACATTGGAAGACCCAGCACGGCTGTCGGTATGAACCGTTGGGTTGCCTGCCATGACGAACAGGTCCCAAGTGAAGCCTTCCGACGTGTGATCAGCGCCATCAGGCCACCAACGCACGATCTGGCCATACTTGTTGGCCTCACGTGGGTTTGGACCGCCAACCGGCGTTTCATCACCGCCGCGGTTAGTTTTCACACCGCGGTTCTTGTTGTTGGTCAGGCAGCAATACACTTCCGCCTTGTTTGGGTTAGCAGCAACCCATTCAGGACGATCCATCGTAGTGGCGCCTACTTTTGAGCCACCCATCCGCGCGTGGATCAACGCTTCACCCTCAGACGCCGCGCCTGTCGCTTCGGCTGACAGCGACATCCAGACACCGGTGCCATCATCGGCGAACTTGGCGGCATAAAGCGTGCCGTTCTCCATCAGGCCGTCGGTGTCGTTGCCCGGCGCATAGGTGCCGTTTGAGATGTAGCGGTACAGGAATTCGCCCCGCTCATCATCGCCCATGTAGATAACGACGCGGCCATCATTGTTGATGACGACTTCAGCATTCTCATGCTTGAACCGGCCCAGCGCAGTGCGCTTTTTCGGCGTGGAGTCTGGATCGGTTGGGTCAACTTCGACAATCCAACCGTTACGATTGGATTCGTTTGGATGCTTTGCGACATCGAAACGCTCATCCGTCCGCGCCCAACCATAACCCCAGTCCTTTGATGACACGCCATAGCGCGCCAGTTCAGGGGATACTTCGTGCGCTTCATCTTCAGCGGAGTAATAGCCGTTGAAGTTTTCTTCACACGCCAGATAAGTGCCCCATGGCGTGCGCCCGGAACCACAGTTGTTCCATGTGCCAAGTGACTGAACGCCAGTAGGGTCAGCTGCCGTCTTCATCAGATCATGACCGCGCGCTGGGCCGGTGATTTCCATCGGCGTATCAGGTGTAACGCGGCGGTTGAACGGACTGTCCATCACGACGCCCCAACCGTTGTCGCCGTCGGCAACTTCAACGATCGTCAGGCCATGGGCCATCTTGCCCTTGTTGACGTCGTCATCCGATTCAGGAACGCCGCCTTCCCAGATCACTTTGCGGTTGGTGTATTCGTTGTTCACCACGATAAGCGTGTGCTGATCGTCCTCAAAGATTTCCATGCCATCGATGTTATCGCCGAACGCGATCGCCTGCGTCGCCGCAGTGCCGCGCGTTTTGTGGTCGAAGGGAACACCAACGGATGTCAGTGGATCGCCCCATTTGGCGACAATCTCAAAGCTGTAGCCCGGCGGCACGACTATATCATCTGCAGTGCTTGTTGCGATCTGCTCAAAGGCGAACCGGGATGAAGCGTGCGCAGCAGCCTTCGCCTCGGTCGCCAACCCGCCGCCGACCATGGCGACGCCGCCAAAGGCCAGAACGCCGCCTAGGAAATCGCGCCGGTCAATGGCGCGTTCGACAACATCGTCGAAGTCGCAGGTTTCCGGTTTTGGGTTCACCAGTTCATCAAAATCGTCGAAGGAAATTTCCTCGGTCACGTGATCATTCATCATCGTCTCCCTTGGGGGTTTCTGTCATCGGCCGTCAAAACACCGGTATGAACACTTCGGTACCAAAGTCGCATGACACCCATGCGACAGTGAAAACGCATCATCCGCCAAACCACCGATCAACCTTGACGCGGCGTCTGACCTGTCGCATGGCGGGGAAACGGCGATAAAAACCGACATATCCCAACATGGCGACAAGGATTACGGGGTGGAGCGCAGCACAACCTCAGGATTATTCAGCGATTCGGAATTCACCAAAATCTGGACCGTTGGCCTTCTGTCGGGCATCGTCCGGTGGTTGGAGCTTTTGGCCTTTGGCATTTACGGCTACGACGTCACCGGGTCTGCCGCGTTAGTCGCGTTTTTGGTTGTTCTGCGGTTTCTGCCGCTGGCCTTGTTTGGTGTGTTTCTCGGGGCTTTGTCCGACCTTTTCAGCCCTCGAAAACTGATGATTATTGGCCTGATCATGGTCATGGCGACGTCTGGCATCATGCTGGCGTTGTTCTGGACCGGGCAGGCAGAGTTTTGGCACGTCGCAGTCGCGGCCTTCGTATCTGGGATATTCTGGGCCAGTGATTTTCCGTTCCGGCGCAAGATGATCGGTGATCGCGTGGCGCCTGCGCTTCTTTCAAGGTCAATGGCGCTGGATAACGCCACATCAAACGGCACACGGGCTTTGGGCCCGCTGATCGGCGGTGCAATGTACGAATATCTTGGCCTCGATGGCGTCTTTGCCTTGGGTGCGGCTTTGTACGCCCTATCGATCCTCGTGTCCCTCACGATCCAGCCGACGGCCATCACCCGCGTTGCCGATGTCGGCTGGGCGCGCCTGACTGCGCCCCTGAAAGGGTCATGGGAGGCTGCCCGCTATGCCGCGCAAAACCGCGATGTCGGGATCATCCTGCTGGTAACAGTCGTCTTCAACATCTGGGGGTTTCCCTACCTGGCGATGATTCCGGTGATCGGCAAGGATGAGCTGGGCCTTGATCCGTCTACTGTTGGCGCCATTTCGGCCCTGGAAGGCCTCTTTGCCCTGATCGGCGCCCTGGTGCTGGCGCGGATCACCCCGCCGCACATGTTCCGTATTCTTTATCTCGGCGGGGTGGCTGTTTTGTTCTGCTTCATCATCCTGATCGGCTGGTTCAGCGGCGCGTGGGTTTTGGCCTTGGGCCTGTCAGTCGGTGGGTTCTGCACCGCAGGTTTTGCAATCATGCAATCAACACTGATCTATTCCGTCGCGCCAAAAGCCATGACAGGCAGGTTCCTCGGCCTGATGACCATCGCCATAGGCACGGGCGTGATCGGGTTTGCCAATATTGGCCTGACGGCAGAACTCGTCAGCGCCTCAGATGCGCTCATCATCATTGGATTAGAGGGGCTTATCCCCATCCTTGCACTGGCATGGTGGTGGTGGCGCGATCTGTTCAAGATCCCTACACCCGGTCAGGAATAGACGATCAAAAGATAAAGTCGTCTTCGTCCAAGCGTCCCTTACGCTCATCCAAGATCAGAATCTCGACATTGGCGAAGGTGATCAGCACGTCGTCGCCCGCATCCTTGATCTCAAGATCATCAAATACCTGTGCGCCCGACTAAATGCTGATCAAGTCTTCACCATCCTTGTAGTCGCTGATCACGTTCTGGCCCGCGCCGAAGCGGAAGTTGAACGCATCGTCGCCCGCGCCGCCTGACCTCGTATCATTGCCAGAGCATCGCCAAAGATCTGATCATCGCCACTATTGCCGAAAAGCATATCATCGCCGGATCCGCCCTTGATGACATCATTGCCTTCGCCGCCGCTTACATTGTCATCGCCGTTCTGGCCGCTCAGGGTGTCATTGCCACTGCCGCCATCAAGCGTATCTGACTGACCGCCACCCTGAAGGTTGTCTTTGCCAGCGCCGCCAAACAGCTGGTCCTCACCTCGGTTGCCCTTGATACTGTCTTTGCCGCCGCCTATGATTGTGTCATCGTCGCCGCCGCCTTTCAGCGTATCCTTGCCGCCTTCGCCTTTGATCTCATCATCGCCTTTGCGCGCGACGATCCGGTCACCGCCGGCGCCGCCTGACAACGTGTCATCCTGTCGACTGCCAAGCAGGGTATCGCCGCCAAGACCGCCAGAACCGAAGCTGGCTTCTGTTCCAAGGCGCAGGAAATCGGCCCCTAGCCCACCAAACAGCTGGTTCAGGCCGCCGCCGCCATTCAGCTCATCGGCGCCAATGCCGCCCTTCAGCGTGTCGTCACCGTCGCCGCCTTCGATACCATCATCGCCGTCGCCGCCGTTAATCTCCTCAGCGCCTGCATCGCCAAACAGAAGGTCGTCATCGCCGCCACCATCAAGAGTGTCGTCGCCGTCGCCGCCACGCAGGGTGTCGACGCCAATGTCGCCACTTAGCTGGTCGTCGCCACCGAATCCGAACAGAATATCGTCTCCTGCCAGCCCACCAAGCAGGTCGCCATTTTCTGTGCCATTCAAAGTATCTGGTCCCGATGTACCGAGATTTTCGATCAGTTCGTTTTCCATGCCCCACGGTCCCTTGCCCAAAGTCCCTGAGGAACAATTAGCCGAAAAACCGAGCCAGTGACACTAGACTCAGCACAATCGCCCGCATTCCGTGCCACCTTGTTGCAAATTGCACATGATGACGCGGTATTTATTGGCGTCGTCCTAGCGTTCCTCGATCAGAACTTCGCGCTTGCCGACATGGTTCGCCATGCTGACCACGCCCTGATCTTCCATCTCTTCAACCAGCTTGGCGGCCTTGTTGTAGCCAACCGACAGCTTTCGCTGGATGTATGACGTCGAACATTTCCGATCCCGCGCAACGATCATAACGGCCTGATCGTAAAGCGCGTTCTCGCCACCATCGCCGCCAAGGCCCAGAATCTCATCAATCGCAGCCGCGTTCTCGCTGTCGTCATCGCCTTCGGTGACGGCGTTCACATATTCCGGCTCACCCTGCGTTTTCAGGTGGCGGACGACCTCTTCGACCTCTTCATCGGACACAAACGGCCCATGCACGCGGGTGACCTTGCCGCCCCCCGCCATGTAGAGCATGTCGCCCATGCCCAGCAGCTGTTCGGCGCCCTGCTCACCCAGAATGGTGCGGCTGTCGACTTTCGACGTGACCTGGAACGAAATCCGGGTCGGGAAGTTGGCCTTGATCGTGCCGGTAATGACGTCAACCGACGGGCGCTGCGTCGCCATGATGATGTGGATGCCTGAGGCGCGGGCCATCTGGGCGAGGCGCTGAATGCAGGCCTCAATTTCCTTGCCCGCGACCATCATCAGGTCGGCCATCTCGTCGACGATCACGACGATGAACGGCATTTCCTCTGGCTCAAACTCTTCGGTCTCAATGATCGGCTGGCCGGTCGCTTCGTCAAAGCCGGTCTGTACGGTGCGTGAGAACGCTTCGCCTTTTTCCAACGCATCGCGGACCCGCTGGTTGTACCCGTCGATATTGCGGACGCCCATTTTGGACATCTTGCGATAACGATCTTCCATCTCCGCCACGGCCCATTTCAGCGCGACGACGGCTTTCTTGGGGTCGGTCACAACTGGGGACAGAAGATGCGGGATACCGTCATAGACGCTAAGTTCCAGCATCTTGGGGTCGATCATGATCAGCCGGCATTCTTTCGGGCTAAGCCGATAGAGAAGGCTGAGGATCATAGTGTTGATCGCCACCGACTTACCCGAACCGGTCGTACCTGCGACCAGAACGTGGGGCATCTTGGCGAGGTTCGCGACAACAGGCTCGCCGCCGATATCTTTGCCCAGCGCAAGCGCCAGCTTGTAGTTGCTGTCGCCATAAACTTTTGAGGAAAGCTGTTCGCGCAGCATCACCATTTCGCGGTTTGCGTTCGGCAGTTCGATGCCGATTACATTGCGGCCCGGAATGGTTGAGACACGGGCGGCCAGCGCTGACATCGAACGGGCGATGTCATCTGACAGTCCAATCACGCGAGATGCCTTCAGGCCCGGTGCAGGCTCCAGCTCGTACATCGTGACGACGGGGCCGGGGCGGACGGCGCCGATCTCGCCGCGCACGCCATAATCATCCAGCACGCTTTCCAGCATGCGGGCGTTTTCCTCCAGCGCGGCGTCACTTTCAGCGGGGCGAATGATCGCCTTGGCCGCCTGCAACAATGATAGCGGCGGGTGCTGATAGGTGTCGCCATCTTCTTCATCCAACTGCAGGCGCGGCTGTTCTTCGGCCACGGCAGCCTTTGATTTCTTGACCGGCTTTGCCGTCCGCTCAACCGGCGCACGGTCAGTCTGACGGCGCAGGATCGACGGCAGGATTGAATCTTCATCCGGCTCCACATTCGGCGCAGATGGGAAGAACGCATCATCGTCGTCATCCACTACGGATGGTGACGGCGCAGCGCCAGCCTCTGGCGCATCATCAAAGGAAGGCTCTGCCCGACGGAAGCCCAGCGGCGCTGGCGCCTCGATCTTTTCGGATCGGGGCTTGGCCATTGCGGCGCGCACTTTCGCAGAGGTCCAAATCACACCAGCTGTGACCAGCTGAACACATTCAACAATCGCCGCAACGAGCGAACGAACAAGGAAGCGAAACGCAACACGCGCTTCCGGATAACTAACGCCAAGACCCAGCCCAGCAAACAGCAGGGTTACAAATGCGAGGCCCAATGTGGCCAATTTGAAGGTATCGGCGGCGGCCATAGGAACCACCCCCAGTAAAATGGATAAAATTGCATCGCCAATCATGCCGCCGAGGCCGGTGGGCAGCGTCCACGCCTCCATTGGCGCATGGGCGGATGCGAATACGGCGCCGATCACAATAGCGATTGGCGCAATGATCAGGCGTGACCAAATACGGTGGTCGCCAGAATGTGAGATCAGCCGAAGCGCCCAGACCAACAGCCAGACAGGCAGGCCCCAGGACGCCAGACCAAGCGTGCGCATGAAAGGGTCGGCAATCAGTGCGCCCGCTGCGCCCAGCATATTTGTCGCCCGGTCCGGCGTAGCGTTGAACCAGCTGGGATCAGCCGGATTATACGTGCCGAAAATTACCACGAAAACGAGGCCAACCAATGCAAAGCCAAGGCCTACCAATTCAGCCCCGCGCCGCGTCAAAAATTCCTGCGCCGATGGCGGCAGCAGTGGTGTTTTCTGTTTATCTGTCCAGCTGGTCAACAGCGGCCCCCGATCACGTCACGGATCGCGGTCAGACCGCGGCGCACATTTTCAGGCGTATCGACAAGCGCCGCCCGGATGTATTTCAGGCCCGGATCTCCGCCGCCCAGTTCTGGCGCCGCCGGGCGGGAAAGATATTCGCCCGGCAGCACCTTGACGCCTGTTTCGCGCCACAGGGTTACGCAACTCTCCACCCCCCGCTCTACTTCAATCCAGAGGAAAAAACCCGCCTCTGGGGACATATAGCCGGGCATATTGCCCAGGATGTCATCGGCCATCTCGTACTTCACCGCGTAGAGCGCGCGGTTCTCGATGACATGTTCTTCGTCGCGCCAGACAGCCTCTGCCGCCTTTTGGGCAGGCAATGGCAGTGGCGCGCCGGCATAGGATCGCAACTGGCGTAGCGCTTTGATCGTTTTGGCGCCGCTCATCACGAAACCGGACCGTAGGCCCGGCAAATTCGACCTTTTTGAAAGCGAATGAAACGCGAGAACCCTGTCAGGGTTGGCCGAGACTGCCTTAACCGCCTCCATCACGCCCACAGGGGGCGTTCCGCGATAGATCTCGGAATAGCATTCATCTGCTAAAATGCGAAAATCGTGTTTTTCCGCCAGCGCGATCAGTGATTTCCAGTAGGCCACGTCAGCCGTCGCGCCCTGCGGGTTCGCGGGCGAGCAGATATAGGCGACTGTCGTGCGGTTCAGAATACCTTCGGGCAGCGCGGCGAAATCCGGCAAGTGGCCTGTTTCAGCCGAAGCATTCACATAAACCGGCTCTGCGCCCGATGTCAGTGCGGCGACCGCGTAGCACTGGTAAAATGGGTTCGGCAGCAGAACGACGGGCTTTTCACCGTTCTTCTGTTCTGGTGACAGCGCAACGCAGGAATAGAATAACCCTTCGCGCGTGCCATTTAGGGGAAAGACATTGTGCGCCGGGTCGATCAAATCGCCCAGATCATACCGCCAGTTCGCCCAGGCGGCGATGGCGTCGCGCAGGCCGGGGTCGCCTTCATTCGGCGGATATTTCGAATAGCCTGCATGGTGACGCGCCAATTCTTCCGCCAAGAATGGCGGCAATGGATGGCGCGGTTCCCCGAGCGACATCGCCACTGGCTCAGACCCTTGGGGTCCGCCTGGCGCAATAGGGTCAAGTAGCGCCCGCAAACGCGGAAACGCATACTCCGGGAGGTCCGAAAACCGCTCGGGATCTTGCATAACACTGCCTCATCGCGGGGCCTCTAACGGACCCTCGTCGATTTCAACGTACACAAGGGAAGTGATCTGGTCCAGATTTTTGAAAGATCTGGTGAGGTTATGCGCCAGTGTTGCATTTTTGGTTTATGAGGGCAAACAGGGAACAAATTACGGCCAAATTATATCTTACGCACCCCTGTCCATTATATTTCAATGAGTTACGATTTTTTTCACATGTGAAAACATTGAGAAACCGCCACCCGCCGACACGGGCCAGACCCGTCCAGCAGGCGACAAAGCTCGCCTTAGGCGAGATCAATCCGATAACCCGCTCGCGGAAAATGAACGCATATATCACCGCAATCAGGGTCCTGACGCAGGACAGTGACTTCCTCCGCATTCGCGGCCCAGATCGTGCCTTCGACAGGCTGTTCGCCGCCATCGACATCAGGTTTGATCACCACGCTGGCCCCAACGGTCAGCCCCTGAGGATCGCCCTCTGCGACGCCTTTGGCGTGGGCAGGTTCAGCCGCAGCGGCACTGGCAATCGCCTCTTCGGGCGTCATATCCGATTGGGTTCCGTGGCCCAGATCGCGGACCCGTTCTTCCCACCCTGCGAGGTTCTCAAACTCAGTCAGGAAAGCGGCGCCCTGATCCCAGCGGCCACGCAAAAACCAAACGACATGATAAACCTGAGCATCCAGTACGCCGGGTTCTTCGCCAATCAGATAGGACCGGCCGTCGGACAACAGATCATCCAGCCAGGTGAGCGGCGCCCGCATTTGCGCTGTATAGTGTGGCAGATCGGAATTCGCTGCCTTCAGCTTTTCCACCCAATCCGGCCCAAGATAAAGTCTACCGCGATCCTCGGCAAAATCAGCTGGCAAGGCGTCGCCAGCAGAGCCAAGCACTAGTTTCACCGCCAGACTGAAGAACTCTCCATCCAGCCACCGGCTCATGCACCAAATCAGCCCTTCAACTTGGGGCTGCAATGTCGGGCCGGGCCGGCCATCGAGGACCCGCATGATGTGCTGGCTGTCGCAATAGATATCCGCGCCGATCTGCATCACCGGCGTCCGGCGATACCCGCCGGTCAGCTTCACGAGGTTCGGCTTTGGCGGAATGCGAGGGATTTCAACTGACCGCCATGTCGCCTGCTTGATCCCCAGCGCGACACGGACCTTTTCAGCGACGGGTGACTGCGGATAATTTTGAAGGATGATGTCTGACACGGCGCGGTTCCTCAATGCGTTTCGGCCACCATCACCGCCCGCACGCAAATTTCAAGGCAGAGGTGTCGTAGTGTCACCTTCGTGATAAGCAGCGCGCATGTTGACGACCGAGGCTGCAATCGGTTCCTCCAGCACTGCCATATCGATCCTGGCGAGGCGGGTCAGGTAGAGGCAGCTTATCGAGTTCTTGCAAGGGTCCCAACCGGACCATGATCTCAGGATACCTCTTGAACCCCGGCATGATATAGATCGTCAGGTTCGCCTTACGGGGTGAGACGCCGGTAACGAACCAGCGGTGGGCCAAACCATCGCGACGTTTATAGTCATACCCATCAAACCCGATGATGCTGTCGCCCCACATCCGAGGCGGGCATCCAGTGATCCGCTGCATCATCTCGGCGACAACCGCCGCATCCTCCGCTCGGCCCCTGTTGGATACCGAGGCGAGGAAGGCCTCTACATCACCATCGTTCTCTGCTGTTTTCATCGCCATAGCCTCAGATCCACCTTCGCGTTCTGGATTTGTAGGCGTCGAACTCTTCCCCGAATTCAGCAGACAGGCGCGTCTCTTCCGGGCGAATGAAGCGAATCTGGATAATCCAGATGAATATTGGGACCAGAACGAACGGCAGCACCGCGCCAAAAAGTGCGCCCCAGCCAATCAGCACGATAACATCTGCCAGATAAATGGGATTACGCGAGTACGAAAACGCGCCGCTGGTTATCAGGGCGGACGGCGTGCGATGCGGCACGATCGTCGTCTTCGCCATCCGAAAACTGATCGCGGCCCACACCGCCAGTCCACCGCCTATCGCCATGATGGCGACGGCCGTCCACCAAGGCAGCGGCCAGGACAGCGATGGTCCGGTCATCTGTGCGATCGCATAGACCGAGGCCATGGTTGCAATCAGCCAGATCGGTGGCAAGTCTAGCCATTTTGGCATGTCAGTTCCCCAGCGCCGGATTGACAATCTTGTCGAGGAACATCTTCGGCTCCTTCCCTTTGAAGGTGATCTCAACAGCATGCATCTGGTCGACGCCATAGACTTCAACCGCCACAAAGTTCGGCAGTGTTTTCGATAGCGGCTGCGAGACTGTGTAGTCGTGCCCATCGCCGTAGATCAGCAGAACAGGCCCGTCGAATTCGCCAGCAGCCTCGGCCAGCGCCTCACCAATCTGCTCATAAGGGCTACCGCTCTTCCACCTTTGTTTCTTTTTCTTGAAACCAGCGCCACGAAACATATCGGCGTGCATGGCGACGATCACAGCCTTCGCATCACCCGTCTGGGCAAAGCTTTTCTTCAGCCACGCCATGTTCGCCCGGCGGCGGGCTTTATGCGCCTTCTTGCTGACCCCGCCTTCGCGGCTTTCACCATCGTCTGAGCCGACGACATGCAAGGTGAAGATCAGGATATCATCCATGCGTAGACGGGTGTTTTCGGGAAAGCCTGCATGTCCCTGGTGAAAGACCTTTACGGGCGCCGCGCCGAGCGACCGATTGGGATCGTCGAAAAAAGTGCCGCGGATATGCGCTAGCCTCTCAATCGGTTTGAAATCGCCAAGGCTGTTTCGGTGGCAATCTGTCCACTCATTGTCGCCGGGCGTGTAGATCACTGGGGCGTCGATCTGATCCATATAGATGCGTTGCTGATCGAGGATTGCATCCTCGCAGGTCGTCCTACCGCCACGGATGTCACCAACATGGATCACGAGATCGGGCTGGGCGTCATTGATCTTGCCTATCAGCGCTTCAAACAGAGGATAGGTTTTCACTGGGGGGCCGTAGGGCATATCGCCCATAGCGATCACGCGCAGATCAGCTGCAGCCGGGCTAGCGACCAAGATCAAGGGCAGGATCAAGTGGTGAAGGCGCATCGTCATCCCCTTTTAGTTGGGATGACGATATCAGACTTGGTGTGTGATCGTCACCGAAGAGACGATCGCATCAGGGTCAGGCTCCTTTCGGGGCCGCCGCCATTACTTCGGCTCCAACATGGCTTTCATATTGGGCGAAGTTCTCGATGAACATCTGCACAAGGCGACCAGCCTGACGATCATAGCTGTCGGGCTTGTCCCATGTCCGCCGTGGATCGAGGATAACGTCAGCGACGCCATCAACCGAGATCGGCACATCAAAGCCGAAATTCGGATCGGTGCGGAACTCAGCCTCGTTCAATGAACCATTCAGGGCCGCAGTCAACAGGGCGCGCGTGGCGCGGATCGGCATGCGAGAGCCTGTGCCATGTGCGCCGCCCGTCCAACCGGTATTGACGAGCCAGCAGGTGGAGCCGAACTCTGCAATCTTGTCGCGCAGCAGGGTGCCATACACCTCGGGCCGACGTGGCATGAACGGCGCGCCGAAGCAGGTGGAGAATGTCGGCTGAGGTTCGGTCACGCCCTTTTCGGTACCAGCCACCTTGGACGTGAAGCCTGACAAGAAGTGGTACATCGCCTGCGCTGGGGTCAGCCGCGCAATGGGCGGCAGAACGCCGTAAGCGTCGCAGGTTAGCATGATGACATTTTTGGGGATGCCGCCTGTGGCGCTGGCGGAAGCGTTCGAGATGTATTCGAGGGGGTAGGCGCACCGCATATTTTGAGTAAGGCTGTCGTCTTCGAAATCAAGCTCTTTGGTGTGTTTGTCATAGACCATGTTCTCGATGACTGTTGCGAACTTGGATGTCGTGGCGAAAATTTCTGGCTCCGCCTCAGCGCTAAGGCTGATTGTTTTAGCGTAGCAGCCACCTTCGAAGTTGAACGTGCCGTCCTTGGACCAGCCGTGCTCATCATCGCCGATCAGCACGCGGCCCGGATCAGCGGACAGTGTTGTCTTGCCTGTCCCGGAAAGACCAAAGAACACGGCCACATCGTCTGCGTCGTCGGGCGCGTGGTTGGCTGAGCAATGCATCGGCATCACTCCGCTATCTGGCAGCAAGTAGTTCAGGACAGAGAACACCGACTTTTTATTCTCACCTGCGTAAGAAGTCCCGCCGATCAGGATCATCTTACGCTCAAAGCTAATCGCGATGACGGTTTCGGACCGGCAGCCGTGCTTTGCCGGATCGGCGTTGAAAGTTGGGCAGTTGATAATGGTGAATTCCGGCAGGAACGTCTCCAACTCAGCCACTTCAGGGCGGCGCAGAAGGTGCCGGATGAACAGATTGTGCCAAGCCAATTCGGAAACAACACGGAGATTCAAGCGATAGTCGAGATCAGCGCCACCAAACAGGTCTTGAACGAAATATTCACGGCCAGTCATGTGCGCGATCATATCAGCGCGAAGCGCCTCAAAAGCTTCCGGTGACATTGGCGGATTGTTTTCCCACCAAATCGTATCTTTCACCGAAGGCTCATCAACGACGAATTTGTCTTTAGGGGACCGACCGGTGTGTTTGCCGGTGGTGGTGAGGAACGCCCCGCCCTGGCCAAGTTCACCCTCGCCCCGCTCAATCGCAGCCTGCACCAACCCGGCGTTGCTTAGGTTATAGTGGACGGCTTTCAGACCAGAAATCCCGAGAGTGTCGAGACGGGCGGAGGGGTTCACGACGCCGGTTTCCATGGGCGGCTCCTCAATTTGCGCGCATCGCAGCGCGCGTTCTGCTTGATCGGGTTTCAGCGCATCAAATGGAACAACGCCAGCTCGTTCATAAACGGCTGCCAACGTATCGGTCGTCCCGTGATTCGATTACCTATCCGAATGTGTAGGCTGTATTAACATGGCGACCAGTATAGCGAAGCCCTATTAGATGGGCCATGTTGGCGCAGCACGCCGTTTTGCCGCCTCGCTGAATGATTGCAGACCAAAGCCATGAAGTATAGAGTAATTCAGCAAAAGACGGCCGTACAGGGTCGGGGGAACGATAATAATGGCGACAATCGCTTTGGTCGATGATGACCGCAACATCCTTACTTCAGTGCAAATGGCGCTGGAAAATGAAGGATATGAGGTCAGAACCTATACAGACGGCGCTTCAGCATTAGCTGCTCTGAACCAGTCCCCGCCCGATATGGCGGTTCTTGATATCAAAATGCCACGCATGGACGGGATGGAGCTTTTGCGCCGTCTTCGCCAAAAGACGGACATGCCTGTCATCTTTCTTACGTCGAAAGACGAGGAAATAGATGAGGTTTTGGGCCTTCGCATGGGCGCCGACGACTATGTGCGCAAGCCATTTTCGCAACGCCTTCTGATCGAACGCATCCGCGCCGTTCTGCGTCGCCGTGAAGCACGCGATGAAACTGCTGAACGGACTGAGGCTGATAAAGTACTGACGCGCGGCAAGCTAGTCATGGACCCAATGCGCCATGCCTGCACCTGGGAAGGTCAGGGCGTGACCCTGACAGTGACCGAATTTCTGATTCTCCACGCCCTCGCGCAACGTCCAGGTTTCGTGAAAAGCCGCGATCAGCTGATGGACGCTGCATATGATGATCAAGTTTATGTGGATGATCGCACGATCGACAGCCACATAAAGCGTGTTCGCAAGAAATTCCGGGTGGTTGACCGGGAGTTTGCCTCAATTGAGACACTTTATGGCGTTGGATATCGTTACAAAGAAGTCTGAGGCTACATTCGATTGATCCGCTTGTTGGGGGGGTTGATCGTGGTCGTCGAAACCGGGGCCGATCATGGATCAGATCACTGATCATGAGGACAACCCCCCTCGCCGGAAACAGCGTGAGCTGTCTGGCGTTGAGGAATTCCTGTACCCTTTGCGTGATTGGCTTGGCCTGATTACAGAAGACCGCAGTCGTTCTCGCGAAACAGCGCGGGCGCGGCATCGCCGTATTCGCAACCGGATGCGCCGCGGTGGCATCTCACCCACCTCATCCCTCGCCCGCCGCATTGTCGCCTTCAATTTGATCGGATTGGGGCTGTTGGTTGCTGGCGTGCTGTATCTCAATCAGTTCCGGTCAGGTCTGATCGACCAAAGCACCCAAAACCTGCAAACCCAAGGTGAGATCATCGCCGCCGCCGTGGCTGAGGCCGCCGCCATTGGCCCTTCCAGCACGCGGTTTGATCCGGTGCGCGCCAATGAAGTGTTGCGCCGCCTTGTACAGCCGTCCAGCGCACGCGCGCAGATTTATGACCGTGCGGGCCGATTAACCGGCGACACCCGCAATCTCCTACGCGGCGCTGGCAAGGTAGAAACACGACCGCTGCCTGCCCCAGGTGAGTTCGAAGATGAAAGCTTTCTCGCCCTGCTAGAAAGAAACTACGAAGACATTCTTGAATTTTTTGTTGGTTCACCGGCTATCTACCGTGAGACGGCCATCGACGGAGTGGCCGAAGAAAAAGAGGTCTACACCGCCATTCGCGGCGGTGTTGCACGATGGGAACGCGTAAACTCGGAAGGTGAACTTATAGTATCCGTTACCGTGCCGATCCAACGCTTCAAGGCCGTTCTTGGTGTTCTGATGTTGTCAACTGAAGGCGGCGATATCGATCGCATTGTCAGGGCGGAACGATATTCGATTCTACAGGTCTTCCTCGTCGCACTCGCCATTTCATTGGCGCTGTCAGTTCTCCTGGCAAATACGATTGCTAAGCCTATCCGCCGCTTAGCTGAAGCAGCTGAGGCTGGTGGCGCGCAAGAAGCCCGGCCAATCAACCCAGAACGCATTCGGTTTCCTGACCTTACAGCGAGACCGGATGAGATTGGATATCTTTCCTCAGCTCTTCGCCGAATGACAGAACAGCTATACGAACGGATCGACGCAATTGAGAGTTTTGCGGCTGATGTCGCGCACGAAATTAAAAACCCTCTGACGTCGCTTCGCTCAGCTGTAGAAACCCTGCGCATCGCAAAGACCCCAGAAATGCAGGCCCGCCTGCTGCTTGTTATCGAGAAGGATGTCCGACGCCTGGACCGCCTGGTCACTGACATTTCAAACGCATCGCGCTTGGATGCAGAACTTGTCCGCGAAGAAATGGTTCGCTTCGACCTACGCGCGTTAATTGAAACGATGGCAGATCTGAATCTCAGCCAGGCCGATGAACGTGACGCACGCATCCTTGTCAGCCCTGGTGAGGCCGGGTTGTACATTAGAGGTTTGGAAGGCCGCATCGGCCAAGTCCTTCAGAACCTACTTGGAAATGCGCTATCATTCGCTTCGCCAAAATCTTCAGTGACAATCAGCGCATACAACACCGGAAGCGCGATCCGGGTGCAGGTTGAAGATCAAGGCCCCGGTATTCCAGATGAAAACCTGGGCTCTATCTTTGAACGCTTCTACTCTGAACGCCCTGACCACGAAGAATTTGGCAATCATTCCGGTCTGGGGCTTTCCATATCCCGCCAAATCATCGAAGCTCATGGCGGAACGATCTGGGCGGAGAATGTTCGCCCTCCCAACAAATCCGACACGCCCCCGCTGGGCGCCCGTTTTATTTTTGAGTTGCCTACATGACCGACACAGACACCATTCATGCCAGCGCCGTCGCACTCGATGATTGCGGGCTTCTAATTCTGGGCCCTGCAGGTTCTGGAAAGTCGTCTCTTGCGATTGAGATGATCGCTATGGGTGCAGAACTGATCGCTGATGATATGGTTGCTTTGTCCGCAAAATGCGGTGCGATTTTTGCCGAAGCGGCACCAGGCGCACGAGGTCAAATTGAGGCGCGAAACGTTGGCATCCTGACATGCCCACTGCGCGAAGGATCGGTGAAAGTAGATCTGGTCGTAGACTTGGGTGCAGAAGAAGAGGACCGCCTGCCTTTTGTTGCGTGGTATGAACATGCTGGCGGCAAGGCGCGCAAATTGCGCAAAGCGCCATCTTTGACGCCGTCGGCACTCGTATTGGCGCTGCACCATAGTGGCCCAATCGACCCCGACGCTGAAGAATAGCCCAAAAAATTAGATTTGCTGCAATGCAGCACTTGCTTCATCATTCAGTAAGCATAATTCTGTTGGCTAAGGGGACTGAGTCGCAGTGCGGCTTCGGCAAAGGGTGAACGGATGATCGGTGTTGTGATCGTCGCCCACGGTGGTTTGGCGCGTGAGCTGAAACTGGCGATGGAGCATGTAGTTGGCAGGCGTCCCGGCGTGGTAGCAATCTCAACTGAGCCAGACGACAACCTGATTGCCAAGCAAGGTGAAATTGACGAAGCAATCGCTGCAGTGGACGCCGGAAACGGTGTAGCCGTTGTTACAGATATGTTTGGAGGCACGCCTTGCAACCTCGCCATCAGTGCAAGCCGCCCAGACAGCGTTGAAGTGATCTACGGCGCTAATCTACCCATGCTGGTGAAATTAGCGAAAAGCCGTGACAAAACGCTAGAGGTAGCGGCGCAATGCGCGGTCAACGCCGGAGTAAAATACATCGACAGAGCAAGTTGCATGTTGAAGGTTGATGCCTGTTGACGAGTACTAATTGTCGATTAGAAATCCAAAATGAAAAGGGTCTTCATGCCCGCGCCTCGGCAAAATTTGTCGAGACAGTGGAGCGGTTTGAAGCGCGCGCCGACGTCACCAAAGACGGGATGACTGTATCAGGCGACAGCATCATGGGGCTTTTGATGTTAGCGGCGGCGAAAGGTTGCTTCATCGAAGTAAAAACTTCTGGTGCAGACGCCTTGCCACTTATGAAGGCCATAACCAATCTGATCGATAACAAATTTGACGAAGGTAAATAGCCCCAAGGGCTTACGCTCACAACTCCAGATCAGACCGTTCATAGACATGCCGCCCATCCTCTGATGGCAGCGCCCGCTTCAAAGCCCACACCCGTCGCAGCTCACTCATCCCGTCGTTGGGATTATCCCTAAGAAAATCCACCGTAAATTGATTGAACTGGTTGTGATCGCAGATCGGCGCCCGCTCACCTGCAACTGTCATCCTTTGATACTCCGTCACTGCATCCGCCAATGTCGCGCCTGCGTTCAGCTTGAGCCAATCCATGAAGCCAATAGTAATTTTGAACTGTTCTCCAATCTGAGCCCTAAAGAACCGCCGCACATTTTGGCTGTTTTTGTAGCTGTCCGTGATAATTGTCTCAGGCGTCAGAATCGCGCTGTGCCAGTCAAATTTCGACTTCGGCGAGGGTTTGTTATCCGATGGCAAGGACCTCTCGCCGGTGTCGAGATAATGCGCGATGCGGTCGAGGATAGAAAACTTCCCATCTGACGACTTCAAGGCAATCCGCTTCGCCTCGGCAGCCAGCTCATCCTTCAACCAATACCAACGCTTCAACTCAGCGCCGGAGGTGATAGCGGCGATCTCTGGTCTCATCTCATTGCTACGATTGGTCATTGGATCCTCCCATTCTTATCATAGCGGACCAGGCGGGCGCCGCTACGTTTCCACTGAGATTTATTGACAGTTCTGCACTGTCTAATGACAGTTTTTGCTAACCATAGGGCAAGGAACATCATGGCCATAAAATCACTTCTGATCGCCAATCGCGGCGAGATCGCCATCCGTATCGCCCGCGCTGCGCAGGATTTGGACATCCGGGCAGTAGCGATTTACACCAAAGATGATGAGGCCAGCCTTCATGTCCAACGTGCGGATCAAGCAATGGCGTTGCCAGGCCTCGGCGCCACCGGATATCTCGACGTCAATGAGGTGATCGCAGCAGCAAAGGAAGCTGGCTGCGACGCTATCCACCCAGGCTATGGCTTTCTGTCGGAGCGCGCCGATTTCGCCGAAGCATGTGCAGAGGAGGGTTTGATCTTTGTCGGGCCCACACCAACACACCTGTCCCTCTTTGGGAATAAGGCGCAGGCCCGCGCCGCCGCCACCACCGCCGGCATTCCAGTGACACTTGGCATCGACAGTGCTGTTACATTGGACGAAGCAGAAGCGTTTTTTGCAGAAACTGGTGGCCCAGTGATGCTAAAGGCCATCGCCGGCGGTGGCGGGCGTGGCAGTCGCGCGGTTCTGGAAGCAAACGACATAGCCGAGGCCTATACTCGATGCCAGTCGGAGGCAAAGGCCGCTTTCGGACGCGAAGATCTCTATATTGAAACATTCATCCCCCGCGCCCGACATATTGAAGTACAAATCATCGGCGATGGGTTGGGAGGCGTGGCGCATTTTGGAACTCGTGAGTGTTCACTCCAGCGTCGATATCAAAAACTGATCGAGATTGCCCCTGCTCCAGATCTGGACCCTGCCCTGCGAGATCAAATCGTCGACGCCGCATTACAATTGGCGAAAGATGCTGAATACCTGAACCTTGGCACATTCGAATTTCTCGTGAATGCTAGAGACGACCCGACCCAACCTTTTGTTTTCATTGAGGCCAACGCGCGCCTGCAGGTCGAACACACTGTTACGGAAGAGATTTTCGGCATCGACCTCGTTCACCTCCAGCTACGCCTCGCTGGGGGGGAGCCGATGGCCAACCTAGTCGCAACGGCGCATTCGCCCAAGGGCTATGCAATTCAGGCGCGGGTTAACATGGAGACGATCCTGCCAGACGGATCAGTCAAACCAGGCGGCGGCCAGATTACCGCCTATGAAACGCCTGGCGGTCCGGGCGTGCGCGTTGATGGGTTTGGATATACCGGATATCGGACCAGCACGGCTTTCGACAGTTTGCTAGCGAAAGTGATCTGCCATTCCCCATCCTCCGACTTCTCCCACGCGATTGCAAAGACCAATCGGGCGCTAAGCGAGTTTCGGATTGAAGGCATCGCAACAAATATTCCCTTTCTTCAGAATATTCTGAATGAAAATGCGGTTATCACCGCCCAGACGCACACTCGATGGGTTGATGAAGCGACAGAAACGCTGGCAGTTCTGCTTGAGCCGGCCGTAAAAAGTGACGGCTTTGCTGGCGCACGCATCGACACATCTGATCCACTTGCCCTTTTCGCGCATGATGCCGAAGTGAAGGCTGCAAGCATCACCCCTCAAGACTTAACGCCCGAACCAGTCGCGGACGGCAAAATCGGTTTGCGTGCGCCGATACAGGGCACGATTGTCTCGATTGATGTGGCCGAAGACGATGCAGTCGCAAAAGGCGCGCAGGTCGCGATCGTTGAGGCAATGAAGATGGAGCATGTCATCACCGCCGAAACGGGCGGCATCGTACGCGAAGTGACTATGTCCGTTGGTGAAACGGTGCTTGAAGGATGGCCTATCGTGCTGCTGGAAGAAGCAGAGGTTGAAGTCAAAGCCGTTGATACAGAGGTGGAAGCCGACCCCGATCATATCCGCGCAGATCTGCAGGAACTGCTGGACCGTCGATCCTATACTCTGGACGAGAACCGCGAAAAGGCCGTCGAGAAACGCAAGGGGCGTGGATTCAGAATGATCCGCGAAAGCATTGATCAGCTGGTTGATGAAGGGTCTTT
Organism: uncultured Paracoccaceae bacterium; assembly: GCA_938092015.1. Classification (GTDB taxonomy): domain Bacteria; phylum Pseudomonadota; class Alphaproteobacteria; order Rhodobacterales; family Rhodobacteraceae; genus Pikeienuella. The sequence goes on from CALKOT010000028.1 coordinate 87,197, forward strand.
CAACGAATACTGGCCGCTGGTCGTCGCCAATCAGCATACGCGCCATGATTTGGAGACGCTCCGAAAGAACACGCCAGGCGACGGCATCGTGGCGGGCACGGCTTCGATCAATGGCGACAAGTTCGGAGATGATGCGTCCGGCGCAGTTGTGGTCGCCTATGACTATACAGTTTTGGCCGGGACCCAGGGCTGGAATGGGCACTACAAAAAGGACCGGATGTTTGATTTGGCCAAACAGCTGCACTTGCCCATGATCGTTTTTTCCGAAGGCGGCGGCGGGCGGCCTGGCGATGACGTGAAAGGATCCTGGATCGCTTGGGATGTGCCGACCTTCACTATGTTCTCTCAGCTGTCTGGTCTGGTTCCGATGATAGGGATCAACAACGGAAGGTGCTTTGCCGGAAACACCGCACTGCTGGCTTGCTGTGACGTGATCATCGCCACCGAAGCCTCAACTATAGGCATGGGCGGCCCTGCGATGATCGAAGGCGGCGGCCTGGGTGTATATACGCCTGAGGAAGTTGGCCCGATGTCGTTTCAGGTGCCAAACGGGGTTGTCGACATTCTGGTGAAAGATGAAGAAGAAGCAGTAGAGGTCGCCAAGAAATATCTCTCGTACTTTCAAGGATCTGTAGATGATTGGGAAGCTGCGGACCAACGCAAACTCCGTCATGCCATCCCAGAAAAACGCACTCGCCTTTATGAAATGCGCGACTTGATTGAAACTTTGGTGGACAAAGACAGTATCCTAGAAATCCGCAAGGCATTCGGCATCGGCGTTATCACCTGTTTCGCCCGGATTGAAGGGCGGCCAGTTGGGATCGTCGCCAATAACCCGCACCATCTGGCAGGCGCGCTGGACAGCGATGGCGCGGACAAGGGCGCACGGTTCCTGCAGTTGTGCGACGCCTTCGACATCCCAGTCCTCAGCCTGATGGACTGCCCCGGCATTATGGTTGGCCCGGATGCTGAGCGTGAGGCGCTGGTCCGCCACGCGGCCCGCATGTTCAACACTGGCGCTAACCTCACTACGCCGCTTTTCAGTGTCGTTGTTCGCAAAGGCTATGGCCTCGGCGTGCAGGCGATGTGCGGCGGATCTGGTCTTCATGGTATGATGTCAGTCGCCTGGCCTACGGCCGAATTTGCTGCAATGAACATCGAAGGCAACGTAAAACTGGGTTACCGTAATGACCTCGCCGCCATCGAAGATCCAGTGGAACGTTTGCGCGTCTATCAAGACAAGGTTGATGAACAATATGAACAAGCGCGAGCTGTGAACGCAGCAACTGGCGGTGGGCTGGATGACGTTATCGATCCTGCCGAGACACGCCGCTGGATTGTCAATTCAATGAAACGCCGACCACCAGTTCCGCCGCGTGAAGGCAAGAAGTACCCTTACGTTGATACATGGTGATCTATGACTTCTGATATTTCAGTTTCTGTTGAAGATAAAATTCTCACGATCACCCTTAATAGGCCAGATCGTCTGAATGCGTTTACCAACGTGATGCGCGACGAGATGATCGCCGCCTTCGACCAAGCGGATGCCGACGATGATGTGCGCTGCATTATTGTCACGGGTGAGGGACGCGGTTTCTGCGCTGGCGCTGACCTTGGCGAGGGCGGGGATACATTCAACACGGAACGTGAGGGGCAAGATGGTCCGGTCTGGCGGGACGGCGGCGGGCAAGTCAGCTTGCGCATCTTTGAATCAAAAAAGCCCGTGATTGGCGCGATCAATGGCCCTGCAGTGGGTGTTGGTGTAACGATGACCTTGCCAATGGACATCCGCATCACATCCTCCGCTGCCAAGTTCGGCTTTGTCTTCTCACGGCGGGGCATCGTTCCCGAAGCATGCTCCAGCTGGTTTCTCCCCCGCATCGTCGGCATCCAGCAGGCGTTGGCATGGACATTTTCGGGTCGGGTCTTTCCTGCTGAAGAAGCGCTAAAAGGCGGGCTGGTACAGGAGGTAACTGCACCAGAAAACCTCCTCCCCCGCGCACGGGCCATCGCCGCCGAGATCGTCGAGAACACCGCACCTGTCTCTGTCGCCCTGACCCGCCAGATGATGTGGCGCATGCTGGGCGCTGATCACCCGATGGAGGCGCACAAGATCGACAGCCGTGGGATCGCGCAGTTAGGGATATCGCCAGATGTCAAAGAAGGCGTCGAAAGTTTCCTCGAAAAACGCCCGCCAGAGTTTAGTATGAAACCGTCTGAAGACATGCCTGATTTCTATCCTTGGTGGGACGACCGGCCGTTCAAGTAGATGGCGCACGATAACAAAGTCATTCACTCCATCAATCTGCCCGGGGACAACGTTTGCGTTGATATCTTTGAGCGGCCTGACGGCTCATTTGGTTTCGATGAATTTCGCCGCGACCCCGAAGACAATCGGGGCTGGTATAGTATCGGCCACTATGGAACCGCGGTTTTTGATAGTGCGGATACCGCATTAAGTGCAGCTAAGATCAAAATCAGTTGGTTGGAAGAAGCGATGATCTAGGGACTTCTGTTACGTTCCAACTAACTCGATGCAAACAGTATGAAAAACCTAATGGAGATCGCCATGTCAGAAACAGTCACACTCACTGCGTCCGACGGACATCAGTTTTCCGCCTACCGCGCGGGAGACGGCCTCGGTCTGGTCGTGGTGCAAGAGATCTTTGGTGTTAACAGCCATATCCGCAACGTCGTTGACCGCTTCGCCGAAGCAGGCTTTGCCGCCATCGCCCCTGCCCTGTTCGATCGCATCGGAGCTGGCCATGAGCTGGGTTATTCGTCAGATGACGTCGCAGCGGGGCGTGAACTGCGTGGCCAAGTGACAAATGCAGATGCGTTGAAAGACATCACTGCCGTCGGCAACTTTTTGGCAGGCGAAGACCGCAAGGTTGGCATCGTTGGATACTGTTGGGGCGGCTCGCTTGCATGGCACACAGCGACCCAGCTAACGGGCTTTGACGCCGCCGTTGGATATTACGGTGGCGAAATCCCGAAATCTGCGGACGCAAAACCGACCATCCCCACCATGCTACACTTTGGCGAAAAGGACACCGGCATCCCGATGAAAGGTGTCCGTGACCTTGAAGCCGCCCATCCTGCCATCCCGATCCACATTTACGATGCAGGCCATGGGTTCAGCTGTGATGAACGGGCTTCATTCGACGCGCCCAGCCATAAGGCTGCGCTGGACAGGACATTGGCGTTCTTCTGCCAACACTTAGCCTGATTAGCTGATTACGCCACCGACAGGCACACGCATTTCGCGTACTTGCTAATATCGTGCGATGTGCTGCCAAGGAACAAGCCGGCCACATCGCCGAGCCCACGACGGCCCGTGACGATCAGGTCAGCGCCAACTTCATCAGCATATTTGACGATGTTCGCACCCGGGTCGCCATCCCCAATTTTCGTGACGATACTGTCCTTGCCGCAGGATTTTGCCACTTCGACGCCCTTGGCGATCACTTCTTCAGCTGCCTTTTGAATCTCTCCAGGCTTCGGCATATCCACCACCGCATGGTACCCGGCGACAGCGCCCATCACAAAGGCGACCGTTTCAGGCTTCGGCGTATGAGCGATGTGTAGTTGTGAGCCATACTTGCCTGCAACATCGCAAGCGATGCGAAGCGCATTCAAGGATGGGTTAGAGCCGTCTATGCCGACTACGATCTTGCTGAACATCTTCAGTACCTCTCTCACTGATTGCGAGTATGAGGTTAGGTGAATGACGAATCAGCGCCTTGATTCAGGTCAAACTGTTGATTTTGATTCCCCCAGAATAGCGACCGACGCATGCCTTGGGCACCCAATAAGGTGATCATTGACCATCCCCACAGCCTGCATGAAGGCATAAACAATCGTAGGGCCGACAAATTTGAAACCACGAGCTTTCAGTGCTTTCGACACTTCCTTCGAAAGTGGTGTTTCAGCTTGAACATCTGACATCCACACCAGTTCATTCTGCAAAGGCTTGCCATCAACGAAGTCCCACAGGAACTTGTCGAAGCCTCCTCCGGCTTCAATCTCAATCCATTGACGGGCTGCGATGATCGCCGCTTCGATCTTACCACGGTGGCGAACGATACCTGCGTCTGCAAGCAGTCTGTTAACATCGGCCTCGCCATATCTTGCGATCTTGACGGGATCAAAACCATCAAAGGTAGCTCGGAAGGCAGGACGCTTCTTCAGGATTGTGTACCAACTTAGACCGGCTTGGAACCCATCCAACATCAGCTTTTCATAGAGCGCACGGCTGTCCCATTCGGGCACACCCCACTCTTCATCATGATAGGCCACATACAGCGGATCAGTACCACACCATGGGCATCTGCCGGATTCGTGCATCACTAGTATCCTTCGAATCTATGCGTGAACGTTGTTAGAACATTGTTAGAACATTTGTTCTCAAATCAAAATCGATTCTGTTGATTGCGGTGTAGGAGGCACAAATGAACCTAGACAACGTCATCCGACTGGCGCCTGGCAAAGGTTTGCGAGATCGTGCCGCAATTATGTCAGCGCTTAAGGGTTCAAGACGCCTCTTGATGATTGTATCTGCACCCGGCCTGAAAATCCTCAACCGGATTCAAGGAATTGAGGCTGGTGATGCTTTGCTGGTGGAACTTGGCCGCACAATCATCAACGCTGCACCTGCAGGTGCAACCGTTGGTCGGTTGGCTGGAGCAAAACTTTCCGTCGCCTGCTCAGCTTCCAAACGGGATCAGGCATTGAGCATTCTGGGTGAGCTTTCTGACAGCATCTTACTCTACACAAATGCATCTATCCCCGTACATATAGGCGCTGTCTGGTCAGAAGGATGCGATTGAACCTGGGGAAATGATTGAAGCAGCGATGATGGCGTTGGATGACGCTCGTTCAAACAGTGCTCTGGGATCTGAATTGGCTGAGGTGGGCACAGTTCATAAAGATGATATGCGCATCGCCCGGGAGGCGTTGGACGCGATTCGCGCAGGCGCCGCATCCGTCGCCATGCAGCCAGTTGTTGATGCTCAGACACCTGGGCGGGTCATGTTTCATGACGCTTTGATCCGATTGACCCGTCCAAATGGTGACCTGGTGTGTGCAGGCGAATTCATGCCTACCCTCGAAAAACTAGGCGTGACATCAGAGGCAGACATTGCAGTTCTGAATATGGCGGCATCGGATCTGGCTGATGACCCTTCGCTGCGCGCATCGGTGAACGTAGCAGCCACGAGCCTGGCTCGTCCCGGCTGGCGTACAGCGTTTCTAAACTTCACCGACCGCGCGCCCGAAGCTGCTGAACGGCTGATTGTGGAGGTAAGCGAAGATGCTGCTCTATCCGACATATCAGCTGCAACTGAGCTTTTCATGCAGCTGCGCGTGCGCGGCGTCTCTTTGTCATTGGATGATTTTGGCGCTGGTCGGACAAGTTTTCAGCATCTGCGCGATTTTCGATTTGATATGCTGAAGATTGACGGTGGCTTTATTTCTGGCATCGACCAGTCACCGGACAATCAAATGCTGGTTTCAGCGCTGACAGGCATCGGACGGCAGTTTGATATGATGGTCATCGCTGAATATCTTGAAACAGCACAAGAGGCGCGTGTTCTCAGAAATCTCAGCGTAGATGGATTTCAGGGTTACCTATTTGGGAAACCAACGCTTATCTGGGACAAAGGCCAGTCTTCAAACCGCGTAAATGCTTAGAAGGCCGCTCAATCCATTAAGTTTAGGATTTACGCGCTAGCTTGTTCAACTGCGATTGCATTTCAGCCAATTGATCTTTCAAAGTAGACAGTTCATCTGCGCGGGTGTCTTTGTCAGGTGCAGCCTCTTCCGTTGTTGCCGCTCCCTTCGCAGCACCGCCAAAAGGTGTAAAGACGCTCATCGCTTGCTGAAAGAATTCCATATTCTTTCGCGTCATCGCTTCGAAATTTTCAATCGCCGGATTAGCGCCGAACATAGCCTTCATCTGCTCGCGCATCTTTTCTTGATTACTTCCGAACGTTTCCATCGAAGCCTCAAGGTAGCCGGGCACGACACTTTGCAGGCTATCACCGTACAAAGAGATGATACGGCGAAGGAAGTTGGTTGGCAGCATCGAAGCGCCTTTGGCCTCTGCTTCAAAGATGATCTGGGTCAGGACCGAGCGGGTAATGTCTTCACTGGATTTCGCGTCACGAACTACGAAATCGATGCCTTCACGCACCATTTCTGCCAGGTGGTCGAGCGTCACATAGGTACTTTTCGCAGTATTGTAGAGCCGCCGGTTCGCATACTTCTTGATGATGACCGGAGCCGATTCATCCGATGATTTTGCTGCAGGCACGCCCGTCTCCCCTGTTATCTCCCTCAGACATTAGGACGCAGCCGCTTTGCGCTGCAACAGGAAAATGATGCGCCGCGAAACGGTGTTAATGCTGCGCAGCATTTTCATTGGCGAGCTGCACACGTTGCATTGCACAAAAAAAGGACGACGCTATGCGCCGCCCAGGTCTGACAGGGAGTCAGAGGGGATTAGGCGTTTTGGGCTTGACCAGTCGCCTTGGGCAGAACAGGCACGGCACCTTTGATCCGATACCGGATAGCCCGAAAGGAAGGCCTGTGCGCGCAGCTGGCGACCGCTAGCCAAGTAGAGGGCAAGATCATAATCTGGTGTCGTTCTCATGGCATTTACTCCGTCTGGCGGACGCTGCGTCCGTCTTGCTGGATTAAACTTAGGTTTTCATGTTTGATACCACAAACGAGTAATTCTGAAGGTTCAGATAAAATGAGCTTAACTGAAAGATTGCCACCTCTTACAGCTCTCCGCGCCTTTGAGGCTGCAGCGCGCCATATGAGTTTCGCCAAAGCGGCAGAGGAGCTTTATGTTACCCCTGCTGCGCTGTCCTATCAGATCAAGAGTCTTGAAACGGATATGAGCCAACCCTTGTTCCGCCGCTTGAACAGGGCCGTCGAACTGACAGAAGCCGGCCGTGCGCTGGCGCCCGGTGTCGCTGAAGGCTTTGAAGCGCTGCGTGCTGCAGTGCGGCAAGCACATAGGGTAAATGAAAGCCGTCCGTTCTCGGTCACAGCAGGTCCGGCATTTACAGCGAAGTGGCTTGCCCCGCGGATTTACCGGTTTGTAGAGCAACATCCAGATATCGAAATCCGCTTCACCGCATCGCTGAAGCGTATGAACTTCGACACTGACGATGTTGATGCCGCTATCCGGTTTTCGCGGATTGATGAAGAACCTGGCTGTTACGTCGAAACATTGGTGGAGGAGTTGATGACCCCCCTCTGCACACCAGAAATCGCTGCCCAGCTGAAGACCCCCTCTGACCTGCAGAATTTTCGTCTTGTCCATGACGAATCCCTTTCATTCATGGCCGAGCCGCCTAATTGGGGATTTTGGCTCTCCGCCGTGGGGGTGGAATTTGATTGGAACCATGGACCAAGGTTTTCCAATGCCGATCAGGTTCTAGGTGCTGCTGTTGGCGGTGGAGGCGTCGCGTTGGGTCGTCTGTCACTGGCAGCGGACGACATGACTGCCGGGCGACTGGTTGCGCCGTTTGATCTGGCCATCGATACAGGGGCGCACTTCAACTTCGTTTGCCTGGAAGGTCACGAAACCCGCCGCGAAGAGGCCGCGTTTCTTGCTTGGATGCGAGAAGAATTGGCCGGTGAAGGCGCGTATGGCGAAGGCATGCGGATTATCACTGTGTCATGATCTTCTTTTAACTTCCTGATGAACAGGATAACTCCGATCCCGAGAATCTGATCAGAGGATGATGCAATGAAGATTGGCGTACTTCGCACCGGGCCAGTCGCGGACGAACTGGTCGAAGATTTCGGTGAATATGATCGCGTCTTCGCTGACTATCTTGGCCCGTCAAATCCTGATTTCAGCTTTCATGGCTGGTGTGTCTATGAAGGCGACTTGCCAACAGCGCCGGGCGAGGCAGATGCATGGATCATCAGTGGATCAAAGTTCGGCGTTTACGAAGACCACGATTGGATTGAACCACTAAAAGCATTCATCCGTCAGGTTGCCGACAGCCAAACGCCACTAATAGGCATTTGCTTCGGCCATCAGATTATGGCCGAGGCGCTAGGCGGTCGCGCGATTAAGTTTCAGGGTGGCTGGGGCATTGGGCGCCACATCTATCAAACCCGGAACATGCCATCGTGGATGCCAGAAACACCATCGGAGATCGCGATCCATGCCATCCATCAGGATCAAGTCGTTCAACGCCCTGCCGACGCGACGCCAATCGCAGGGAATTCATTCTGTGAGAACGCAGCACTGATATACGGTGATCCAGAGGCGCCTTACGCGATTTCCATCCAGCCACATCCGGAGTTTTCTGACGAATTCGTAAAGGACCTGATCGCGGTTCGCACAGCCACTTTTCCTAGACACCTAAGAGATCAGGCATTGTCAGATATGGGCCAGCCCTTGAACCGTGAGTGGGCGTCAGATTGGATCGCGCAGTTTCTATCCGTCAGAATGTCTAATTTTTAGTCAATTAACTTTTTATGATTATTTTCTAAACAAAATCTTCTTGTTTAATTCTGCAACACCATAACATTAATTTTTTTTCTCTATTTATCAATTGATTGCACGAATGCCCATTTTTTGGCACGCTCCTTGCATTCTCTCACATATCGCGCTGCTAAATCAGCACGGGAAGCAAGAGGGATCAAATGAAACTCATCACAGCCGTCATCAAACCCTTCAAACTTGAGGAAGTTCGCGAAGCCTTAACTGCCATTGGCGTCCAGGGCCTCATGGTTTCTGAAGTGAAAGGATATGGTCGGCAAAGCGGCCATACGGAAATCTATCGCGGCGCGGAATACGTCGTGAATTTTGTGCCCAAGATCAGGCTGGAAATTGCAGCACCTGACAGCGACACCGACAAGATTGTTGATGCGATCTCGTCCACTGCGCGGACGGGGAAGATCGGCGACGGCAAAATTTTCGTCTGGAACATCGAACAAGCTACGCGCGTCCGTACGGGCGAGCAGGGCGAAGACGCACTTTAATCAAATCGAGGGATCTGGAAGATATGAAAACTCTTCTCAATCGCGCAGGGCTTGGGGCTGCAATCATTTTTGCCGCAACTCCTGTTGTCGCCGAAAGTCACGTTGCGCCGGACGTATCGCAGCACACGATCTTTATTCTCAACTCCTTATTGTTTCTGATTGGCGGCTTTCTGGTCATGTGGATGGCCGCTGGGTTCTGCATGCTGGAAGCTGGTCTCGTCCGCACCAAGAACGTGTCCATGCAGCTGACTAAGAATGTCGCCCTCTTCTCGCTAGCGGCGGTTGGCTACTGGCTGATCGGTTTCAACCTTATGTACCCTGGCGACGGCTGGGCTGTTGCTGGTTATCTCGGCACATTTTCACCAACAACATTGGAACCAGTTGGAGTTGCCGCAGACGCAGTTGGCGACATCTCTTACGCTACAGTCGGATCTGATTTCTTTTTCCAGCTGATGTTCTGTGCTGCGACAGCTTCGATCGTATCTGGCGTGCTGGCGGAACGGATCAAACTGTGGCCTTTCCTGATCTTCACTGTCGTTCTTGTATCAATAATCTATCCCATCCAGGCTTCTTGGAAATGGGGCGAGGGTTTTCTTGATCAGATGGGTTTCCTCGATTTCGCAGGTTCGACGGTGGTCCATTCTGTCGGTGGTTGGGCCGCACTTGCGGGCGCGTTGATCCTCGGCCCACGCATTGGCAAATACAAAGACGGGCGCGTGAACCCGATGCCAGGTTCAAACCTTCCACTGGCGACATTGGGAACCTTCATCCTGTGGCTGGGCTGGTTTGGCTTTAACGGCGGCTCACAACTCGCCATGGGGTCTATCGGTGACGTAGCAGATGTCAGCCGCATCTTCGCCAATACCAACGCTGCTGCAGCTGGCGGCGCCATTGCGGCCCTGGTCCTTACGCAAATGGTGTTTGGTAAGATCGACCTGACGATGGTCTTGAACGGCGCATTGGCTGGCCTGGTGTCGATCACTGCAGAACCACTAACGCCATCGCTGGGCATGGCGACGATCATCGGCGCAGTCGGCGGCGCAATCGTGGTGTTCGCAGTTCCTATGCTCGACAAGTTCAAGATTGATGACGTCGTAGGCGCCATTCCTGTTCATCTGTTTGCAGGTATCTGGGGCACTCTGGCCGTCGTTTTGACCAATGGTAAAGCATCTGTAACGACACAGATTATGTCCATCGTAATTGTCGGCGTGTTCACCTTTGTCATCTCGCTGGTGGTTTGGCGGATCCTTAAAGCCACGATGGGAATTCGCGTGACCGAAGAACAGGAACGTGAAGGCCTAGATAAGTCGGAACTTGGGATGGAGGCATATCCTGAGTTTGGCAAAGGTTCACAGTTTACGTGATCTGAGAATGAAATTAACCGCAGCTCAGGTGAGCTGCGGCGACAAGAATGACCATCGCTGGTCAGCAGCGTATCCCCGGGGCGGGAATTCATCCCGCCTCAACTGCGGCCCGGAAATCTTCCGGGTCGCTTTTTTATGCAGTACACACAGTACGATGCGCACGCCCACGATGCAGAACCGGATGCACTATCAGCAAAATAAAAAACCCGGGCAAAAAGCCCGGGTTTTGAATGGTACCAGCGCCCCGGCTCGAACGGGGGGCCTCTTGATCCACAATCAAGCGCTCTAACCAACTGAGCTACGCCGGCACTAGGAGGGCAATTATCGCGCCGCCCAAACTTTTGCAAGTCGCTTTGCAAGGGGGGCTTGCACGTCCTCGCCAATCAGCGGTAGCAGAGATGCAGGAGGGCTTTTCCATGAGCATCGACAAAGAATCGGACATTCAAGCGAACCTGCAGATTGGACCCACCTCAATAGGCATGGTGCGGATCTATGTCGAAGGCGATGGTATCGAAATCCCTATGGATTTTGATCCTGAGGAAGCCGACGAAATCGCAGAAGAGCTAAAAGCCGCAGCCAACCAAGCGCGCAATATGGGCGGAAAGAACAAGAAAGGCCGAAAGGGCAGATCCTAAAGGCCTCAGACGTGAAAGATGCGGAACCCTCGGTCAGCCAAGCGCCTGAATTCCTCTGGGATCCTGTTCGCACGCGGATTTTGTGGGCTAACTCTGCTGGGTTACAAGTTTGGGGTGAACACAGCGCCAGCGAATTGCCTACCCGGTGGTTTGCACCAAATGATCCGATAGCAGCAGAGATAGCCAATCTTAGGTCAACAGGGGCAGGTTTCATCCGTTTGTCGCCGAACGGTGTTTCTACCGTGTATTTCGCTACCGCCATTGAGGAAAATGGCGCTCTTCGCATCGTCCTGAACGATTTCGAAACAACTATTCGATTAGAAGCGTCTCAAATGTCAGACGGCTTTGAATTGGCGCCCCGGCCACTAGCAATTTTCAATGCTGAGGGCGCGCTCATCACTCAGAACGAAGCAGATAGGCTCTGCTTTGGGCCATTGTCGTTGTCAGACAGGTTGGGCGATACATCAGCGGCGGTAAAGGCTTTAAGTGTGGCGCTGGTTGATGAGAGCTTCAGCAAAGTGTTCGTCGTAGGCGTAGATTACACTCGCTGGCGTGTGAATTTTCGGCACCTGCGTGGCGCTGCAGGCGATGTCTTGGTGTTGGCTGAATTCACTGACTTGCCGACGATACCACAAGAACAAGGCGTGGACCGCAAGGCGCTTGCTGCCATCGCACACGATTTTCGCGCGCCCCTGACAGCGATTCGCGGCTTTGCAGAGTTTTTGGCTAGCGGTGCTGCTGCGCCGCAACGGCAGGCGGATTATCTAGCGGCGATCCAGTCTGCCGCTGATGGTCTGAGCGCGCTCGCGGATCATATCGTCACGATGGGGCATGAAAGTAACGGTCCGCTGCAGCTGATTAACTTGAACGAATTGGCAAAAGAAACATCGACGCTTAACGAGGTGACCGCCAGAAACGCTGATATGAAAATCACAGTTTCGCTGGATAAAGGTACTAACGGAGTTTTGGGCGATCCCCTCGCGACCAGCCGAATTTTGCAGAACCTTGTTTCGAACGCCAACAGGCACAGCGGCGGTTCTGCAATCAACATCAATGTTTCCGATCATCAGATCACTGTGTCAGACGACGGTGGGGGCATGGATCAGACTACGCTCGATCGTATATCAACACCTAACGTGACATCGGGCGGCGGTCTTGGACTGGTTAACTGTATCTCACTTGCCCAGTCCACTGGGGCGACTATTAGATTTGCAACAACACCCCATAATGGGTTCTCCGCCATTCTTTCCTTCGCGCCTTAAGCCCAGCTAAAAGTCTGTCGGGCTGATCAACCCTATAACACCAGGATCGGCCAGCCCCCTCAGCCGAAGCGCGGCAACACGTGCGATCCGTTGTGTCTGCGCCTTCCGGCGCGCCGCTGCCAAAGGTCGTTTTTTTGCCCCGCGGATGATCCCGGCGCCGTAGCCGTCCGCAAACATAAGACCATGATCATCAGGCAACAGATCGTCAGGCAACCCAGCCGGGGCTGCGAAAAAGAACCGATCGCACCATTCCAAATATCCTTCCCACTTCGCATCCGATCTGAAATCCGCGACCGAGGATTTGCATTCCACGATCCATATCTCACCATTCGGGGCTACAGCCGTAACATCGGTACGAAGGCCTCTAACCGGACTCAATTCCGTTACTGGGGCGAGACCTTCATCAACCAGAAATCGGCAAACCCCCTTTGCGAGGATCTGACCTGGCTGCATGTCTACGCTGGATTCAGTCATGGTAAACTCTTTCGAACATATAGTGAACAAGAAATAGAACTTGTCGCTGCGGTGCAAGAGTCATTCTTGCGGACGTCTGTTGTGGCGCTTAGGCAGGCGCAATGACGCCTCGCATCCCCCTATCTTTGGCTCGCAGCCTGATGACACTCGCGATTGCCAGCGTGGGCATCTTTATTTTCACCATTCTAGACCTGCCTCTACCTTGGCTGCTTGGTCCCCTCCTTGCGTGTTTGATCGCGGCTTTCGCTCAAGCTCCTATGAATGGGCTTGGCGTCGTCGCCACGCCTCTTCGCACAATTCTTGGTGTCGCTGTCGGCGCCGCAATTACCCCAGCCCTGTTTCATCGAATTGATGAAATGGCGCTGTCGATGGCGCTTATTCCTTTGTTGGCCCTCTCGATCGGACTTGCCGGAGTTCCATACTTCCACCGTGCGTGGGGCTTCGATCGCGCAACATCCTACTATGGCGTGATGCCCGGTGGACTACAAGATATGCTGGTGTTTGGCGAAGAAGCAGGCGGAAATGTCCGCATCATGTCGCTGATTCACGCCACCCGCGTCTTGATTGTCGTCGTTAGCGCGCCGCTCTTGTTGACCTATGCATTTGGCGTGTCCCTGAGCGAGCCGCCCGGCGCCCCAGCCCGTGATACACCCGTGCATGAAATGCTGATCATGCTCGCCTGTGCCATCATTGGTTGGAAAGGCGGCAAAAAGATCGGCCTCTTTGGCGCATCCATCCTTGGCCCGCTGATCTTGACCGCCGCCGCCAGCCTGCTGGACATCATCCATCATCGCCCGCCGATAGAGGCGATCCTGATCGCTCAGCTATCCATCGGTGTCAGCGTAGGTGCACACTATGTCGGCATTACCTGGGCGGAATTTCGCCGTGTCGTCCTCGCTGCTGCGCTGTTCACGTTCCTGATGATGGGTCTCGCCGCGATCCCTGCTGCGTTGATCATCTGGCTGGGATCGGCCGATGCCGCGACAGTTATGCTAGCGTTCCTGCCTGGTGGTCAGGCGGAACTGACAGTACTGGCCATCGTGTCCGGCGTAGATGTGGCATACGTCGTCGTTCACCACATCTTTCGCATGATCATAGTTATCATTGGCGCGCCGCTAGCGATGCGTTGGATGGGCAAATAACGTTTTGCGAAAACACGTTGGCGCCGCCGGCCCCGAAATGCCATGGTCGCAAGATGCATGCTTTCGATCTCGACGCCTTTCTACCTTACCGCCTAGCGAAACTCGCCAGCCGGGTCAGCCGTGGATTTTCGCAGGAATACAGCGCCAGCTTCGGGCTATCGATCCCTGAGTGGCGCGTCATGGCGCACCTAAGCCAGTCGGATACAGTTAGCGTGCGCGAGTTACATCTGAAGGCCGATCTGGAAAAATCAAAAGCTTCACGCGCTGCTGCGCGGCTTCAGGCTGCGGGTCTGGTCGTGAAGAAAACCAGCGAAACCGATCGCAGGTTGATCGAACTGTCGCTCACCCCCAGAGGGGAAGAGATGATCGGCAAGCTTCGCCCGCTAGCGCTGTCCTATGAGGCGGACGTTCTCAGCGCTTTGTCGCCGGAAGACCGCACGCAGCTTGATCGTCTGATCGATAAGTTGTTGCAGAACACTTGATCGTTGCTCCGATTGCAGGCTTAACCAAGTTGGAAAGCGCTGCTGCTAGACGGACTATTCTATGTTGAAAAATCTCTTTTCCTCAAACCGCGATAACTCACCAGAAGCTGGCCCCGCATCTCAGCCGATTGGCCCGGTGCAGGTCGGCTGGCTGACCACGGAAGAAAAAGCCTCAATCGTCTATTTTCAGCCAGAGCGTTTCCGCTCAGCCGAAACCTCAAAAACCCATGCCAAATCAGCTTCACGCTGCCCGGCCATTGTGAATATGGAAAGCCGGTATTTCGTCGTACGCTGCCCTTTTGATCTGCACCTGCGTTTCGCCAGGTCGAAAGAGGGTAAGGCCGGCGTTCGCAACATGCTGGGCGACGCCAGCCCGGTCAGAAAGTCAAAGCTGAACGATCTGATCCATGTCACGAACGAGGTCGAATGGCGCTATCCTGACCGTCCCACCATTCAGGTCAGCCTGCCTAACATCTTCATTGCGGATGAGCCGGTGCACATGACTCAGATCGACGCCTTCATGAACTATCGCAAGGATCAGCTGCCCGGAACGATCTTTGGTGGACGTTTCCCAATCAACGTCTGGCCCCGCCCCTTGATGTGGGCCTTCGAATGGCGGGACACCTCGAAAGACATCATCTTGAAGCGGGGTGAGCCATGGTTCTATGTGACGTTTGAGACGCAAAACCCAGATCGCCCGATCCAGATGGTCGAGGCCGAACGCACACCAGAGCTGAAAAGCTATATGGAGCAGATCTCAGGCGCTGTGAACTACGTCAACCAGACCTTTAGCCTGTTCAAAGAGGCGGAAAAACGTCGCCCGGCAAAACTGCTGACGCCCAAATCCTGACCGGTTATTTCAGCGTCACCCCCGCAGGCACGCCACGATCCCGCCTTGCTTGGGTGGGATCAGGGAAAGGCGGTGGGATGGTCCGCCGAGTGAAAATGGGGTCGATATGACATTTCAGAATGTTCTAGCAGGATTATGTGTCGGGCTGGGTCTGGCGGTCGCCGGGTTCTTCGTTTCACAAACAACCCTGAACGAGCGTGTGGGCGCTAATGTCGCCACCGTGAAGGGCCTCTCAGAGCGGATTGTGAAGGCCGACAAGGCGTCCTGGCGGTTCAGCTATCAGGTCACCGGGCGAGGCGATGTCGCCGCCGACTTTGCGCGGGCTGAAGTGGACAGCGACCGCATCGAACAGGCGCTGACAACAGCCAGTTTTACGGATGCAGAGCTGACCTTTGCCCCGCTAATCAAATCGGATGATGTACGCTACAACAACAATGGTGAGATCATCGACCGCTATCATACCGTTAGTGGCGAAGTCACCGTCGCTACTGGTCAGCCTGACAAGGTGGCGCCGGCACGTGGACCGGTCTTTGCCCTCGCCAAGGACGGCGTGTCAGTGAACGAGTACTTCGTCAGCTATCAGTTCACCGGCCTGAACCAGATCAAGCCAGACATGCTGCGCGAGGCGACCGCGAACGCTCGCGTCGCGGCGAATGAATTTGCGGCGAATGCTGGTGTCACGGTAGGCGGCATTCAGACGGCGACACAGGGTGGCTTTCAGATCCGCGCCGCCAACGAAGGCGTCAGCGAGGCGGATGCGATTGAGAAACTCGTGCGCGTCGTCACCACGATCACGTTCTATCTGAACAATTAAGTTCGCTGGTAGATCGCCATTGGATAGCTTATATCCGCATCTGATATCCGTATTATCAGGTGACCCATGCAACTGACCAAATTCTCCGACTACGCCCTCCGCATTCTCATGCACCTCGCGGCGGGTGACCGGCAACGCTCTGCCCGCGAGATTGCTCAGGCGCAGGGACTGTCATTCAATCACCTCGCTAAAATCTCACAATGGTTGGCGGCGGAAGGCTATGTAGAAGCGACACGCGGGCGGGGCGGCGGGATGCGCCTCGCGAGGGCGGCGGATGATATCAGCGTTGGCGCCCTTCTCAGAAAATCCGAGGCCGGATCGCCGTTGGTCGAATGCTTAGGTGAAAATGGCGGATGCTGCGCGCTGAAGCCCGCATGCGGCCTGCTGCCCTATCTGGCTGAGGCGCAAGAGGCGTTCTTCGCAACCCTCGACAAACGCTCGCTCGCTGATGTGATGAGTCGCAAGTCCGGCCTCGCAAAACTGGTTGAGGACGTCACCACCGCGCCTGCGACATAAATACGACTATTAAATACGTATCTTTCTCTCATCGACATGAAAGAGAGGCTGACATGGCTATCCTACGAAAACTTTTGAGCATTCTGATCTGGCGGGGAAACCGGTTCTCTCAAATCGTCGGGCAGGACCCTTATGAGGATAACGGCATGCTGCGCGGTTTTGTGAACAACCTCGCCTGGGGCCTTAGCGCTGTGATTATCCTGTGGTTCAGCCTTTGACGGAAAAGGTTGGCAAAGGCGGCGTCACGCGGGCGGATATCGAAACGCTGCTTCCGCATTTCTATGCCTCTGTTCGCCAAAACGACCGCTTAGGCCCGATCTTTCACGAACATATCGGCGAAGACGACGCCGACTGGGCGCCGCATCTCGCCAAGATCGGTGATTTCTGGGCCAATGTGATGCTGAAAGAAAGCGCGTATTAGGGCAACCCGATACAGGTGCACCTTTGCATCCCTGAAATTCGGGCCGAGGATTTCGACATATGGCTCGGCCTGTTTGATCAGGCTGCACAAGACGTGCTGGGCGGGGACAAACCAGCGGCGTTTTCCACTCTCGCCCATCGTATTGGCCGCAGTCTGGCGATGGGCGTCGCTCAGGCGCGCTCTGATGGGCCGCCGCGCCTGACCATCTGATCCAAGCATCTGTGACCCTTCACACGTCGTCGCCAGCCAGGGCGTCGGTATTGTCGTGTTTCACACTTCGCCAACTCTCGCTTTACTTGTAAGCTTCCCCATCGAAATCGCCGTGCGGATGCTTCATAGAAGTAGGTAGGGGCGAAGCGCCACATTAGACCTGCGATCTATGCACGTTACGCAGGGCCACCACGACAACCCCGGGGGGAAGGCTATGAAAACGTTCCAGAAAATCCTGATCGCTAACCGCGGCGAGATCGCTATTCGCGTCATGCGCGCCGCAAACGAGCTCGGCAAAAAAACCGTCGCTGTCTACGCGGAAGAGGACAAACTGGGCCTTCACCGTTTCAAAGCGGACGAAGCCTATAAAATCGGCGAGGGCCTAGGGCCGATTGAAGCTTACCTCGCAATTCCAGAGATTATCCGCGTTGCCAAGGAAAGCGGCGCTGATGCAGTGCACCCGGGCTATGGTCTTTTGTCAGAGAACCCCGACTTCGTGGATGCGTGTGAGGCCGCAGGCATCGCTTTTATTGGCCCGAAGGCCGAAACTATGCGCCTATTGGGTGACAAAGCCTCAGCCCGCAACGCGGCTATCGCAGCGGGTGTGCCAGTGGTGCCCGCGACGGACGTTTTGCCCGACGACATGTCTGTCACCAAGAAAATGGCAGACGACGTTGGGTATCCTCTGATGCTGAAAGCGTCATGGGGTGGCGGCGGGCGCGGGATGCGGCCGATATTTGGGCCTGATGAGTTAGAAGGCAAAGTGCTTGAAGGCCGCCGTGAGGCTGTCGCGGCGTTCGGCAATGGCGAAGGGTTCCTTGAACGCCTCGTCCAGCGCGCGCGGCATGTCGAGGTTCAGATCCTTGGCGACAGTCACGGCAACCTTGTTCATCTGTTCGAGCGCGACTGCTCGGTCCAGCGCCGCAACCAAAAGGTCGTAGAACGTGCGCCTGACCCGTATCTGACCGAAGAACAGCGCGCTGAGATTTGCGAGCTTGGTCTGAAAATCTGCCAATATGCGAACTATCAGTGCGCTGGCACCGTCGAGTTCCTGATGGATGCCGACACGAATGAATTTTTCTTCATCGAGGTGAACCCCCGCGTTCAGGTCGAACACACGGTAACCGAGGAAGTCACTGGCATCGACATCGTGAAGGCGCAGATCCGCATCACCGAGGGCGGCCATATCGGCAACCTCGAGGAAACTGGCGTGCCGGAGCAGAACGACATTCATCTGCGCGGCCACGCCGTTCAGTGCCGTGTCACCACTGAGGATCCGCTGAACAATTTCATCCCCGACTATGGCCGCATCACTGCATATCGCGGCGCGACGGGGTTCGGCATTCGGCTCGACGGCGGCACCGCCTATTCAGGCGCAGTGATCACGCGGTTCTATGACTCGCTGCTTGAAAAGGTCACCGCCTGGGCGCCGACGCCGGAAGAGGCGCGTTTGCGTTTGGATAGGGCCTTGCGAGAGTTTCGGATCAGGGGCGTCGCCACCAACCTGGCCTTTGTTGAAAACCTGATCAGTCATCCAAAGTTCAAGACAGCGACATACACCACCAAGTTCATCGACGAGACACCAGAGCTTTTCGATTTCAAAAAGCGTCGCGATCGGGCGACCAAGCTGCTGACTTACATCGCCGATATCACCGTCAACGGCCATCCAGAAGCTGCAGATCGCCCCAAACCGGCCGCCCATGTCAAAGCGCCAAAAGCGCCAATTGCCCCAGTGGATACGCCACCAGATGGGGCCCGGCAGCTTCTTGACAGCAAAGGCGCTCAGGCGGTCGCTGACTGGATGTTGGCAGAGAAAAAGTTGATGCTAACCGACACAACCATGCGCGATGCACACCAGTCGTTGCTTGCAACGCGGATGCGCAGCCATGACATGCTGAAGATCGCGCCAACTTATGCGCATAAGCTGCCAGAGCTGTTCTCAATGGAATGCTGGGGCGGTGCCACGTTCGATGTTGCCTACCGCTTCCTGCAGGAATGCCCATGGCAGCGCCTGCGGATGCTGCGTAAGGCCATGCCAAATCTGATGACCCAGATGCTTCTGCGTTCAGCGAATGGCGTCGGCTACACAAACTATCCCGACAACGTAGTCATCAAGTTTGTTGAGCGCGCCGCCGCGTCCGGTGTCGACGTCTTCCGCGTGTTCGATAGCCTGAACTGGGTCGACAACATGCGCGTCGCGATGGATGCTGTGATCGAAAGCGGCAAAATCTGCGAAGGCACGATCTGCTACACCGGTGATTTCCAGAACCCCGATCACGCCAAATACGACCGCGACTATTACGTCACCATGGCGAAGGAATTGAAAGCCGCTGGCGCTCATGTCCTCGGCCTGAAAGACATGGCCGGTTTGCTG
Source organism: uncultured Paracoccaceae bacterium (assembly GCA_938092015.1). GTDB lineage: Bacteria > Pseudomonadota > Alphaproteobacteria > Rhodobacterales > Rhodobacteraceae > Pikeienuella. Next base: position 106,753 of record CALKOT010000028.1, read on the forward strand.
AAACCCTCCGCCGCTTCCGTGCTGGTCAAAGCGCTGAAGGAAGAGGTCGGCCTGCCCGTCCACTTCCACACCCACGACACATCAGGCATCGCAGCAGCCTCAGTCCTCGCCGCAGCAGATGCGGGCGTCGATGCGGTGGACGCAGCGATGGACGCATTTTCATCTGGCACCTCGCAGCCTTGCCTCGGCTCAATCGTCGAGGCGCTGCGCGGGTCAGAGCGTGACACTGGCCTCGACGGCGCCGCGATCCGAGAGATTTCAGGGTACTGGGAGCAGGTTCGCCCCCTCTATACAGGCTTTGAAAGCGGCACGATCTCTGGCGCTTCTGAAGTTTACCTTCACGAAATGCCCGGCGGCCAGTTCACTAACCTGAAGGCGCAGGCGCGCTCGCTTGGGCTGGAAGAACGCTGGGGAGAGATTGCTCAGACCTATGCCGACGTTAACCAGATGTTCGGCGACATCCCGAAAGTGACGCCATCCTCAAAAGTCGTCGGCGACATGGCCCTCGCCATGGTCTCAGCCGGCGTCAGTCGCGGCGATATCGAGGGCGATGCTGAATTCAGCTTCCCCGACAGTGTCATCGATTTCTTCAAAGGCGGCCTCGGTCAGCCCCCCGGCGCCTTCCCTGCTGAGTTGCAGGCGAAAGTGCTAAAAGGCGACGCTCCAATGACCGACCGCCCCGGCAAAGATCTGCCGCCGGTCGACCTGGAGGCTGTTCGCGCCGATGTGTCGAAAGAGCTTGAGGGCTTCAATGTCGATGACGAAGACCTTTGTGGCTATCTGATGTATCCTAAAGTCTTCCTCGACTATATGGGCCGCCACCGCGACTACGGCCCGGTCCGCGTACTGCCAACGCTTACCTATTTCTACGGGATGGAAGAAGGTGAGGAGGTCGCGATTGAGCTTGAAGCTGGCAAAACGCTGGTCCTGCGTCTGCAAACGGTTTCGACTACCAATGAAGACGGTGAAGTGAAGGTCTTTTTTGAACTGAACGGCCAGCCCCGCGTCATCCGAGTGCCAGACCGGTCAGCAGCAGCCTCAGCCAATGCGCACCCCAAAGCTGATCCAGACAACCAAGGCCACGTCGCCGCACCTTTGCCGGGCGTTGTGGCGTCTATGAATGTTTCGGCTGGTCAAACAGTTGAGGCAGGTGATGTTTTGCTGTCCATCGAAGCGATGAAGATGGAAACAGCGATCCATGCCGAAGCCGGCGGCGTGATCGCGCGGGTTGTGACGCCAGCCGGCTCACAAGTTGATGCCAAAGATCTGCTTGTGGAATTCGAAGCTTAAGACCCAAGCAGCAAACTGCTAAGCAGCGTTTCGCGCGATGGCGCGAAACGCTTTGCGATCCACTGCGCCTCAAGTTCTTTCAGTGTGGCTCCCAACTCAGGCCCGGGCTTCATGCCAAGATCCATCAGGTCTTTCGCCATCACTGGAAAGGTCGTTGCCGCAGACTGCCCTATTTCCTCCCGCAAGGCAGCGGGGGGCCTGTCGACGACCAGATCAATCGCGACGCTGTCCAGCGCGACGTCCTCGCCAAACCGGTATGCTACTTCGTGCACCGCGAGGTTCCGCGCCAAACCAACCCTCTTTAGGTGCGATTGCTCAGCGTTTGAAAGCCGCAATCGTTCAACTGAAGCTGCATTGAGGCTGGCTAGTCTTCGCATCGGCTGGGGCGAAAGGCCCAAGGCCGCTTCTGCATCAAGCAAAGCCTCAGACCAGACCGCGCCGGGCAATATCTGCGTAAGGATTGGCCCCATCGCCTCCAACGCCGGCCCAGGGTTTTGCGATGCTAGCAGCTTGCGCATTTCAGCCCCGATGCGCTCAGCAGAAATCAGGTTCAGCCCGCTTCGTTCCGCCAGACAAGCGGCTAGCCCCTCTGCTTCTAGCGGGGCGATCCCGAATTGCGCATGAAACCGAAAGAACCGAAGGATACGCAGGTAATCTTCACGCAGACGCTGCCCAGCGTCGCCGATGAAGCGAATGCGCCGCCCGGAAAGGTCGCTTACCCCCTCCCCCAGCGCGTCAATTACTTCACCCGCAGCATCCGCATAAAGCGCGTTCATCGTGAAATCGCGCCTCTCGGCATCTTCTTCGATACGATCCGTGAAAGCGACCACCGCCCGCCGCCCATCGGTCGCCACATCCCGGCGCAGGGTTGCAACTTCGAAAGGCACACCATCGACGATCACGGTAACGACACCATGGTCCAGCCCTGTGGGGATCACTTTTAGACCGACGCTTTCAACCAACGCCATCGTCTGGTCCGGCGGAGTGATCACCGCAATGTCAATGTCCAGGCTGTCTCGCCCCATCAGGGCATCGCGCACACAGCCGCCGACAAACAAAGGCTTGGCAGGCGCCAACGCCGCCATGACCGTCTGAGGCGCCGCCTCAGTCAACCAGTCAGGCGCAATCCGCGTCACAGCGCGGCGAGGCGGTCGGCGAGGCTTTTCAGCATGCCTGCCGTAGCGCCCCAGATGTACCGGTCTTCCCAATCGTAAGCGTAGTATTGCCGTTCACGTCCACCCCAGTGGCCCGTTCGGGTTTCCAGGTTGGCGGGGTTCATCAGATAATCCAGCGGGGTTTCAAACACTGCCGCGACTTCTCTTGGATCAGGGACTGGTTGGAAAGTCGGATGGATCATCGCCACGATGGGCGCGACCCGGAAACCTGTTCCGGTCTCGTAGTGATCAATTTCGCCCAGAACCTCAGCGTGGTGGTGGGGAAGGCCAATTTCTTCGTTCGCCTCGCGCAACGCCGCAGCTTCAGCATCCACATCGCCTTCATCGATTTTCCCACCGGGAAAGGCGACTTGCCCCGCATGCTCGCGCATCGTGTCAGGGCGCTGGGTCAGGATGACGGACAGTCCGTGAGGGCGTTCGACGATCGGACAAAGTACAGCTGCTGCACGCAAAGGACGGCTACCGTTGATCTCACGCTTCACGCCAGGATTGAGATCATAATCTGAGCGGCGATTTCCTGGCAGGCGGATTGCTCGGATGATGCTTGCGCGGGTGATGGGTTGGCTCATCAGGATCAGATGCCGGTGCGGAGGATAAAAATCAAGGTAAAGGGACTTTATGCCCGCCATGGTGGTGATGAACACTGGACGGCCATCGACTTCTTTTGAAAGTACCATTGGATAACATGGTCTCAGGCTGGCATCGCGATAAAAGGTCGGGAAACACTAACTTTTAAGACGCGTCAGACAGAGATCTGTATCTTCAAATCGGGCCGAAACTTTCGTTGTGAGAGCAACTTGGTATTTACAAAATTGATCCCCCAAAGGGGTAATCGACCCTAGATCACATAGTTTTCCCAAAAGTCGTCAGCGCGGGGCTCTCTAGCTTGCTGCCCAAAAGGGCTTGATGAGATTGGGTGAAAGGCGCGCTTTGAGCTTCACGCTAAACCAAGCCTGATTACTGGGAGTTCAAGCAACTCACCTGGTTCCAATCTGTTAGAAAAACCTTAATATGCAATTGGACCAGAGACTTACCTTTGGTTTCACGCGTGAAACCATCAAGGCGTCGCAATCTCAACTGCTGCTCCGCGAGCTTCTATCGCCTCGGCCGCATCCAGCATGATGTCCTCGCGGTACCTGCCCGCGATTAACTGAGCGCCCATCGGTGCACCATTTGCCTCTCCCATAGCGACGTTCAGGCCAGGCAGGCCCATCAGGGGCAAACCGACCTGGGTAAGTTGGGCCTCGATCACTTTTTCAAATTCTCCTGGCTCCACATCCCTTTGATCGCGAAACGGCGGCTCAGATGATATTGGGCAAATCAGAAGAGTGTAGTCTTCAAAGAAAAGGTTCCACTGGCGCAGAAACACGTTGCGATTTTGCAGGGCGTCCAGAAGGTCATTCATATCAGGCGCAGGGCAAAGGCGCTTCATCTCGTCATAGACATGGATCGCGTCTGCGTTACCCTCTTTATAGATCGGATCTTCGGCGGCGCGGCGGGTTTCAGCCAACCATAGCTGCGCCTGCAGGCGGGCGGGTTCGCGGAAAGGTGGGCTATCAGTTTCCTCAATCGTCCATCCTGCATCCTGCAGGCGAGAGGCGGCTGCACGCAGCGACACCTCGACGTCAGGGTGGGTCTGCAGGCCTTCAGGTGAGATGCAAAGGGCCGCACGTTTCGTGTAAGGGCCCAAGTCCAGCGGTGCTGGCGTCCACCAAGGATCGCGTACATCGCGGGCGCTCATCGCTTCCAGCGACAGCCGCAGGTCTTCGATAGTGCGCGTAAGCGGGCCTGATACGGCCATAAGCTGCCCACCGATGTGGCGGTCGGGCAAAGACAGGTTCGCCGCTGGAATGCGCCCCAGCGTCGGCCGGATGCCTTGTATGCCGCAGGCATAGGCCGGATAGCGGACTGATCCGCCAATGTCTGAGCCGTGGCCGATAGCGCCAATCCCCGCCGCAGTCGCCGCCGCGGCGCCACCGGACGAACCACCGGGCGTCAGCGCTGAATTGCGCGGGTTTTTTGTGTGGCCGTGGATATCGTTCCTAGTGAACCAGCGAAGCGAAAACGCTGGCGTGTTTGTCCGACCGACGATTACTGCGCCGGCCTTTTTCAAATTGGCGACGACAGGGCTGTCTTCGGTTGCTTTGTGGTCCGCCATCATCGTTAAGCCGTTCGTAGTGGCGTATCCGGCTTGATCGACATTCACTTTGATCGTCGTCGGCGCACCCGCCAGCAGGCCGGGGTCCTCACCCTTTAAGATTTTCGCGTCGACAGCGTCGGCGGCAGCCAAAGCCTCATCATCAGTGCGCTGGACAACGGCGTTAATGGCGGGGTTCACCGCTTCCAACCGAGCCAGCGTCGCTTCTGCGACTTCGCGAGCGGTGATCTCTTTCGCCTTGATTCGGCGGGTTGTTTCGGCGGCGGTCAGTGCCCAAAGATCGGTCATGATGTCGCCTCGTCGATTGCTTCGCGGAGGGTGAAGATAGTTTTCAGCACATCAGCCGTCTGCGTCTCACCCAACGGATCATGACCGGATGAGAACCAACTGACAGACAGTTCTCGTGCCCGGTCAACAAAGACATACTGGCCATGAATACCCAACCCGTGAATCAGCGGCTTGTCTCCCGGGTGCACATACCATTTCGACCTGTAATTCATGTTCGCAGGCATCTTGTCGGCAAAATCGCCTGTCGCCCACGCGTCGGCATCGCCCTTAGTTTCGATATCCTCAATCCAGCTTTCCGGCAGGATCTGAACGCCATTCCGGGTCCCACCCAGCACCAGCATCTGTCCAACCAGCGCCAGATCGCGGGCAGTAAGGCACATGCCGCCAGCCGCACGAGCGCCGCCGATGCGGTCCACGGTGATGTAGCCGGAGTTGGCGGCCCCCAGCGGTTTCCAAATCCGATCTGCGAAAAGGTCAGCGTAACGCTGCCCTGTCGCCCTTTCAAACACCCATGCTAGAAGATCTGTGTTGGGCGAAACATAGTGGAACCGCTGCCCATGTTCGCCGTCAGCCTCAACCAGCTTGCGCATGAAGGATCTGAGGTCTCCGGCCTCTCGCCCCACAGGCACCGGGTTCCAGTTCGCGGCGTAACGGTAGTCTACAATCGGGCCTTCGGTGGCCAGATAGTCTTCATCGAACGAGACACCGACCCGCATGTCAAGCGCATCGCGCACCGTTGCACCATTATAAATCGTCGTGATGAGTTCAGGTATGTAATCAGTGATCAAGCCATCGAGTTTCAGATCGCCAGATGCTGCCAGCGATCCAGCCAAAAGCCCCAGCATGGATTTTGAGACTGAGAAAAGGATGTGCGGCGTTGAGGCGTCATTGCCGTTTCGATAGCGTTCGAACACTCGCTTACCCTGGTGCATTACAACTACGGCGTCAGCGTCCGTGGTATCCATCGCAGGCTCAATGCTGCTAATATCGAAAGCAGGCGCGCCCACTTCAATCACCCAACGATTGTCCGGGTCGTTCGGAATTTCGGCAGAAGGCACAATCTCGCGAACATGGTTAAGCGCCCAGGCGCTGTGCGGACGCGACCGCCAGTTTGCCAGCGTCGCCTGATCCGCCTCAGCTGGCGGAAATCCCTGCATGATTGTCGACATGGGTCACCTCTTCGATCCTTTGCCGGGATCGAAAACGGAAATGCCCATCACAGCAAGGCTTTTCCTGATAACCCCGACGTCAAACGGCAGGCGCCGCGAACCGCAGCTCAAATATGGAACCTGGGCCGCTATTGTTGAAAAGTTTAAGATCCCCCCCCATCGCCTGAGCAATTGAACGGGACAGAGCAAGCCCAAGGCCAGCGCCCTGCCCTTCATAAGGCCCTTCAAGGCCCTTATCGCCGAAGGCATGAAAGATCAGCTCACTTCGATGGGCCGGTACGCCACGCCCGTTGTCAGATACCGTAATAGCGATCGCCCTTTCCGTCGCTTCGCTGCAGCTGACAGTGATCTGATCGGCGCCCGAGTGATCAATCGCATTTGCAATAAGATTGGCGATACATTGCCTAACTCGCACATCTTTTATCTGCCGGGACTGGTCGCAAAAACCATTTTCCATAATCAATGAAACGCCTGCCTGATGCGCACGGCTGCTAAACAATGCAACCTCTTCTGCGATAATGTCGACAAGCACGGCCGGCGCGCGTTTGATAGCAATAGCGTCAACTTCGGCAGCTGAGATTTCCAGTATCCGGTCGAGAAGATTGACAAGATTGCCGCCGCTTTCCCGCATGATATCAACCAAGTGACGCTGATCATCAGGCATATCCTTGATCGCCATCAATTCGGCCGACCCCAGGATGCCGCTTAAAGGGGTCCTGATCTCATGGCTCAACTGAGCTAACAGAATAGATTTCGCCCGGCTTTCCGCCTTTAGTTCCGTGAAAGCATGCTCAATCAGTTCTTCATCACCAAGGCGTTTGAAGTACTCGATCCGTACATTCACCGCGATGGCGACCGTCGTCACCATCATGAAAAGCACCAGAGCCAGCGGCGCCGCAACGTTCTCCAAACTAAGTTCGCCCAGATAGTAGGGGCGCGCCAAAGCAGAGAAAAGCAAGGTGACATGGAAAATGCCAAGCGAAGTGTAGAGGATAGAGCGACTTTGCTTGGCAAACGGAATAAAATATGCCGCAGCGACACCGCAACCTGCGAGGACGCCCAAGCTCCAACTTTCAGGCGACATTACATACACCAAAGACAGGCAAATGCCGCCTGCAATCGCCAGGCTTTACGACAATTGCCGAATTGGTTTTTTGACATGCGCAAGCGAGGCTTTGGGGTCTTGCGCAGTTTTGTAAACAGCTCTGAAGACAATTAGCGCATGCAGTTCTGTTAGTTGCAGTAGGAGGTATGTGCCAACAGAAACGGGAAAGGGCACAATCAGCAATCCGAACCCAAATCCGCAAAGAAAGATGGCCTGGATCTGAAGGAGACTGTCAGCTTTGCCGGTTGCCTGCCGAACAATAGCGCGGCGTTCGCGCGCGGCGGCGCTATCCAAATCTGGGTCAAAAACCTGGACAGGCCTCGGCCTATACAAACTGGCGCAGCGCTCAGCTAGAGACACAACACACACTCCCACACACATACCGCGATCATCAATAAGACCGTGGGACTCGCTAACACGAAATCATGACTACAATGTGCATTCGGGGCACAAATAGCAGACTACCGATAAGGCTAAGTGCTTTTGAGGTATCGAACAGGCACTGACGCTACGGAAGCACCAGGTGACCTTGCGACGTCAACCCTTCTTCGCTGGTTCAGCCGCGCCGCCAAGATCTGCGGACCAAGCAAGCGGGTCGGCAAGGAACTCACCCACGCTTTCTAACGTTTTCTTGTCGAAATGCCCGCCCGTACGCGCTTCTGCCAACACATCGCGCCATGTGGCGAGGTAATGCAGGGTCAGGCCGTTGTCTTTCAACATCTCGGTAGAGCCTTCAAAGATGTCGTAGTAAAAGAGGACCAGCGTATGATTGCAAAGCGCGCCGGTGTTGCGGATTGCTTCAGCGAACTTCAGTTTTGATCCACCATCGGTCGTCAGGTCCTCGACCAACAGAACGCGCTGGCCTTCTTCGATCACCCCCTCGATCTGAGCATCCCGACCAAACCCTTTGGGTTTCTTGCGGACATATTGCATTGGCAGGCCCATGCGCTCTGCTATCCATGCGGCGAAGGGTATGCCAGCGGTCTCACCGCCTGCAACAGCGTCGAACGCCTCAAAACCAGCGTCGCGCATCAGTTTCGAGACAGCGAAGTCCATCAGTGCGGACCGGATGCGCGGGTATGAGATGAGTTTACGGCAGTCGATATATACTGGGCTGTAGAGGCCTGAAGTTAGCTTGTAAGGGTCATCGGCGCGGAAATGCACCGCTTTGACCTCAAGCAACATCCGGGCGGTTTGCTGGGCCATCAACTCATCATCGGGGAAGGTGTTCTGAAACATGGGGATGCCTTTCTCAGACGACGCGCCAGTGCAGCGGATAACCGGGATCAAAAACCGTCACCGGCCCATCGCCAGTTTCGATCTTTGCCGGGTATTCCACAGGATCGGTCTGTTTCTCAAGTGTGATCGTCGCATCATTTGGCGCGAGCCGATAAAATGCCGGGCCGTTCAGCGAGGCGAACGCCTCTAGCTTGTCCAGCGCAGCGTTTTCTTCGAAGACATGCGCGAGACAGGACATGGTGTTTGTCGACGAAAACACCCCAGCGCAGCCACAGGCGGTTTCCTTCAACGGGTCGACATGCGGCGCGCTGTCAGTGCCGAGGAAATAAGTCGGATCACCAGATGTCGCCGCCTTACGAAGGGCGAGACGGTGCTTTTCACGCTTGGCGACGGGCAGGCAGTAATAATGCGGGCGGATACCACCGACCAGGATGTGGTTGCGGTTGATGATCAGATGATGCGTCGTGATCGTCGCGCCCAGGTCGGGGCCAACGGATGCGGCATAGGCGACGCCTTCTTCCGTCGTGATATGCTCCATCACCACCCGCAGGCCTGGTGTTGACCGGCGGAGCGGGTCGAGGACGCGGTCAATGAACACTGCCTCTCGATCGAAGATATCGATATCGGCGTCAGTCACTTCGCCGTGGACGCAGAGAGGCAGACCGGCTTCCGCCATCGCTTCAAGAACACCGCGAACCTTATCGAAATCGCGCACGCCAGAGGCAGAATTTGTAGTGGCGCCCGCCGGATACAGTTTTACTGCTTTTACCAGCCCTGCCTTCGACGCCGCAATGACATCGACAGGATCAGTCGCCTCGGTAAGGTAAAGGGTCATCAAGGGTTCAAAATCCGCGCCTTCCGGTATCGCGGCCAGAATGCGGTCGCGGTAGGCCTCAGCATTCGCTTTGGTCACCACGGGCGGCACAAGGTTTGGCATGATGATGGCGCGTCCGAAATCTCGGGTGCTTTCTGGCGTTACGCCTTTCAGCATGTCGCCATCGCGAAGGTGAAGGTGCCAGTCGTCGGGGCGGCGGATCGTTAAGCTTTTCATGGGCACGGGGTATAGGGGCGAATCCCAGCCCAGCGCAACTCAGCCCGGGATCATCCGCGCACGATGTAAACAGATGGCGGGCTGCCATCCAGCTCTGCCTCACCAGCGGCCAGACTGCAGGCAAGCTCTGATCTATCGGCGCCCAGAACGATCAGGTCTGCTTCAATCTCATTGGCGGCCTTGATCGCCTTAGGCTCCACATCGCCAAGGGCGCTGAAATGTTTTGCTATCTTCACACCAGGCGCGGTCTGCTGAACAAAGTCATGGGTCATCTTGGTGGCTTGCTCGAACAGTTCCTTCAACGGGCCCTGGTTCAGGAATGACCCCGCCAGACCGCCAGTCAGATCCGGCGCAACGGTCAAGACATAAAGCTGCGCCTGATCGAGTGTAGACACTGCCGAGGCGCGTTGCAGTAGCAAGCCGGACAGTTTCGGGTTGGCGATATCGATGACGCAGAGAACATTTTTATGCATTTGGCGTGCCTCCAAGCGTGATCTTGACGGTCTGTACTGCTAAAGCAAGCCTACCAATAAAGAGGAGGGTGAAATGGTCATTGGGCCAGACACCGTGCGGGAACCTCGGCGCGACGAATTTGACGAGATCCACGATCTACTGGTCGCCGCGTTTGACACCCCAGCCGAAGCTAAACTCGTACGCCAACTTCGCAATGACGGCGCTATGGCGATTGAACTGGTCAAGCCGTGGGAAGGGAAGGTCGGCGCTTATGTCGCCCTTACGAGAATGCAAGCGCCTGAAGGTTGGCTATGCCTTGCGCCGATTGCCGTAAGACCGAATGGCAAGATGGGGCGTTGACCCTTTCGCTGGGGCAAAAACAGCAATTCCGTTTTGGCTCTCGTTTGCTCAGTCAACTGGCGCTTTCTCACAAAAGGGGCCTTTTTGCGAAACCGTTCGGCGAAGATGTTTCGATCGTCGTTCTGGGCAAGCCAAGCTTCTACCAACGCGCCGGGTTCAGCCTTGACCGTGCGCGAAATCTCACATCGCCATACCCTTTGGAATACACATTAATCTTACGCCACGGCGAGGAAGCCCCAGAGGCCACGCTGGTTTACTCTTCAGCATTCGAAGCGCTGGGTTAATGATGGCGCGAACCATCGAAAGGACATCACATGCAGGAACGCAAAGGCTGGACCTTCGTCCACAATGCTGCCGAAGATGCTGAGTGGACACCTGGACTGCGCGATATCTTTGAGTATCGCGACCTGGCGATCAAAGAAGGCACGAACGGTGATTTCGTCGCTCACGTGATCCGCCATAACGGCAATGAGGCGCCAGATGGCGTGCAGCAGTGGCACATTCATGAATGTGATTTTCAGATGGTCTATGTGCTGAACGGCTGGGCTACGTTTGAATACGAAGGGCAAGGCGAACACACGATCCGCAAAGGTGACTGCATCCTTCAAACCCCAATGATCCGACATCGCGAAATCAAGTGCTCGTCCGATTTCGAGGTGCTTGAGATCGTCTCACCCGCCGACTTCAAGACCAAGCTTGTCGACGCCCCCGACGCCGTGGCGGCTGAATAGATGGATCTGGGGCTAAGTGGCAAAACTGCGTTGATCACTGGCGGGTCGAAAGGCATCGGCTTTGGTGTCGCTGAGGCGATGATGGCTGAGGGCGTTTCTGTAACCATCGCTGCTCGCGATCCGGCGGTTCTGGATCGAGCGGTTGAGCGATTGGACGGCCATGCCAAGGCTGTCGCGATTGACCTATCGGCCAGCGGCTCGGCGGATGAATTGCTGGCAAAGGCTGGCTGCCCCGACATTCTGGTGAATAACGCAGGCGCCATTCCGGGTGGCGACATCGAAGGCGTGGACGAAGCGACCTGGCGCACGGCTTGGGACCTGAAGGTGTTCGGCTATATCAACCTCTGCCGCGCCGCTTATGCTCAGATGAAAGGGAAAGGCGGCGTCATCGTGAATGTCACGGGCCTCGCCGCCGACCGCACCGATTTCAACTATATTGCCGGCACCGCTGGCAATGCCTCACTCAACGCCTTCACCAAGGCGTTCGGCTCGCAGTCGGTTGAGGAGGGCGTACGCTGCCTCGCCGTTTCGCCCGGCGCGACGACGACTGAGCGGTTGGTGGGGCTGATGAAGGGTCGCGCTCGTGAAGAAAAGGGCGACGAAAATCAGTGGCAGTCTTTCCTTGGCGGCTTGCCGCTTGGACGGGCTGGTGAAGTGCAAGAGGTTGCCGACGTCGTCACGTTCCTCGCCTCCCCCCGCGCCTCGTGGGTGTCGGGTGTGGTGCTGAATGTCGATGGCGGCCATGGCGCAAGAGGATCCAGTTTCCGATGATACCTTATTCCGTTCTCGACCTCGCTCCGATCGCCGAAGGGCGCAATGCAGCCGCCAGCTTTGCACATTCCGCTGATCTTGCGAAACATGCTGAAAGTTGGGGCTACAACCGGTTTTGGTTGGCTGAACATCACAACATGCCCGGCATCGCCAGCGCCGCAACGGCCGTTGTCATCGGCCATGTCGCCGCCGCGACCAGCACAATCCGGGTGGGATCTGGCGGCGTGATGCTTCCCAATCATTCTCCACTGGTCATCGCCGAGCAGTTCGGCACGCTAGCGACGCTGTTTCAAGGCCGTATCGACTGCGGTCTTGGTCGGGCGCCGGGCACAGATATGGGCACAGCGCGGGCGTTGAGACGGTCCAAAGACATGAACGATCAGTTCCCACAGGATGTCGTCGAGCTGATGGGATATTTCGATGATCCCCAGCCCGGTCAGCAGATCAAGGCGGTGCCAGGGACGGGAACGCATGTGCCGGTGTGGATTCTCGGATCTTCCCTCTACGGCGCGCAATTGGCTGCACATCTGGGCCTGCCCTACGCTTTCGCCTCACACTTCGCTCCTGATGCTTTGGAACATGCGGGGCAGGTTTATCGCGAAATGTTCCAGCCGTCGAAATTCCTCGACGCGCCTTACTTCATGCTCGCCTGCAACGTCTATGCGGCTGAGACAGAGGCTGAGGCGCGCTTTCATATGTCATCGCATCAGCAGTCTTTTGCGCGGCTCAGGACAGGAACGCCCGGCCCGATGCCAAAACCAGTGGACAACATCGAAGAGCTGCTTGATCCCGGCATTCTGGGCATGGTCAACCACGCGCTGTCCGTCTCTGCGTGCGGATCGCCGGCAATGGTGAAAATCCAGCTTGGGTCTATGATCCAGCGCTATCAGCCCGATGAGATCATCATCAACGGCTCAATGCACGATCATCAGGCACGCCTTCGAAGCTTTGAGATAGCAGCCGACGCCATGAAATCGATTGGCGCTGCGGGGGCGGCAGAGTGACTGTCTATATCGGCTGCGGCGCCGGATTTGCGGGTGACAGGTTTGACGCCGCTGCTGCAATCATCGCTGAACTGGCCTCACGGGATGCCCCAAAGTACCTGATGTTTGAATGTCTGGCGGAACGCACGCTCGCTTCGGCCCAGCTTGAAAAGCTGAAAGACCCTTCGAAAGGCTACTCGCCGTTTCTGGATCAGTATTTCTCTCGCCACCTTGGCGCAGCGATGTCGGCAGGCGTTAAGATCGTCTCGAACTTAGGCGCTGCACACCCGATCTCTGGCGCCCAAAGGGTGCGAGAGATTGCGGCTGAGCAAGGCCTAAAATCGCCCCGCGTCGCAGTTGTCATGGGCGATGATCTATCTGAAACGATGAGCGAGGTGGAAATCCGCGATTTGCCGTTGATGGATGGGCAAGACGTCATCCATCGGACCATGCGGGCCGCCAATGTCTATCTTGGCGCCGAACCCGTGGCTGAGGCGGTGGCGACGGGGGCCGATGTCATTCTGGTCGGACGTACCACCGACAGCGCGCTCGCCCTCGGGCCATTGATGCACGAATACGGTTGGACCGACCTCGACAGGCTGGCGGCGGGCACGATCACTGGCCATCTGTTGGAATGTGGGGCGCAGGTATCTGGCGCCTACTTCGCCGATCCCGGCAAGAAGGACGTACCCGACCTTGCCCGCGTTGGATTTCCCATCGCAGAAGTGCAAGAGGATGGCAGCTTTGTCATCACCAAACCCAAAGGCACCGGCGGGTTGGTTGATCGTGCGACCGTCACTGAACAACTGCTCTATGAGATGCATGATCCCGCCGCCTATTTGGTGCCCGAGGCCAGCTGCGATGTGACCGGACTGACACTGTCAGATGACGGGGAAAACCGCGTTCAGGTTGGCGGCGTGAAAGGGCATGCCCGGCCTGAAAAGCTGAAGGCGACAGTCTCAGTTGATTTTGGCTGGATGGCTGAAGCTGAAATTTCGTATGCAGGCATTGGCGCCCTTGCGCGAACCCAACTGGCGGGAGAGATCGTTGAGACTAGGATGCGTGAGGCCGGGGTCACCGAAGAGATCGCCTTTGATATCATCGGCGGCGGCGCAACCTTTGGCCGTGGGGCCAAGCAGTTTGGGAATGATGCTGGTGATGGCGACTATCGTCTGCGCCTGTCGATCATCACCGACGATAAGGCTACGGCGCAGTTGTTGAATGATGAGCTATATCATCTCTACTGTTCTGGCCCCTCTGCCGGGGGCGGCATACGAAATGCGCTGATCCCGCAGATGGCCACAGCTTCAGTCATGGTGCCCCGCGATCTGGTATCGCCCAGGATTGAGGTGATCGAATGAGGCCCCTACATGACATCGCCCACGGCCGCGCCGGGGATAAAGGCGACACATCGAACGTATCAGTGATCGCGTATCGGGCTGAAGACTGGGCCCAGATTAAGAACGAAGTTACGGCGGCAAAGGTTGAAACGTTGTTTTCACGCTTTGGGAATGTGAAGGTGCGCCGATATGAGCTTCCCCAGCTTCACGCCCTGAACTTCGTCATAGAAAATGCACTTGGCGGTGGCGTAAACGCATCATTGGCCATCGACAGACACGGCAAAACGCTTTCGTCGTTTCTGTTAACGGAGTTTCAGGTCAGCAGCTAGAGCGCCGCTGGTAAAGCCGTTTCTTTCACATGTGAAAGCTGAGTTAAGTCATTGATATATAAGGTACGGATAGTGAATTGCCTTACTTTGTTCTTTCTTTAGCCCTAAGCATAGGCGCAATTCAACTGCCTGTAACCTGAACTTAATGTCTGGCTGTCAACGGCGGCGTAAAAGCCTGCCACTTGGGCGGAGCAAAAGTCGGCCATTTGGTGCCGCGCCTTGGTGCGTGATGCCCTCAAATAGCAAGCACGTTCCAAGGCGCGTTGGCCGGTAGGCCAACTTGATGGTA
>CALKOT010000029.1 GCA_938092015.1 uncultured Paracoccaceae bacterium
GCCGTCGAAGCGTCAAATCACTGCTCCGTGCCGACGAAATCGCTTATGCAGGCGTTCGACGCTAGCCGCTCCTTCTTGATCTCGCCGCGATACCGCGCCTATGATCAAGACGGAAGGTTAAATGGGAAATCCACAGTTATAAAGGCTGTAGTCGAAACCGTCCTTGCTGTACTGAACAAGCGCCCCGTCTTCCAAAGGTTCGACTTTACGTTCGCCGACAGCGGTTTTGTAAGCTTCAGCTATCCTGCGTTTGGCGGCACGCAAAGTTCGTCGGTCACTCATAATTAACCTTTACAGTGGAACAGGGCGATCACGCCCATGTCCCTTTACATCTCAGATGCAAATTGTTCGATAATAAGGCGACGAATAGCCCTAAATTAGTAAACGCGAGCTTTTGGCGCGATCTTTTTCAGATCGATGCCGCCTTCGGACTGTGGCGTCAGTGGTTCAAGCTTCACTGGGCGATAAGAAAGATCAACCGTGCCATCCGCTTCGTTCAGGTGAGAGATGGTGTGAACGCGCCAGTTTTCATCATCGCGCCCGCCCATTGCGCCTTCGTTATAGTCGTCGCGCGCGTGGGCGCCGCGGCTTTCCTTGCGGGCCTCTGCGCCATAGACGGTGGGCAAAGCGTTCGCCATCAGGTTTTCCAGCTCCAACGTTTCCATTAGATCGGAATTCCAGATCAGCGTGCGGTCGGTGACCTTCACATCCGACATCTCTTTCCAGATGTCGGTCATGGTCTTGCAGCCATTTTCCAGCGTTTCCTGAATGCGGAACACAGCGGCGTCTTTCTGCATAGCGCGCTGCATCTTGTCGCGAAGATCGGCTGTCGGGATCTGGCCGTCTGCATGGCGCAGGCGATCAAACCGTTCCATTGATTTCTCAACCGAGGCTTCGTTCAGCGGGCGGTTCGGCTCTTTTGGGTCGACGATTTCGCCTGCCTTGATCGCGGCGGCGCGACCAAATACGACGAGGTCGATGAGAGAATTTGAGCCGAGGCGGTTCGCGCCATGAACCGACGCACAGCCAGCTTCGCCGATGGCCATCAGGCCGGGCTGCAACTGGTCAGGGCTGTCCGTGGTTGGGTTCAGTGCCTCACCCCAATAGTTCGTAGGAATGCCGCCCATGTTATAGTGGACGGTTGGGATCACGGGGATCGGTTCCTTGTTCAGGTCGACGCCAGCGAAGATCTTAGCCGATTCCGAAATGCCGGGCAGGCGTTCGGCCAGAACGTCCGGCGGCAGGTGGTTCAGGTGAAGATGGATGTGGTCTTTGTTGGGGCCGACGCCGCGGCCTGCGTTAATCTCCATCGTCATGCAGCGGGAAACCACGTCGCGGGATGCGAGGTCTTTGGCTGATGGGGCATAACGCTCCATAAACCGTTCACCTTCTGAGTTGACGAGGTATCCGCCTTCGCCGCGTGCGCCTTCGGTGATCAGGCAGCCAGAGCCGTAGATGCCGGTCGGGTGGAATTGCACGAACTCCATATCCTGCATCGGCAGACCCTGCCGGGCGACCATGCCCGCGCCGTCGCCGGTGCAGGTGTGGGCGGAGGTGGCCGAGAAGTAGGCGCGGCCGTAACCGCCGGTCGCCAGCACGACCATCTTGGCGTTGAACCGGTGGATCGTGCCGTCGTCCAGCTTCCACGCAGTGCAGCCTTGGATCACACCGTCTTCGGATTTGATCAGGTCGATGGCGAAATACTCAATGTAGAATTCCGCGTTGTTCTTCAGGCTTTGCCCATAAAGCGTGTGCAGAATGGCGTGGCCGGTCCTGTCAGCCGCAGCGCAAGTGCGCTGCACAGGCGGGCCGTCGCCAAATTCGGTCATGTGGCCGCCAAACGGACGCTGATAGATTTTACCTTCTTCGGTGCGAGAGAACGGTACGCCGTAGTGCTCCAGCTCATAAACCGCTTTAGGGGCTTCCTGCGCGAGGTATTCCATCGCGTCCGTGTCGCCCAACCAGTCAGACCCTTTGACGGTGTCGTACATATGCCACTGCCAGCTGTCCGGACCCATGTTCGACAGGGACGCCGCGATGCCGCCCTGCGCCGCAACAGTGTGCGAGCGTGTCGGGAACACCTTGGTGATGCAGGCGGTGCGAAGGCCCTGTTCGGCCATGCCCAGCGTCGCGCGCAGACCAGCGCCGCCGGCGCCAATGACGACGACATCATATTCGTGATCGATAAATTCGTAAGCGGCCATAGGTCCTACCCCCGGATGAGCGTGTTTCGCGCGCCCCAGAGGGCTGCGCGTGAGTTCTTAAAGCGCGATGCGCACGATGGCGAAGACGCCAGCAAAGGCGAACGCGCCGCAGAAGGCGATGTTCGCCAGCATCGCGGGCGTTTTGATCATGCCGTGGACATAGTCCTCAATCACCACCTGCAAACCCAGGCGCATATGATTGAAGGCGACCAGAATGAAAAGGCAGGCCACAATCGCATGTAGGGGGTGGGAATAAAGGGCGATTACCGCCTCATACCCGGATCCCAGTGCGCGAGCGAAAGGAAAGATGAAAAGCAGGCCCAGCGGTACAAGGGCGACGGCGGTGACCCGCTGCTGCCACCAGTGATCAGCGCCTTCCTTGGCGGATCCGTGATTGTTGGCGCGGGCGCGGTCGGTCAGAAAGCTCATTTCAAATCCCTCACATCACCAGAAGAAGAATGATTGTCAGCAGCCCGGTTCCGACAAGAACCAGCACGCCGGACTGGGTCACCTGATCCATTTCCATGCCCCAGCCGATATCCCACCACATGTGGCGCAGACCGTTGCAAAAGTGGAAAAAGAACGCGACCGCCGAGGCAAGCATGATCAGTCCGCCCAGCCATGACGTCAGAAGCCCATCGACGAATTCGAAATATTCCGGCCCTGTTGCGGCGGCGAGCAGCCACCAGACTATCAGCGCGCCAGAGGCGGCCATCGCTACGCCAGACGCGCGGTGAAAGATCGACAGGATTGACGTTACCTGTGGTCTGTAGATGGTGAGATGTGGTGATAGCGGGCGTTTACCCGATGATCCGGCCATGTTGGCTCCCCCTTTGTGAACCCGCCCCGAAACCGGGGTCCTCCGGGACTGTAGCTAAGGCGCTACTTGCGGATTTCCACGCTATCTCCGCGCGTTGGTTCGCAAGGTTCGCCTGTACTGCACCGTTCGCACGATTCACCGAACGGTAAAGACGTCTCATCTAATACAATAACCACGAACTCAACCAAAGGCCAAGCGAGATAACGTGGCGCATCTTTGGCATGTGCGCGGATACACTTTCTCTTTCTGGGTTTCGATGAAGTATTTGTGGGGCGTCGCTGATCAGGCAGTTGATCCATTTTTTATCGTGGACTGATCTACAGCAAATCCAAATTGCCTGAGGCAAACGAATGGCGGCGCCGCGACTACGCATTTTCAAAGTTGTATGGAGAAATCAAATGTCACAGATCAACAGAAAATTCTTTTTCGAAGAAGTCAGGGGCAGGTTGTTTGACGGCCGTTTCAAGCAAAGCCAGGTGAACGGTTTGACCGGCCTGCTGGACTATTGGGAGGCCAAGCATTCCGACAAGGATGACCGCTGGCTTGCCTATGCGCTGGCGACCGTACATTATGAAGTTGACCGCAAAATGCAGCCGATCAAGGAATATGGCGGCGCGCGCTATTTCTTCCGGATGTACGATAAAGATGGTGAACGCCCACATGTCGCCCGGCGGCTTGGCAATATCGCCAGCGGCGACGGTGCACTGTTTCATGGTCGCGGTTTTGTTCAACTTACCGGTCGTGTGAACTACGCTGACTGGCAAAACAGGCTTGGCGTCGACTTAACCAGCAGCCCCGCCGCTGCCGACCAGGTGCTTGATTTGGATGTGGCTACGCAGATCCTGTTCGAAGGTATGATCCTTGGAACGTTCACAGGCAAAAAATTCTCAGACTACCTGCTTGGAGTTCGCGAAGATTGGGAAGGCACCCGGCGGATCATCAATGGACGGGACAAGAAAGCGCTGATCGCGGGATATGCGCGGTCCTACTACGCAGCAATCTCCTACACAGTGTAAGAGCGTGGGGAAGGGCGCATACGCCCCTTCCCCAGTTTTATCAGCCTTCGCGCAGCACCCAGCCGCCATCGACATCAACGGTGGTGCCGGTCACGAAGTCATTCTCGACAAGGTACATAATTGCGTGGGCGCATTCCGCCGCCGTTCCCGCGCGGGGGATGAGGTTGCCTGCCGTCATGTTGGCATAAAGCTGTGTGCGCGCTTCACCTTCAACCGCCACCATTGGCGTGTCGATTGAGCCGGGCGACATCACGTTTACGCGGATGCGCGGCGCAACTTCACGTGCAACGGCTCGGACCATCGCCTCGACAGCGCCGCCAACAGAACTCAATGCAATCTGCCCAGGGCGGCAGTTTCGCGCCGGAGCGCCGGACACCAGGGTGATAGAGCCGCCATCAGTTACATGCGCTGCGCCGAAACGTACGACGTTGGCGTAGCCCCAGAGTTTGTCGAATGATGCTTTGTAACCGTCCATATCCATCTCAAGGAACGGCCCAAGCGCCCGGCCGCCGCCGGTGGCGGCGCTGACCAGGATGTCAAACGGCGCATGTTTTGACAAAAGCGCAGCCATGGCGTCGCCATCCCTGACATCGCAGGTTTCAAAACTGACCCCATTTGGCAGTGCGCTGGCCTTGCTTTCGCTGCGGCCAATCGCAACGACAGTCGCGCCGCCTGCAACAAGTTTCTCAACAGTCGCAAGTCCGATGCCTGACGTGCCGCCGAAGACCACGGCCTTTTTGCCTGATACGTCCATGTTCATTCCTTCTCGATATCTGCAAATGTAAGTTGATGGATTTGGGGCAAGATTGGTGTGAGGCGCAGGTCCGGTCAAGGGCGCCCCGGGGGCGACTTGTAGACAAAAGGCGATGCGTCAGCGATAATCAAACGCTTCTGTGACCTTTGTATCCATGGGAGAGTATCCATGTCGCGCATAACAGGTGTGGGCCGCAGGTTTCTGGGCAACATTCATGGGGCTGTAACGATTGACTGGGTCGCTGGTACGGCGGCTACTCGTAGTAGTGGGCATAGGAATCACCTACACCATTTTCGGAGACGAAGATGGCGGGCTGATCGCTATGGTAAATAGCAAACAAGAGCAGCTGGCCGATCGCGCGAATGATGTAGATGATATGTTGACGGAAGTTGAAGGCTGGTCGCCAGGCGGAACCTGACCTTCGCTAAGCTTCGAATAATTAACCTTTCTTTAGCTTTATGCGCACCTAGGCTGGGCGTGATTTTTTCGTCGGGATAAGCCGTTGGCGGGGTGAACTGCGCCAAATTAGGGCTTTTTCGCCTTAATGTTGAATTGTAGAGCCATCACTGGCGTAAACCGATAACATTGTGTTACTTGCGGCCTGTCCCGGACGTGTGAGTCGCGGGGCGTGTGGTGTGTCTGTATAGTATCATTGTCGAGGGGATCATGTACTATCTTAATACCATCCGTCGCTTCGCGGCGGACAAGTCTGGCGCTGTCACTGTTGACTGGGTTGCGCTCACCGCAGCTGTTGTGATCATCGGTATCGGCATCGTTTACGCTGTTTTCGGCACTGGCGATTCAGGCGTTAACGGCCTTGTCACGAACCTCGGCACACAGCTGGGTGTTGCAGCTGAAAACATCGATGGCGCAGTTGGCACACTGCCAACGTCCGGCGGTTCCTAAGACCAAGACGGACTAACAAAAGCGTGGCGGACCAGGAAGGAGAATCTGGTCCGCCGCGTTTCTTTTCGGGGCTATCGCTTTTTGTTTTTACGCGCCCGGCTGTGCAAATTCGACGTCAAGTTGGGATCAACGCCCAGTAGTCCAGATCCAGCAAAACGCCCTCGCTGTACTTGCCGTCATCGGCTTTCAGTTTCATTTCGCCTGCAGGCACCTTGCAGGCAGCCAGCCGCAATCGTATCGCCCCAACGCCCGGCGCTGACGTAGGCGCCTTATCCAGAACTTCCGACCAGGCATAGATCGTATCACCGGCCTGCGCTGGCGCCGTATGTGCGCCTGCATTGATTGCCGCGATCATTTGCGCGTTGGCAAGGCCATTGAAGCTGAGCGCCCGCGCAAGGCTGATAATATGTCCACCGTAAATAAGCCGGGGCGCGCCACCGCGAGCATCTGAGTTGAAGTGCACTTTGGCGGTGTTCTGCCAAAGGCGCGTCGCCATCATATGTTCGGCTTCTTCTATGGTGACGCCATCGACATGGTCGATTTTTTCGCCAACTTCATAGTCACCCCAACGATGAGGCTCCCCCGCAGCTGCGAAACTGTAGTTCGTGAAGTTCAGGCTTTTGGGGATTTTCAGATCCTCTGCCGCTACAGCTTTCGCCAATTCGGGCAACGCGGTTTCAGGGGCAGGCGCATCCACATCCCGCTTGCGAACCATCACCCAACGCGCCCAATCGATCAGCGTTTCACCAGCGCCATCAGATGCGGTTGAGCGAACATAGACCACGCCAGTCTTGCCGTTTGAGTTTTGCTTCAGGCCGATTACCTCAGACGATGCGGTGATGGTGTCGCCGACGCAAACAGTGCGGTGAAAGCGACATTCGGCGTAGCCCAGATTGGCCACGGCATTCAGTGAGATGTCAGGAACCGTTTTTCCAAATGCGATATGAAAGCCAATCAAATCTTCCACAGGCGCCCCATGCAAGCCAGCCGCCTCCGCCGCTTCAGCTGATGACCAAAAGGAAAATCGCGTGGGATACAGTGCGCCGTAAAGCGCGCGGTCGCCTTCTGTCACCGTGCGCGGCGTCGCGTGGTCGATGATCTGACCTAAGGAAAAATCTTCGAAATAGTTGCCGGGGTTGGTCTTGGTCATTGGGGCGCGTCCTTTGCTGAGCGGGCGCACCATACTGCTCCGGCGATGCAGGGCAAGGCTGACCTGTTTGGGTACAGCTGTCTTGTTTTGACGCAGATCGAGTTGGATCAAATTGTCAGAGAATTGGTTGGTGGGTCACTCAACCTATTGGAATCAATGAACATGCCAATTTCTGTAAAAACTGGCGCAAATCCTGCGAAAGGTTGAGCGAGCCCAGAAAAGAAGATCGGAACCCCCAAATGACCACTCTTCGCAAAGACATCGTAGCAGACCTCGCCAAATTCTTCGCACGGGATGAAGACAAGACAGCCCCCGTCGCGCCTGTAGGCCCAATGACCGAGCTGATCAGGGGGGGGGAGATGTCGCCGATGAGATCACTGGTGCTTTGGCGCTGACATAATGCTTGGCGGCGCTGGCCCAGATGTGCTTGACTGCCTGCGCGGGAATGACGCGCTGAATGGCGATGCAGGCGCTGACAGGCTGATTGGGGGGCGCGGTGCAGATACCATGTCAGGCGGCGCTGGCGCAGATGATCTTTCGGGCGGCGCTGGCGCAGACCGTCTGATTGGCGGCCAAGGCGCAGATCAATTGGACGGCGGTGCGGGGAGGGATAACCTACACGGTGGGGCTGGCGCAGATGAACTTTCGGGCGGTCGCGGTGCAGATGTTCTGTTCGGCGGGGCCGGGCGTGATGTTCTGATCGGCGACAAAGGGCGCGATATGCTGACAGGCGGCGCGGGCGCTGACAGCTTCGTCTTTGAAGGTGGTGGGGGCAGGGACCGCATTACCGACTTTGAGGACGGCGTTGATGAGATCATTTTTGCTGGCGCCAATGGATTTCAGGACCTCCGGATTGGCGCCCATGCAGATGGCGTGCGTATCGCGCATGGCGGGGATGTCGCGATCCTTGAAGGTGTTGAAGTTGACGCAATCGGCGCCGACGATTTCCTGTTCTGAAGTTGGTGAGGTGAAGCGGCGCTTCGTTGTGCGAAGCGGATCGTCGTGACGAAGGCCCGCTGGGGGGCGGGTCTTCAGGGGCGCGGATGGTGTGGGGTCATCCGCGTCCTATTAGTTTGAACGCGTTCCCTGTCTGATCAGAGAGAACCGAGCTTCAGGTCAGGTGAATAGTCATCGTCCACCTCTTTGACGACTGCCTGACCACAGCGCATGACGCCCCGGCTGGTGTCAAAGCCGTAAACTGGCGGCCCCTGAAGCGACCAGCCTTTGGCCAGCGCTTCGGTCACCTTATGGCAAAACGCGGACGTGTCGTCCTCAGTCAGGAAGCGATAGGCGAGCATGGCGTTACCCCGGGAATGGATTGACGCCCAGAAGCCAGCCATGGGCGAAGGTAATCACAGCGAAGATCACCAACGTGATTGCGATCAATTTAAGTTCACCTGCTAGGCCGCAATGCTTGGGCGGGGCCCATGCGCCAGTGCGCCGGTTGAACATCCAGATCATGCCAAGGGCCCAAAGTGCCATGCCACCGAAAAGAACGATAGAGGCCTGATCGCCATTCGCCAGCAAATGCGCGACGCCCCATACGACAGCGCCGGTCAGCATGGGATGGCGCAACTTGGTCGCCAGCCAGCCACGTGCGCCGCCTGCGCCAAACAGATAGATCGCCAATAGCATCAGCGTATTGTTAGCGTGAACGCCCCATGCGGGCGGGTCGTAAACATAGATCCAGTCAGCGGTGCGATATCCCCAGATTATCAACGCGAGCGAGATCAGGATATCGACTAAGAACAGACCACGATATGGCCCGTGTCCAACGCCGTCGATCAAGCGCTCACGAAGCGCGGGGGTAACCGACGGAAAAAAGTGTATTGCAGCCCAGAGACTGACGCCAAGCGCCAATACGATCATTCAACTCTCCCTGCCCCGGGGAGATAATGCGTTCACGAAGTGTCGGCTGCAAGTCTTTCTATCGCTTCGGATTCAGCAATTAGTCGTTTTGCTGTTTCCACATGCAGGTTCTCGACGATCCGACCGTTGACGACTGCAACACCCTGGCCCGCAGCCTCTACCGCTTCGAATGCTGCGAGCTGTTCGCGAGCCTCAGCCAATGCACCCTCGGTCGGGCCGAAACTTTCGTTGGCGATGGCCAGCTGGGCTGGATGGATCAGGGTTTTGCCATCAAAGCCACGGGCGCAGCCATCGGTGCATTCGGCGCGCAGGCCTTCGTCATCCTTGAACGCGTTATAAACACCGTCGATGCAAGCAAGACCGGTCGCACGGGCGGCCAAAAGGCAGAGGCTGAGAGAGGTTGAAACAGGCGCCCGGCCTGGTGCGTGGGTTGCCTGAAGTTCTTTCACCAGATCATTAGTGCCCATCACCATGCCCGCCATCTTGGGATGGGACTGTGCGATTTCCAACGCATTGAGGATGCCCAGCGGTGTTTCCATCATCGCCCAGATGGCGATGTCGGCGCTGGCTCTTTCGGCCTCTAACATTGCGACGACCTCCTGGGTCATCGCTTTGCTTTCGACCTTGGGGATCAGAATTGCGTCGGCGTTCGACTTGGCGACCATGGCCAGATCGGCCGCGCCCCAGTCCGTGTCGAGACCGTTGATCCGTACGATCAGCTCACGTGCGCCATAGCCACCTGTCGTCAACGCCTCGGCCACGATCTCCCGTGCAGCGTCTTTTTCCGCTGGCGGTACCGCGTCTTCAAGATCGAGGATCAGCGCATCCGCCGCCAGCCCACGCGCCTTTTCCAGCGCCCGAGGTTTAGAGCCCGGCATATATAGCATTGAGCGGCGGGGGCGGTATGCGGTGGCCATGTCTGTATCCTTCTTAGATGTTGCGCGCTGGGTAGCGGATCGGCGAAAGCGGTGCAATATTGACGCCGATGAACCTGGGCTATGAGGCTGCGATGACTGATCTTCCCGAAAAAGGCGCTGGCCGCCCTGATCCGATGGTGTTTGGCCAAGGACTGTCGAATGGCGTTGGGGTCAACATTCTGGTCCCAGATGTCGAAGCGTCGATCCGTTGGCAGGTTGAGGTGCTGGAGGCGGAGGTTCTCTATTGGGAAGAGCACTTCGCTATACTGCGGGCGCAGGGTTCTGTCTGGCTGGTGCATTCCGACTGGTCCTATCGCGACCATGAAATGACGGGCGTGGTGAAGGGCGTCGAAGCGCGGGGTGCGGGGCTTGAGATCCGCATCTATGGTGCCGATCCCGATGAATGTGAGGCGAGGGCCCGACAAGCTGGCGGCATCGTTCTGGCCGGGTCGCTTGATAAACCTCATGGGCTGAGAGAGGCCTATCTGATCGATCCTGACGGCTATATCTGGGTTCCCGGGATTGGCATCCCAGGCTGATGAACGCTGGTTTCAGATCGCTGTATTCAAACCTTTCTCAAGTGAAAGTAGCGTTAAGCCATTGAAAAGTAACAATCCAAAATGTGTCGGCCACAATTTGTGCCTGTTTTGTTTCGGTTCTAGCTGCTCGTTTCATCCTTAGAATAATCGTCTTTCGGGATTGGTTTGGCTGATCGGGATTCGCGCCGTTTTCAATTTCGCTAAAACTCTATGAAGAAAGCGCGCTGCCGATTCACCACTTTTCAGGCGGCCGCAAGCATCCTGTTAACACCGCGAAAAAAGCCTGGTCAGAACATGTGATCTGGCGCTGCGGGTCCTCACCGCTTTGATCACCTTGTGAGGGTTTGGTGAAACTGATGATGCGGCGTATCCCGACCGATGCCTTCCTTCGGTTCCGCGCCCGAAAGGTGAAAGATGATGTTTGGATTTGGCAAGATTACATCCCTTGCAGTAGCCGCTGCACTCGCAGCCCCGTTCCTGATCGCGGCCGATGCTGGCGCGCAGGGACGTGTGTGCGCAAAACGCGACAAACTGGTGGTTGAACTGACAAAAAGCCATGGTGAAACCCGCCAGTCGGTCGGTCTGCAACGCAATAATGGCGTGATTGAAACCTTCGCAAACACGGACACCGGCATGTGGACGATTATTGTTTCGCTTCCGACAGGCGTCAGTTGCTTGGTCGCCGCAGGCGAAGCGTTTGAGAAAGAGGCAAAACAGGCCTCTCTTACCGGCAAAGGCGCCTGAGACCCCAACAATTCAGAAGTGATGCTTCGGGCGCTACGGGATGAAACCCGTTGGTGCCCGAATGCTGTTTTATACACGCCGCGAACAGGTGGACGTGTCAGCCAGATCCGTTTGACCGCCATAGTCGCCAATCGGGTGAACGTGACAAAAGTCACAAATTGCTGACGTTTGTTCCTTTCTTCCCTCTGAGAATCAGAAAATTGCCTCCCGACATGCTCTGTCAGCATGAAACGGAAAATACCGCTTTTCGGGTTGTAAGAATCTTTCGGCTAAATATTTTCAAAAAAATTCATTCTTCGCCGTTCATCATCTTGAGGAGAGAACGATGACTGCCCCAACAGGACGTGGCGCAACAGACCCTAACGCAACCGGATTGCCAGAAGGTTACGGACAGGGAAGCGGGGCTTCGGCCCGCATCGCGGACTTCATCGTCAGGACAAGATGGCTATGGGTAATCGCAGCGCTGGCGATGGTTGTTGTGTCAGCGGCGCGCATTGATCAGGTCGTTCCGATCGACCCAGATGCGCGCATTTTCTTCGCGCCAGAAAACCCTGACCGCCAGCGGCTTGACCAGTTTGAGGCGATGTTCTCGAAAGATGACAACCTCGTCATTTTGGTGGAGCCTGATGACGGCGATGTCTTCACGCCTGAGACGCTGGCCTATATCGGCGAGTTTACTGAAGAAGCATGGCTGTTGCCCTTCGTGCGTCGCGTCAATTCGCTGACCAATTTCCAGCATACTTACGCTAAAGGCGATGAAATGATCGTGCGCGATTTGATCGTTGATCCGACCTCTGTCACAGAGGCTGATGTCGAGGCCGCCCGCGCCATCGCGCTGGACCGGATTGAGCTGCGAAACTCAATGATCGATCCGGGTTCTACCATCACTCAGGTGCAGATCCTCTTTACCCTGCCGGGCAAAAACCCAGAGGCCGAAGCGCCGCTGATCTACGAAGAAGCCCGCGCATTGATGGCGAAATATGAAGCTGCACATCCTGAAATTGACCTTCGCATAACTGGGTCAGTCGCGATGAACAATCAGTTTGCGGTATCGGGGCAGGGCGACGCCACCACGCTGACGCCGGCCATGTTTGTGGTCATTCTGATAATCGTTGGCCTCGCATTGATGAGCTTTTTTGGCGTCCTTTCCGTTCTGATCATCATCATCTTTTCGGCTATCGCCGGCGTTGGTTCGCTGGGTTGGATGGGCGTTCAGCTGAACTCGGTCACCGTTCTGGGGCCGCTTTATGTGATGACGCTGGCGGTTGCGTCGGCCGTTCACATTCTGGTTTCAGCCCGACAGGTCATGGTTGTTTCTGATGACCGCAAGGAATGGGCGCGCCGCGCGCTGACTGAACATATTGGCGCGATTGTCGTCGCCTGTGTGACCACAGCGGTCGGGTTCTTTTCATTGAACTTCTCAATCTCACCGCCATTCCGTGAGTTGGGCAACATGACCGGCTTTGGCGTGCTTGCTGCGATGTTCTACACGCTGACGCTGCTGCCAGCCTTGATCGTCATTTTGCCATTCCGCCGTCAGCCACAGACGGCCCGCACATCAGTCATGATGGGGCGATTGGCGGATTCCGTGATCAGGAAACGGACACCCCTGTTGTGGGGGGGGATGGTTGTTGTCCTTGCCTGCGTCACCGGTATCAGTCAGCTAAAGCTGGAAGATAACTTCGTTGAGTATTTCGATGAAAGTTACGAATTCCGCCGTGACACGGACTACGCCGAAGAGCGTCTGACCGGATTGTATCTGCTGGAGTTCCCAATCGACAGTGGCCAGGATCAGGGGATCAATGACCCGAAATACTTGCAGACCGTTTCAAATTTCACGGACTGGCTGCGTGATCAGCCAGAAATCGTGAATGTCCGTTCGCTGACCGACACGGTGAAACGCCTGAACATGAACATGCATGGTGATGATCCGTCATACATGCGCATTCCTGAAAATGCTGATGAAGCGTCGCAATATCTGTTCCTGTATGAACTTTCGATCGGCTACGGCATGGATCTGACCGATCAGATCGACGTGGGTCGGCAGGTCATGCGGATCAGTTTCAACATGCGCGATGTGACAACAGCCGAAATGCGGGTGATCACTGAGCGGGCAAAGGGCTGGCTTGCCGATAACGCACCGGAATATACCGCTGCGCCGACCGGGATGGTCCATGTCTTTAACCTGATCAGCTATCGCGATACCCGCGCCATGCTGACGGGCACGGCCATCGCGCTGGTGCTGATTTCAGCAATTATCATGCTGGCCCTTCGGGATGTGCGGATCGGTCTGATATCACTGATCCCGAACCTTCTGCCCGCGGCCGTTGGGTTTGGCCTATGGGGCTATCTTGTTGGCAACGTCACGCTTGCCATTGCGGTTGTGCTGGCGGCCACGCTGGGGATTGTGGTCGATGACACCGTTCACTTCCTGTCGAAATACGCCAAGGCGCGGCGAGAGGGCCAAACGGCTGAAGACGCCGTGCGGTACGCCTTCAAAACCGTCGGCATGGCGTTGACTGTCACGACAATGGGTCTGGTCGCCGGTTTCGGCGTGCTCGCCCAGTCAGGGTTTGCTGTTAATGGCGACCTCGCCAAACTGACGGCTCTTACAATAACTATTGCGCTTGTGGCTGACTTTCTGCTGCTGCCAGCGCTTCTCATTGCACTTGATAAAAGGAAAGATGTCATGCCCCTGTCCTCCCCCGCGCCAGTGGTTGTTGCTGCTGGTATGATCGTCGCTGGCGGCATCCTGTTCGCAGCTTTCGGCGCCTCTGCCCAAACGCCCGCCGAAAAAGGCCTCGCGATTTCCATTGAGGCTGACAAGCGTGACCTTGGTTACGGCGATTTTGAAGTCGAAGGCCGCATGTTGCTGCGCAACAAGCAGGGTCAGGAAAGTGGGCGTGAGTTCCGTTCCATGACGCTTGAACGGCCTGAGGACGGCGTTGGCGATATGTCGATCCTGGTCTTTGAAAAGCCCCGCGACGTGCGTGGCACGGCGCTGCTGACCCATGCAAATGTTGAACCAGCGGACGACGACCAGTGGCTATATCTGCCTGCAGTGAAGCGGGTGAAGCGGATTTCATCATCGAACCGGACCGGCAAGTTCGTCTCATCGGAGTTCTCGTTCGAGGATCTCGGCGGGCAAGAGGTGAATGATTACACCTATGAATGGCTGCGCGATGAGGCGTGCCCAACCATGCCCGGCGCCCAATGTTTCGTTGTCAGCCGGGCGCCGAAAAACGCGAAATCCGGGTATTCTAAAACCATCAGCTGGATTGATCAGGATGAATACCGCCTGACCCAGGCAGAGTTCTACAACCGCCGTGGCGATCTGGAAAAGATCCTCAAACTGACAGACTACCAGCAGTATCTGGGGCAGTACTGGCGCCCTGGCCTGATGAGCATGGAAAACCAGCAGACCGGCAAATCAACCGATCTGATCTGGTCGAACTACAAGTTCCGGTCTGGGCTGAGCGATGGCGACTTTGACAGCCAGCGCCTGTCCAAAGCTTCACGCTGATCAGGGGGTGGTGATGACGCAGCACAGATCGTGCGACCGGTTGGCGTTCGTCGTCACCGTCTTCGCCCTTGCACTGGCGGCGATGCTTGTCGCCTCTGGCGTGCGGGCGCAAAGCATGCTGAACCCGGAATACACCGAATTCTATGGAAAGGCGGGGGGCGAAGTAAACCTCTTCTTTGAAGAGCCGCGCTTTGCCGGGCAGGACAACCACAGTCTGTCGGCCTTTATCGAACCGACGTTCTACGCCGAATGGGCCGACGGTGACATCAGCGCGACATTCACCCCGTTCGCGCGGATCGATACGGCCGATAGTGAGCGGACCCATTTCGACATTCGCGAAGCCAAACTGGATTTCGTGGCTGACGAGTGGGAGGTGACTGTTGGCCTGGATACTGTCTTCTGGGGCAAGACCGAGGCGGCGCATCTGGTCGACATCATCAACCAGACCGACACGTTGGAAGATCTGGATGATGAAGACAACCTCGGTCAGCCGATGATCCGCGTCGGGCGGCAGTTCGATTTCGGCACGGTGCAGGCGTTCTACCTGCCATACTTCCGCAAACGCGCTTTCCCCGGAACAGGCGGTCGTCTTCGGGCGGGGCAGCCGATTGTGGAAAGTGCTGAACGGATCGACGTGAAAGGCGAGCGGTTCGTGCCATCCTTTGCGCTGCGATATGATTGCGTTTTTGGTGGCGCAGATATCGGTCTGTCTGGTTTTTACGGGGTCAGCCGCGATCCGGGTTTTGATCCCATCATCGTCCAGTCCTCATTGCCGGGCGCTCAGCCGCAGATCATCGGCCTCGCCCCGGTTTATGACGGGATCACGCAGATCGGTTTTGACGGCCAGTTCACCGATGATGCGACGCTCTATAAA
Organism: uncultured Paracoccaceae bacterium; assembly: GCA_938092015.1. Taxonomy (GTDB): domain Bacteria; phylum Pseudomonadota; class Alphaproteobacteria; order Rhodobacterales; family Rhodobacteraceae; genus Pikeienuella. The sequence continues at coordinate 15,317 of CALKOT010000029.1, forward strand.
GCTGAGGCGATATTCCGGACCGGCCAGACCAATCTGAACGGGAATGAGCGGGATTATGTCGCTGCATCCGGCGGCATCGAGCACACGCTCTATCAGGTGTTCGACAATGCTGATTTGGGTTTGATCGCGGAGTACGCTTGGGACAGCCGGGGAAGGGATGCGACGTCGACTTTCAATAATGATGTCATCCTTGGCGCCCGGTTGGCGCTGAATGATGAGGCGGACACGTCCTTTCTGCTGACCAGCGCCATCGACCACCGCGATGAGGTCGCAACCGTGCGGCTTGAGGCGCAAACCCGCGTCGGGGATGGCCTGATCGCTGAGATCGAAGGCACACTTTTCGTCAACGGCAAGGACGATCTGCTGGCGTCGGACCTTCAGGACGACAGCTTTGTTCGCTTCAAACTAACGTATTTCTGGTGAGTGACCTGACTGAACAAACTGAAGATGCGTCGCCCATCAATCTGATGGATGCGAAGCGCTATGAGATCCTTCGCCATGCGGAGGATCTTTTTGGCCATTACGGGTTCGCCAAAACCAACATGGCGGACATCGCAGCACGGGCGAAGATGAGCTCGGGAAACCTCTATCGCTATTACCGCAACAAGCAAGCCATAGGCATCGCGGTCATCGATACGTTCTTTCGCCAGTCTGAGGCGGGAATGGACGCGGCCATGATCGGGATCGAAGATCCAGAGGTCCGCATTCGCGCCATGATGACAACTGGGGTCCGGATTGTTGTCGGTGAAATGGCGCGAAATCCCAAAATCATGGAGCTGGTGGAATTTCTGCTGCAGGAAGAAGAGGCTTGGGCCCATCTGCAGGGCCATATCGGCTGGAAACGCGATCATGCGATGGCGGAAATTGAACGTGGGATCGAAAGTGGTCAGTTCGCAAAAACCGATGTTCGCGCTACGGCGGTCAATCTGATGCACGCGACCAAGGCGTTTCAGATGCCCCAAAGCCTGACAGCGTGGCGGGAACCTGAAACCATTCTGCCCGAACTGGATGGCGTTCTGGATCTGGTGTTCAGCGGGTTGCGGTCTTGAAGATCTGAGGACCAAGCGCAGCGCTGCTTAATGCATTTTTGATCAAGCGTTGGGACGTTTTGAAACGAGGGACGACCAGATTGCATTAATCGGCCTGTTCAGTCGCCGCTAATCCTACCATCGTCAGGCAAAGCTCAGTCGCGACAGTCATGTCCTGCACGGACACCCATTCCAAGGGACCATGTATGTTTTGCATGCCGGTGAACAGGTTCGGCGTGAGCAGGCCCATTTCGGTTAAACGCGACCCATCAGTGCCGCCGCGGATTGGAACTGAAACAGGTTTAATCCCCAGTTTGCGAGCGGCGGCGCGGGCGATTTCGATCGGCCGCATGTCATCTTCCAGCCAGTATCGCATGTTCCGGTACTGAGGCTCAATTTTGCAAGTGATCGTTGCGCGTGGTTCAGTCGCCTGAACGGCGGCGCAGACTTGCCGGACAAGATCGCCTTTCGCCTCCAGACCATCCCGTTCGAAATCACGCAGGATCAGCTTGATCTTCATCTCAGATGATCCGCCCGTCAGATCGGTTGCGTGTATGAAACCTTCGCGATCATCCGTTGTTTCTGGCGTCATAGTTGCTTGCGACAAGGTTGCGATGATCTTTGAAGCCAGATGAATGGCGTTCACCAGTTTGTCCTTGGCCACGCCGGGATGGATCGAAACGCCAGTGATCGTGATTTCTGCGCCGTCCGCAGAAAAGCTTTCATACTCAATCTCGCCAACTTGCGCGCCGTCCAAGGTAAAGGCAAAGCCCGCGCCCATGTCCTTTGGCAGTTGCTCAACCACCCCGCGTCCTGTTTCTTCGTCCGGCGTGAACGCAATACGAACCGGGCCATGCTGGATCGACGGATTTTCCAGCAAATGTCTCGCGGCGGTCATGATGATCGACATACCGGCCTTGTCATCCGCGCCTAATAAAGTCGTACCGGACGCGGTAATCAGATCATGTCCGACTTTTGATGCGAGATAGTCATCTCCATCCGGTGACAATACCAACGAAGGGTCATCGGGAAAGGTTATGTCGCCGCCATTGTAACCCTTGATCACGCGCGGTTTGACGCCTGTCGCATTGAACTGAGGGGCCGTGTCGACATGGGCCAGCATTCCGATGGTTGGGCCGGACGCCGTGCCAGGAATGGTGGCAAGAACAACGCCATAGTCGGTTAGATGCATGTCTGAGGCGCCAATGTCCTCAAGCTCAGCCTTCAGAAGGTTCAGCATATCAAACTGAATCGAAGTGCTGGGCGTTGAAGGCGATTCTGCATCACTTTGACTGTCGATAGCGGCGTAGCGAACCAATCGTTCTTCAAGTTCCAGATCGAATTCGGTGCGCATGGCGGCTTTCCTTTTCCAAGTCATAACGAACATCGGCGCAGACAATGTTAGGCGTAGCGTAGGCTGACCTCTACCCCTGCAGCCCGGTCAGCCCATCCCAGATCAGTTTGCATCCAATGATGAACAGAAACACCACCATCGCCTGAAAGAACTGCTTTTCCGGCGCCCGTTTGTGCAGCCAGACGCCAAGCAAAACGCCAACAATCGCCGCTGGGATCAACTTCACCGATATCATCAGCGAACTGGTGTCGATCGCCCCGACCATGCCGTATGGGATCAGCTTTACCAGATTGATCCACCAGAACAGCAGCACGGTTGAGGCCTGATAGGTCGTCTTCGATAGCTTTTCATCCAGCAGATACATCGTCACTGGCGGCCCGCCTGCATGGGCGATGGTTGAGGTGAACCCGGTGATCGACCCCCACACACCAGCACGCACCCCGCGCGGCCCCGAGCTTTGCGGCGCCCAACCCTGGGTCCGGGCCCAGAGAAACAGCGTGAATAGAATCGCGATGGACCCAAGGCCGAGTCGCAGCCAGCTGGGATCGACCTTCCCAAAGGCGAACCCGCCTACTGTGATACCGATCAGGGCGGCTGCGGCGGCTGGCCAGACAGACGCCCAGTTCCACTTTCGCCAATATGTGATCATGTTGGCGTGATCGATCATTATAAGGATCGGCAGCATGATGGCCGCTGCTAAAACGGGCGAAATGACAAGCGCCATCAAGGGGGTAGCCAGAAAGCCGATGCTGGCGCCAAACCCCCCCTTTGATATCCCAGCGATCATCACGGCGGGGATCAGGAAGGCCCAGGTTGAAAGCTCAAACTCCATCCATGGCCTTTCGCACTTGCGAGCAGTGCGGGCAAGGGATATCCAAACCGTCCTTATCAAACAGAACGAGGGTTCAACATGTCCCGTCCCAAAATCGCTTTGATCGGCGCAGGCCAGATCGGCGGCACGCTCGCGCATCTTGCAGGCTTGAAAGAATTGGGGGACGTCGTCCTCTTCGACATCGCTGACGGCACGCCGCAGGGCAAAGCCCTGGACATCGCCGAATCTTCGCCTGTAGATGGTTTCGACGCAACCATGTCCGGCACCACTGACTACGCAGATATCGCAGGCGCAGATGTTTGCATCGTCACCGCAGGCGTCCCCCGCAAACCGGGGATGAGCCGCGATGACCTTCTGGGTATCAACCTGAAAGTCATGAAATCCGTTGGTGAAGGCATTGCTGAGCATGCCCCGAACGCCTTCGTGATCTGCATCACCAACCCGCTGGACGCCATGGTCTGGGCGTTGCGCGAGTTTTCCGGTCTGCCTCGCGAGAAAGTTTGCGGCATGGCAGGCATTCTGGACAGCGCACGTTTCCGTCATTTCCTTGCTGATGAATTCCAGGTTTCGATCAAAGACGTCACGGCATTCGTTCTTGGTGGTCACGGCGATACGATGGTTCCACTCACACGCTATTCTACCGTTGCAGGCATTCCATTGCCGGATCTGGTGAAGATGGGCTGGACCACGCAGGAAAAGATGGACGCGATTGTCCAGCGCACCCGTGATGGCGGCGCCGAGATCGTTGGTCTGCTGAAAACAGGCTCAGCCTTCTATGCGCCAGCAGCATCTGCGATTGAAATGGCCGAGGCCTACCTCAAAGACCAGAAGCGCGTTCTGCCTTGTGCGGCTTACGTTGACGGCGCGTACGGCCTTGATGGGTTCTATGTTGGCGTGCCAACCGTGATCGGCGCCGGCGGCATCGAAAAAGTGGTCGAGATCAGCCTGAACAAGGAAGAGCAGGTCATGTTCGACAACTCAGTCGACGCTGTGAAAGGCCTTGTCGCTGCGTGCAAAGAGATCGACGGCGCGCTCGCCTGACATTGATCTGATAGAGTCTGGTCGTTGCGTGCAACACTCCACATTGGGCTGGAAAAAACTGGCACAACGACCATTCAAGCAAATCTGGCGGGGCAGCGCGATGCGTTGCGCCGCCATGGCGTCCTCTACCCCGTCGACGCTCACACACCCGGGCATCTAAAGCAGAAGACGCTTCCCTGGCTTGTTTGTGACCGGGACATGTATGACAACGGGCGGATCTTTCAGGGTATTCAAACGCCCGAACGATTTGACCGGTTCTACCCGGAAATCGAAGCTCGTATTACATCATGGATGGAAACGCCTGGCGTCGAGCACATCCTTCTCAGCAATGAATGGCTGTTATCGCGCCTAAGCACGGTGGCTGAGATTTCCCGTCTCAAATCGTTTTTGAACCGGTGGACGGATGACATCACAGTCATCATGTGCGCGATCAGCGCACATTGTGGGTGTCCAATCACAATCAGCAAATCAAGGGCGGTGGGTTTGATCCGTTACGGGGCGTTTTACCAAAACAGGGCGAAACGGTGCGCGAAGCGTGGGAGAGGTGGCGTTTGTCACGCATCTACCCACGTTCGATCCACGCCTTTTCCTTTGATCCGTGTCCGTTCTGGTTCGACTTTCATCATGTAGCGACAATGTGGTCAGATGTGTTTGGCGCAGATGCGTTGAAGACCAAGGTGTTTGATGGTCGCTCGTTCTGGCGGAATTTCACTGATTTGGCCGGACTGCCGGATGAGCTTGAAACGGCCGCTGGACGGCAGGACAATCCTTCGCTGCAGAAATGGGTGATCCGCAGTAAAAGTGCGTTTAACCGCATTGTGCCTCTTTAGATCTTCGGACGCCTTAACCCGCTTCGCCTGCACATTTCGCAAGGCGACTTCCTGAACGACTTGGGTGTCGGGCGGCTTGATCTTTCCGCTGATCAAAAAAAACGGATTTTTGCTTCCTTTGCAGCCTCGAATGCCCGCCTGGGGGCGGAGTTTATGGGCCTCGACGGGTCGCCATTCGTGTCTGGTGGTATCTAAAAACTACCCATTCGGGTAGTTAGTGAAATTTGAGCTTTCCCTTCGTTGCAGACTCGGCCGAAGACGCGTAATGCTCAGCGTGCGACGCGATCCGGTTCGCCAAATCTGCGTCTTCCGCCGTTAACAGGCCTTTTGAGGGTCGCAGACGAACAGAACGGACACTCCCCATGAACATTCACGAGTATCAGGCCAAGCAACTCCTTAAAGAATATGGTTTGCCGGTCTCTGACGGCCGCGCGGTGACGCGCGCTGAAGAGGCGAAAACCGCAGCAGGCGCAATGGACGGCCCGATCTGGGTCGTCAAAGCCCAGATCCACGCAGGCGGTCGCGGCAAGGGCACGTTCCAAGAGCCTGAAGCAGGCGAAAAGGGCGGCGTGCGCATCGCCAAGGCGGTTGAAGAAGCTGAAGAGTACGCGACCCAAATGCTGGGGCGCACGCTGGTCACGCATCAGACAGGCCCAGTTGGCAAGCAAGTCAACCGGATTTACATCGAAGATGGCTCAGACATCGAAACTGAGCTGTATCTCGCCATTCTGGTGGATCGCGAAACATCGCGCATCTCGTTCATCGTCTCAACCGAAGGTGGGATGGACATCGAAGCGGTTGCTGAGGCGACCCCAGAAAAGATTACCACATTCTCAATTGATCCTGCATCAGGCGTCTCAGGCTTTCACGGTCGCAAAGTCGCCTTTGCGCTGGGCCTGTCGGGCAAGGCGTTCAAGCAGTGCGTAAAGATCGTTGGCCAGCTTTATGAGCTGTTCATGGAAAAAGACTGCAGCATGCTTGAGATCAACCCACTGATCGTAAATACAGCGGGTGATGTTCACTGCCTCGATTGCAAGATGAACTTCGACAGCAACGCGTTGTATCGCCATCCAGAGATTATGGCGCTTCGGGATGAAACCGAAGAAGACCCCAAAGAACTGCAGGCGTCCAAGTTTGACCTGAACTACATCGCGCTGGACGGTGAGATTGGCTGCATGGTCAACGGCGCTGGCCTTGCCATGGCGACGATGGACATCATCAAGCTCTATGGGTCTGAGCCTGCAAATTTCCTTGACGTTGGCGGCGGCGCCACCAAGGAAAAGGTGACCGAGGCTTTCAAGATCATCACCTCTGACCCACAGGTCAAAGGCATCCTCGTCAATATCTTCGGCGGTATCATGCGCTGCGACGTAATCGCTGAAGGCGTTGTTGCAGCCGTCAAAGAGGTTGGCCTGCAGGTGCCGCTCGTGGTTCGGCTGGAAGGCACGAACGTTGAGCTGGGCAAAGAGATCATAAAAAATTCCGGGCTGAATGTTGTGGCTGGCGATGATCTTGGCGACGCTGCCAAAAAGATCGTAGCGGCGGTCAAAGGATGAAGTCAGTAGTCGGCTTTGTTCGCGGCATTGCATTTGTCGCGTTGGTTGCTGTCGTGGCTGGTTGTGCGTCAGGCGCTAAACCTGTCGCCATGGTGCCAACCGATGCGCCAGCGGTCGCCGCTGACAACAAGTATCGTGAGCAGGTGAAAATCACCCAGGTCACGGGGGGCGAGGAAACGTCGCCCCTGTGGACTTCAGAAATCTCCAGCGCTGATTTTAAAACAGCTTTAGAAACGGCGATGTCGCTTGCGAAATTCAAGAACCCGGCCGGTAGCTTCTCGCTTCAGGTGCAATTGATTGAGATTGATCAACCCTTGATCGGTCTGTCGATGACCGTCGGAAGCAAGGTGAAATATACCCTCACCGATGCGTCTGATATGGTCGTTTTCTCTGAAATTGTTCAAGCAACGCACACAGCGCAGTTCTCTGAATCTTTCCTCGCTGTTGAGCGTTTGAGGTTGGCTAACGAAGGTTCAGCCAGAGCAAACATCAGAGAGTTTCTAAGTCCACTCGAAATTCATGGCCAAGCGTCGTCGAACGACGCTGCCACGTCCTAACAAGAGGAGTAGCCAAATCATGGCCGTACTCATCGACGAAAACACCAAAGTGATCTGCCAGGGCCTGACCGGCTCGCAGGGCACATTCCACTCAGAACAGGCCATCGCCTATGGCACCAAGATGGTTGGCGGCGTGACGCCGGGCAAAGGCGGGACGACGCATATCGATCTGCCGGTGTTCAACACTGTGGCGGATGCGAAGAATGAAACCGGCGCGAACGCTTCGGTTATCTATGTGCCGCCACCGTTTGCGGGCGACGCCATTCTGGAAGCTGTCGATGCAGAGATCGAATTGATCGTCTGCATCACAGAAGGCATTCCCGTGATGGACATGATGAAGGTGAAGCGGGCGCTGGAAGGGTCAGCTTCAAAGCTGATCGGGCCAAACTGCCCCGGCGTGATCACGCCTGACGCCTGCAAGATCGGCATTATGCCGGGTCATATTCACCGTCGCGGATCTGTCGGCATCGTGTCCCGTTCTGGCACGCTGACTTATGAGGCTGTTGGCCAGACGACGGCTGCTGGCCTTGGCCAGTCGACCTGCATCGGCATCGGTGGCGACCCGATCAAGGGTTTTGAGTTTATCGACGCGCTCGACCTCTTCCTTAACGATGATGAAACTGAATCCATCATTATGATCGGCGAAATTGGCGGATCAGCTGAAGAAGACGCGGCGGAATTCTTGAAGAACCATGCAGTTAAGAAACCGACGGCTGGCTTCATCGCCGGTCGCACGGCCCCTCCGGGTCGCCGTATGGGCCACGCTGGCGCGATTATTTCGGGCGGCAAAGGCGGCGCCGAAGACAAGATCGCCGCGATGAGCGCCGCTGGCATCGTCATGGCTGACAGCCCGGCGACGCTGGGCGAAGCTGTGCTGAAAGCGATGGGGCAAGGCGGTTAAAGCACCTCTATGAGCAATGGAATGCTATATCTGAAGCATAAGCTAGCGGTGTCACAAGCTGCGCCCATGCTCGGAAGCATTCGCGCCTTCGCCAAGACACGGCATTTGCTGAAGCACCCTGAACTGGGCCTGTTGATTGACGAACATGGCCTGGTTTCGAAGCATATGCGCAACTTTGTCGGTTCTGACAGCGTTTGTGTTGATATTGGCGGCCACATCGGTTCGGTTTCCGCTGAACTGCGGCGTCTGTCGTTTGAACGCAACCTGACCATTGTTGAGGCCAGCCCCGAAAAAGTGGGCTGGCTGAAAGCAGCGTTTCCTGAAGCCGCTGTTCATGCTGTGGCTGTGTCCGATACTGAAGGTGACATTGAAATCTATGAAGACGCTGCGCGTCCCGGTTTCAGTTCGGCCCTCAGTGACCTGGTAAGTGATGGTACTTTCGCCAAAACGGTGCCGTGTGTGCTGCTCGACACTATTCTGCCACAGGACCCTGGACCTGATTTCATCAAGATCGACATTGAGGGGTTTGAACATCCTGCGCTTGTCGGTGCGACGAAGACGATACAGGCGCACCAGCCGATCATCCTGTTTGAAGCAGGGCCGCATCTGGATGCCGCCAAAACGCCGTCAACGTCTGAGAAACTGTTCCAGCTGTTCACCGAAACCTTTGGATACAGAGTGTTCTCGCCCTTCCAGCTGGAACATCGCCGGGCGCCTCATACCCTCGCCTCGTTTATTGAAAGCCGCACATATCCGTTCCTGTCCTTTAACTTTTTTGCACTGCCTGACCATCGCCGGATGCCATGGGAACAGGCAAATGGGCAGGCCTGAATGACCAATGACATCCGCACTCAAGGGACACGTCTGATATGACCGAACAATCCCCTAACGAGCTTTTCCAGAACACTTCCTTCCTGCAGGGCCACAATGCCCAGTATGTTGAGCAGTTGTACGCCCGCTATGCGAATGACCCGCATGCGGTTGACGAAAGCTGGCGCGCTTTCTTTGAAACGCTGGGCGGTGATGCGCCGCAGGGCCCATCCTGGGCGCGACCCGACTGGCCGCCTGTACCCGGTGGTGAGTTAGTTGCAGCGTTGGACGGCCAATGGGGCGACGATATCGACCCCAAGGCGGCGGGCGACAAGATCAAGTCCAAGGCCCAGGAAAAGGGCGTTACGGTTTCTGAAGAGCAGGTGCGCAAAGCGGTGCTGGACAGTGTCCGCGCCATCATGCTGATCCGCGCCTATCGGATCAGGGGCCATCTGGCCGCTGACCTCGACCCGCTGAAACTGACCGAACATCCACCGCAGCCAGAGCTTGATCCAGCATCCTACGGGTTTACGCCGGACGACATGAACCGGCCGATTTTCCTGGACAATGTGTTGGGTCTGGAAATGGCGACGATGACCGAGATCGTCGCCATCGTGAAGCGGACGTATTGCGGCACCTTCGCTCTTCAGTACATGCACATCTCTAACGCTGATGAGAGCGGCTGGCTGAAAGAGCGGATCGAAGGCTACGGCAAAGAGATCGCGTTCACTCAGGCAGGCCGGAAGGCTATCCTTCGCAAGCTTGTTGAATCTGAAGGGTTCGAAAAATTTCTTGGCGTCAAATACTTAGGTACAAAACGCTTTGGTTTGGATGGTGGCGAAGCGCTGATCCCGGCGATGGAGCAGATCGTTAAGCGAGGCGGTTCGCTAGGCGTAGAAGACATCATTGTCGGCATGCCGCATCGGGGCCGTCTGAACATCCTCGCGACCGTGATGGGCAAACCATATCGCGCGATTTTCAACGAATTTCAGGGCGGCAGTTTCAAGCCTGAAGATGTCGATGGCTCAGGCGATGTGAAATACCACCTTGGCGCTTCGTCTGATCGTGAGTTTGACGGGAACAACGTCCACCTTTCTCTGACTGCTAACCCCTCACACCTTGAGGCTGTGAACCCGGTTGTCATTGGCAAGGCCCGTGCAAAACAACAGCAGTTGGGCGACCATGACCGGGTCAAGGTTCTTCCAATCCTGCTGCACGGCGACGCCGCCTTTGCAGGGCAGGGCGTTGTGGCCGAATGTTTCGGTCTGTCGGGGCTAAAGGGTCACAAAACCGGCGGCACGATCCATTTGGTTGTGAACAACCAGATCGGGTTCACGACGTCGCCGCATAACTCGCGCTCGTCCCCTTATCCAACCGACATCGCGCTGATGGTTGAGGCGCCGATTTTCCACGTGAACGGCGATGATCCGGAAGCGGTGGTACATGCAGCCCGCGTTGCGACAGAGTTCCGCCAGAAGTTCCACAAAGACGTTGTCATTGACATGTTCTGTTATCGCCGTTTTGGCCATAACGAGGGTGACGAGCCGATGTTCACCCAGCCGTCGATGTACCGCGAGATCAAGAAGCATAAGACGACGTTGCAGCTGTATTCCGACAAACTGGTTCAGGACGGCCTGATCGCCGAAGGCGAAGTTGAGGATATGAAGGCCGCCTTTCAGGCTGAACTGAATGAAGAGTTTGAGGCAGGCAAAGTGTTCCGCCCCAACAAGGCCGACTGGCTGGATGGCCGCTGGGCGCACCTGAATACGGCCAAGGGCGAATATCAGCGCGGGGAAACCCATGCGCCAATGGATGTTCTGCAGGATGTCGGCAAGGCGCTGTCCTACGTGCCCGAAGGGTTCACGCCGCATAAAACCGTGCAGCGCATCATGGACGCCAAGGCTGAGATGCTAAAAACCGGTCAGGGTTATGATTGGGCCACGGCAGAGGCGATGGCCTTTGGCACGCTGCTGGTTGAGGGCGTTCCTGTTCGCCTGTCTGGTCAGGACTGTACACGCGGCACGTTCTCACAACGCCATTCAGGCATCATCGACCAGAAAACCGAAGCGCGCCACTATCCGCTGAACTACATTCGTGAAGGTCAGGCGGAATATGATGTTATCGACAGTATGTTATCCGAATACGCGGTTCTGGGCTTTGAATACGGCTACACGCTGGCCGAACCAAATGGCCTGACTTTGTGGGAAGCGCAGTTTGGTGACTTCGCCAATGGCGCGCAGATCATGATCGATCAGTTCGTCTGCCCGGGTGAGCGTAAGTGGCTGCGCATGTCCGGCCTCGTGATGCTGTTACCGCATGGCTACGAAGGGCAGGGGCCAGAGCATTCCTCAGCCCGGATCGAACGCTTCCTGCAGCTTTCGGCTGAAGATAACTGGATCGTCGCGAACTGCACGACGCCAGCGAATTACTTCCACATTCTACGCCGTCAGATGCACCGGAACTTCCGCAAGCCGCTGATTATCTTCACGCCAAAATCGCTGCTGCGCCACAAGCGCTGCGTGTCGAAGCTGGAAGAGATGGGGCCGGGGTCATCCTTCCACCGAGTTCTGTGGGATGATGCGCAGTATGGCTCATCCACGACCAAGCTGAAGAAAGACGACAAGATCAAGCGCGTCGTGATGTGTTCGGGCAAGGTTTACTACGACCTGCTGGACGCTCGCGATGAACAGGGTCTGGATGACGTTTATCTGATGCGGATGGAGCAGCTTTATCCGTTCCCTGCGCTTTCTCTCACCAAAGAACTGAACCGCTTTCCGAAGGCAGAGATGGTCTGGTGTCAGGAAGAGCCGAAAAATCAGGGGCCATGGTCGTTCATCGAACCGAACATTGAATGGGTGTTGGAGCGGATTGGTGCCAAACACGGCCGCGCGCGCTATGCAGGCCGCAATGCAGCCGCGTCCCCTGCAACGGGGCTGGCGGCTCAGCACAAACATGAACAGGAAACCCTGATCAACGAAGCGTTGACGGGTTGATAGGGGCAGATTGATGTCTAGCGAAATTCGCGTGCCCGTCTTGGGCGAAAGCGTCACAGAGGCGACGATCGCCAAGTGGATGAAGGCCCCGGGCGAAGCGGTCGCAGCGGAGGAAATCCTGTGCGAGCTGGAAACCGACAAAGTGTCGGTGGAAATCCCAGCGCCCGCCGCGGGTGTCCTTTCCGAAATTATTGCGGCTGAGGGGGAAACCGTTGAGGTCAACGCCCTTCTTGCCATGTTTGAAGAAGGCGCCTCAGGCGCTGCGTCTAATAAGTCGGCGCCCGCCAAAGCGGACGCGCCAGAACCGGCCCAGGCGGCCTCAGGAGACGGAATGATTGATGTTGGCGTGCCGACGCTTGGTGAAAGCGTAACCGAGGCGACCGTTGGCGAGTATCTCAAACAACCCGGCGCCGCTGTCGCCGTTGATGAGATTCTGGTTGAGCTTGAAACCGACAAGGTGGCGATCGAAGTGCCATCACCTGTTGCAGGCGTGATCGAGGAAATCGTCTCACCAGCCGGCGCCACCGTTGGCGTTGATGCTGTGCTTGTTCGGATCAAGGAAGGCGCTGGCGCTTCGGCGCCGCCGAAGAAAGTTGAAGCGCCGGAAGAAAAGGCGCCCGCCGCACCGGTGCCGGCTGCAACAGGTTCGTCCAAATCAAAGTCGGAAGTTCTGGCAGAAGCCGCAAAAGGCGTCGCCGCGCCGGCAGCGCCCGTATCGGTCGCGCCTGTCAGCGCAGCCCCGGCCCAGGCGCCTCGCGCGCCAGTGTCAGCAGAAGATGCGGCGCGCGAAGAGCGGGTGAAAATGTCCCGGCTGCGCCAAACGATCGCGCGCCGTCTGAAAGATGCACAGAACACGGCCGCCATGCTTACCACCTATAATGAGGTGGACATGGGCGCGATCATGGACCTGCGGAACGAATACAAGGACCAGTTCCTGAAAAAGCATGGCGTGAAGCTGGGTTTCATGTCCTTCTTCGCCAAGGCCTGCATCCACGCCTTGCACGAAGTGCCGGATGTGAATGCAGAAGTCGACGGCACGGAAGTCATCTACAAGAACTTCGCCCATCTCGGCATCGCCGTCGGTACGCCGACAGGTCTGGTCGTACCGGTGCTGCGCAATGCGCAGGACATGGGCTTTGCGTCAATCGAGAAGGGAATTGCCGCGCTGGGCGCCAAAGCCCGCGATGGCAAGCTGAGTATGGCTGACATGCAGGGCGGCACGTTCACGATCTCAAATGGCGGCGTCTATGGCTCGCTTATGTCATCGCCTATTCTGAACCCGCCGCAGTCCGGCATTCTGGGCATGCATAAGATCCAAGACCGCCCAATGGTCGTTGGCGGCGAGATCGTTATCCGCCCGATGATGTACCTGGCGCTCAGCTATGATCACCGCATCGTCGACGGCAAAGGTGCCGTGACCTTCCTCGTTCGCGTCAAAGAGGCGCTTGAGGATCCGCGCAGGTTGTTGATGGATCTCTGATGACCGCTGACTGGCCCAACCCGGATGCGCGGGAAGATGTGCCTAAGTCATTGGCCACAATGCCTTTCGCTAAGGCGCTGGGCGTTGAGGTCATCTCGGTTGAGCGTGGGTCAGTAACGCTTGAGGCGCCGCTGACCCCTGCGTTTGAGGCGCCGCCCGGCAGGTTCGCGGCCAGTTCCGTTGGCGCGTTGGGCGATATGGCGGCGATGACGTCCATCGCCACTGAATTGCCCAAAGGATCGTTTGTGAGCACGCTGGATTTCACGGTGAAAATGCTGGGCCTTGCAAAAGGGACCCGGCTTCGCGCTGTTGGACAGGCGAGGCAGGTTGGCAAAACCACAGCTGTCGGCGCGGCGGATGTCTTTCTGGTCAACGGCGAAGACATAACGCCATGCGGGACCGTTCTGGCGACTGGCCGCGTGATCAGGGCGGGCGCGTCATGACGACTGAGCTTACCGTTCTGGCCCTTGCGGGCCTTTGGCAGGTCGCACAGTTCGTCCTGATGGCTGTGCCAGCCAACATCCAGCTTGGGCCGCACAAGACCGGCGGCCCGCGCGATGGCGGGCTTGAAGTGCAAGGTATGGCCGGGCGTTTGCACCGGGCGATGAACAACCACTTTGAGGGCCTGATCCTTTTTACCATTGCGGTTGTCGTCGTCACGCTTGGTAAGCAGTCGACCGCCTATACTGAAACCTGCGCGTGGATCTATCTGGGCGCCCGCGTTCTCTACGTTCCAGCCTATGCGAGCGGGATCATGTACCTCCGCTCCGCCATTTGGGCCGTTGGCTTTTTTGCGACGACCGCGATGATCGCGGCGGCGCTTGTCTGAACTTTGGAAGGAGGCCCGATATGGCCGACTATGATCTTGTTGTTATCGGTGGCGGTCCCGGCGGCTATGTCTGCGCGATCCGCGCGGCGCAACTGGGCCTGAAAACCGCTTGTGTCGAAGGGCGCGGCGCGCTGGGCGGAACCTGCCTGAATGTCGGCTGCATTCCATCCAAAGCGCTGCTGCATGCGACTGAGTTGCTGCATGAAGCAAAGCATAACTTCGACACGCTGGGCATCATCGCAGAATCGGTCAGCGTGGACATGAAGAAGATGTACGCCCACAAGATCAATGTGATCAAGTCGAACACCGATGGGATCGAGTTTCTCTTCAAGAAGAACAAGGTCGACTACATCAAGGGTTGGGGTGAGATCGTCGAACCGGGCAAGGTCAAGGTTGGCGATGACGTCCACAACGCAAAGAATATTGTAATCGCGACGGGGTCAGAGCCTGCTTCACTGCCGTTCATTGAAGTGGATGAGGAACGGATCGTCACGTCGACCGGCGCTCTGGAATTGACCAAAATTCCGAAAAAGCTGGTTGTCATTGGCGGCGGCGTCATCGGGCTTGAGCTTGGCTCTGTCTTTGGCCGTCTGGGCGCCGAAGTGACGGTGATTGAGTTCCTTGATGAGATCACGCCGGGAATGGACAAGGAAGTCGCCAAATCCTTCCGCCGGATCCTGTCAAAACAGGGTTTCAAGTTCCAGCTGGGCGCCGCCGTAACGGGCGTTGAAAAACTGAAAAGCAAACTGAAGGTCGCCTACAAGAAGCGTAAGGATGACAGCGAACATCAGATCGATGCGGATGTTGTTTTGGTTGCGACAGGTCGGCGGCCCTATACCGAAGGCCTCGGGCTGGAAGCGCTGGGCGTTACGATGGATCGTGGCCTCGTCATGACGGACGCCGCCTGGCAGACCAACGTTGCTGGCGTCTACGCCATCGGTGATGTCACCGAAGGGCCGATGCTGGCGCATAAAGCCGAAGACGAAGGCATGGCGGTTGCTGAACAGATCGCCGGACGCCATGGGCATGTGAATTATGCCGTTATTCCAGGGGTGATCTATACGGCCCCTGAAGTTTCCTCTGTCGGTCTGACTGAAGAGGCGCTTAAAGAACAGGGCAGGGCTTACAAGGTTGGCAAGTTCCCGTTCATGGGCAATGGCCGCGCCAAGGCGAACCTGGTGTCTGAAGGTTTTGTGAAACTGCTGTCGGACAAGGAAACCGGCCAGGTTCTGGGCGCGCACATCATCGGCCCTGCTGCCGGTGATCTGATCCATGAGATTTGCGTGGGCATGGAAATGGGGGCGACCTCAGCCGATATCGTCAAGACCTGCCACGCTCATCCGACGTTCTCAGAAGCGGTGCGTGAGGCCGCGCTGGCGCTGGGCGATGGTGCGATCCACGCCTGATCTTGTTTGCCTGTGCAACCAGCACAGGCCGTGCATTCTCCCCTAGGCGCGAACCCATTTTTTCGCAGCCTGGTTCGGAAAGCTGGTTTTCATTGAGAAAGGGCGATCATGGCGCTACGCGACATCCTTGCCTCTATTTGCATATCTTTGCCGGGGACGGTGCAGTCTGACCCCTGGGGCGGCGGACATGACGCCTGGAAGGTTGGCGACAAGATGTTCATCTGCATCGGATCGAAGACGCCCGGTGTTGCAGTGAAGTGCCCCGATATCGAAACCGCCGAGATGCTGATCGAAGCAGGCGTCGGAACCAAGGCCCCGTATTTCCACAAAAGCTGGTTATTACTGCCCGCGAATGTCGATGAGGCGGTGCTGCGCCACCGCGTGCTGACAAGCTACGATATCGTTCGCAGCGGCTTGACGAAGAAACTTCAGGCGACTTTGCCGCCACGAGACAATGCCTGATCCTTGGCATGTTTTTTGAGCGGGATGATCTTTAAGGCGCCCAAAACGGTAACGCCTGCTGAAATCTTATCTTTGGTCATCCGTCGTGGCGAACAGCGCCTCAGTCAGATCGCGTGATGCGCTTTTCAGTGTTTCAAGGTGGCTTAGCGCGATATCGACCGTCAGTCGTGGCGTCGGGCCATGAAACGCGATTGCCGCAATGAAACGACCGCGATGGTCAAGAACGGGGGCGGACAGGGCTACCATGCCCTCCATCAATTCCTCATTGTCGATGGCATAGCCTTGCGAGGCGATCTCCGAGAGTTCCGCCAGCAGTTCTTCGGGGTCTGTTTTTGAGTTGTCTGATCTTGCTTCCAACGTCAGGGCGTGGACAAGTTTGCGCCGCCGGGCCGCTGGCAGGCTGGCAAGGTAGGTCTTGCCGCTGGCGGTGCAGTGAAACGGTACAACTGCGCCGATGGGCAACTGGATGCGGAAGGCCCAGTCAGTTTCAACCCTGTCGACATAAGTCATCCCGTCGGCTGTTGGCGCGGCAAAGTTGACGGTCTCCTGCACTTCGGCTGAAATCCGTTTCAGGATCTGGCGGCGCGTCAACACATCAGCGTTGTCGTGAAGGATGCCCATGGCGATATCGCGTGCGCGCCTTCCGGGGCGAAGGCCTTTTTCGGAATCACCACGCGCGAGATATCCTTCCTCCATCAACGTGGCGCATAGTCGGTGGATCGTCTGTTTCGGCAAGCCGATCCGCCGCCCCAGTTCCGTCGGCGTAATCGGGCCGGATTCCGCCGCAAGCGCCTCCAGGATCAAGAGTGCACGTAGGTTCGTGGGGATTCGTTCTTCATCTGACACGGGCGCGTCCATCTTTGGAATCATTTGACGACCGAGTATGAGTGCACTAGTGTCAAAAATGAAGTAAAAAAGTCTCAAAAATAGACAAAAAGACGGAAAAAGATGGCGAAAGCGCTTATCCTCATCGGTACGAAGACGAATTTGCACCCGATGACCTGTTCTGAGACTGCGCAATCAAAGGCGCAAATCGCATGATGGGCATCGACAGCGCGTTGATGGCGGATATCGCAGCAATCATCTGGTTGGACCTTGTTCTATCGGGTGACAATGCACTTGTCATCGGTATGGCTGCCGCGACGCTGGCGCCGCATCTGCAGCGCAAAGCGATCCTGTTCGGGATGGTTCTGGCGACAGTCATCCGGATCGCATCGGCCCTTGTTGCGACGTATCTTTACGAAATTCCGTGGATCCGCTTTTTCGGCGGTGTCGCGCTGATCTGGGTAGCGTGGAAGCTGTACGAGGAAGCGCGCGCGCTGACCAAGCATGCCGCCCCGGAAGAACAGAACTTCATGGCCGAAGCGGGTGAGGCGACCGGCGCCACGGACCGTAAGGCGATCATGAGGGCGCTGATCACGATCACCATCGCAGACGTGTCGATGTCCATTGATAACGTTCTGGCGGTTGCTGGCATCGCCCATGACAACCGCGCGCTGCTAATCTTTGGCCTTGTGCTGTCGATTGCGCTGATGGCGTTCTTTGCGACATTCATCTGCAAGGTGATGGTGAAGTATCCCTTCATTTCCTACGTCGGCGTCGCGGTTCTGCTGTTTGTCGCGGGTGAAATGATCCTGGGTAGTTACGAAGAGATGTTCCTGGCCATGGGCTGGGATCTGAGTGGACTGAAGTTCTGAGCAGTTTACAGACCAATGGCGGCTGAGGCCGCCGTCAACAATATGATCCGCGCCAAGCGGGCGAAGACAAAACAAGATCGACCAACGCCAAGGGAGGATATCATGGCTGGTTACAAGACACTTATCGCAGGGGCCGTTGCTGCGGCTGTTGCAGCGGGCTCGGCGTTCGCTGAAACCACAATCCGCATCCAATCAGTGATCTCGGCGAAAGCCGACGAAGTCACCATGCTGCAGGCTTTTGCAGATGACGTGACCGCGCTGACCAACGGTTCGCTGAAATTCGAAATCCTGCCTGCTGGCGCGGTTGTCGGCGTTCGTGAAACGCTTGATGCGGTCGACAAAGGCCTGATCGAAGGCGGCTTTGCATGGACCCACTACTGGGGCGGCAAGCACCCGGCGGCTAACCTGTTCGGCGCTCCGATTGCTGGCGCTGGCGTTGGCCTCGACAACATCGCGTTCCTCAGCTGGTTCCAGTATGGCGGCGGCAAAGAGCTGTATGACCGTCTTTGGGACGAAATGGGCGTCAACGTGAAAGGCTTCATGCTGCAGCCAGTTGGCCCTGAGGCCCTTGGTTGGTTCCCAGAGCCGATTGAGTCCATGGATGACTTCCGCAAGCTGCGTTTCCGCGCGCCTCCAGGCATGGTTGGTAAAGCTTACAGCGACATCGGCGTTGCCGCGGTTGCAATGGGCGGCGGCGACATCCTGCCAGCACTTGAAAAAGGCACGATCGACGCGGCTGAATGGTGCTGCCCGAAGCCTGACTCTGTCTTTGGCTTCCAGAAAGTCCTGAAGCATTACTACCTGCAGGGTCTGCACCAGGTTGTCGTTAACGCTGACATGTACATCAATGGCGATGTCTATGACGGCCTGACCGACCACGAGAAGAAAGCCCTCGAAGTTGCGGCCAACGCCTCGCTTTCAAAAGCGATGTCCTACCGCATCTACGAAAACGGTAAAGCGCTGAAAGACCTGACTGAAAACCACGGTGTTCAGCTGCATGACACGCCTGCCGACTACTTCGGTGAGTACATGAACGCTGCTCGCACATCGCTGGAAGCTGCTGCAGCTGACAACGAGTTCTTCGCAGAAGTCTGGGCAAGCCAGACTGAGTTCGCGAAAATCGCTGTTCCGTTCTGGTCAGGCGCTCAGGCGTCTAACGCAAGTCTCGGCAAAGCGTTTGCCGACACTCTGAAGTAATCTGACTTTTGCGCCGGGCCTCCCAATGGGGGCCCGGCGTTTTTTTCTGTTGTTTTGGCAAGCGGCGCGCACAGGCTGCTTTCCTGAATATCAGATCCGGATGACAGAGCCGCAGTATGTGGCCAGCGGGTAGGGGAGGATGCGATCATGGCAGAGGAAGTGAAACCAGGTGAGCTCGACATAACTGACGAGCTGATCGCAGAACGCCGCGCAGAAGAGCCGGGCGAAACTCCTGAAGATATGACCCCCTGGCAACGTCCGATCACCGCGACGATCGACGTCATCAACAACTGGGCCGGACGAATTATCTGCCTTCTGCTGATCCCTCTGATCGGCGTCACGGTGTTCGAGGTGCTGTCTCGAAAAGCCTTTGCCGTTCTTGCGTCCAATGACATGGACGGGCTGGCGCGCGATTTGGGGCTTGGCCCGACGCTTTGGGTCTATGACGTCAGCCGTATGACAGGGGGCGTCCTGTTTATGGCCGCCGCTGGTTATGCGCTGATGCGAGGCGTGCACATCCGCGCTGACTTCATCTACCGCAACTGGTCGCCGAAAACGCAGGCGACTGTCGACGCCACGATGTACCTCGCCTTCTATTTCCCGGCGATGCTGTTCTTTTTCTGGACGTCGCTCGATTATTTCATAGATGCGATCAATCCCCGGAACGGTTACGCCGTCAATGGCTGGGAACGTCTTTCAGACACAGCGTGGGAACCGCTTGCAGCGCCCGCGCGCCTTGCTATGCCGTTAGGCGCCTTCCTGTTGCTGCTTCAAGGTTTCCCAGAGCTGTTCCGCGCTTTCCACCAGATGGGTAAAGAGCGGGAACGGACGTTCCTCCGCATCCTGCCCTTCTACTTCCTCGGCCTCGCAGCTGTCTTCACCGGTGTGTTCTATGAACACGTTCTGCCGGTTGGCGACTGGTGGTCTTCGATCATCGGCAGTACTGGCCTGACTAGTATCGACAAGCCAACCATCGGTCTTCTGATGCTCGGTGCGATGCTGTTTTCGATCTTCGTTGGTTTCCCGATCTCGTTCACGCTGATCTTTTTGGCCTTCGTCTTCGGATCATGGGGCGCGGGTTCAGCGCTGACCTTCTTCCTCCAGACGTTGCAGACCAACGCGGTGATGCTGGATGATCAGCTTGTTGCGGTCCCACTGTTTACTTTCATGGGCATCATGATGGAGCAGGCCGGGCTGATGGAGCGTCTGTTCCGGGCCGTCCAGCTGATGATGAGCAAGACGCGCGGCGCGCTTTATATCGCCGTTCTCTTCGTCTCGATGATCTTTGCCGCCGCGACCGGGATCGTTGGCGCGTCCGTCACCATCCTGGGGATCATGGCGGGCCGCACGATGATCAAGTCGGGCTACAACACCAAACTTTCCGCAGGGGCCATCACCGCGGGCGGCACGCTGGGCATTCTGATCCCGCCGTCGATCATGCTGATCGTCATGGGTCCGGTTCTGGAAGTGCCGGTTACGGACCTGTTCCGCGCCGCGATAATCCCCGGCATCATGCTGGCGATGCTCTATATCCTCTATTCACTGGGTCGCTGTTGGATCAACAAGGACCTTGGGCCGATCCTGCCAGAGGATGAGCAACCAGAAACCTCACCATTCTACTTCCTTGAAGTGTGCCTTGTGATGTTTGCGCTGGTCGTGCTGGTCTGGCTCTGCGCCGCTGGCGCGAACGGCGATCTTGGCGGGATCTTCCCGCTAGCGGGTCTGGTCCTGCCGGTTGCGTGGATTGGCGTCATGTACTTCGTCTACAACTGGTCGCGCGAAGCGAAACCGGGTGGGTTTTACTTCTCGGACCTTTGGTACGAGTTCTTCATGGGCCTTGTTCCGCCAACCGTACTGATCGCCTTTGCGCTCGGCTCAATCCTCGCAGGCTGGGCCACCCCGGCTGAGGCTGCAGCTTGCGGCGCCTTCGGCTCCATGCTGCTGTCGATTGCGTACCGTAAGTTCACGCTGAAGGGCCTTTACGAGGCGCTGATCAAGACGCTTGAGCTGACAGTGCTGGTTATGTTCCTCGTCGCGGCATCAAACTTCTTCGGCGCGGTGTTCTCGAACCTTGGCACGCCGAAGATGATGACCGAGGTGCTGCTTTCATGGGACCTCTCCACCACGATGATGCTGATCTTCGTGATGGCGTTGATCTTCCTGCTGGGTTGGCCGCTGGAATGGGTGCCGATCGTTCTGATCATCGTGCCCATCATGGTCCCTCTGCTGGTGTCGCTGAACGTCAACCTGACGTGGTTCGCGATCTTGGTGGCTGTGAACCTGCAAACGGCCTGGCTATCTCCGCCTGTGGCGCTTTCGGCCTACTTCCTGAAAGGGGTCGTTCCGCAATGGGATCTGAAGGATATTTATCTTGGCATGATGCAGTTCATGGGCATCCAGCTTTTGGGCCTGATCCTGATCTTCACGATCCCTGGCCTGGTGCTGTGGCTGCCGGACTACTGGTCCGCCAATGGCGCGATGAATTTCTTCAGCTATGTCGGGTTCACGGTGCCCTAATGAACTGGCGGGCTGAGACATCAGCCCGCCTACGTTCCTCCGGGGGCTGCATGTCGCCCGCTTCGTATCCCACGCAGCGGGCGCATTTCTGAGATCGAGGCAAGATGACGGGCAAATTCGACATCACTGGCAAGGTCGCTTGCGTGACAGGCGCAAGTTCCGGCATCGGCCGCGCAATGGCGACAGCGTTCGCCGAGGCTGGCGCAAGGGTCGTAGGCGTCGCACGCCGGGCTGAAGCGTTGGAGACGTGGAGCGCTGAGACAAATGGCGACACAGCTTTCGTCGCCGCTGATCTTGGCGATCCGTCTGCAATGGCTGGCATCGCTGCTGAGATTGCTGCGCCCTTCGGATCGCCGGATATCCTGATGACAGCCGCAGGGCTTAACCCTCGTTTGCACGCTGACGATCAGACGTTGGAAGCGTGGGAAGCGACGTTGAACATCAACCTCTCTTCCCCATTCTTTCTGGCGCAGGCATTGGTTCCGGCGATGAAAGCGAAGGGGTGGGGGCGGATTATCAATTTCGCGTCTCTACAGACCAATCGAGCGTTTCCAAACGGTATCGCTTACGGCGCCACCAAAGGCGGCGTCGGTCAGCTGACGCGGGCGATGGCAGAGGCGTGGTCAAAGGATGGAATCACCGCCAACGCGATTGGACCGGGGTTCTTTCCGACTGAGCTCACGGCGGCGGTCTTTGGCGACGAAGAACGCGCGGCGCGGAATGCGGCGCAGACCTGCATTGGCCGGAACGGTACGATGGATGATCTTGTCGGACCTGCGATGTTCCTGGCGTCAGCTGCCTCAGCCTATGTCACAGGACAGGTGCTGTATGTCGACGGTGGGTTTACTGCGAAATAAGCTGATTTCACAGATTAACAGGATGTGAAGCCATAATGAATACAATGTCTTAATGTCGGTTTCACGCGTGAAACCCTACAGCCAGGAGGCGCAGATCCAATGAAAGCGCTCGTCTACACCGCCCCCGAAAGCCTCGAAATCCGCGACGTACCCGATCCGACGCCAGCGGCAGGTGACGTCCTTCTGACGGTAAACCATTGCGGCGTCTGTGGCTCGGACATGCACGCTTATCTCGGCCACGACGATCGTCGCCCGGCGCCGCTGATCTTGGGACACGAAGCGGCTGGCGTGGCAGCCGACGGCAAACGTTTCACTGTGAACCCCCTTGTGACCTGCGGGACCTGTGATTGGTGCCGTGAAGGACGCGATAACCTTTGCCCGAACCGCCAGATCATTTCGATGATGCCCCGCGAAGGCGCGTTCGCCGAACAGCTGGCGATGCCCGCGGGCAACCTCGTCGAGATGTCAGACCATGTCCCCACCGAAAAGGCCGCGCTGGCCGAGCCGTTGGCCTGCGGCTGGCATGCTGTCCGCCTCGCCCGTGAAGCGTCAAAGCGGCCCATCGAAGACAGCGTGTGCCTGTCCATTGGCGGAGGCGCAATCGGTCTGGGCGCAGCTCTCAGTTTTATCGCCCAAGGCGCCAAAGAGGTTTGGCTGGCTGAAACCAATCCCCTCCGCCGCGCGGTGGTTGAGAAAATCGACGGCATCCGCGCTTTCGATCCCAGCACCGACAAAGCGCCGGAAGCGCAGTTGGTCGTCGACGGCGTTGGCTTCGACGCGACCCGCGCGCTGGCGTCCGCGGCTGTCGCAGGCGGCGGCGTGATCAGCCATATCGGCCTTGGCTCAGCCACTGGCGGGTTGGACCTGCGCCGCATGACCCTTTGGGAAATCGCTTTCATCGGCACCTACACCTACACGATGCAGGACTTTCGTGAGACAGCGGCGGCGATCTTCGATGGCTCGCTTGGCGATCTAGACTGGATCGAGGTGCGAGCGCTGGCGGACGGCGCACAGGCCTTCGCGGACATCAAAGCGGGCGTGGCTGCGTCGCCTAAGATCGTGCTGGCGCCTTGAGGCTGGTGTGGCGAACCGCATCAAGAATCCAGTCCCGCACAATTACAGCGTTGGCTGATAGTTCGCTGCGGTTCGACCAGACCAAATGGTAGCCTTGATCGGTTGTGTATTCCCAGTTCCCAAGGGGGGACAGTAGACCCTGCTCGATCAGTCCGGCGGTAACATGGGCATAGCCCATGGCGACGCCTTCACCAGCCATTGTGGCCTAAAGGACTAGCGCGTAGTCGTTCAATCGCAGCCCGGCGCCTGTATCACGGTAGTCCACGTCAAAATGTGCGAACCAGTCACGCCAACTGGGTCGCGCGCGAAATGGCTCTTCCAGAGTAATCAGCGGGGCTTTCACCAAGGCGGTGGGATCAGTCGGCGCATTATTCGCGGCAATCCAAGCGGGCGACGCGATGGTGATCAGTTTTTCTTGGGCGATCAACGCCCCATCATAACCCGCCCATTTCCCCTTGCCGCGGCGAACGCCCAGCGAGATTCCCTCGTGCGTCAGATCAAGTTCCTTATCTGTGGTTTGCAGACGAAGATCGAGATCAGGATAGAGCTCACGAAATGCCTGCAGTCTTAGGACCATCCAGTAATTCGCAAAGGCGGTGGACACAGATAAGGTCACATGATCCGAAGCGCCCAATGCACCGAGGTGACTTACGGTCGCCTGCACACGCCCGAACGCCTCAGCCACGTCGTGAGCGAGAATCGCACCCGCGTCAGTCAGCGCTATAGATCGGTGCAGGCGGCGAAAAAGTGCGACTCCGATCGCAGCTTCGAGCTTTCGGATCGACTGACTGATCGCAGGCTGGCTAACGTTCAGTTCCTTCGCCGCCCTGGTAAAAGATCCATGCCGCGCAGCAGCGTCGAACGCAGCTAGGTGATGGAGAGAATCGATCTGGCGCAGTAGGTTTTGCATTATCTGAGGTTATCTGAAGCCCAATCCTTTTCCACGGTCACAAGCGACGCCAAAGATCCTAAGTTCGACGCTTCAAGGAGCTACCTCATGTCCAAAACCCCTCGCCGTCGAACAAGAAACGCCGCCCGCCGCTCTGAACGACCGGTCGCCAAAGCGCCTGCATTCATCAAGCGCGCCATCCCCATCAATGAATTTATGGGCGAAGAGGGGCTGCAGAAGCTGGAAGATCAGGCGGACTGGATTATCCAGGAAATTGGCTTGGAGTTTCGCGAAGATCCGGTAGCGCTTGATATCTGGCGCAAGGCCGGGGCGGATGTTCAGGACACGCGTGTGCGGGCTGAAAAAGGGTTTATCCGCGACCTCTGCAAAACAGCGCCGTCTCAGTTCAAGCAGTACAGCCGCAACCCGGACCGGACGGTTGAGATTGGCGACGGGTCGATGATCTTTGCCCCAGTCTACGGCCCTCCTTTCGTGCGCGATTTGGAAGGTGGCCGTCGCTACGGCGCGATGGATGACTTTGAGAAGCTGGTGAAGCTAACCTACATGCTGCCAGCGCTGCATCATTCAGGTTTCGTGACCTGTGAACCGTGCGACATCCCAGTCTCAAAACGCCATCTCGACATGGTCTACGCGCATATGAAGTGGTCCGATAAACCGCATCTTGGCGCGATCACTGAGAAAAGCCGCGCCGAAGACAGCGTCGCAATGGCCCGTATCCTGCACGGCGATATCGACGACAAATGCGTGATCATGGGGAACGTGAACACCAACTCGCCGCTGCTGGTTGACCGCGTGGTGACGGAGGCGATCCGGACGTATTCAGCCGCCGGGCAGGGCATGATCGTAGCGCCCTTCATCCTTGGCGGTGCGATGGGGCCGGTCACTACCGCCGCCTCTCTCGCTCAGGCGTTTGCCGAGGCGATGATGTGCTGCGCGTTCAGCCAGCTGGTGAAGCCGGGCAGCCCGTTCATCTTGGGTAACTTCCTAAGCTCCATGAGCCTCAAGTCAGGCGCGCCGACTTTTGGGATGCCGGAGCCAGTGATGTCCAACTACTTCATCGGCCAGCTCGCCCGCCGCCTCGGCGTACCGCTACGCTGCGGTGGCTCGCTGACCGCATCCAAAATCCCGGACGCGCAAGCGGCGGCGGAGAGCGCGGATTCGATGCTGTCGACGGCGTTGGGTGGGTCGAACTTTACGCTCCATGCTGCAGGTTGGCTCGAAGGTGGTCTTGCGACAGGCTACGAAAAACTGATCCTCGATGCGGATCGGCTGGGCGCCTATCAGGTGATGCTGCAGGGCATGCCGATGGATGATAATTCGTTGGGCAAGACTGCCTATGACGATGTGGAGCCTGCGGGGCATTTCCTCGGCTTGGCTCACACCATGACGAACTACGAAACAGCCTACTACGACGCGACAATGTCGAATTCCGAAAGCTGTGAGCAGTGGGAGAATGAAGGCGCCAAGGACAGCTACACCCGCGCATATGAGCGCTGGAACGCGATGCTAGCTGCCTACGAGGCGCCGCCGCTGGACCCCGCGAAAGACGAAGAGTTGCAGGCCTTCGTGGCCAAACGAAAAGAAGAACTGCCCGACGCCTGGTACTGACCAGCCGCCGTTGAAAGGACCAAGCCCATGGGCACGATGGCGCAATCCACGTTGAACATCAAAACCGACGATGAGGCGACCGGCAAGAAACTGCCGAGCCATGTGAAGGTCGCCATTATCGGCGGCGGCGTCGTCGGCTGTTCGATCCTCTATCACCTTGCCAAGTTCGGCTGGAAGGACGCGATCCTGCTAGAGCGGGATGAGCTGACTTCAGGGTCTAGTTGGCATGCGGCAGGGCAGATCCACACGATTTCGTCCGACCCCAATATCAGCCGCCTGCAGAGCTATACGATCGGCCTCTATAAAGAGATTGAGGAGCTGTCGGGTCAGTCCGTAGGCCTCCACATGACCGGCGGCTTCTACCTCGCCTCTAACAAGACATGGTGGGATTATCTGAAGCGGGAACGGTCGAAGGCCCGCTATATGGGCCTGCATCAAGAATGGATCGACCTGAAGGAACTTGCCGACAAGCACCCACTTATCGACCCCAAACACTATTACGCCGCGCTTTGGGATGATCAGGACGGCGACCTTGATCCGTCGGGCACCACCTACGCCTTCGCCAAGGCGGCGAAGCAATATGGCGCGTAATATTTCACGCACACCCCGGCCACTGCGACGACGCAGCGGGCGGATGGCACGTGGGATGTTACGACGCCAAAGGGCGTGGTGAACGCCGAATACATCGTCAACTGCGGCGGCCTTTGGGCGCGTGAGGTCGGACATATGGCGGGGCTCCACATCCCCGTTCAGCCGATGGAGCATCACTATCTGCTGACCGAACGCATCGACGCTGTCGCTAACTGGGGGTCTCGCCTGCCGTGCGGTATCGATTATGAGGCGAACATCTATTTCCGGCAGGAACGCGACGGGATTCTGCTGGGCACGTATGAGCAGACCGGCACCCCGTGGAAGGTTGGCGGCACGCCTTGGGATTTCGGGCACGAACTACTGCAACCCAATCTCGACCAGATCGCTGACCGGCTGGAACCAGCGTTTGAGCGGGTGCCTGCATTAGGTGAGGCGGGCATTCGCCAGACGATCAACGGCCCCTTCACTTTCGGTCCAGACGGCAACCCGATGATTGGGCCAGTGCCGGGGATGAAGAACTACTGGTGCGCCGTCGGCGTCATGGCCGGGTTCTGTCAGGGCGGCGGCGTTGGTCTGACCATGGCGCAATGGATGATCGACGGCGAGCCGTCCATCGACGTCTGGGCGATGGATGTCGCGCGGTTCGGCGACTGGGCCTCGCCCGACTGGGGCACCGTCAAGTCGACCGAGAACTATGAACGTCGCTTCGTGATGACCTTCCCGAACGAGACGCTGCCCAAGGGCCGCCGCCAGCAAACCACGGCGCTTTACGATCGGCTGGTCGCGAAGGGGGCGCGGATGGGGCAGGCGTTTGGCCTCGAAAACGCGCTCTGGTTCGCGGATGGGCCGGAGGATGCTTGGGAAGATCCGACGTTCGAACGCAACCGCTCCCACGACTACGTCGCCGCTGAATGCAAGGCGGTGCGTGAGGCGGTTGGCGGGATTGAAATCGCCAACTTCGCCAAGCAGGTCATCAAAGGGCCGGGCGCGAGGGACTGGTTGAACAAGACCATGGCGGGCTTCATCCCTAAACCCGGCCGCATCGCGCTGACCCCGATGCTGACGGAGAAGGGGCGGCTTTACGGCGACCTCACCGTCGCTTGTCTGGATGACGAACATTTCATGCTCTTCGGATCGGGCGCCATGCAGGACGCGCATTCTCGGTTCTGGGCGAAGACGCTGCCCGAGGGCGTGAGCCACGAAAACCAAACTGGCGACTGGCACGGCATTGCGCTGTCCGGCCCGAACAGCCGAGAGCTGCTGAGCCGCATCACCCGCGAGGATGTCTCGGCGGAGGCGCTAAAATTCCGCGACTGTCGCAAGACCTTTGTCGGCGGCGTGCCGGTGATCCTGAACCGGATCAGTTTCTCAGGCGAGCTAGGGTATGAGATCTACTGCCGCCCGCAATACCTGATCCTGCTGTCCGAAGCGATTGAGGCAGCGGGCGCCGACCTCGGCTATCGTTGGTACGGCGCGCGGGCGCTGATGAGCCTCAGGCTGGAGAAAGGCTGGGGCGCTTGGGGGCTGGAGTTCCGGCCTGATTTTAACGCCGTGGAAAGCGGCATGGACGCCTTCATCAACTGGAAGAAGGATTTCGCCGGCAAGGCGGCGACAGAGGCGGCGCGGGCTGAGGGACCGGCGCGCCATTTGGTCACGCTGACTATCGAGACGGACATGGACGTGACGCTGGACGAGGCGATTATTAAAGATGGCGAGGCGATCGGCTACATCTCCTCCGGCGGCTATGCGCATCGTGTCGGGCGGTCAATGGCGATGGGCTATGTCGCGGCGGAGCATGCGGCGGCGGGGTCGCAGGTTGAGGTGGAGATTTTGGGCGAGATGCGGGCAGCAGAGGTGCATGGCGCGCCGGTTTATGATGCTGATGGGGGGCGGATGCGGGGGTGATCCGTAGGGTGGGCCTATGGCCCACCATCCGCACTATCCAAAGGAACCGCCGGTAGCTGGGCCAGCGACAGGTCGGGGACAAACGCACCGCCGGTTATTCGACGCGCTTTATGGTCGCCGAGTACATCCAAACAGTGAAAGAGGCGCTTCGTTGCAGAAGCGTCAGGCCCGCGGACGGCCTGACGCTGGCCCGGCGGGCTTCGCCCTTGCTTCCGCGCCGAGTGCGCTTCTTTGATACGAGATGAAAATTTTTGATGGGAGCTTTCTTTGGCAAAAGTTGACTGGGACGATTTAGAGAAGCGGATCTCGCCAATCGGACTTACTCGATATGCTTGGGAATATTGGGATTGCGGATACGCAGCTGACAGGATCGTGGGCGAAAGAAAGGGTTATGAAATTCATGCTCCTATGCCGGTTATCTTTCTAACTGCACACTCAATAGAGCTGGCCTTAAAGGCGATCTTGAAGTCAAAAGGTTTCTCTGCCGAGCGGCTTTCAAAGAAGCCTTTAGGCCACAATATCAGTAAGCTGGCAGAAGAGGTTTGCGCTATTGAGGGTGAAGATGATCTGCTCAATGGTGATGATTTGGAACTACTTGAGATCATATCTCACCTCCACACCACCACTATCTTAAGGTACTTTCAAGCTGGTTATCGAACGTTGCCAATTTATGGGCCGCTTTCGGAATTGGCTTTGAAGATTCTGCTGCGAGCTAGCAAGTTGTCTGGATACAAATATCCACACTACCCCTGAAACCCGAAGTGCTTATCATACAACAACCCCCACAACCTTCCCCATCCCCTCCACAAACGTCTCCGTATCCTGCGCCACCAGCATCAGGCCCTTGGACGCCATCATCATAGTGAACGCCGCGTCCACCGCTTCCGCACCCGATTTCCCCATGCCCATCAGGAACCGCACCAGCGCCTCTCGACATCGTACGACAGACGCAGGCTCTTCCTCGCCGCCATGTTTTAGGGTCATCGCCATGTCGAAAATCTCTGGCCCATGCGTCGCGCTGTGGATTTTCGGCGCGTAGTCGCCGATCCAGCGGGCGAAGAAGGTGACGATGCGATCCTGGGGCGTGCCTTCCCCCTCCAGCGCCGCGACGGCCTTTTCGGCGGAATCTCCGCTGCAGCACGTCATTGCCCAGTGAAGGATGTCTTCCTTGGATTTGAACCTGTTATAAAGGGTCTGACGCGATACGCCCGCCGCTTCGGCGAGGTCGCTCATTGAGGTCTTTCTGAACCCGTAGTTCGAAAAAACCTCGATCACCTTAAAATGTTCTGCGTCAGGATTCATACTTGTTTCTTGGCAAAACTGACGGTAATTGTAAAGCATGTCACGTCACGGTTAACAATGTGGTCACTGATTGTCAAATTTACCGAAGATAGATTCGAGTGGTCGTATGGCCCGCCATCTTCGCACGCCAGAACCGAAAGGCCCCAGCCCATGCGATTGAACGTGAACGGTCAGACCCATGAGGTCGATGTCCAGGAAGATATGCCTCTTCTCTGGGTCCTCCGCGATGAACTGAATTACACTGGCCCGAAATTCGGCTGCGGCATTGCGATGTGCGGTGCCTGCACTGTGCATATCGACGGTGTCGCGACACGGTCCTGCACGTTGCAGGTCGGCGATGTCGATGGTGAGGTGACCACGATTGAGGGGCTTGGCACGCCGGACGTGCAGCACATCGTACAACAGGCCTGGGTCGAACATCAGGTTGCGCAGTGTGGTTATTGCCAGCCCGGCCAGATCATGCAGGCGTCATCCTTGCTGGATGCGAATCCTGAGCCAACCGACGACGACATCGACGTGGCGATGAGCGGCAACCTTTGCCGCTGCGCCACATACCCCCGCATCCGCGCCGCGATCCACACCGCCGCCGCCAAAATGAAGGAGGCGTAAGGATGGGACGTATCGCAAAAATCGCACGCCGCACCTTCCTTCTTGGCTCTGTCGCCGTCATCGGTGGCGTCGCCTTTGGCTACTGGAAGTACAAACAACCCTACGGCAACCCACTGGATGATCGGCTGACCGATGGCGAAGCCTCCCTGACGCCTTACGTCAAGGTTGCTTCGGATGGCATCACCATCATCACGCCGCGCGCTGAAATGGGGCAGGGCGTGCACACGACCCTCGCCGCCATGGTCGCCGAAGAACTCGACGTGGAACTGAACGCGGTAAAAATCGAACATGGCCCCGCCTCCTACGCTTACTATAACGAAGCAGTGCTGGAAGAGGCTGTTCCGTTCCTGCCAACCGATCACGGTATGGTGGCAGAAACGATGCGGGGCTTTACCAAGGTCCCTGCCAAATTCCTCGCGTTGCAGATCACAGGTGGCTCCTCAACCACCCCGGATGGGTTTGTGAAAATGCGCAAAGCGGGTGCTGCTGCGCGCACGGTTCTGGTGCAGGCAGCCGCGCAAAAACTGGGCGTGTCTGAAAGCAATTTGAAGACAGAGAATGGCCATGTCATCGCCCCCGATGGGACAAAGGTCGCCTACACTGAACTTGCAACGCTCGCGGCTTCGATTGAGCCACCAGCTGATCCTGACCTGCAACCACAGTCCGAATGGCGTCTTTTGGGTAAATCCCAGCCGCGTGTCGACATGGTGTCCAAAGTCACTGGCACGGCGCCTTTCGGCGTCGATACGCAGCTTGACGACATGCTCTACGCCACCGTTCGTGTGAACCCGTATCTTGGCGCTGGTGTTAGATCATATGACGCCTCTGAAACGCTGGGTATGCGCGGCGTGAAAAAGGTGGTCGAAGTAACCAACGGCCTTGCAGTTATCGCCACCAACACCTGGTATGCCATGGAAGGCGCCAAAGCGCTGGAGGTTGAGTGGAAACCTGCGCCATACCCCCTTACGACCGACGAACACTTCGCGCAGGTCGCAGCGTCATTCACCGACGAACGCCAGGACAGCCAGAACCGCAATGAAGGCGACGTGGAGCCTCTGCTTGCGGGCGGAAATGTCACCGAAATCGAATACCGCGCGCCATATCTCGCCCATGCAACGATGGAGCCGATGAATGCAACTGCGTGGTTGCGGGATGGCAAGCTGGACATCTGGGCAGGTAACCAGAACCCCACGCTGGCGCGTCAGTTCGCATCGAACGTCACCGGCATCCCGGCAGAAGAAATCGAGATCCACACGCCGTATCTTGGCGGTGGGTTCGGCCGCCGGGGTGAGATGGACTATGTCCAGCTCGCGGTTGAGGTCGCCAAAGGTATGGAAGGCACGCCCGTCAAAACGACGTGGAGCCGTGAGGAAGACCAGTGCCACGGCTTCTACCGTCCAATCTCTATCGGTCGCATCAAGGCGGTGATGGAGGATGGCGCGCCTAAAGCGATCGACATCCAGTTGGCCGCACCGGGCGCGATCATCGACGCATTCTCTCGCCAGGGCCTGCCCGCCGCAGGTCCGGACGGGTCGATCCCGATGGCGGCTTGGGACCAGCCTTATACGTTCCCGAACTACCGCGTCACGGCGTACAAAGTGCCGACGATGCTGCCGGTAACGTTCTGGCGGTCGGTCGGCGGCTCACAAAACGCATTCTTCCAGGAAAGCGCATTGGATGAACTGGCCCATGCTGCGGGCGTCGATCCAATTGAGATGCGCCTGAAAAGCCTGACGCACGGCCCCAGCCGCAAGGTGATCGAAGCTGTGGTTGAGATGTCGAACTGGGGCTCGGCGATGCCCGTAGGCCATGGTCGTGGCATGGCGTTCTGCCTCGCCTTTGGCGTGCCGACGGCTGAAGTGATCGAGGTCGCCAATACCGAAGATGGCATCAAAGTCACCAAAGCCTTTGCTGCGGTTGACGTCGGCGTCGCGCTTGATCCCGGCAATATCGAAGCGCAGGTGATGGGCGGCCTGAACTATGGCCTGTCAGCTGCAATCCTCAGCCAGATCACACTGGACAATGGCGAAGTGGAACAGACCAACTTCCATAACTATGACGCCATGCGGATGTATCAGGCACCTTCGATTGAGGTGAAGATCCTCGAGAACGCGGAAAAGATCCGCGGTATTGGTGAGCCGGGTACGCCCCCGGCTGCGCCTGCCCTCGCCAATGCGATCTTTGCGGCCACAGGCACGCGCCTCCGCGAAATGCCGTTCAGCAACTTTGTGGACTTTGCTTGATGCGCCGACTGATCTTCGCTGTGCTGATGGCAACTGTTCCGGCAGTCGCCCTCAGCGCGGAGGATATTCAGACCAATCCACCAGCATCAGCAACAGAGGCTGAAGGGCTTGAGGCGTGGTCTCGTATATATGAAGTCACCTCGCATTCACGTTGTTCAAACTGCCATACGGGCCCATCGGACAGACCGATGTGGTCGGGGCCAAGTTATGGAGCGGAGCCGCGCCGCCACGGCATGAATATTCGTGCCGGTGAAAGCCGGATCGGGGCTGAAACCCTGCCTTGCTCCACCTGTCACGGCGCCCAGAACGGTGAAGTCCCGCATAGCCCGCCGGACAATGCATCTGGCTGGATGCTGGCGCCGGTTGAGGCGCACTGGTTTGGCCAATCTTCAAGAACGATTTGCGAACAGTTGCGCGATCCCGCGCGCAATGGGGGCAGAACGCTGAACGAAGTCGCTCAGCACCTTGGTCATGATTTGATTCTTCGCTGGGCTTGGGCACCAGGCCCAGGGCGGGAACCTGCACCGTACTCGTTGCAGGAGCATGTCGATGATCTTTTGATCTGGGGAGTTGCGGGTGCGCCGTGTCCGCAACAGTGACTTTTTCCTGTGGCGCCGCTGCGTCGATGACAAGAATGTTCCCATTCTGAAACTTTAGAGGTGTTTTCGTGTTCCCCCTGAACGTGTAGTCATCTGATGAAACGTTCACATGGGGATCGGATGGGAACGATGCGGCGAAGAGGGATGGAATGGTGTGCGCCTGCGGTGACGCTTGCGTCGCTTGCTGTCTTTTCGAACGTTGCGGCGCAGGACATCAGCGAACCCTATCTTGAGCTGGACCAGCTGGAAATTCAGATCGGCGATGGCGAAGAAGCTGCACAGTGGGACTTTGTCGCTGGTCTCGACACGCCCGTCGCCGCTTTCACGCTGAAAAGCGAAGGCGATATCGAAACCCAGACAGGTCGTGTCGATTCGGCTGAGGCAGAGGCCCGCATTTCTCGACGCCTGTCGCCTCAGACTTTTGCGTTTGGCGGCGGACGTTTCGCAAATATCGAAGGACGTGAAGTTGCGCAGGCTGTCATCGGTTTTGGCGGTGAATATGGCGACGGGGTTTTTGATCTGTCGCTTCGGCTGTTCGAAGCGCAATCCTTTAATGCTGAAGTCCACTACGAATTTCTGATCGGTGAAGACCTGATCGTTGAACCCGGTTTTGAAGTAGAACTGCCCTTCAAGGAAGACGCCGTGCGCAACCGGGATGGATTTGAGCCAGAGTTTGAGATAGCGCTTGGCCTGATTTCCACCAGCGCGTTGGGTGCTTTTGCGAATGAAATAACTTTCTCGCAGGATGCTAGTGAACGGACATTCTATTTTGCCACGGAATATTCGGGCTGGTCGCTTGATACGTTTGATATCATTCCAGAGTTTGATTTTGAGGTCACCTTTCCGCGCGATAAATCGAATAACGAACCCACAAGGTCATACGAAGCGACGTTCAAGATAGCGGCAGGGTTCGAGGATACGGTTGTTCAACCTTATGTCGGGCTGATCTATGAACGCGATGTTCGCAGCCGCGCGAATGAGGCGCGCACGGGTATAGGCGACAGCGACAGGGTTCTGTTCCTGTTCGGCGCTCAGGCAGAGTATTGATCACCTTTTGTAGACTGATCTAATCATCAATCGACGTTCAGTCCGGTGCACAGTAACTTCCGGTCTGAATTGAACAGGAGACGACTTCATGGCCTTCGCCCTTCTCGGCATGTCCGGTGCTTTGCGCGCTGCGTCCACCAACACTGCATTGATCCGATCCGGCGCTGCGCTTGCGGGTGATGATGTGGACTTCACGTTGGCTGATCTCGATTTGCCCCTCTACAATGGCGATGTCGAGGATGCCGGATATCCTGAAAAAGTCGAAACGCTGGTGGCGCAGATCCGCGCTGCGGACGCCATCGTCATGTCGACGCCTGAATACAACAAGAACCTGTCCGGCGTGATGAAGAACGCGTTGGATTGGCAAAGTCGTTTTTCGCCAGGGCCGCTGACGGACAAGCCGGTCGCCATTCTGTCCGCGACGGCAGGGCGATCAGGGGGGGAGCTTGCGCAGTTTTCACTGCGCCATTGCCTCACGCCGTTTGGGCCCAAAATTCTGCAGCAGCCTCAGTTGCACATTGGATCGAATTACGATGGCGCTGTTTTTGCGGATGGCCAGTTTGTTGATCCGAAAGGCCGTGAAAAACTGGCAGAGATTATGCAGTCCTTGCGGGCGGTAGCCTGACAATTATGTAATCTCGGACAGGTCCGGCGTAGCCGGGCCGTCTTTCCATATCAGATGATTTATCTCAGCCCCTTTCAGGGCGACGCCGATCTTGCGTCTTGGCGCTGGGCTGATGGCTTCGTAAGAAAGTTCAGCCCAAAGACCGGGGCCGACTTGTCTGACCGGGCCAAACTTATCGATCACCGCCTTCCGTGCGAAAGCTGATACTTTTGTGGCCTCGGGCGTGGCGAGTTTAATAAGGGGGGCGACCTCACCTGACACAGCGATGCCAAGCGTCACATTCACCCCCCGGCCGATTTCAATGAACGTGACTGGACAGATGATGGTATGAGAAGCTGCGGGCCAGATAGACCAGTCATCTGTATCGCCGGATCGTATCAGCAAAGCCTGTCCTTGGTCGTGTGACTCCAACGGATCATCCAGGGGTGGCGTCGCTGTCACATTGAAGACCTCTCCGTCATGAAAGAACCCCCAACCATCGGGCGCCCCGACTTTCAGCTTTAATTCGACACCGTCGTCGCTGAACGCGCGCCCGTTTTCGACCGAGACAGAAACGCCTTCTGGCAACTTCCAGGCGCTGAAAGGTGGGCGCGGGCTTTTGGGTAGTCGAGGCAACGAAGGTGGTCGTGGTGGCACCCAATTTGGCGCTGGTCCCTCGTTCGTAAGCCATTCAAACAGATTTGTGTAAGGCGGGTTTTCCTGGATCAAGGCGCCAGCGATCAAACCGGCGTCGACGTCGAATCTGGCGGCAAGGGCTTGATGTACTTCTGTCGCTTTTACGCCTTTGATCTTTCGCCCTGCGATCAGTCGGATCAAAGCCACGCGCGCCACTGCATCAAGCTGGTCAAGTAAATCGGCGAGTTTGGCATCGCCTGCCGCAACGACTTGAACCGGCAAATCGCCTGCCCCTGGCCAGATCAGGGCGACGGTTTCACCGATGTCTCCGATTGCAGCGGCTGACAGGCGAAACAATTCGGGGTCAACCCGTTCCTCTGCCATCTTTCGTAATTTTGTCGGGGACTGGCGGGGAGGGGATAGAGCATTGGTTAGCCAAGCGACCGACCATCCAAGATCATCGGAAGCGTTCTCAAAATAGTCAGAGAGTTGGCGCATCCGCGCATTGGCATGCGGGGCTTGGGCTAGATCCCCCAAAAGCTCAGCCAATCGTTTCACCGTGTCACACCGCGTGCTGCGATGCCGTGACCTGCGCACCAATGCGCTAAAGCGGCTGGGGGGCCATGGTCGATCCAAACTTCCTTTGCGCCCGTTTCCAGAATGGTTTCGGTCAGCGCATCCCAATCCGAATGATCCGACATCACCAGTGGTAATTCGGCCCCGCCTGCGCGTTTGCCGCCCTGGTTCCAGCCAGAAGCAGTGACGATCACAGGGTCTTTGACCCGTTCCCGCCAAGCGTCATCCGCTCCATTAGGCGGGGCGAGGATGATCGCGCCACCTAATGATGCCCCGCCTTTTTCCACAGCAGGCAAGATACCAAGCTTGATCCCGGCCTTCTGATAAACCTCGCAAATTCCCGCCAAAGCGCGGTGGACGTACATCGGCTCCGACCAACCAGCTAGGCGCAATTCTGCTATCAGCCGCTGCGCTTTGCCCAGTGAATAGGCGTGAATGATATGCGTGCGGTCGGGGAACAGCCGCAAGGACTTCATCAGCCGTGCGATCTGCGTTTCCGGCGGTGGAAAGCGCCAGACCGGGGCGCCAAATGTGGCCTCGGTCACGAACAGATCGCAGGGCACCACATCAAAGGGCGTGCAGCTTGGGTCAGCGTCGCGTTTGCAATCGCCTGTAATGACGGCCCGCTTCCCCTCTGCCTCGATCACGACTTGTGCGGACCCAAGGCAGTGACCTGCTGGCGCAAGCCAGATGGTTGCGTCGCCCATCCGTCGCCGCTCGCCATAGGGCAGGGGTGCGGCGACGCCGTATCCTCCGCGGCCGATACGGACATCAGCGATGGCGATAGTTTCTGGCGTGGCGATCAGTTCGCCCATTCCACGACGCAGATGGTCGGCATGACCGTGTGTGACGACAGCCTTCGCGACACGGCGCATCGGGTCGACAAAGAATCCGCCTGCCGGGCAGAAAATACCCTCGGGCCGCATTTCAAGGATGTCAGTCATCGCCGACACTGCGCCTGTTCAGCGTGGCGAAGTCAATGAAAGGCGCCGCCGTTCCTGACAGGAGATGGCGGTATCAGCCGATCTGGCCGCGATGAAGCAACAGATGATCCAGGATTACGCAGGCCATCATCGCTTCGCCCACTGGCACGGCGCGGATGCCGACGCAGGGATCATGGCGCCCTTTTGTCACGATCTCGGTGTCTTCACCTGATTTCGTGACTGTCGCGCGTGGGGTCAGGATAGATGAGGTTGGCTTGACGGCGAAGCGACACACGATGTCCTGCCCTGTCGAAATGCCGCCCAGAACGCCGCCTGCGTGATTGGCCGAAAACTCTGGCCCGTCATCGCCCATGAAAATCTCATCAGCATTTTCTTCTCCGGTCAGCGCCGCAGCGCCCATTCCTGCGCCGATCTCAACGCCTTTGACGGCGTTGATCGACATCATCGCCGAGGCTAGGTCCTGATCGATTTTTCCATAAATCGGCGCGCCAAGTCCTGCTGGGGTGCCTGAGGCGACGACCTCAACCACTGCGCCGATGGATGAGCCTGATTTGCGCAGCCCGTCCAGATAGACGGCCCAATCTTCGGCCGCTTTAGGGTCGCCGGTCCAGAACGGGTTGTTTTCGACTTCATCCCAGTCCCAGTTCGCCCGGTCTACCTGATGCGGCCCCATTTGAACCATGGCGCCGCGAATAGTCAGACCAGGGCAAAGCGCCTTGATCGCCTCACGCGCCACGCCGCCAGCAGCGACCCGCGCGGCCGTTTCACGGGCCGATGAGCGCCCACCGCCGCGATGATCGCGAATGCCGTATTTGGCCCAATAGGTATAGTCCGCATGACCGGGGCGAAACTTGTTCATGATCTCGGAATAGTCTTTCGAGCGCTGGTCGGTGTTGCGGATCATCAACTGGATGGGCGTGCCAGTGGTGACGCCTTCGAAGACGCCAGACAGGATCTCAACTTCATCCGCTTCGCGACGCTGGGTCGTATACTTGTTTTGACCGGGTTTGCGCTTGTCCAGCCAGTGCTGGATCATCTCAGGCTCCAGCGCCACGCCGGGCGGGCAACCATCAACGGTCGCACCCAGGGCGGGTCCATGGCTTTCACCCCACGTGGTAAAGCGGAAGAGATGACCGAATGAGTTGATGGACATGGAAGCGCTCCTTTGTCCGCGTTTTAGGCGAAGGCGCGGATTTGGGAAAGGGGGCCATCTGAGAGATATCTGCGCAATTCTGTCCCGTGTTCGGCGCCGCCTTCCGGCACGCAGAGAAAGGGGGAATGAACACGGCGGAGACCTCATGATACGCGCGCTTCTGGTTGGACTGGTTACAGTGATTGCTCTGGCGGCGGCCTTGCTGGCGTCCGAGAATAGAAATGTCCCACCGCTGCTTAATGAAAGTGACAGGGCGGACCTGATTCTGATCAACAAAGCTGAACGACGGCTAATGTTGTATCAGGACGTTGAAGTCATCTTTCAAACAGACATCGCCCTTGGCTCAAGCCCTATTGGCGACAAGCAGCTGGAAGGTGATGGTAAGACGCCGGAAGGAAGTTTCCAGATTGACCGGCGCAATGATCGAAGCAAATATTACCTGCCGCTTGGTCTGAGTTATCCGACCAAATCACAACAAACGCAGGCCACGGCACAGGGGTGGGACCCAGGTGGCGATATCTTCATCCATGGTCAGCCAAACCTGACGCCCGGCGCATTAACGCTGCCCGGTGATTGGACGAATGGATGTATCGCAGTATCGAACTCTGCGATGCGAACGATCTGGCGGCGGGTTGCATTGAACACGAAGGTTGTCGTCAAACCCTAGAGGTCAGTGTCAGGTTGGATCGCCGACCTGATCCCAGGCGATCAAACGGTTCGCTGACGGCCATAAGGGGCCTGGATCTGTGAAGCAGCCGACATCGAGACCGCCAGCTGCTTTGTAGAACTTTATCGCCGGATCGTTTCCTTCGACGACAGCAAGGCGAATGGACGTGTATCCAAGGGCTTGCAGGTGCTCAAAGCCAGCCGAAAGCAGTAGTTTGCTCAAAGCAAGCCCTTGAGCGATCTGATCGACATAAAGCTGCTTGGCCTCGCCACGTTGTCTTAATGCAGAGTCTCTGGGCGGTCCAACTGAGATAAAGCCTGCGATGGTTCCTGCAGTCAGCGCGATAATCGTGTGGCTGTCCTGCTCCCCGCGATCGTTTGGCTTCAAAACGGATCGCCAGTGACGTTTGCGGCGCTCATCCATCGACGCTTCGAACATCACCGGCGGTGCTAGATTTGCATAGGTTAATCGCCAAACGCGTGAATGTAGCGCGGCGCTCAGATCTGAGTCATCCGCGACAGTATCGCGGATGATAAAAGACTTGGCGGGGTTGCTGCCGTCAGACTTGAAAAGCTGACCCATGTGGAGCGCCCGCGCCCACGCCAGCTGCCAGTTCAGACGCCATTTCGCGATATTTCAACGCTTCAGGGCTTTCTGGCTTGGCTGCAACAATGGGCGTGCCTTGATCCGACATCAGCCTTACATCCAGATTTAACGCCAGACGGCCGAGGAATGGCGCGCCGATTTTGGCTGCTTCCGCCTCCGCCCCGCCATGGCCAAAGATCGCAGCCTCATGGCCGCATTCAGGGCAGCAATAGGTCGCCATGTTCTCAATCACACCCAGAACCGGTGTGTTGATCTTCTGGAACATGTCGATGGCTTTGCGTGCGTCAATTAGCGCAACGTCCTGCGGGGTTGATACGATGACTGCACCTGCCAATGTCGTCTTCTGGCTGAGCGTCAGCTGCACGTCGCCGGTGCCGGGTGGCAGGTCGATCAGCAGAAAATCGAGCGGCGCCCAGTTCACCTGATAAAGTAACTGGGTGATCGCGCTCATCAACATTGGACCGCGCCAGATGACGCTTTCTGATTCGCCCGTCATGAAACCCATGGACATGACTTTCACGCCATATCCACGCAGGGGCTCGATGTTCGTGCCATCAGGAGATGAAGGCTTGCCAGTGATGCCCAGCATCCGGGGCTGGGAAGGGCCGTAGACATCGCCATCCAACAGGCCAACCTGCCAACCGTCCATCGCCAAGGATACGGCGAGGTTAGCTGATACCGTCGATTTACCGACACCGCCTTTGCCCGACCCGATGGCGATAATCCGCGTGACGCCAGGCACTTCGCCGCCATTCGGGGCAGG
Organism: uncultured Paracoccaceae bacterium; assembly: GCA_938092015.1. Taxonomy (GTDB): domain Bacteria; phylum Pseudomonadota; class Alphaproteobacteria; order Rhodobacterales; family Rhodobacteraceae; genus Pikeienuella. The sequence continues at coordinate 55,501 of CALKOT010000029.1, forward strand.
TGGTGGAGCGCGCAAGGGCTTGTCGCCCGGCTTGGCGCGCGTGCCAAGGTCCGGCGCCGGCGCAGATGGCGCCGCCTGAGGCGCAGAAGGCGTTTCTGAATGTGCGGTTAGCGCGGCCATGACTGCGCCTACGCCGTCCAGTCGTTTCACGGCCGCCTCAGCGGCCTGCCGCAGAGGTTCCAGCTTTGCCCCTTCGGACGGGTCGACCTCAATGGCGAATGACACAGTATCGCCCGAGATTGACAGCCCGGACACCATGCCAGCCGTCACAATGTCTTTCCCTTTAGAGGGATCGACGACCATGCGCAGAGCATTCAAAATACGATCTTCAGTTGGTGCAGTCATTGGCGTCCCCTAATCACTTAATCTGCTAGATAGTCCGGCTGACGCTTCGGCGCCATAGGTTAACCCATCGGTGTTGCTAAGTGATCCGCCTCACAACAAAACACGCAGAATTAAAGAAATGTTCCGAAAGCTGTTGCTCACTACCCCTTAGATTGCCAGAAAGGTAAAGCTCTGACTTTGGGGGGAGAAAGTATGACTGTGTCGCCGTTGTTGACGGTGAAGGATCTCTCTGTAGCCTTTGGCCCTGAGCGTGCGCCGATTCCTGTTGTAGAGAATGTGTCTTTCTCTGTTCGCAGGGGGGAAACACTTGCGCTGGTTGGCGAAAGCGGCTCTGGCAAGACCCTCACTGGCAAGTCTTTACTGGGCATTCTGCCCAAAGGCGCCCGGATCACATCCGGGTCCGCTGTTCTGGATGACAACCTTGGTAGGGTCGACCTTCTGTCTATTCCTCTGAAAGAACTCAGAAAGATTCGCGGCGGCCGTGTTTCAATGATCTTTCAGGAACCGATGAGCAGCCTATCTTCGCTCCACACCATCGGGAATCAGGTGATGGAGGCTGTACTTCTTCACAACGAATGCTCTGGCGGTGATGCGAAAAACAGGTGTCTGGAAACTTTCCAGAATGTCGGCTTCCCGGATCCTGAGCGCGCTTTTCGCGCTTATCCTTTCGAATTGTCTGGCGGCCTGCGTCAGCGCGCGATGATCGCAATGGCGATGGTCTGCAAGCCGCGCCTGATGATCGCAGATGAGCCAACAACCGCGCTGGACGTGACCACGCAGGCGACGGTGCTTGAGTTGATCAAGCAATTGCAGCGCGACAATGGGATGAGCGTCATCATGGTAACCCATGACCTTGGCGTCGTCGCCAATATGGCGGATAATGTCGTGGTGCTACGCAAAGGCAAAGTTGTCGAAAGCGGGCCTGCGCGACCCGTATTGATGACACCCGGCCACGGTTACACCCGAAAGCTGATCAACGCCGCGCCGGAAATCCCCGAAAACCTCGACGCCCGCAGCGAACCAAGCGAAGATTTCATTCTTCACGCGACAAATCTTTCGAAGACCTACCCGGGTAAACCTGTGGGCCTTGGCAAGATGTCTGACCCTGTAAAGGCGGTGCAGGATGTTCGGATTGAACTGCGGCGCGGTGAAACACTGGCTGTCGTGGGCGAGTCAGGCTCTGGCAAATCTACCGTCGCCAAGCTGATGTTGCAGGCCGAACGACCTGATCCGGGCGCGTCTGTGATGTTCACAGGGCAGGATGGTAAGGAAATTGACGTCGCCGCCCTGTCAGGTTCGGAACTGATCAAGTTCCGCCGCAAAGTACAGATTGTATTTCAGGACCCGTTCGCATCTCTCAGTCCCCGGATGAACGTTTGTGATATCCTGACTGAGCCATTGCGCGTGCACAACATCGGTACGGGGCGCGAACAACGCGACCGCGCTGCGGATCTGATGGAGCGTGTCGGTCTTTCCGCTGATCATCTTCAGCGCTTTCCGCACGCCTTTTCGGGCGGCCAGCGTCAGCGCATATCAATTGCCCGCGCCTTGGCGCTGGGACCGGAACTGATTGTCTGTGATGAGCCAACTTCTGCATTGGATGTATCAGTTCAGGCGCAGGTGCTTGAGCTGTTCAAGGAACTCAGGGACGACTTTAACCTGTCATATCTTTTCATCAGCCATGATCTTGCGGTTGTCGCAGACCTTGCCGATCGCGTCGCTGTAATGTGGCGGGGCAGGGTGGTTGAGGAAGGACCGGTCAAAGCTCTCTTCAATAATCCCGTTCATCCCTACACAAAGGCGCTTATGGCCGCGTCACCGGAACCCGACATGGAAAAGCCGCTTGATCTTGCCGCAGTCGCACTTGGCGCGGGTGAGCCGCAATCATGGGTCGAACCTTTTGGCTATCAGGGCGACGACGCCCCGGGGTTGATTGAGGTTGAAGCCGGCCATTTCGTCAGGAGGGCCGCTTGATGCGCCGTCTACTCTGCCTCATCGCGGCAGTGCTTATCGCACCGTCGGCCCAGGCCGCCGACATCACGATGGAAGAAACCCTGTTCCTCGCACACAGCGTGGCTGAAGATGAATTGCCCCCGGTGCAGGAACGCATCCCGCAAGAGCCGCTGATCGTTGATTTCGAAAACAGGAATCGCACGATCGGAAAGCACGGCGGTGATATCCAGATGCTGATCGGGCGCGCTAAAGATGTCCGCTACATGGTCGTCTACGGATACGCCCGCTTGGTTGGATATGATGAAAATTTCCAACTACAAGCCGATATTCTTGAATCGGCCGAGGTCGAAGAAGGACGCATTTTCACCCTTAACCTGCGCGAAGGCCACAAATGGTCAGATGGCGCGCCGTTCACCTCAGAAGATTTCCGTTATTGGTGGGAAGACGTCGTAAACCATCCCGAACTGGCGCCCGGCGGACCACCGGAACTGATGCTGGTTGGTGGTAAGCCGCCGGTCTTTGAAGTGCTTGATGAAACTACGGTGCGGTACACATGGGACGCGCCAAATCCACGCTTTCTGCCTGCCTTGGCCGCGGCCCGCCCGCCCTTTATTTACCGGCCGTCGCACTTTGTGAAACAGTTCCACGGTGACCACGCTGATCCTGCGGAGCTGAAAAAGCTGATCAGAAAGCGCAAGGCGCGCGGCTGGGCCCCGCTGCACAACAAATTCGACAATATGTACAAGTTCGACAATCCCGAACTACCCACTTTGCAGCCTTGGGTGAACACGACGAAGAAGAACAATTCGCGTTATGTGCTGGGCCGAAATCCCTTTTACCATCGGATCGATTCCGAAGGGCGGCAGCTGCCTTACATCGACACAGTTGAATTGACCGTTGCAGCCGGCGGTTTGATCCCGGCAAAAGTGAACCGGGGTGAGACGGACCTGCAGGCTAGGGGGCTTTCGTTCTCAGACGCGCCAGTTCTGAAAAAGGGCGAGACTGAAGGCGGTTACAAGACTTACCTCTGGTCGAACGGCGCCGGCAGCGACATCGCACTATACCCGAACCAGACTTATAATGACCCGGTCTGGCGCGAACTGATGCGTAACCTCAAGTTCCGCATCGCGCTCAGCCATGCAATCAGTCGGCGTGCGATAAATAAATCGCTTTACTTCGGCATGGCCAAGGTCGCCGCCGTCGCTGCGCTGCCTGAAAGCCCATTCTATGATGAGGCTGAGGCGAAGGCTTACACTAAGTATAATCCGGACCTATCGAACCAGTTGCTGGATGAAATTGGGTTGGACAAACGCGACAGCGATGGCTGGCGGCTGCTTTCGGATGGCCGTCGCGCCGAGATCATTGTCGAAACGGCAGGTGAACGTCTTGAAGAAACCGACGCGCTGGAACTGATCCAGGAAATGTGGGCTGAGGTCGGCCTGAAGATGATCTTCAGGCCGCTGGATCGTGATATCCTTCGTAACAAGGCCTATGCCGGGGAAAGCATGATGCCGGTTTGGTATGGCTGGAATAATGGGATCCCGACGCCAGATGCATCCCCCAAGGCGCTTGCCCCTGTCGATCAGACGAACTTTAGCTGGCCCAAATGGGGGCAGCACTATCAGACTAAAGGGTCATCAGGCGAAGCGCCCGAAACGGCGGAAGCGCGGCGTCTGCTGACGCTTTTCTCGGACTGGAGCCGCGCGACCGACAGCAGCGAAAAAGCCGCGATCTGGGAAGAGATGCTTGAAATTCATGCAGAGAATATCTTCGCAATCGGTCTGATTTCGCGCGCCCCGCAGCCCATCGCAGTGTCGGCCAAACTACGCAACTTCCCGGAAACGGGTGTCTATTCGTGGGAACCTGGCGCCCACCTTGGCGCTTACCGCATCGATGAACTTTATTATGTTGAATAACCGGCGGAGCGTTTTGTCATGTTAACGTACATTCTTCGCCGAAGCATCACGATGGCTTGGACGCTGCTGGCCATTTCCGTCCTGATTTTTGCGATCATCAACCTGCCCGATGGCAACTACCTGACCAACCAGATTCGCGAGTTGATGGTAACGGGCGAAGAAGCCTCTATCGCCAAGGCCAAATTCCTCTTGCAGCAGTATTCGCTGGATAAGCCACTGGTCGAGCAATACGCAATTTGGCTTGGCGTCTGGCCAGGGCCGAACGGGTTTTCGGGCATTCTTCAGGGCGATTTCGGCTACTCTTTCGAGCTTGACCGACCTGTGTCGGATATCGTCACCGAAAGCATGTGGTTCACCATTGGCCTGAACCTCGTTGTGGTTCTCTTCGTCTACATGACGGCCTTGCCGCTTGGTGCGCTTGCCGCTGTTCGTGCAAACACTTGGATTGATTATCTCACTTCGCTGATCGGATATCTTGGTTTGGCAACACCCAACTTCCTGCTGGCGCTTGTCCTTATGTACTATGGCAACAAGGCGGTTGGCCTGCCGATCGGGGGGGGCATGGCCAAGGAATTCCTCGATGAACCGATGAGCTTTGCCAAATTCGGTTCCATCATGTTGCACATGATCGCCCCGGTGATCGTCATCGGAACGGCAGGCATGGCCGGTATGACACGCCGTCTTCGCGCCAACCTGATGGATGAACTGAGTAAGCCTTATGTCACAACGGCTGAGGCCAAGGGCGTTTCGCCAACACGCACTGTCGTGAAGTATCCGCTTCGCATGGCGCTCAACCCGTTCATCGCTGATATTGGAAACCTTTTGCCGCAACTCGTGTCGGGCTCGGTCCTTGTTTCGGTTGTGATGAGTTTGCCGACGATTGGGCCGATCCTGTTAAGCGCGCTTCGTTCGCAGGATATTTTCCTTTCGGGCTTTATCCTTTTGTTCGTGTCCGCCCTGACGTTGGTTGGCATGTTAATCTCTGACCTTCTGCTTGCAGTGGTCGACCCTCGCATCAGACTTGCCGGAAAATCGGGGAACCAGCGATGAGCAGCACTGATCCCGACCATCATTTCGTCGCCCAGGACGATTATGACGAGAATGCCGATATTCAGATGCTGGATCGCGCAGATCTTGACGCGCCGACCTGGCTTTTGATCTGGCGGCGCTTTCTGCGTCACAAGTTGGGTGTCGCTTCAGGCATTTACCTTCTGGTGATCTACCTGGCGCTACCTTTCATCGATTTCCTGACGCCGTATCACTACACGACGCGCGATATTGAACACATCTATGCGCCGCCGCAGCCGGTTCGTTTTGTGCACGAAAACTATGTTGGCCTGCATACCTATCCAACTGAAGAATTCTTTGACCTTGAGACGTTTCAGGTGAAGTCAAAGGTCGATTGGACCACCCCTGTTCCGATCCCGATCCTGTCCAATTGCGGGAAAAGCTATCATTTGCTTGGTCTGTTCGAGACGAACTTTCGCCTGATCTGTCCACCGGAAGGATACACACTTTACCTTCTTGGGACTGACAGGTTGGGGCGCGATGTCCATTCCAGGATCATGCACGGCGCCCAGCTATCGCTGACTGTCGGACTGATCGGTGTGACGGTCAGCTTCGCGATTGGTCTATTTCTTGGCGGGGCCGCTGGCTATTTTGGCGGTTGGATCGACAGCATGGTGATGCGGGCGATTGAGATTATCCGAAGTATGCCAGAACTGCCGATATGGTTGGCGTTGTCAGCCGCGATACCGGCGAACTGGGGGCCCGTTGCCGTCTTCTTTGTTATATCCATCATCCTTGGCCTTCTAGATTGGCCGGGGCTGGCAAGGGCAGTCAGGTCCAAGTTCCTGTCGCTTAGGGAAGAGGATTATGTGAAGGCGGCTGAACTGATGGGCGCCAGACCACGCCGGATCATTACGGCGCACATGATGCCCAACTTCATGAGCCACCTTGTAGCGTCCGCGACGCTATCTATCCCTGCGATGATCCTCGGTGAAACAGCGCTGTCATTCCTCGGCCTTGGCCTCAGGCCACCTGCTGTATCCTGGGGGTTGATGCTGAACGATGCGCTGGATCTGACCGTGGTTGAGATCTATCCGTGGCTGCTGATGCCACTGGTGCCAGTCATCATGGTTGTCCTAGCGTTCAGCTTTCTCGGCGATGGTCTGAGGGATGCGCTGGATCCATATTCGTAACAGTCCTCCTTCGGAGGAATTTGCTGCGAGAGTTACATTCTTTACATAGAAGCGGGGCCGTGCGCTCCCGCTTCTATGTTATTGAAATGCTACCCAGCTAACCATCTCACCTAAAGCGAAAATCAGAGGGCTTTAGCCCTCTGCCGCAGTTCAAACTTCTGCACTTTACCGGTGGAGGTTTTTGGAAGTTCATCGAAAATCACCGATTTCGGCGCCTTAAAGGCCGCCATATGCTCACGGCAGTATGCGGTCAGATCAGCTTCGTTCGCATTTGCACCTGCCTTCAGTTCGACAAATGCGCAGGGGGTTTCACCCCATTTTTCATCTGGGCGCGCAACTACTGCGCAAGCGGCGATAGCCGGATGTTTGAAAAGGACGTCTTCTATCTCAATCGATGAAATGTTCTCACCACCTGAGATGATGATGTCCTTGGCGCGGTCCTTTAACTGAATATAGCCGTCCGCGTGCATCACGCCGAGATCGCCGGTGTGGAACCAACCGCCTTCAAACGCCTCGTCCGTCGCCTTCGGGTTCTTCAGATACCCTTTCATGACGACATTGCCCCGGCACATCACCTCGCCAATTGTTTCGCCATCGGCAGGGGTTTCCGCCATGGTTTCAGGGTCTCGAACTGTCAGGCCATCCAGCGCCAGATATCGTACGCCCTGGCGTGATTTCAGCTTGGCTTGCGCCGCTTTTTCCAGCGCACGCCATTCCGGTTTCCATTCGTTGATCACGGCGGGGCCGTAGATTTCGGTCAATCCATATAGGTGTGTGACGTTGAACCCAGCATCGCCCATTGCGGCAAGCACAGCCTCTGGCGGTGGCGCGGCGGCTGTCAAAAACTCAACCGTGCGGGGTAGGTCGCGCTTTTCGTCGTCTGGCGCGGCAAGCAAAGTCTGCATCACAATCGGCGCGCCGCAAAGGTGGGTGACGCCCGCATCGGCGATGGCGTCGAAGATAGGCTTTGCGCGGACTGCGCGCAGACAGACATGCGTTCCGGAAATCGCGGACATCGTCCACGGAAAACACCAGCCGTTGCAGTGGAACATTGGCAGGGTCCAAAGATAAACGGCATTGCTGTTCATCTGTGCGTGCATGGCATTGCCAGTGGCAAGCAACGTTGCGCCCCGATGATGATATACCACGCCCTTGGGGTTACCTGTCGTGCCCGAGGTGTAATTCAGCGCGATGGCGTCCCATTCATCGTCTGGCATGACCCAGGCATAATCAGGATCACCGCTTGCAACGAAGTCTTCATAATCCGATGCGCCCAACGATGCGGCGACACCGGATTCAGGATCGGCGTATTCGATAACTTTGGGATTGGCATTGCAGATATTCAACGCTTCAGCCGCCAGAGGGGCCAACTCGCTGTCTACTATCAGTACCTTGGCTTCGCCGTGATCCAGGATAAAGGCGATGCCCTCAGCGTCCAGCCGTGTGTTCAACGCATTCAGTACGCCGCCGCACATCGGAACGCCGTAATGCGCTTCAAGCATTGCCGGTGTGTTCAGTAAAAGCGCTGCGACGGTGTCGTTCTTGCCAATGCCTTCAGCGGCCAGCGACGACGCCAACTGCCGCGATCGGGCGTAAAATTGCGAATAGGACCGGCGCAAGGGGCCGTGAATGATCGCCGTCTTATGAGGGTTCACAGTTGCGGCGCGTTCCAGAAACGGCAGGGGGGACAGAGGAACGTGGTTGGCCGGATTGCGGCCGAGATCGGTGTCATATTGTGAAGCAGTCATGTCCTGCGGGCCTCCCACGCCAAATGTCTTTTCCCTGAATACGGGGCAAGCGCCGTGAGAATCAACGCATTAACTGCCAGTTGTTGCGGCATACTCTTGTTGGGGCTGATGATTCGATGCGGTATTCACCTAATGGGTGAGTGATAGTTGTCCGAAGAAGCGAAGGGATGCAGGATGCATATGCTGGAAAGCGCGATGGCGTTCGCCGTCGTCATGATCATTTTCTCCACTATTGTAACCGGTCTGGTTGAAGCATTTCTGCGTCTATTGGTGCTTAGACAAAAATCGTTGGGCCGGGCGCTGGAACAATTACTGCAAAGAGAAGTTCAACCTGCGTTGGTCGCCGCCTTGAAGCAGGCGCAGGCCGCGAAAGAAGGGCTTGATGACGTTCTGGCTTCAGCCGAAAAATGGCACGGTAAAACCTCAGCTATTCTCAGCGACTTTACTGCAAACCCACTGGGCGAAGGTAACGCGAATGCTAAGCCCGGGTGGTGGGATCGACGCCTCAGGAACATTGATGAACTAACGACATATTCGTTCTTGCAGAGGCTGGCCAAATCGAAAATGGGCGATGTGATCACGCAATTGGATGATGATCAGTTAGCTGCCTATCTTGCCAATATCTCACGCACGTATGAGCGCTACATCGCCGCCAGTCATGAGTTTTACCGCAAGCGCAGTTATGTCGTTACGACGGCCGCCGCACTGATTTTCGCTGCTGCCTACAATGTCGATGCAGGCAGGGTTTATGTGCATTTGATGGATGACCCAGCAACGCGCACAGCGCTGATCGAAAATGCGGATCAGGCCATGGAAGAGAACAGGAAAGCGGTCCAATCGCTGAAAGTGCTTCTTGGTGAGCTGGAAGAAGATGAGAAAGCCAAACTGGCCGCCGAACCGGTCGCGGACAAAAGCGAAAGCGAGATTCTGGCTGAGATTGCAGCGACACGCGAGGCGTTGAACACGCTGCGTGAAGACAGCCGGTTGCCGGTTGGCCCGTCACTTTGGCCCTATTGCATGGGTGAAGGCTGGATGACCTGCGATGACGGACGCGCCAGCAAAACACTTTCCGCTGATTTTGCTTTCTGGGTTCTGAACGTCCTGCTCGCCGGGGTTTTGATTGCGTTGGGGGGGACCGTTCTGGTCGAATGTCTATTCCCGCCTCGCCCAACTTGCACGTCGCATTCCAGGTATGCGCGGGAATGTGGAGCTGGTTGATGACGGACACGATGCGCCGCCAGAGGCAAAAAAGGCCGCCAACGATCCCGTGGCGGCCTTCAGAATTGCAGCTGGCGATGTGTCGGTGAAAGTGGCGTTGCCGCTTTCACCGACATCTTCAAAGGAAGACGATCAGACGGGCTGATCATCCTCATCTGATTTGTTTGGCAGGTTGAAGAGGCTTTCTGCATCAAACAGATTGTCCTCTTTCTCATCTTCTTCATCGCCGCCAAGGATTGAGAAGTTCTCAAGACCAGAGAAATCTTTCTGCGGGCGAACGGCGCCGGCAGGTTCCGACTGGGCATGAAGGCTGGCTTCTGTGGACATGAGGACTTTTTTCTCATCATCCGTAATGCCGCCTTCGCCTTCCAGCTTGGCTTTGCGGGCCGAGGCGCGTGTAACCGCTGCGTCCAGCTCAAGCTGTTTGCAGAGGCCCAAGGCGACCGGGTCGACCGGGCGGATGTTGGGCATGTTCCAATGCGATTTCTCACGGACGGATGCGATGGTTGGCTTGGTGGTGCCGACCAGCTTCATGATCTGGCTGTCGGCCAGCTCAGGGTGATAGCGTACCAGCCAAGCGATGGCGGCTGGACGATCCTGGCGTTTTGACAGCGGGGTATAGCGCGGCGCCTTGCGTTTCTGCGAAGGGGCCAGCTGCTTTTTCACCAGCTTAAGTTTGCCTTGCGGGTTTTCTTCGCAGCGGCGAATTTCTTCGCGCGTCAGCTGGCCCTTCAGCACTGGATCAAGACCTTTGATGCCAATCGCAACTTCGCCGTCGGCGATGCCCGAAATCTCAAGATCATGCATGCCGGTGAACTCAGCAATCTGGGTGAATGACAGTGTCGTGTTGTCGACCAGCCAAACGGCGGTCGCTTTCGGTAAAAGCGGCAGATCGCTCATATGATGTCCTCCAAACATAATTCCGGCGCGGTTTGAAAACCGTCGCCTAGGCGTATTCTCGGATTTCAGGGAAGTGGTCGATGACGTATATAGGTCAGGATGAAAGGGGAATAAAGTGGTATTCTTGATCCGGGCCTTCGCGGCCTTTTTTGCGCTTAGCGCTGTCGCATCAGCGGAAGGGGAACGCGCTGGCGACTTTGACTACTATGTCATGGCGCTTTCCTGGAACGCATCCTGGTGCGAACGCGAAGGCGATGCGCGCGGGGCGGACCAGTGCGATCCCAAACATGATCACGGTTTCACGCTGCACGGCCTTTGGCCGCAGTCTGAACAGGGCTGGCCCAGTTATTGCCGGACATCCAAGCGCGATCCATCACGCCGCATGTCGGGTGAGATGACCGACATCATGGGATCATCTGGCCTTGCTTGGTATCAGTGGAAAAAGCATGGACGGTGCAGTGGTCTGTCCGATGAGGATTACTATCGGCTGTCGCGCCACGCCTATAACAGCGTCAACCGTCCGGCCATTCTACGTAAGTTGCCCCGCGACATGGATTTGCCGCCCTCAGTGATTGAAGATGCGTTTCTGGAGGCCAATGACGGTCTTAATGCGGATGGCGTCACCGTCGCATGCCGTGGTGGTTATATCGCAGAGGTCAGGATTTGCCTGACGCGGGACCTGAAGCCGCGCGACTGCTCGTATGAGGTTCGACGCGATTGTTCAGCGAAATCAGCCTCTATGCCCATGATGCGCTGAAACCAAGCAATCGAGGAAAGCCTGGGTCTTGCGATCCGGCTCAGGTTTTTTTCGCGTGATTGCAGCGTATGCTGATGAGCAGCCCCACTTTAGTGGTCCCAACTGAAGGTTAGTGCATGATCGGCCTTTGGTCCATCGGGACGATGGCTTCAGGCGCTGGCGGGCGGTAGCCCAATGCACTGTGTGGTCGCTTGGTGTTGTAGTGGTTCCTCCATTTTTCGATGATGATTTGGGCCTCCCGCAGTGAGTAGAA
>CALKOT010000030.1 GCA_938092015.1 uncultured Paracoccaceae bacterium
CGCCCGCCAAACCCAGACTGTTTGAACCCGCCGAAGGGAGTTGAGATATCACCCTCACCGTAGCAGTTAACCGTTACGGTTCCTGCCCGAATATCCCGCGCCGCCCGGATCGCCCGGCGGGCGTTCGCTGTGAAAACAGACGCTGTCAGGCCGTAGTTAGTGTCGTTGGCGACAGCGATGGCTTCTTCGGCTGAGGCGACCTCGATAACCGTAAGGACGGGGCCAAAAATCTCATCCTTCGCCAGTTTGTCGGACGCCTTTGCTTCGTAGATCGTCGGGGCGACGAACGGGCCTTCGGCCTTGCCACCAGCGATGGCGCCCTTTTTCAGGTACTTCTTCACTTTCTTCAGGTGTTCGGCATCGATCAGCGCGCCAAGATGGTTCTGGGGGTCTAGTGGATCGCCTGTTCTCCAGTCGCGAAGGCGTGCGAGAACCCTCTCCATCAGCGGCGCCTTCACGTCCTTGTGGACGATCAAACGAGAATTGGCTGAACAGTTCTCACCCATGTTCCAGAAGGCCGCGTTTACGACATGCTCCGCCACCAGATCGAGGTTCTCAGCATCGTCCAGCACCACGGCGGGGTTCTTGCCGCCGCATTCAAGGACGACCTTCTTGAGGTTCGAATCTGCTGCATAGTGCAGGAACCGTCGCCCTGTTTCGGTCGAACCGGTAAAGCTGACCATGTCGACATCGGGGTGGAGACCCAGTGGCTCACCCACATTAGGGCCAAGCCCCGGCAGAACCTGCAGAACGCCAGATGGCAGGCCAGCCTCGTACGCCAGTTCTGCGACACGGAGGGCGGTCAGTGATGTCTGCTCAGCCGGTTTCACAATGACCGAGCACCCCGCAGCCAGCGCTGGGCCAATCTTCCAGGCGAGCATCAGCAGAGGGAAATTCCAGGGCAGCACGGCGCCGACCACCCCAATCGGCTCGCGCACGATCATGGCGATGTGGTCGTCCGAGGCAGGAGCGGTCTGGTCGTAGATCTTGTCGACCGCCTCGGCGTGCCATTTGATCGTAGCGATGGTTTCGGGCACGTCGATCGTCTCGCAGTCGAGGATGGTTTTGCCGCTGTCGAGGCTCTCCATTACGGCCAGCTCTCGCCGGTTGCGCTTGATCAGCTTCGCCAGTTTGATCAGCACCTCTTTGCGCGCCGACGGGTGCATCTTCGACCAATGCCCTTGATCAAACGCCTCCCGCGCCCGTTTCACTGCGAAATCGACGTCCTTGGCGTTGCAGGCCGCAATCTCGGCGATGGTCTCTCCGGTCGCAGGGTTCACTGTGATCAGCTTTTTGCCCGACCCTTTGCGAAACTTGCCATCGATAAAGGCTGCGCGGGGAAAGTCGATGGATCCGGCCATCGCCGCGTATTCGTCTTTGGTCAGCAGGTCCATCACTTACCCTCCTCAATCGCTGTGATCGCCGCGTTCATCGTGCGGACAACCTCATCAAATTCGCGCTTTTCGTCTTTGTTCAGGGGATACATCGGGCGGCGCGGTGGGCCGCAGTCGATGCCGCGCCCGGTCATGCCGTATTTGATGCATTGGACGAACTTTCCGCCCTGCTCCAGCACCCGCATCAGGGGCATCATCGCCGACATGATGCGCCGGCCTTTTGCGAAGTCGCCTTCGACAGCGCAGGCCTTGTGCATGGCGATGTGAGCCTCGGGGGCGAAGTTCGATCCGGCGCAGACCCAGCTGCGCGCGCCCCAGGCGAAGAATTCCAATGCCTGATCGTCCATGCCGCAGGAAAGCTGGATATGCGGGTAATCGCGGGCGAGCATATGCAAGCGATCCGGCGAGCCGGAGCTTTCCTTGATGGCGCAGAAATTCGGGGAACGACCAAGTCGGTCCAGCGTATCCTCATCCATATCCACGCTCATCCGACTGGGGTAGTTGTAAAGCATCACGGGAAGGTTCGCCGCCCGGTCGATGGCGAGGGCATGGAGGGCGATCTCGCGGCCCGTCGGGTAGGTGTAAGGCGGGGTCGTTACCAACAGCGCGTCTGCGCCAATCCTTTTAGCCGCCTCAGCATACATGATCGCGTCTTCGGTGCGCATGGCACCGGTGCCGACGATCAGGGGCAACCGACCTTTGATCAGGTCCTTGGCCAGCGCCATCATCTCCACCCGCTCTTCCGGCGACTGGGCGTAGTATTCGCCCGTCGTCCCGGCAACGATCAGGCCGTTCACGCCCTTGTCGATCAGGAACTCGATGACTTCAGCGAACTTGTCCTTGCTGATGGAAAAATCCGGGTCGTGAGGGGTCACGACCGGGGTGTAGATCCCCTCAAACTGCATTGCGTTTCTCCGAAAGGCTGATGACGTCCATAGGCAGGGGGTCGGGGCGAACAAAGCGTTCGATCCTATCCCGCGTCAGGTCCCAATGTTGTAAGGTAAGGTCTACCGCGACCGCGACTTCGTGTGCTGCAATTGCTGTGATCATGGCGTCGTGTTGATCAGCCGCCTTTTTGATCGCAACTGTCTCAACTGGCGCAGCTGGTCGATAAAACATCTGGCTGACGCGGGTGTGGTCGATCAGCAAGCGTCGCAGGCTGGGCATGATGTAGTCATTGGCGGCCATCTCACCGATCAGTTCATGAAACCGATGATTGCCTAGAGACATATCGTTTGGCCGGGCGCCTGCCAATGCGTCCTTAAAGTCGATTTGGACGCTTTTTAGCTCGTCCAGTTGTTGGGTTGTGCGATTTTCTGCGGCCAATCGTGCGACTGTTGAATAGATCAGCGGCGCCGTTTGGAAAAACGTTCGCATGGTGCTGAGGTCCATCGAGGCGACCTTTGCACCTCGGTTATCCGCTAGCGCCACATATCCTTCACCTGCCAGCCGCTGCAGGACCTCACGCAACGGAGTGCGCGACACGCCGAATTCTTCGGACAGTGCGCTTTCGTCCAAAGCCGCACCGGGCGCAATGCCCATGGTAAGGATACGGGTACGGATTTCGGACAGGCAATCCAGCTTGCGATTCTGCTTCATGCAGAAACGCTAATCACCTTGTATACGTATTGTATACGAAAATAATTGAGGCGTTGTCCGCTTCAAACGGTCAGAGGGTTGTCGACCAGACAGTTGCAAGACCCGCAGTGCACAGAACTACGCTGATGATCGCCAGTTCAGCAGCGTCACGCGAAGATTGCCGGGACCGGGGGCGGGTGATTGCTGTGATGTGTGATCGTTCACTCGCATCCTCAAAGAATGCAGTTCGGATGTCGATTAGGCTACGTTTCAACCAGCCGGGCTGCTCAGAATATGTGTGAATCGCCATATTGATCACCTTTTCTCGTAGAGCCTTCAGCCTTTGTTGGCTGACCAAGAAAATTTGCCACAGTGTTGCGATGGGGTGCAGCGACCCAAAAATGTATCCAAATATGTCTTGTGGATATTGGACTATACGAAAGGATATGGGCGCATCCGTATACCGTGTACGCCGTAGTCGTGGTTGCGCGCTAGACGCGAAAACTGGCCATCCAGCCTTCCATAGCATTACGGGCGATGATCAAAGATCTGGCGACTGAATCCAGCTTCGCGGTTTCGATTCGCCATGTGTTGATACGGTCAGGAACCGTGATTTCACGCTCCATCTCTGCCGCCATTATCTCAGCCATCTGCAGTGTGACAGGATAGGCGAGGTCGGCAAAGCAAGGTGTTTTGCCTAAGATGAAAGGTGATGGTGCGACCATAGTGTCCAGACGTTCCAAGGCTGCTTCGATCCCGGCGATCCCTGTATCAATAGGGCCGCTATTCGCGCGCCAATCACTTTTGATCACGGGAAACAGCGTTCTCGCAGCCGCTTCGACGCGTGTGTCGTGAAAGCCGAGAAGGCTGCGTACCTTTGCTGCTTTAAACGGATCCTCGGGCATCAAACGCGGTTCTGGCGCCAGCGCTTCCAGCAATTCAATGATTGCGTTGCTATCGCTGACCGGCCTTCCATCAATAACGACGCCAGGCACAGATCCGGCTGGCACGATGGTGCGGTATGTTGGCGATCCATACCCATCAGGCGGCGTTAGCTCTTCGTAAGCAAGGCCCTTCATGTCCAGCACGATACGAACCTTGGCGACAAAGGCGCTGACTGTGACGCCGTAGAGCTTAATGTCAGGCATCAGTCTTCGCCCCTCAAAGTTGGGATGCCGACGCCCGCAGCTTCAAACCCCCCATCCACCGCAAGAACCTGACCGGTAATGAAGCTTGCGTCGTCCGAACAAAGAAACCAGATCGCGGCCGCCAACTCGCTTTCCAGACCATAACGGCCCAGTGGGATGTGATCGCGATAATCTTTGCGAATTGCGGGCGTGTGTACCTTTTGGGCCATGGCTGTTTCAACTGGCCCAGGTGCAACGGCGTTGACGCGGATGCCTTGTTCTGCAAGCTCAACAGCCTGCTGTTTGGTAAGATGTGCTACCGCGGCCTTGGACGTGCCGTAGGCGGATCGCAAAGTGCTGGCGCGCAGACCCGAGATCGAACCAATGTTCACGATTGCACCACCCTGTCGGGCCAGCATCGGGATGATTGCCTGGCTCATCAGGAAAACGCCATCAAGATTGGTCGACATGATTTCGCGCCAACTGGCGAAGCTAGTCTTGTCTGCAGGACTGAAGTCAGCAACGCCAGCGTTGTTTACCAAAGCGTCGATGCGGCCAAAAGAGTCTTCTGCATCAGAAGCGGCCAGCGCGACTTGGTTGGCGTCAGAGACATCGCAATCAATTTTGATGGCGTGGTTTGATCCAATCGCAACGTGAGCGGCCGCCAAGGTTTCTGTTTCCCGATCAAGCATGACGACGCGCCAGCCTTCGGCAAGAAAGCGTGTAGCTGTTGCAAGACCAATTCCCCGCGCAGCGCCGGTGATAAGTGCTGTTTTCTGTGTCATGGCGACAGCATAGATCGGCTTTAGAAATCAGGCGAGTGTGACGTCGAGGCTTGCTAAGCGACGGCTGCCCGATTGTAGACAGCACGGAGGCTTCGTGTGATTTCAGAACCATCCGCGCTGTAGGCAGGGATGAGTTATCGAACTCGCAAAGTTCGGGGAACAGGCTCATCAGATCGTCACGCTGTTCTCGATCTTGGGAACTGAGGCTCAGATCGCTCAGATAAAAGCTCTCGCTTGGATAATCTTCCGCATATATTACCTCATGCTTGTCGAAAAGCATGTGGTAATAATGGACTGTCTCAACCGGACTGCGAACAATGGTGTAATCGTTTACCAGCGCCTTTGCAGTGACGAGAACTTCCTTTTCTCCAAACAGAACTGCCGCGCGCTGATTGGTGATCAGTATGCGGTGCAGTGGCGACACGTAGAGGTCCCTGGTGTTGCCAAGAGCGCCTTTGCGGATGCGGATCGGTGCATGTTCGGCCTGACAAGACACAGATCGACCGCCGATCCACTTGACTTTCTGAAATCCATGGTCGAGGGAACGGACCTTATCGTCTAATTCGATGTCTTGAATACGCCGCTTGCCATCCGCCGTGTCAATCAGCGTATCTGCAGTGAAACACGTGATGAAATCCCGATAGTTGGTCTGAACCAGCGACGATATCCGCGTAACGGTATACGTCTCGCCC
The DNA here is from genome assembly GCA_938092015.1 of uncultured Paracoccaceae bacterium. GTDB lineage: Bacteria > Pseudomonadota > Alphaproteobacteria > Rhodobacterales > Rhodobacteraceae > Pikeienuella. The sequence goes on from CALKOT010000030.1 coordinate 5,577, forward strand.
GGCAGGATCTTAAAGGTGGTAACGTAACCCTGCAGAGAGGAAAATGCAGCCGAGTTCGCATTGTGAAGATCGAAGATCGACCCGACAATGTTGCCGCCTGAATCTCTTACCTGAAACTCGTTTTCGGGGTTGCTGGGAACATTCGTAAAAACAGTACCGTCTACATTTCCGGTAAGCCGCTGCAATGTCGGGGCGGCTGCAAAGTTTTCCGGCGCCCCGTCATTGAAGATGTTGTTTTGACTGTCTGTGTCGTCAAGTGTGACCAACGTTGGGGCTGCGGTAGCTGACGCTGTAAATGTGCCGCCGGTTGCGAGGGTCGAAAAATTGTAGTTGCCGGCATTGATTCCGATATCGCCCAACGAATACATTCCGAATGTTCGTGCAACCATTGTTCCAACCTCAGCGCGTAGATTGAGCCAACAACCCCTTTGGGTTGAAGATATCAATAATCTTGGCTGAATTAGGATAAAAAATGTCTGAATCATGGCTGATCGATGGGGTAGTATTGCTTCGTCTGCTTGGCAAATGGCTTATCAGGTTTGACTTAGCTTTCGTTCGCGCCAGAAAATGAAAAGGCCGGATCCAATTATTATCGCGACGCCGATCCATTTATCCGCGCTCATGAAGTCACCAAAGATAAAGTAGCCATAGATCGTCGCCGCTACGATCTCCAGGTACTGCAGTGGCGCGAGGACGGATGCAGGCGAAAAGCGAGATGCAAAGACGATCAGCAAGTGGCTTGAGGTTGCGATCACGCCAACGCCAAGCAACAGACCCATATAGTAAGGGCTGGGCCACACCGGATCAAAGGTTGCGTCGCCGGTACCTTCACCAACCCAAAGAACAATGCCCATGAATACTGCGCCAGCGATCCCGGCGTAGGTTTGCATCGCAAACGGGTCTGACCGGGGCGCCAGGTGGCGTGTCAGGATCATGTAAAAAGCGAAGGTCAGGGCCGTGCCAAGGGGTAAGGCCGCTGTCCAGCCGAGTTCCTCGTAACTCGGTTGAATCACAATAAGCGCACCGATGAACCCTACCGCGCAGGCAGCATATCTGCGCCAACCGACCTTTTCGCCCAAAAGCCAGGCGCCGAGGAGGATCAGAAGGAACGGTTCGACAAAGAAGATTGAGATCGCGTCAGCGATGGGCATGTGTTTCAGCGCGGCGAAAAAGAAAACGGTCGCAATCGCCATCAGAATACCCCGAGTTGCGTGCATCACTAGATCACGTGCCGGCATTGCGGTGAATGCGCGTCGGCAAAAGACGATAGGCGCCAGCAGAATTGTTTGCAGGAGAAACCGTGCGAAAGTTATCTCAGCCGCCGGCACCTCTTCAGTTGCGAGTTTGCCAAACACGTCGATGGCAGGCGCATAGGCGGCAAAGGCGATAAATAGGATTACGCCTTTGACGGTCTGGTTGTCTGCTGGGGAAGATTGATCTGCTAACTTATTCATCTCGAAACAATGGCTGCAGGGTCACATTACAACGCGTCCATTCCCGACCTAGCGTCCCCTAATGAGGACACTTTGCGCCAGAAAACCGTATGACGTTGGAGCAGGTAACTCGGGTAATAGGACGGTATTGTTGACCTTCATTCACAGCTGGCCAAACCTTCGGTGACGCCTTTCGAAGAAACTGGGGCCATCAAATGATTGAGAAACTGCCAGCACTGGTGAACAGCAACGCCGCATTGGTGCGGCGTGGGCGGTGGATGAACGCGGTAATGTTGCTGGGTATCGGCGATCAGAACTGGATCGTCGCCATTGAGGGCGGTCGCATCGCGTCGTGCGTCCGCGAAAAGCTCCGCATTACGGCCTTTGATTTCGCAATCACGGGCGATGAAGATGCTTGGCGAAAGTTCTGGCAGGATAGGCCCCCGCCTATGCATCATGATTTGCATGCGCTGCTGCGCATCGGCGCAATTCGGCTGGAGGGTGATGTCGATATGCTGCTGGCGAACATGTTGTATCTGAAAATCATGCTGGAAACTCTGCGGGGGAAAATCTGATGAGCGCGCGGATCGAACCGATCACCGGGCGCTACATGCATCTGGACATACATGGCCAGCCACATCGTCTGTATTTTGAAGAGGCGGGGCAGGGCATACCCCTGCTATGCCTTCATACAGCGGGGTCAGACGGGCGGCAGTTTCGCGCGTTACTGAACGATCCTGAAATCACCGCCAATTACCGCGTCATCGCATTTGATATGCCGTGGCATGGTAAGTCTTCGCCACCCGAAGGGTTTCAGGATGAAGAATACCTGCTGACGACAGATGGCTATGTAGACATCATCGTTGCAGTGGCGGAAGCGCTTGAATTGGACGGCCCAGTGCCCATCGGCTGTTCAATCGGCGGCCGCATTGTCCTTGAACTCGCCAAGCGGCATCCCGAAAAGTTCCGCTGTGTGATCGGCCTGCAATCATCTGCTTTTGTCCAAAGCTACTTTCCACTGGACGGCCTGCACAAACCGCACATCCATGGTGGAGAGTTTTCAGCGGCCTATTGTTGGGGCCTTGTCAGCCCCTTCGCACCAACAAAGCACAGGTGGGAGACGCTATGGCACTACATGCAAGGCGGTCCCGGTGTGTTCAAAGGCGATCTGCATTTCTATTCAGTCGACGGCGATGTCGATGATGGATTGCATGAGATCGACACGACGCAGTGTCCAGTCTTCATGCTAACCGGAGAGTACGACCATTCCTGTACACCACAGGCAAGCAAAGACACCGCCGCCCTGATTGACGGCGCAGAGCTGACGATAATGGAAGGGCTAGGCCATTTCCCGATGTCTGAGAATCCTGAGGTGTTCAGGGGCCACATAATGCCTGTGCTGGATAAGATCAGGGCTATCGGGGGATAGGATTACTAAGTGGTCACACCCTAACGGTTACCTCAACACGCGCAGGCGTAATTGCTGATCCATCAGAGGCCCAGGAAAGACCAAGCTCGCTAAGCATTCAGAGCGGTCGACGCTTCAATATGCGATCGACCCTTTTCCCGTTTTTCAGCGGTTTCGCTCGGAGTACAGAATGGTCGCGAAAACCCATCCTTGAATAGAAAGCCAGGCCTTCAAAATTGTCAGCACGAATGGCGGCATTGATTTCGGTGAAGCCATTGGCGCGGGCGCTTTTGAACGTGAAATCACACAGCTGCCGCCCGATACCACGGCTTCTTTCGCCAATCCGCACGAAAGTTGAGATATCAGCGATGTGGTCAGGCAGGTTGGCATGAAGTTCATAACCCTGGAACCCGACGATAGCGCTTGATGCTTCCTCTATCGCTACGTTGCACGCAGCCCTTGGGCCAATGTTGGCGATATAATCGCATTGGGTTTCAAGCGAATACTCAACTTCAATGGCCGACGTTCCACCGGCTCTGATAATAGGGTTGATAACGTCAAGCATACCCTGAGCGTCTTCGATCTGGACGGGCCGGATCAAGATCTTCACCATCAGGCGCTCAACCGCCTGTCGTGCTCATGTGCCGGCCCATTTCACCAGCGACTTTCTGGCGAGAATAGTCAAAGTCATGACCTTTGGGTTTGCGCGCAATGGCCTCATAGATCGTTTCGATCAGCTTCTCATTGCCCTCATGCTCTCGCAGTGGGGCTAGCAGATCGGCGTCGTCATCCTGACCGAGGCACATGTATAGCTGGCCAGTGCAGGTGATGCGTACGCGATTGCAGCCTTCGCAGAAGTTATGTGTCAACGGAGTTATAAAGCCGATCCGCCCGCCGGTTTCTTCGGATCGCATATACCGTGCTGGGCCACCTGTGTTCAGAGGCAGAGACGTCAGCGTATGTTTCGTTCCGATATCGCGGCGAACTTGGTTCAACGAATAATACTGATCCAGCCGGTTTTCATTTCCGATATCGCCCATCGGCATCACTTCAATAAAGGTGATGTCCATCCCGCGTGCATGAGACCAGTCGATCATCTTGACGATCTCGTTATCATTCACACCTTTTAGTGCGACTGCGTTGATCTTGACGGCCAGACCAGCTTCCTGCGCTGCATCCACACCATCCATGACTTGCGAAAATCGGCCCCAACGCGTGATGTCCGCGAATTTCTTCTCATCCAGCGTATCGAGTGAGATGTTCACCCGTTTGACGCCAATGTCCGCCAGTTGCTTGGCGAAACGTCGCAGCTGAGAGCCGTTGGTCGTCAACGTCAGTTCATCCAGGCCCTTGCCCAGTCGTCGTCCCATCGCCTCAAAATACTTCATGATATCGCGGCGCACCAAAGGCTCACCGCCAGTGATACGCAGTTTTTTCACGCCGAGGTCGATGAACGCGCCTGAAACACGCTCCAGCTCTTCCAGCGTCAGCAATTCCTTTTTGGGCAGGAATGTCATGTTTTCCGACATGCAATAGATACAGCGAAAATCGCAGCGGTCTGTGACAGACACGCGAAGATATGTGATGGGCCGGTTGAATGGGTCGATCAGCGGAGCGTTCACGGCGATGTCCTTTATCCCTGTACTACTAGATTTAAGCCGCATGATGACCGGGTTCAACCGCTTGATCTGCGGTACTCAGAAACCAAATGTGCCGATTTCCAATTGAATGGTTCGCTAGTCGCGCCTAAAGGCTAGTCCAACTAGAAACAGGTCTGTGACGCTATAGCAACCGAGGGGCGAATAGTGATCAAGGAATCTTCGGACGGCTGGGGCGCTCGCCTGCGGCTCATGGTATGCGCTGCTGCGCTTTTATAGCTGCATGTGAGGCTGGGCCGACAAGCCAAACCAACGCCCCTGCTGCTTCAACGGCCCCTGCCGTGGCGCCAAAAGCAGATACGGCGCCTGCGTCGGCGCCAGTTCAAGTGGTGCCAGCACGGCCGCAACAGGTCTATTCAATCGCGCGCGTTACGCCGGTGATTCCCTCAGGGTCTGATATTGGCTGGTTCACACGCGGCGGTGGATCGCCCCGCGATGTGGGCGCATTTGTTGGCAGCGCAGTTATCGATGGACTGTCTGGGGAATTTTCTGGCGGCAAGCCTTTGGCGCTGGAGCTGAAGATTGAGCAGTTTCGCCCTGTGACGCAGACCGACGCCTCACTTGGCGGGGGCACGCATCGAGTGCAGACCCGTTTCGTGCTGCGCGACGATGCAACGGGCGCTGAACTTGCTTCGAGCAATCTGAATATGGATCTGTTGGCGATCGGTGGCGTCGCTGGAGAGATCGCGCGCAATGCCGGGCGAACGCCCGAAGTGCGCTTGCAGAAAAGAATTGCCGCCGTCGCTTCTGTCTGGGCTGCTGGTCTGACTTGCGCTGACCTTGCGTGTCCGACGCCAGTTGCAGCGCCTGCGCCCGCTCCAACCCCGGCGCCTGTTCCAGCACCTGAACCTGCGCCAGCACCTGAACCCGCTCCTGCTCCGAAACCAGAAGCAGAACCTGCGCCTGTTCCAGCTGCGGCAACTGGTTCCGGATCTGGTGCGACGGCAACCGTGGCCGCTGTTGGGGCGGCAGTCGCCGCGCCATTCGTAGCAGCCAAGGAAGCGCTGGATTCTCTGGCGGAACCTGAAGAAACGGAAGATGCGCCAGCTCCTGAATCTGTGGCGACGCCAGAACCAGCCCCAGCGCCGGAACCCGCCCCAGCGCTGGAACCCGCGCCAGAACCGGTTTCTGAGCCTGCACCGGTGGAGGCGACTAGTGCTGAGGAAGGCGAAGGCACAGTCGGCGGTTTCTTCAACTCTTTGTTTGGCGAAAACGACAAGACTGGTGAAGATCAAACGGCAGCTGTTGAGACGCCAACACCCGCCCCTGCACCGGTTCCTGAACCCGCGCCAGCGCCGGAACCCACGCCAGCCCCTGCTCCGGCCCCAACTCCTACACCAGCAGTTAAGCCTGCGCCTGCAGCAGTTAAGCCTGCGCCTGCACAAGAAGCTGGCAGCCCGTTCTTCCGTAGCTCAGCGTCTGAGCCTTATGTCTTGCCGCAAACCGCACTACTTGGACGTCAGCAACGCGCCAATGATCCTCTGCGGCGTCAGCAAGGCGATGTGGTCCTTGAGATCGCTAATCTGCCATCCTACTGGGACGGTGATGCGACAACGGGCGGTGTTTGGGTGGCCTTGCCTTTTGCGCCGGCTTATCGCCGCGCCATCGTGACGAACCCTGCGAATGGTCGGACTGTCGAAGCCAACTTGTTCTGGCGCGACCCACACGCTGGCGGGGGTTTGACCCTGCTTTCCAGCGAAGCGGCCAATGCTTTGGGCGTTGCGCCGGGTCAGGTGACCAACCTTGGCGTAAAAGTCATCGCGGCGGACTAGTCCTGCCGCGATCCCCCTCCTAGGTTCGTAGGAACCCTAGGAGGATATTCCATGACCAGCACGACAGACCGCGCCCGCGCCGCAATGATGGGGGCCGCTGTGGCCGATGCCGCCACGATGGGCTTTCATTGGCTTTATGATCAGGCGCGGATTGCCGAAGTGGCCGGTGATGAGCCTGAGTTTCGCGCCCCGAACAAAGCCGACTTCCAAGACAAAGGTTACTTCGCACACGGCGGCAAAACGCCTGGCGAGGCGTCGCACTATGGCGCGCAGATGATGGCGATGGCGACCGCGATGGCGGGGCAGGATGGGTATACGGCTGATGCCTATGCTGGCGCCTTTCGCGAATGGTTCGACTACGGCGGACGCTGGGTTGGGTATTGCGACCGACCGACCCGGGCCACGTTGCTGGCCATGGCCGCCGCCGCGGCTGATGAACAGCCGATAACGACCTGCGGCGCTGATGACGCTCAGCTTCCAGCGATCTCAAAACTGCCGGTGCTGGTCGCGCGCCACCATGATGATCCGGGACTAGCGGAGTTGGTGGAAAGCGCCGTTCGGCTGACGAATGACCGCGATGATAGCGTCGCCTGGGGTCTGGCGACGGCGCGAATGCTTGCAGCGGCGATTCACGGCGCTTCGCCGGGCGACGCAGTCGCAGCGGCGCGAGAGGGCACGACGGATCAAATCACCAAGCAGATCGCTGCGGTGCATGAGATGAAATCGTCTACAACAGCTGAGGTCGCGACCGCCCACGCGCTTCACTGTCAGCTAGAGGTCGCGTTTCCCGTTCTCTGCCATGCAATCCTGACAGCGGAAAGCTATAAGGACGCGGTGCGGGCGAACATTCTGGCGGGCGGAGATAACTGCGGGCGGTCTATCCCGATTGGCGCTGTGCTGGGCGCCTGCTTTACGGGAGATGATACGCGTGGCATTCCGACAGAATGGGCGGCCAAGTTGAAAGCGCCCGGCGATTTCATAACGGTGGTCGCTGGCTGAGCCAGCATATGGCGACCTTCCTTTTCGTTCACGGCGCCTGGCATGGCGGTTGGTGCTGGAAGGCGCTTGAAGCCCAGCTTCGCGCTGCTGGCAATGAGACTCATGCCCCGACCCTGACAGGGTTGGGAGAACGGGCGCATCTGGCCCATGCGGATATCGATGCGGACAGTCATGTTGAGGATATCCTCGCCGTCATCAAATGGCGTGAACTGGATGATATTGTGCTGGTTGGCCATTCTTATGGCGGGCTAATCATCACAGGTGTCGCCGGACGGACGCCTGAAAAGATCAAGGCGCTGGTCTGTCTTGACGCTTTTGTGCCTGTGGAAAGTGGCCGATCGCTGTTCGCCGACGCCAACCCTGAGCGATTTGCAGGGTTTGAGGCGCAACTGTCTGGTGGCGGGTTTCTGATCAGTCCCGATTACTTTGATGCCTGGACTGATGACCTGGCAAAGAAGGCTTGGTTGAAAACAATGTGTACCCCGAATCCGGTGGAGTGCTTTCGTAAAGGTGTGACCCTGACAGGGAGTGAGGCTGAGGTCGCCAATCGCCATTATATTCTAGCTGCACGGAACAAGCCGTCAGCTCTCTGGGCGCAATTTGACCGAGTACGAATGCAGCCCGGTTGGACAGCGGACCAGCTCGCAACGAAGCATGATGCGATGGTAGAGAACCCGGTTGGATTGGCCGCAAAGCTGGGCGAATATGTCGGCGGTTTACGTGAAAAGTGATAAGCTTTCACATGTGAAAGAAATTACAAGCTATTGATAAATATAGCTTTCAATCGAGAATGCCTTAATTTGTTCACTTTATGTTTCTATGTTCCGTACGGCGACAAACGAAACGCCCTTGCACTACTTTTCGAAATCCAGCGAATACCCAGCGCCGCGCACCGTGCGGATTGGGTCGATAAGGCCATTTGACTTCAGCGCCTTGCGCAGGCGTCCGACATGCACGTCGACGGTGCGTGCTTCTACGTAGATATCCCGCCCCCAAACGAGATCCAGCAGGCGCTCGCGCGAATAGACCCGGCCCGGCTTTTCCATAAACACGGATAACAGCCGGTACTCAGTCGGCCCCAAATGTACGGCCGTTCCGGCCCGCGTGACCTTATGCTGTTCGACGTTCAGCGTGATGTCGCCATGGCTGATCGTCTCTTCGCCGCCTGCCGGACTGCCCCGGCGGATGATGGCGCGGACACGGGCCATTAACTCGCTTACCGAATAAGGTTTGACGACATAGTCATCGGCGCCGGTGTCGAGGCCGCGCACGCGGTCCTCTTCCTGCCCTCTCGCGGTGAGCATGATGATTGGGATGGCGCGGGTGGCGGGTTTGTGCTTGATCTGGCGGCAGGCTTCGATCCCAGACAGATTGGGCAGCATCCAGTCGAGGATGATCAGATCAGGCGTCTCTTCCTCGGCGATCAGCACGCCTTCTTCGCCGTCAGCAGCCTTCAGAACGCGGAACCCTTCGGCCTCAACATTATAGGCGAGCATCTCCAGCTGGGCTGGTTCATCTTCAACAATCAGGATGCAGGGCGCGTCTGATGCGACCATGTTCTTAACCCTTTTCGCCGGAATAGTAGGCGGTTTCATCGCCTTTCTGGCGGTCATCATCCGGTAGGGCGCCATCGACTAGGTAGATGATCTGTTCCGCGATTCCAGTCGCATGATCGCCCATGCGTTCGACGTTTTTCGCGATGAATAGAAGGTGTAAGCAGGCGGTGATGTTTTGTGGCTGCTCCATCATATAGGTCAGCATTTCCCGAAATAGCGTGTTGTGCAGCTGATCGACCTGCTCATCCCGGTCGCGAATCTCGTACGCCATGGCGGTGTCGCGGGCGATGAAAGCATCCAGCACGTCGCGGACCATTTCGCGAACAAGTTTGCTCATCCGTTCAATCATCTTAGATGAACCACCGATATTGCCAGCTTCAGCCAGCGCCTCGACCCGTTTGCCCATGTTCTTGGCGTAGTCGCCCATGCGTTCCAGGCTGGAAGTAACCTTGAGGGCGGTGACCACGCGGCGAAGGTCCACTGCCATGGGTTGGCGCATGGCGATGAAACGGATCGCCAATTCATCTATCTGCGCCTCGAATGCGTCGACATCCTTGTCTTTGCGACGAACACGTTGCCCTGCTTCCACATCCCTTGTGATCAGCGCCTGCACGCCGTCGGCGATCTGGGCTTCGACCAGGCCGCCCATTTCCAGCAGCAGGGTTTCGATCTGCCTGAGGTCGGCGTCAACGGCGGTGACGATATGTGCGTTGTCTGTCATGGCTCTATCCGATCCGGCCGGTGATGTAGTTCTGTGTGCGTTCATCCTGCGGCGACATGAATATGTCGTCCGTATTGCCCTGTTCAACAAGTTCGCCAAGGTGGAAAAACGCGGTTTTTTGCGAAATGCGGGCGGCCTGTTGCATCGAATGGGTGACGATGACGATGGCGTAGTTCTCACGCAGCTCATCTATCAGTTCTTCGACCTTGGCCGTAGCGATAGGGTCGAGGGCCGAGCATGGCTCATCCATCAGCAGCACTTCTGGTGCTGTGGCGATGGCGCGGGCGATGCAGAGGCGCTGTTGCTGGCCGCCGGAAAGGCCGGTGCCGGGGGCGGTAAGGCGGTCTTTCACCTCATCCCAGAGGGCCGCTCTGGTGAGGGCGTATTCGACGATCTCGTCGAGGTCGGCCTTGGTGGATGCGAGGCCGTGGATGCGGGGGCCGTAGGCGATGTTGTCGTAGATCGATTTCGGAAACGGGTTGGGTTTCTGAAACACCATGCCGACGCGGGCGCGTAGCTGCACAGGGTCTACGTCGGGGTCGTAGATGTCTGATCCCTCGACCTTGATCTCGCCGGTGACTTTGCAAATATCAATCGTGTCGTTCATCCGGTTGATGCACCGCAGGAAGGTCGATTTCCCGCAGCCCGATGGGCCGATAAAGGCGGTCACGGCCTTGTCGCCGATGTCGACGGTGACGTCCTTGATGGCGTGGTTGTCGCCATAAAAGACATCGACATTGCGGGCGGTAATTTTGGCGATAACGGGCATCGCATCCAGGTCTTTCATCATAGCCTCATTCATGTCGTCACCAGCGCCGCTCAAAGCGTTTGCGCAGGACAATTGCGGTTATGTTCATTAGCAGCAGGAAGCTCAGGAGGACGCAGATCGTCAGCGCTGTCTTGGCTTCGAACGCGCGTTCGGGGAAATCTGACCAGCGGAAGATCTGCACGGGCAGGACGGACGCGCTGTCGGTCACGCCCTGCGGGATGTCGACGATAAAAGCGACCATGCCGATCATGATCAGCGGGGCGGTTTCACCGAGGGCTTGCGCCATGCCGATGATTGATCCCGTCAGAATGCCGGGCATCGCAAGGGGGAGGACATGGTGGAACGTCGCCTGCTGCTTCGACGCGCCGACGCCTAAGGCCGCGTCGCGGATCGATGGCGGCACGGCCCGGATCGCGGCGCGGGAGGCGATGATGACCGTGGGCAGGGTCATCAGCGCCAGAACCATCCCGCCCGCGATGGGGGCTGAGCGGGGGGCGAAGCCGCCGATGGTGAAGGCTGTGCCCCAGACTTCCAGCTCTAATCCTGTCACGAAGATCGCAAGGCCGAGAAGGCCGAAGACGATAGAGGGCACGGCGGCGAGGTTGTTGATGTTCACCTCGACGAAGTTGGTGAAGCGGTTCTTTGGGGCAAATTCTTCCAGATAGATGGCGGCCATGACGCCGATGGGGAAGGCGAGAAAGAACGTCACGATCATGGTCCAGAACGTACCGACCATGGCGCCCCAGACGCCGGCGAGCTCAGCCTCTCGGCTATCGCCAGAGGTGAAGAAACGCCAGTTGAAAACGGATGTGACCGCGTCGCGATCCCGCAGTTTTTCCAGCCAGACGATCTGGTTGTCAGTGACTTTTCGGCTGTCTTCTGACGTCGGCATGACAAAGAGGTGGCTGTCGGTCGCCTCTGCTGAAGTCAGCGGGACCAGCACCTCGCCCGTGATCTTGGTGGGGCTGAGCTTCGTCGCTTTGATCCAGCCGCCATTGGCTTGGATGAACAGGCTGATCATCTCGGATGACAGCGCCTCTTCCCCGCCGGGGCGGGCGCCGCGCAGCTCCAGATCGTCGGCCTTGGCGATCAAGGCGTCGCGCTGGGTCGCGTAGCCTTCTGCGCTCGCCAGCATGTTTTCGCGGGTTTTGTCGTCCGTTTCTGCAGCTGCGCGTTCGGCGAAGACTGACCTGCCGTTTTCCTGGCGCGCGGCGTCCTCGCGGATGCGCTTGGCCTCGACCAGCAGGCGCGCTTTCAGGATCTCAAGATCGCCCGCGAAATCCTCGGCGGTTGAGGTGATTTCGACTGCTTCACCGACCGCAGCGACACTGCCTGTGATCGACAGGGTGCCACCGATGGCGCGCTCTTCCAGCTCACCAAAGAAGCCTTTGAAGTAGAGATCAGCGTCGTCTGACAGAAGGAAGGTGAAGTCAGCGGTTTTGCCGATGACGGCAGGGTTATCGACGGCAAAGTCGTTCAGCTCAAATGAGGCGCCGCTTGAGACGAGGCCATAAAGCTGGCGCCGGATTTTGCGGCCCTTGGCGTAGGGAAACGCCTCTTTAAGCGTATCCTTCATCAGGCCGCCATAGTTGCCATCCGACGGGTCGTCTTGGTTGACCTTGTCGGACGCGAAATCGACCGGCAGAGCCACATAATGTTCAGTCAGCGCACCTGCGGCCTTGGTGAACACCGACGACAGCAGCGCCACCAGCGCCAGAGCGGCAAGGCCAATGGCGAGGATGCCGTACATCTTCAGCCGCACTTCGGACCGTCGGCGGGATTTCGCCCGCGCCGTTGCGGCGGAAGAAGCGTGGAGCGCGGTAAGCGCTGTTATATCGACCATGATCGAGGCTCCCTTAGTCGTACATTTCGCGGTATCGGTTCACGATCCGCTGGGCGATGATGTTGAGCAGAAGCGTAACGCAGAACAGCGTGAAGCCTAGCGTAAAGGCGGGGCCAGCGGCGGTGGACGCCTCTGTATCGCCGGTGATCAGCATGACGATCTGGACTGTCACTGTGGTCACAGCTTCCAGCGGGTTCGCCGTCAGGTTCGCGCCTTGCCCAGCAGCCATGACAACGATCATCGTCTCGCCAATCGCGCGAGAGACGCCCAACAAAACGGCGGAAACGACGCCGGGCAGGGCGGCTGGTAAGACGACCAGGCGCATCGTTTCGGCCTTGGTCGCGCCCAGGCAGTAGGACCCGTCGCGCAGGCTTTGCGGGACAGAGTTGATGACGTCGTCTGAGAGGGACGAGACGAACGGAATGATCATGATCCCCATGACGATCCCGGCGGCCAGCGCGCTTTCGGACGCCACGGTCAGGCCAATGCTTTCACCAGCGCCCCGGATGAACGGGCCGAGCGTTAGGGCGGCGAAGAAGCCGTATACGACGGTGGGGATGCCTGCGAGCAGCTCCAACATCGGTTTCGCGATGGACCGGACGCGGGGCGAGGCGAAGTCAGAGAGGTAGATCGCAGCCAGCAAGCCGATGGGTGTGGCGACCAGCATGGCGATGATCGTGATCATGATCGTGCCTGCGAACAGCGGGATCGCGCCGACCTTGTCGGGGTCCATCTCGCCCGACTGGACGCCAGATAGCGGCGACCAGTTCAGGCCGAACAGGTATTTCCAGACCTGCCAGTCGATCTTGCCGAAGAAATTCAGCGTCTCACCCATCAGCGACAAGATGATGCCGACGGTTGTCAGGATGGCGATGACGGCGGCACCCCAGAGGAAGTAGGAGACGATCCGCTCTGAACGGTTGCGTGCGCGCCAAGACAGCGAGATCTGGCGCAGCGTCAGCATGAAAGTCGCCACCGCGGCGGCGATGCCGATGAAGGCGGTCACCCATGTGCGCGTCGCCTCTAAGCTGGCGTAGCTGTCTGCGATCTGCAGCCGCAGCTTATCTTCCTGCGAGGCGATGTCGCCAGAGGCCAGCGCGATGGCGTCTGAGAGGACAAGCTCGCGCTGGATGTTTGAGGCCGTCGGCGCCGCTTCGATGATCGTCGCCATCAGCTGGGATTCGATAATGCTGGCGCCTAGACCCGCCGCCAACGAGATCGCGGCGATCCCGGCCATGGCGACCCAAATCGCGCCGTAAGCGCCGTGGTAGACCGGGCGGGAATGCAGGCTGACTTGATTGGCACCCGCCAGCGATCGGGCCTTGCCGCGTCCCAAAATGAACGAAGTCGCCGCAAGAAGCAGGACGATGATGATGGCAAGCTGTATCATGAAGGCGGTCCGCGAAATATTGGCACGCCCGAGGGACTGGGCGCGCCTGAGACTTGCTTTTGGCGATTACGATCCGAGGTCAGCTTCGCTGATGGGCGTCAGGGCTTTGACGCGCTCTGCATTTACCTCAAACAAGTCCTCGTCTACCGGGATCAGACCTTTGTCGACCAGATAGCCTTCCTCGCCCGCCGCTTCGTCGGATGCGAACTCAGCGGCGTATTCGGCGATGCCAGGGATGACGCCGACATGCTGTTTCTTGATGTAGAAGTACAGCGAGCGGGACACGGGGTAGGCGCCGTCTGCGATGTTCTCAAAGGTCGGCTCAACACCGTCAACCAGCGCGCCGCGCAGCTTGTCTGAGTTCTGGTCAAGGAAGGAAAACCCGAAGACACCCAGGGCGTTAGGGTTCGCTTCCAGCTTTGAGACGATCAGGTTGTCGTTTTCACCAGCTTCGATGAAAGCGCCATCCTCGCGAATGTGAGAGCCTGCCTTTTTGCAGTATGCTTTGTCGCCAGCTTCCGCTTTGGCGCAGCCCTTTTGCATCACCAGCTCTTCAAACGCATCGCGCGTGCCGGATGATGGCGGCGGGCCAAGAACTTCGATCTTGATGTTCGGGAGGGACGGATCGATCTCGGACCACTTGGAAGGTTTAGGGCCTTCGGCGGCCAGTGCGGTCCAAAGCTGTTCGCGGCTGACTGAGAATGCCGGGGCGCCTTTGGCGTTGGCGACAACGATGCCGTCATAACCGACGATTGCTTCAACAGCATCGACGCCATTTTCTTTGCACAGCTTGATCTCTTTCGCTTTGATCCGGCGCGATGCGTTCGTCATGTCAGGGTGGTCAACACCGACGCCTGCGCAAAACAGCTTCAGACCGCCGCCAGATCCGGTTGATTCAACAACTGGCGTCTTGAAGTCAGTCGTTTTGCCGAACGTCTCGGCCACAGCGGTTGAGAAGGGAAAGACGGTTGAGGATCCGACGATACGGATCTGGTCGCGGGCTTCGGCGGCGCCAGCTGCGGCGACAAGCGCTGCTGCGGCGAGTGTGAAAGTGAACTTCGACATCGTGTTCTCCATCAGGAATGCCGACATATTCGCCGGCTCCTGACGATGTTCTACGAAGTCGATGCGAACCCAATGTAACAGTGATGCGACAGTTTCATGACAGCCTGTGGATATGCTGGCATTCGCGTTAGCCTGGTTAATCAGCCTCTGGCAGCAATACCGTAAAGGTCGACCCTTCGCCTTCGACGCTGTCGATCAGCAGACGGCCCCGATGGCGTTGGACGATGTGTTTGACAATTGCCAGTCCCAGTCCGGTGCCGCCCTTTTCGCGCGATCGCCCATCATCAACACGATAGAACCTTTCTGTAAGGCGGGGCAGATGGCGTCGTGCGATGCCTTCGCCCTGATCAGTTACAGCGACGCTGACAGCTGATCCGCGAAAGCTGGGTGCGTTCGGTAGTTGGTCCAGAGATATGCTGACGATGCCGCCTTCACCGCCATATTTTACCGCATTTTCAATGAGGTTAAGGAACACTTGATTCAGTTGATCCTCATCCCCCTGCACTAGGAGCGGCGTATCCGACGTTGTAACTTCAACGTTCACTTTAGCTTTGGCGACGGGCTGCGCGAGAACCGCGATGACGCGTGTGACAAGCTCACCGATGTTAACGGATGAGCGCGGCTGAACATGGGCGTCGCTTTCGACTTTCGACAGGGACAGCAGATCACCGATCAGCCGATCCATGCGTCCAGCTTCTTGTTTCATCAGCTCAAGAAACCGCTTTTGCGCCTGCTCATCATCTTTGGCCGGACCCTGCAACGTCTCGATAAACCCAGATATTGAAGTCAGTGGCGATCGCAGTTCGTGGCTGACATTGGCGACGAAGTCGCTACGCATCCTTTCCGCTGCGCGAATGTCGGTCTGATCCGCGAAACTGACCACCATCCCACTTTCGCCTACGCTGGACGCCCTCACCTGAAAATCACCGCGAAGAACGCTGTCCAATGCCATCAATTCCTGGGCGTGGCGCCTGTTGGTCAGACAGTCGTCAATCAAGCGCAGAACTTCTGGCCTGCGCATTATCGCGACGAAATTCTGCCCAGTTGTATCTTGCCCAAAAGTGGCCTGCGCAGGTGTGTTTGCAGCCTGGATGATGCGGCGATTATCCAGAAAGAACGCGACATTCGAAAAGCCGTTCAAAAAGTCTTCAAGGGTCTTTTGTGAAGCGTCAATCATGTCTCAACTCGAATCGGAACCCGCAGACTTGGTACAATCGATGTTTGTCGGGGCGCCAGTCCAGACAATCTCACGCACTAGTGGAGCTATTGGTTAATGCTCATCTAGTGCGGGAATTCAGGAGGCCTAATTTGTAATATAAGTGTTAATTTTTACATATTACGGCATTCGAAAGCCGGAATTTCCACGATACATGAGGTATATTTTGCTTCGTGAGCGCGGTTAATACCGCGTTAAGACTAGGATCTGGGGCGCTGAACAATGGCTACTTTAGCTAAATCGTTAACTGTTGGCATAATCTTTTTGATGACGCTTGTTCTGCCAGCAAGCGCGATCACGTGGCGCTTTGTCGACGTTGCGGTTTTGACCAACACGTCGGGGTCAGGTCAGTTCGACGCCCGGATTTCAGGCACGTTCGATTACGACAGCGACACAAATTTCATGTCGAATATCAACATCACTGTCGTAAGCACTGGCCTTGAAGGTACGCCCAGCAGAAATCTGTATGATGGGCAGTACACTCAGGAAATTCTTCCGTCATTTAACAATATTTTTGACATCGCCAGAGACGGTGATGCCTTGGCGGATGGCGCGTTCGTCATTCAGTTGAAATTCGCCACGCCTTTGCTGAACACAACGTCACCGGGTGAGAAAGTCTTTCTTTCGAAAGCGTCTGTCGGGTTCTGTGAAACCTTTGACATAAACAGCGGCTGTAACACCGTCGATGAAGGCGGATTTGGCACTAACGAACTGACCAACCAGGGTAACCAGACGCTGGTCGGCGCCGTGACGCCGGTTCCTCTGCCTGCAGCATTGCCTTTGATGATTGCTGGCCTCGCAGGACTGGGCTTTGCCGCCCGCCGTCGCAGAGCAACGGCCTGATACTCAACGTTGTCAGGACTTGATAAAGGTGCCTGACTGAAGCTCGTTCACCGCTTGAACAAGCTCTTCCCTCGTGTTCATGACAATCGGCCCGTGCCACGCAACGGGTTCCTGAATTGGCGCGCCTGACACCAGCAGGAATCTGACGCCCGCTGGCCCCGCCTGCACTGTGATCTCATCGCCCTGATCAAAGACAACCAGTGTGCGGTCACCTGACATGTCGCGGATGGAATGCTCTTGGCCGGCGAATTCCTTCTCAACCAGCACGCCTGTGGGTTTTGAGGCATAGGCGAAGTCGCCTGATCCAGCGAAGATGTAAGCAAAAGCGTGGCGGCCAACCTCCATCTTGATGGTCTTTTTCAGGCCGGGTGGAATCGAGATGTCGATATAGCGTGGGTCGGCGGCGATGCCGTCAACCGGGCCGGTTTGCCCCCAAAAGTCACCGCAGATGATACGTGCTTTCGAACCATCATCCTCGATCACCTCAGGAATGTCGTTGGCTGTCACATCCTGATAGCGCGGCGCGCACATCTTATCGGCAGAGGGCAGATTGGCCCAAAGTTGAAACCCATGCATTCGGCCCCGCGCGTCGCCCTTGGGCATTTCCTGATGCATGATCCCGCTGCCAGCGGTCATCCATTGCACGTCGCCCGCGCCAAGGTTGCCAACGTTGCCGAGGCTGTCGCCATGCTCCACCGATCCTTCGAGGATATAGGTGATCGTCTCTATCCCGCGATGGGGGTGCCAGGGAAAGCCTTTGAGGTACTGGTCCGGCTCATCATTGCGGAAATCATCCAGTAACAGGAACGGGTCCAGTTCGGTGGGGTCGCCAAAGCCAAAGGCGCGGGACAGATGCACGCCGGCACCCTCTAACGTAGGCTGCGCGGCGCTTTGGCGTTTGATGGGGCGAACAGACATTGGCGTTCCTCATTGCGTTAAAACAGAGATAGTCCACCACCTAGCGCCCGTCATCTGCAGATTTGGAAACAATCTGTGCGATCACAGGCCAATTCAACCAGACGTGAGGGGCCGGTGGCGCGGGAAGGCGCTATTGTAGTTCACTGAAACAGGAGACGTCTTCATGCCCACACGCCGTAGCACTTTGATGGGCCTAGTCGCCGCCGCTGCGCCTTATCGCTTGCTGGCGCAGGCTGCGGATGAAGACAAATGGATCGAGGACGCCCTGCTGACGCTGGTCTTCGGCTCTTCCGTCGACATTCCGCCCGCGCTGAGGTTCCTGACAGAGCGGGGGCGTCAGGACGTCGTCAGCGGGCTGATCTTCGCCCTCATGTTCAGCCGCTATGATCGAACAGAAATTCTTGCCGCGCTTAGCGACCTGACGGGTGAAACCGGCCTTCGCAGTTGGCCGGACTGGGCGCTGTGGCAAGAGGCGCACCCAGAGGTGAAATCTCACCCTGCCTTTTACGTCATGAAACGCACGTTCCTGATGGAGAAAGAACCAAACTGGAGGCCCTTTTTGCGCCCAGAGTTTATCGCGGACGGCGCGATGGACATCCGGTTCGAAGAGGTGGTCTGGGGCGGCGTCCATCGCGACACCATTGCACCGCTTGATTTCCCGGATTTGATCGCGGCGGGGGATGCAGACTATCTGCGCGATGATGACCTTGTTTTCGGGGTGGAGATCAACGGCGACATCCGCGCTTACCCGCTGCGGATCATGGGTTGGCATGAGATGTTCAACGAAGTCATCGGTGGCGTCCCGGTTGCCTTGGCGTATTGCACGCTTTGCGGTGCGGGCATCCTTTTTGAAACGGCGGTTGAGGGGCGGGATGAGCCGTTTGTTTTCTCGACTTCAGGGTTCCTCTACCGTTCGAACAAGCTGATGTATGACCGCCAAACGGAATCGATGTGGAACCAGTTCACCGGAAAGCCCGTATCCGGCGCTTTGCGTGGATCCAGGATTGAACTGACCCCGCGCCCTGTCACGATAGAGCCTTGGGGCGCCTGGAAGGCGCGCAATCCGGGCACGAAGGTGCTGACACTTTCAACAGGGCATGCTCAGGATTACGGGTCGGGCGTGGTTTACCGAGACTATTTTGCATCGCCAGGTTTGATGTTTCCGACAACGGTCGACCAGACGCGGCTGCTTCAGAAAGACTATGTCTTTGGCATCCGCCAGTTTGGCGCGGCCAAGGCGTGGTCGCTTGCCGCGTTTGAAGGGGGCAGGGTGCTGAATGACAGGATCGGTGACATGCCATTGGTGCTGATCGGCGACGCTGCTGGGCGGACCGTGCGGGCGTATGAGCGTGGGGGAATAGCCTTTCAGAAGGGACCCGATCAGGTCACTCTGATTGGCGAAGGCCAGATCTGGCGGATGACCGAGGCGGGGCTTGTCGCTGATAATGGCGCCATTTTGCCCCGTGTCGCGGGGCATGTGGCTTATTGGTTTGCCTGGGATAGCTACCTTGGACCAGAAGCAGAATTGGTGGAGGGATAAAATCCGGCGCCAAAGCTTTCACATGTGAAAGAATATCTAAGTTATTGAAAAGTAACCAGTTACACACCGGTTGCCATAATATGTTCGTGCTATGTTCCGATTTTTGGGACTTGTTAGGCGAGCGCTGCGTTCAATTTACCAAAGTCTGCGACTGCCCATGTGGGACGCTTCGCTAGGTCATCGTTGGGCGGTTCATAGCGCCAAAACGTCGGAAGTGGTGACGACATGCAACGTCGCAATACGCCCGACTGAAGGCAGGCGTACGCGGTTGTGTTCGTCGGACCGCCCGGTGTTTCAGGTCGCTGTCAGCCCGCCATCGATGGCAATCGCCTGACCCGTCATAAAACTGTTTTCCGGCGCGGCGGCCCAAAGCATCGCCTGCACCATTTCTTCTGGTTCAGCAATCCGGCGCATCGGGATGCGGGACAGGAATTTGGGGTCGATCTTTTCACCGGCTCCATCAACCGTCACCTTGCGCAACGTGTCGGCCATATCGGTATCAGTGAAACTGGGGCAGATCGCATTTACGCGGATCTTATGCCGGGCGTATTCGTCAGCCACGGTCTTGGTCATGCCAACGACCGCGTGCTTGGCTGCGGCATAGGCTGAAAGACCGGGTGCAGAACCCAGACCCGCGACTGAAGCGACGTTTACGATGGCGCCGCCGCCCTGGGCCACCATGATGGGCAACTGGTGTTTCATGCAGAGGAAGCATCCACCTGCATTCACATTGATCTGCTTGTTAAAGGTCTCAATGCTTACATCTTCAAGCTTGGTAAGGTCATGTACGATACCTGCGTTGTTCAGCGCGACATCCAGCCGCCCATCGCCAGTCTCTGCCGCCAACGCGACAAGGTTCTTGACCTGATCTTCTTTGGACACGTCACATTTCGCCCAAACGCCACCAAGCGCCTTGGCGACGTTTTCGACATCATCTGACACATCGCCAAGGACAACTTTCGCGCCCTCTGCCGCAAACATCTTCGCCGCCAGTGCGCCAAAACCACGGGCAGCGCCCGTGATCATGACGGTTTTACCTTTGAAGCGGCTCATAGCTGTTCCTTGATGACTTTCATGCCTGCGGCGGCGATCAGTGGAATTTTCTCGCCCATTTGCAGCGCGGCTTCAGGGTTTGATGCGTTGCCATCAAGGCCGCGTTTCTTGACGCCCTGAATAATCGCGGCAGATCGGAACAGCGAAAACGCCAGTGCAAACGGCAACTCTGGCGCGGATGTCAGGCCAACTCGTTTCAGATACGCCTCAACGTATTGTTCGTCTGATGGAATCCCTAGGGATGCGCGATCAACGCCTGCCAGCCCGCGACCACTTTCGCCCGGCGGCATCATCCATTGCATCAGCTGATAGGCGAGATCGGCGATGGGATGGCCGAGCGTGCTCAGCTCCCAATCCAGCACAGCGGCGACTTTTGGAACCTTGTGATGGTAGATCAAGTTGTCGATGCGGTAGTCGCCGTGGACCAACCTTGTGCGGTCATCTTCTGCTGGGCAGTTCGCTTCAAGCCACGCGATGAGGTTGTTCATATCCTCAATCGTTTCGGTCTCAGACGCGCGGTATTGTTTGGTCCAGCGGGTGAACTGGCGCAGGAAATAGCTGCCGGGTTTACCGAAGGTTTCCAGCCCGACCTCTTTGTAATCGACGGAGTGCAGGGCGGCGAGGCAGCGGTTCATGTCGTCAAACATCAGCCCGCGCGCATCATTGTCGAACTTGGGCAAGGTAGGGTCGAACCAGACGCCGCCTTCGACACGCTCCATCACATAGAACATCGTGCCGATGACATCTTCGTCTTCGCAAAGAACGTAGGTTTTCGGCACGGGTACGTCCGAATTTTGCAGGGCTGAGATGACGCGGAACTCTCGATCCACGGCATGCGCTGACTTCAGCAGAACGCCAGGTGGTTTGCGGCGGAGGACGTAGCGGCCCGACGGGGATGACAGCAGAAATGTTGGGTTTGACTGTCCCGTTGGTGTTTTTTCCGCCGTGATCGGCCCCTGAAAATCAGGGATCACCGATTTCAGATATTTTTCAACGACGTCGGTGTCGAGCTTTGCAGCTTCATGGGCCATCTGGCTCACTCCGTATGAAACAGGGTTTTGATGGTTTCGACGTGCAGGCCGCCATCGGTCGGGATCACAGCGCCGGTGATGTAGGCGCCGGACCGGGCGGACAGGAACACCAGAAGACCCGCGATATCATCGGCGCGACCCACACGGCCCAGCGGGTTCGCAGCGTCGATCTTGGCGCGGGTTTCTTCCTTGCCGGTCGCAAAGGCAGTCATGTTCGACGGGAACGGGCCGGGGGCGATGGCGTTCACTGTGATGCGCTGATCGGCGAGTTCCGTCGCGAGGATCTTGCTCAGGTGGTGCACGGCGGCTTTCGACGCGGAATAGGCGTAGGTGCCCAGACCCATCGGCGCTTGACCCATGACGGACCCCACATTGATCACCCGCGCCGGGTCTTCATCAGTAGCTGAGGCGGCAAGGATCGGTGTCAGGCGCTGGGTCATGTGAAACAGGCCTTGGGTGTTCAGGCCCATCACCTTTTCCCAGGATTTGTAGGGGTAATCGGGGTAAGGCGTGCCCCAGGTTGCGCCTGCGTTGTTCATCAGTATGTGGAGATTGTCCGTCCGTGCCCGCACATCGTCGACAATCGCGTCGATGCCTTCGTCGCTGCCGACATCACCGCGAAAGGCCTCAACCGAACCTGGAAGGCCCATGCCGTTGATTTCTTCGGCGGTCTTTTCGCACATCTCCAGCTTCCGGCTGCAAATCATCACCCGTGCGCCGGCGCCCGCAAGGCCCGTCGCGGCCATACGGCCAATGCCGGTGGCGCCGCCGGTGACAAGGGCGACTTTTCCGTCGAGCCCGAAAAGTTGGTTGAGCATGCAATCCTCCCGCCGCATCTGGTATTCTTTGGCGCAAGAGTAAGCGCCCACTCGGCGCGCGCAAGGGCTATCGGTGCGTCATCGGCCCGGCGGGGGGCTGGCGGGGGTATGACGGCAGGTTAGTCTGGCGGCGGGCAGGGCGAATGGTATCTATCGTGAAAACTGAAAACTGAATGGAGCCTGCCATGTCCACCAACGCTGAGATCATTCTCGCCAGCCGACCAACCGGCGCGCCTGTCGCTGCGAATTTCGAACATCGCGCTATCGAGATGCCGACGATTGGCGACGGTCAGGTTCATTTGCGTCTGATATACCTGTCGCTCGACCCCTATCTTCGGGGCCGGATGAACGCGGGCAAATCTTATGTGCCACCGTTTGAGGTTGGCGCCGCCATGGGATCAGGCTGTGTCGCCGAGGTAATGGAAAGCCGCAATGATGGCTTTGCCGCTGGCGATCTGGTGATGGGCGGCATCGACTGGGTCGAGCGTCAGGCGCATTCGGGCGAGGGCCTGATGAAGCTGGATGGCCGCACCAAGCCATCCTATGCGCTGGGCGTTCTTGGCATGCCGGGGATGACCGCGTGGGCCGGGCTGAATATCCACGGCAAGCCGAAAGAAGGCGAGACGTTGGTCGTGTCCGCCGCCTCTGGCGCCGTCGGCTCACTGGTCACTCAGCTTGGCAAGTCCTATGGGCTGCGCGTTGTCGGCGTAGCCGGTGGTGCTGAGAAGTGCGGTTATGTCGTTGATGAGCTTGGCGCCGACGCCTGCGTCGATCACCGCGATCTTGACCTGAACGCCAAATTGGCGGCGGCCTGCCCGAATGGCGCCGACATCTATTTTGAGAATGTTGGCGGTGTGACGCTGGATGCTGTCGTGCCTCTGATGAACCCTTTTAGCCGGATGCCGGTCTGCGGGATGATTGCAAACTATAATGACACGGGCGCGGCCGAAGGGCAGGATCGTCTGCCGTTCATGATGCGCTCAATTCTGACCAAGCGCATTGCCGTGCGCGGCTTCATCGTCCGTGATCACTGGGAAAAGTTCCCCGATTTTCTTGCCGAGGTCGGGCCGAAGGTCATATCAGGCGAGATCAAGGTGAAAGAGACGATGACCCAGGGGTTGGAGAACACACCCGCTGCGTTCATCTCGCTGCTTGAAGGCGGGAATTTTGGCAAACAGGTTGTTCAGGTTGGTGCAGACCCAACAGCCTGATCAGGGTCAGACAAACTCCACGGCCATGGCGGCGTACAATACCGCTGTGGCCGACAATACCATCAGATGCCAGATTGCGTTCTGAAATGGCAGTTTTTCCCATAGATGGAAAACGATGCCCAACGAATACAGCCCGCCAGCAATCACGATCAGCGTCAGGGCGACGCTGTCCAGACTTTTCATGACATCCCCAGCCACGAAAACAGCCGCCCAGCCAAGCGTGAGGTAAAGGATGATTGACAGGATCTCGAACCGCCGCGGATACAACAGCTTCAACGCCAGTCCAGTCAGGGCTACGATCCAGACAGTCGCAAGCAGGGTTTTGCCGACGAACCCGCCAATGGATATGGTCGCGAAGGGCGTGTAGGCGCCCGCGATTTTCAGGTAAATCGTCGAGTGATCCAGCCTGCGCAGCCATCCCTTCCACGATTCGATTGGGATCAGGTTGTAGCTGGCGGACGCAGTGAACATCGCGATCAGGGTGGCAACGTAAACCGATATCGCAACAACGGGCCAAATGTCCCCCTCCGCCGCGACAAGACCGATCAGAATCGGGCCGCCGATCAGCGCAAATCCGACGCCAAGGGCGTGGACTATGGCGTCGGCGGCGATCTCTGCGCGATGATAGCGGGGGAAAATCATATGCTGAGTATGGGGTCGATGCTGTGGAAGGGAAAGCCGTCTTTCTCACATCGTGGTGAATATCGTATGAATTTGGGCGGCTCGCCGTTCTTGTCGCCCGTTCGCGCCGCCCCTATAAGACGCGAAATCAATGGAGACGCGCATTGTTCCCCCATCGTCATCTTCTCGGCATTGAAACGCTCAGCCAGTCTGACATCGTCACCATTCTCGATCAGGCTGAAGAGTATGTTGAGCTGTCGCGTCAGCGCGACAAGAAAAAGGCCGTTCTGAAGGGCCTGACCCAGATCAACATCTTCTTTGAGAACTCGACCCGCACGCAGGCGAGTTTTGAGTTGGCTGGCAAACGCCTTGGCGCCGACGTGATGAACATGTCGCTGAAATCATCGTCTATCGCCAAGGGTGAAACGCTGATCGATACGGCCGTCACACTGAACGCGATGCATCCTGATTTGCTGGTCGTGCGACATCGGAATTCGGGCGCTGTTGGGCTGTTGGCGCAGAAAGTGAACTGCTCTGTCATCAACGCGGGTGACGGGCGGCATGAACATCCGACGCAGGCTTTGTTGGATGCGCTGACGATCCGTCGTCATAAAGGCCGGTTGCATCGTCTGACCGTGGCGATTTGTGGCGACATCAACCACAGCCGCGTCGCGCGGTCTAACATCATGTTGCTGAACAAGATGGAGAACCGCGTGCGCGTAATCGCGCCGCCAACGCTGCTACCCAACGGGATTGAGCGGATGGGCGTTGAGGTGTTCGACGACATGCGCAAAGGGCTGGAAGGCGTCGATGTCGTGATGATGCTGCGGCTTCAGCAAGAACGGATGCAGGGCGCTTTTGTGCCTTCGACCCGCGAATACTATCATCGTTATGGATTGGATGTAGAGAAGCTGGCGCTTGCCAAAGACGACGCCATCGTCATGCACCCCGGCCCGATGAACCGGGGGGTCGAGATTGACCCCAATGTCGCTGACGACATCAATAGGTCAGTGATTCAGGAGCAGGTTGAGATGGGCGTCGCTGTTCGCATGGCGGTAATGGATCTGTTGGCGCGGAATATTCCGAATGCTTGAATGTGATCGCAGCGAAATGCCGGGTGGAGCAAAGATATGACAGACCTGATCCTCTCAAACGCCCGCCTGATCGACCCTGAAACCGGCTATGACGGCGCCGGCGCACTGCGCATTTCGGACGGCATTATCACTGACGTCGCCAAGGGCACCGGCCCCGCCGCGCCCGAAGGCACCACGGTCATCGACTGCGATGGCAAGCCACTCGCCCCGGGCATCGTTGATATGCGTGTGTCGGTGGGGGAGCCGGGTGAACGGCATAAGGAAAGCTATCGCTCAGTCGGGCGCGCGGCAGCTGCGGGCGGTGTGACAACGATCGCCGTGCAGCCTGATACCGATCCTGCTGTTGATGACCCTGCGGTTATGGAGTTCGCCATGCGCCGGGCGGAAGCTGCATCCGTCGTCCGCGTCGCGCCCATGGCGGCGCTGACCAAAGGCCTGAAGGGCCGCGAGATGACGGAGTACGGCTTTCTGCTTGATGCAGGCGCGCTGGCCTTCACCGATGCGTCGAACGCCATCGCTGATCCGACAGTGTTCCGCAATTGCCTCGATTACGCCAATTCTTTGGGCGCGCTGGTTGTCCATCACCCGCAGGATCCTGCGATGAAGGCGGAAGGCTGCGTGACTGAAAGCCTGTTCGCCTCAAAACTCGGCTTGCCGGGCGTTCACCCGATCGCTGAGCGCATGATGCTGGAACGTGATCTGGCGTTGGTTGAAGTTACGGGCGCGCGATATCACGCCGATATGATCACTACGGCTGGGTCGTTGGAAGCGCTGACAAGGGCCAAGGACAAGGGCCTGAAAGTCACTGCCGGGATCAGCCACCATCATCTTGTGCTTAATGAGATGGATCTGGAGGGGTATCCGACCTTCTTCAAACTGGAACCGCCTCTGCGCGAAGAAGAAGATCGCGCCGCTATGGTTCAGGCGGTGGCGGACGGATTGATCGACATCGTCATTTCGTCCCACCGACCACAGGATGAAGAATCGAAACGGCAGCCCTTCGAAGTCGCCGCCATTGGCGCAGTTGGTTTGGAAACACTGCTGCCTGCCGCACTAAAACTGTATCACGATGGCCTGACAGACCTGCCAACGCTATTTGAGCGTCTCAGCCTTGCGCCTTCGCGGCTGCTGGGTCTGGAAGGCGGGCGTCTGGCCAAAGGCGCGCCCGCTGATCTGGTGCTGTTGGATCCAGATGTGCCTTACGTGCTGGATCGTTTTGCATTGCAGTCGAAATCAAAGAACTCTCCCTTCGATCGCCGTCTGATGACAGGCAAAGCGCTTAGGACTTGGGTCGCGGGGGAAGAGGTGTTCGCTGCATGACTGCGTTTGAACAATTCGCCACGCTTTTGCCCGATGTCATGGGCTGGGACAGGGCCTGGCCCTGGTTGCTTGCGGCGTTGATTGGCGGATACCTGTTCGGGTCCATTCCTGGCGGTGTCCTGATGACCCGGGTGATGGGGCTGGGCGATGTTCGCAAGGTTGGTTCTGGCAACATTGGCGCGACGAACGTGTTGCGGACCGGGAACAAAAAGGCCGCCGCAGGAACGTTATTCATCGATATGATCAAGGGCGTTGTCGCCGTTCTGTTGTTTGGGTCGCTTTGGGGCGATCTGAGCGCACAACTGGCCGGTTTGGGCGCGTTTCTGGGGCACTGTTTTCCTGTCTGGTTGCGGTTCAAGGGCGGTAAAGGCATCGCGACATTCCTGGGTGTGATCCTTGGATTCAGTTTCTGGGCTGGCCTTGCCTGCTGCGCTGCATGGCTGGTGTTCGCGGCCGTTTTCCGCATTTCATCCCTCGCCGCGCTGCTGATGTCGCTGACCGCGCCGGTCTGGCTGTGGTTCATGGGCGGTAAGGGCGCGATCTGGGTTGCCCTGATCCTGATCGTCGTGACCTGGATGCGTCACCATGAAAACCTCGGGCGCCTTATCCGGGGGGCAGAGCCGAAAATCGGCGGCAGTTAAGATAAATTTAGCTAAAATGCCATCGTCCTCCTTGTCTGGAGGAACCTATGCCCAATCCGCAAACCGATGCCGAACGCCCTGCCTGGCTGCGCCTTTCGCGCAGCCGCAACGTTGGCTCACGCTCGTTTCAAAGCCTGATGGGGCGATATGGCGGGGCGGGGGCTGCGCTTGACGCGTTGCCGGAATTGGCCGCGCGGGGGGGCGCGCGGGCCTATCAGGCCTGTTCTGAACGACAGGGCGTGACAGAAATGGAAAGGGCGCTGGCTGCAGGTGCCCGCATGCTATGCCTTGGCGCTGATGATTATCCTGAACGCTTGGCGGAAATTGCTGATCCGCCTCCGTTTCTTTGGGCCCTAGGTGATGTGGCGCTGGCCGCCGGGTCGGTATTGGCGCTGATTGGCGCGCGAAACGCTTCGTCAGTGGGTCTGCGCATGGCGCGGCTTCTTGCCAAAGATCTCGGTGATCGCGGTCATATTATCGCGTCTGGCCTGGCAAGGGGGGTAGACGCCGCCGCTCACCAAGCCGCTTTGGATACCGGCACAATAGGCGTGTTGGCGGGCGGGGTGGATCATATCTATCCGGCTGAGAACGAAAAGCTGGCCGCTGAGATGGCCGAAAAGGGCCTGTTATTGTCAGAGGCGCCGATGGGCCTGGCGCCACAAGGGCGTCATTTCCCCCGGCGCAACCGCATCGTATCGGGCCTGTCGCGCGCTGTGATCGTCGTTGAGGCCGCCGCGCGATCAGGGTCGCTGATCACTGCCAGATTTGCGTTGGATCAGGGGCGTGAGGCGATGGCGACGCCAGGTTCCCCTCTCGATTCGCGTGCCGAAGGGTGCAACGAGTTGATCAAGCAGGGCGCTGCCTTAGTCCGTGATGCAGACGATGTTGAAGATGTGCTTGGCGGGCCTCGTAGCCTTGCTTTGCATGAACCTGCGCCGTTGTTCGAACACAACATTCGCGTCGAGGCGGACCCAGACCTGGCTGAACGTGCGATGTCATTATTGTGCGTCGCCCCGGTTGAAGTGGACAGACTGGCGCGGGATCTGGCCGTAACGCCCGCGAACCTGTCCTAAGCACTGCTGGAACTTGATCTGGCGGGCAAAATCGAACGGCGGCCAGGTGGCCTGATCGCCCGCTCGCCCGATTGAACTGATGGTCAAATAGAAGGCGCGTCGAGCGGATAGCCGGTGTTCGATGTCACAGACGACCATCTCGCCGCACCTCGGCCCGTTGACTTATCGGCAGCGCGCTCCCATCTTCCGCGGCCCTGACCTACTTGTTGCGGAGACCTTCCTGAATGCCAGTCGTCGTTGTCGAATCCCCGGCGAAAGCCAAGACGATCAACAAATATCTCGGTGACGATTACACCGTTTTGGCGTCGTACGGCCACGTCCGCGACTTGCCGCCCAAGGATGGATCGGTCGACCCGGAAAAAGGGTTTGAGATGAAGTGGGAGGTGGCGACCCAGTCCACCAAACACGTCCGCGCCATCGCTGAAGCACTGAAAGACGACGGCGAATTGGTCCTCGCGACTGACCCTGACCGCGAAGGTGAAGCGATTTCCTGGCATCTGCTGGAGGCGCTTCAAAAGCGCCGCGCAGTCAAGAAAGACACGCCCGTTCAGCGCGTTGTCTTCAACGCCATCACCAAGTCCGCCGTAACCGAAGCGATGCGCACACCCCGCGCCATCGATATGGAGCTGGTCGAGGCGTATCTCGCCCGCCGCGCCTTGGATTACCTCGTCGGGTTTAGCCTGTCGCCGATCCTTTGGCGCAAACTGCCGGGCGCGAAATCTGCCGGCCGCGTCCAATCCGTCGCCCTGCGTTTGGTTGTTGAACGCGAGATGGAGATCGAAGCGTTCAAGGCCCGGGAATACTGGTCCGTGAAAGCCGCGTTGGAAACGCCGCGCGGCGATGCGTTTGAGGCCCGCCTGACGAATCTGAATGGCGCGAAACTCGACAAATTCGATCTGAATGACGAGGCGAAGGCCAAGGCCGCCGTCGCTGCGATCACCGCGCGCGACCTGAAGATCGCCAGCGTTGAAGCCAAGCCCGGCACGCGGAATCCCGCCGCGCCCTTCATGACCTCAACCCTGCAGCAGGAAGCATCCCGCAAGATGGGCTTTGGCGCACAAGCGACAATGCGCGCGGCGCAGCGCCTGTATGAGGCTGGCCACATCACTTACATGCGGACTGATGGCATCGACATGGCGCCTGAGGCCGTGACTGCTGCTCGCGACGCCATCAAGGACCGCTATGGCGACAGCTATGTGCCGTCGTCCCCGCGCGTCTACAAGAACAAGGCCAAGAACGCGCAGGAAGCGCACGAATGTATCCGCCCAACGGTTTTGTCCGCTGCGCCAGACACCCTGAAAGGCTTAGAGCCTGATCAGGCGAAATTGTACGATCTGATCTGGAAACGCTCCATCGCGTCCCAGATGGAAGCGGCGCGTCTGGAACGCACGACGGTTGAGATCGCCTCGGCCGATAATAAGGTTGGCCTGCGCGCGACGGGTCAAGTGGTGCGGTTTGACGGCTTCCTAAAAGTCTACGAAGAAGGTCGCGACGACGTTGTCGATGATGAAAACGGCGGTCGCTTGCCAGAGATCAATCAAGGCGAAGCGGCGAAGAAAAACGCCGTCACGCCGGAACAGCATTTCACCCAGCCGCCACCGCGCTACACCGAAGCGACGATTGTGAAGCGGATGGAAGAGCTGGGCATTGGTCGCCCGTCCACCTATGCCTCGATCATCACGACGATTCAGGACCGCGAATACGTTCGCAAAGACAAGAACAGGCTGTTCCCTGAGGACAAGGGGCGCCTCGTTACGGCGTTCCTTGAGAACTATTTCAAGCGCATTGTGAATTATGATTTCACAGCATCTCTGGAAGACCAGCTGGACGATGTTTCTGGCGGTCGCGCCGATTGGAAAGCGGTTCTGACGCAGTGGTGGAAGGACTTTTCAGGCGATCTTGAGCAGACCAAAGACCTGCGCATCGGTGAAGTTTTGGAGGTCATCAACGACGTCCTTGCACCGCACCTGTTCCCCGACACTGGCGACGGCACGGACCCGCGCGTTTGCAAGGCATGCGGACTTGGCAAGCTATCGATGCGCACGGCCCGGTCGGGTGGTGCGTTCATCGGCTGCTCGAACTATCCGGAATGTCGTTACACACGCCCATTGGGCGGCGAAGAAGAAGGCGCAATTTCCGATACGGTGCTTGGGAAGAACGATGATGGCATCGATATCTGGCTGAAAAACGGGCGGTTTGGCCCATACGTTCAGCTGAGTGAGCCTGAACCGGATTCGAAGGAAAAGCCAAAACGCGCTTCAATTCCGAAAACAATGATGCCTGAAGCGGTGGACCTGGAAAAGGCGATTGCGCTGTTATCCCTGCCGCGTCTCGTCGGTCCCCACCCTGAAGATGGTGAACCGATTGAAACCGCGATTGGTCGATACGGCCCATACGTGAAGCACAACAAGACTTATGCGAACCTTAAAGACCCAGAGGAAGTGTTCACGCTGGGCATGAACCGCGCTGTCGAACTGATCGCAGAAAAGATCGCGAACCCGGGCCGGGGCCGCACGGCGCAAAAAGCGCTGAAAGAGTTGGGTGAGCATCCGTCTGAGGGCGGACCGGTCAATGTGATGGAAGGGCGGTATGGTCCTTACGTCAAATGGGGCAAGATCAACGCGACCATTCCCAAGGAAATGGACCCTGCGACCATCGATATGGATGCAGCGGTTGCGATGATTGCTGAGAAGGCGGCGAAAGCGCCGAAGAAGAAGGCCGCCGCTAAGAAAAAGCCAGCTGCGAAGAAGAAAGCTGCGGCTAAGAAAAAGCCCGCGGCGAAAAAGCCAGCTGCGAAGAAGGCTGCCAAGAAAACTGACGCCGACGAAGGGTGAGCTTTGTCGCCACCGCCCCGGTTTAGGGCCGGGGAAGTGGACCGCTCGACTTAGTCGTTATCGGTCAGCCCGGCGCCAGCGCCCGCCAGCCGGGATTTTGCAGAGGCCAGAACGTAGGATTTGTGCGCCAGCTTCTGCAGACTGCCCCAAACAGTCGGTGCGACAAAAATCTCAACGATTTCAACGGATTTTTTGGCGTCAGCGCTGATCTTCGCGCCATTGCCTTCAGTGCTGATGTCAAATCCGACGCCATGCTCCGCGCCCATGCTCAGCGCGCATGCAGCCAGCAAATCAGATGGTGCGTCAGTCACTGCAGAGGCTTCGCCGCCCAATGATAACTCAAACGCTGTGATAGTGGCGGCGAGGATGTCACGTTGATCACCTTCCACCATGCTTAAGCCTAGTTCACCACCCTTGCCACCGGTTGCCGCCAGTGCGCCTGCCGCCCGAGACAGATCCTCTGCAAGGGCCGCAGGCCAGTCGGCGCCGCGCGCGGCCTTGCGAACGGTGGCTTCGAATTCTGAACGTGACACTCTCATCTTGCTCATATGATCGACCATGCTCCCCTGCGTTCTGCCGTTTGAGAACGTAATTTCGGGATACGCCGGGTTCAGCGCGCCGTCAAAGGTAGATGTGCCTTTATGCGTTCAGCACGGCGCCGGGGTTCATGATCCCGTGCGGGTCAAGCGCGGCTTTGATCGCCCGCATCGCGGACAGTTTGCCCGGATCGCCGTAATGCTCAAGATCCGCAGCCTTAAGCCTGCCAATGCCGTGTTCGGCAGAGATAGAGCCATCGGTATCGGCCGTCAGGTTGTGGATCAGGCGGGACACATCGGCCTGAATGTTGCCAAATTCACCCTTTTTGCGGCCCTTCGGTGGGTAGATGTTGAAGTGCAGATTGCCGTCGCCGACATGGCCAAAACAGTTGAGGCGCAGGTCAGGGAAATGTTTCGCAAGCGCCGCCTCACCTTTGGCGATGAACTCTGAAATGCGCGCGACGGGAACTGAGATGTCGTGGCTGGCTATGGCGCCAATCAGGCGGTTCGCCTCTGGGATCGTCTCGCGGATCTTCCAGAAATTCGCGCGCTGGGCCTCGGTTTGCGCAACGACGCCATCAGTGGCGAGGCCTGCTTCGAACGCCTCAGCCAACGCTGCCTCTAGCGCATCACTTGCGCCGGGCCTGCCACCTGTTTCCACCAGAACGATCCAGCGCGGCATTGGGTCCAGCGGATCTGGCTGCCCCAAGCCCGTGTCTTTCAGAAATTGAACGCCCATCCGGTCGATCAGTTCAAAGGCTGAGATGACGTCGCCAACTTTGGGGCGCAGAAAGTTCAGCAGATCGACGGCTTGCTGCGGGCCAGGGACAGCCAGGAAGGCTGTGGCGGTTTCGGCTGGACGAGGGAAGAGTTTGAGGGACGCGGCGGTGATCACGCCTAATGTACCTTCAGAACCAATCATCAGATGGCGGATGTCATAGCCGGTGTTGTCTTTGCGCAACCGCTTCAGCCCGCGAATGATCTCGCCGGACGGCAGCACAGCCTCAACCCCCAGACACAAATCGCGGGCGTTGCCGTATCGCAGAACCTGAACGCCGCCTGCGTTCGTCGCAAGATTGCCGCCAATCCGGCATGACCCTTCTGAGGCGAGCGAGAGGGGGAAAAGACGATCAGCCTCGTCCGCGGTATTTTGAATGTCGGCGAGGATCACGCCGGCTTCGGCAATCAGGACGTTGTCGGTGGGGTCGACGTCGCGGATGCGACTTAGACGCTCCACTGATAGAAGGACGGGCGGAGGGCCGCTTACCGTCACTTGCCCACCGACCAGCCCGGTGCCGCCGGAATGCGGGATTACGGCGACACGCTCAGCGGCGGCGCGAGAGATGATCTCAGCAACCTCTTCGGTCGCCTCAGGGCGCAGGACCATCGCGCCCAAACCCTTCCATTTGCCGCGCGGCTCTTCGAATTTTTCAGGTGTGTCTTCGGGTGCGCGCCAGCCCTGCGGGCCGAGGAAATCTTTCAAACCGTTCAGGAAGTCAGATGAAGGTGTGTTTAGAGGCATATATCAGCTCCTCGGGGCGGCGGCGCGGCGCAAGCGGTCGTTGATCGCGGCGCCAAGGCCCGTTTCTGGGATCGGTGCGACGGCGATGGGTTTGTTGAAATGATCGATGTCGCGAAGGGCTGCGAAAAGATTAGCTGCCGCCTCAATCAAGTCACCTGTCGGGGACAGGTTGATGTCGCCCGAAGGGCTGGCGCCAAAGCCGATATAGGCCTCGGTTTCGTCAGGCGCATCTGCATTCAGGCGAACGGGTGCGTCGGGGGCATAGTGGCTGGATAATTGCCCCGGCGCATTGATGGCGCCTTTGTGGGTGATAAGAGGCCTGCCCAAAGCATCCGCCAGATCCTCGACCGCGACGCCGCCTGGTCGGAGGAGGACAGGGGTTTCGCCGTCCATGCCGACGATCGTGCTTTCCAGGCCGACAGGGCAGGGGCCGCCATCGAGAACGCCAGCAATTTTGCCAGTCAGCCCTGCGAGGACATGATCGGCAGTCGTTGGGCTAACTTTTCCGGATGGGTTGGCGGACGGCGCTGCGAGGGGGATTTTGACCTCTGCCAATAACTCTCGGGCTAGGGAATCGGCCGGAACGCGCAACGCTATTGTGTCGAGACCGGCGCTTGCGAGGGGGGAAACTTTGGCCCTTTCGCGAAGCGGTGCGACCAGGGTTAGCGGCCCGGGCCAGAATCTCTCAGCCAGCGAGCGGAGCCCTGCTGATATGTCGCCAAATCTCTCAGCTTCCGAATGATCTGTAACGTGCAGGATGAGCGGATTGAATTTTGGACGACCTTTTGCAGCAAAGATCGAGGCGACGCTTTCATCGCGGGTCGCATCGCCGCCAAGGCCGTAGACTGTCTCTGTCGGAAAAGCGATCAGATCGCCTGCCAGCAGCGCCTCAGCCGCGGGCGCGATCTTGGTCCAACGGTCCGTCATGCTTTCAGCCAGCGCTCCGACAACAGAAAATGGCAGAGCGCGAGGAAGGCGCCGAACCCGGCGGCAAAGCCCAGATACTGCATCCCCCACGTCTCAACCACCACCGCGCCAATCGCTGACCCGATGGAGGCACCAAGATAGATCGCCGCCGCGTTCAACGCCAGTGTGACCGCCTGTCTTTCCGGCGCCATGGTGATCAGCCGCAATTGCTGTGGCACCATGAAAGCCCAACCAAAGGCTGCGCCGACAATGCCGATGGAGAAGAACGCGAAGACCGGCATCGGCAGCATTGAAAACATCGACTGAAATGCGATCTGCGTTGCGATGATGACGGCGACGCATCGGACAGGGCCGAACCGGTCAACCATTTTGCCACCGATAAGGCTGCCAATGATGCCACCAATGCCGAAAATCATCAGGAACAGGCTGACGCCATCCCGGCCAAAGCCCATGCCTTGCTCAATTATCGGGGCAATGTACGTGAACACGATATACATCGACCCCATCATGGTTGAGGTGAGAAGGATGGCGAAAACGCTTTTCAGATCTCTCAGCGCCGCGACCAACGTGTTGAGGGAATTTACCTGAAACGCGGTTTTGGCTGGGATGACCGTGAAAACCAGCAAAGCGGCGGCCAGCGCCAGGCCTGTTGCGACCCAGAAAGATACTTGCCAGCCAAAGGTATAGCCGATCCACGCGCAGGCTGGCATGCCCAGTACCTGCGCGAACGACAGGCCAAAGAACGTCATCGCCATCGCCGATCCGCGCTTTTCGGGCGGGCTGTTAGCCGCCGCTACTCCGGCGACAACCGGTGTGATGACGCCGCCGCCAAGGGCCGCAATAGCGCGGGAAATGAATAAGATGTCTGGCGTTTCCGCTAATGCGGAGATGACTGACGAAAGCCCCATCAATAGCAGCCCGCCGCACAGAACCGACCGCCGCGCCCAGCTGCCGGTTGCGGCCACCATCAGGGGTGAACCGATGGCGTAGGCGATGGCATAGACAGTCATAACAAACCCGGCCTCAGCCGCTGTCAAGTTCAGGTCAGCGGACATTGGCGTTAAGACACCAATGGTGATGAAACTGCCCACACCTACAGCGAAATTCGCCGCCGCAAGGGTCGGGATAAGGAGGGGCGACGGGCTATGCTGCATGAAAGCGAGACAATCTAAAGCTGAACAGCCCAGCGGTAACACAGTGTTAGGGCATCGGTCGAACGACCTAGGGTCAGTTTTACCTTACGTTAGCGTAAAGTGCCTAGCTCTGACTGCGAAACGGCACTATCTTCTCCGCAAAGAGATATCTGAACGGGATCTACACGGCATGACCTATCGCGCCCCCGCGGCCAACATCGAGTTTACGCTTAGCCACGTCATCGGCGCGGATCGCCTGACGGAGACGGGTAAGTATGGCGAAGCGACCGCCGACCTTCGCATGGCCATCCTGACCGAGGCGGGCAAGATGGCTGAAGATGTGCTGGCCCCACTGCAGCGCGCCGGAGATCTTGAGGGCGCCAAACTGGAAAATGGCGTCGTTCGGGCATCCCCCGGTTACGATCAGGGCTACAAAGCGATCCGTGAGGGTGGCTGGGTCGCCGTATCCGCTCCTGAAGAATTCGGTGGCATGGGCTTGCCAATGATTCTGACGACGGCGGTGAATGAAATGATGTCATCGTCCTGCCTGTCCTTGTCGCTGAACCCGCTGATGACACAGGGCCAGATCGATGCTCTGGAACATCACGCGAGCGATGAAATCAAGGCGACTTACCTGCCGAAACTAATTGAAGGCAGCTGGACCGGCACGATGAATCTGACTGAGCCGCAGGCTGGGTCAGACGTTGGTGCATTGCGTTCAAAGGCAGAGCCGAATGATGACGGGTCGTATTCCGTCAGTGGCCAGAAAATCTATATCTCTTGGGGTGATCATGATCTGGCTGAGAATATCTGCCATCTGGTCCTCGCACGCCTGCCTGATGCGCCGGCCGGCACCAAAGGCGTTTCGCTGTTCATCGTGCCCAAACTGATCCCTGATGAAAATGGCGAGCCGGGTGTCGCAAACTCCCTCAAGCCAATCTCGCTGGAACATAAGCTGGGCCTGCACGGCTCACCAACCTGTGTCATGCAGTTTGATGACGCCAAAGGCTGGATGGTTGGACCGGAAAATGGTGGCATGGCCTGCATGTTCACCATGATGAACAACGCCCGCCTTGGTGTCGGGGTTGAAGGACTGGGCGTGGCTGAGGCGGCGACGCAGAAGGCCGTCGCGTATGCGATGGACCGCAAACAGGGCCGCACCCCGCTGGGGGATAAGGGCACAGGCGCAATCATCGACCACGCGGATGTGCGCCGGATGCTGATGACAATGAAGGCGCTGACGTCGTCTTCCCGCTCAATCGCTCTCGACACAGCATTTTCCATCGATATGTCCAAGGCGACAGAGGATGCCGCATGGGCCGCCCGCGCCGCGTTCCTGACACCTATTTGCAAGGCGTTCTCCACCGATATCGGCAACGAGGTCGCGCATCTCGGCGTGCAGGTGCATGGCGGCATGGGCTTTGTCGAGGAAACCGGCGCAGCGCAGTTTTCCCGCGATGTGCGGGTGACCGCGATCTATGAAGGCACCAACGGCATTCAGGCGATGGACCTTGTCGGCCGCAAGCTGATGGATGGCGGCGAAGCTGGCAAAGCGCTGCTGGGAGAGATTGAGGCGAACGCCTTCGCAGCGGCGAATGATGCGCTAGGAGTGAAGGTCAGCGCTGCTGCTACGCAGGTTGCAAAGGCAACGGACTGGATGCTGGGCACTGACACGCTGAATGACCGGTTTGCTGGCGCGGTCCCATATTTGCGAGCTTGGGGCCTGCTGCTGGGCGGCCACTACCTGCTAAAAGCAGCTGAGGCGGATGCCGCGCATTTGCCCCTGGCAAGGTTCCATATTTCTCAGCTTATGCCGCATATTCCGGCGTTGCTGGCCGCGGCGACAGCGGGTGCAGAGCAACTTTATGCGCTGGATGCAGAGGTGTTGTCCGCATGAGCCTTGATGAAAGCCAACGATTGGGCGCAGGCGTCCGTTACCCGCACGGCGAGGCAATCCCAGCGCCGGGTGAAGCGGTAGAGGTTGCTGAAGGAATTCTCTGGTTCCGCTTGCCTTTGCCTTTGAAGCTGGACCACGTGAACATCTATGCGCTGGATGACGGCGATAGCTGGACCATTGTCGACACGGGGTTTCAGTCTGACGCAAGCTACGAGGCGTGGGAAACCGCGCTGAATGGGCCCCTGAAGGGCAAACCGGTCAAACGGGTTGTCGTGACACACCATCATCCCGATCATATTGGTTTGGCTGGCTGGTTCAAAGAGGAACATGGGGCGGAGATTTACGCGACCCGCACGGCATGGCTGACAGCCCGGCTGATGATTTCTGAGGATTCGGATGCTGCGTTCGAAGCGCAGATCCAACATATGACCCGCGCCGGCGCGCCAGAAGAAATGATTGAGCTGTCGCGCAAACGGCGTGGTTTTTTTGGTGGTTTTGTCCACCCGCTGACCCCGGGCTTCAAGCGGATCAAAGAAGGTGACAGGATCACGATGGGCGGGCGCGCGTGGCGTGTGTTCATCGGGAATGGTCACGCACCGGAACACGCTACATTCTGGTCCGCTGATGGTAAGCTGGTGCTTGCTGGTGATCAGATCCTGCCCAAAATTTCGCCCAACCTGGGGGTTTACGCATCCGAACCTGAGGCTGATCCGGTAGGTGAGTGGATTGAGGCATGTGAGCGGTTTGCAGCCTGTGCCCGCGAAGGCCATTTGGTGCTGCCGGGCCACAACCGGCCGTTCACCGGGCTGCCCAAGCGGCTGGATATGCTGATCGAAAATCATCACGGCGCGCTCAAAAGATTGAGAAAGTACCTTGCCGACTGGCGATCAGCTGTGGATTGCTTTGATACGATGTACAAACGCTCAATCCACAAGAATGAATTTGGCCTGGCCATGGTAGAGGCGATCGCGCACCTCAACCATCTCTTCGATACGGGAGAGGCCGATAAACGCCTTGATTCGGATGGCATAGTACGGCTCCGAATGAAGGATGTCTAAGATATGAAAGACCCTATCGCTACGTCGGCGGAAGCCATGGAAAATGCAGCAATGCCAATCGCTCGCGTAGCGCATTGTGATCCAGATGCACCCGAAACATGTGAGCAGCGCCCTTTGCCTGAGGCGATCACCAAAAAGTCGCCAGAACAGAAATCGCCTGCTGAATGGGCGTATGAACGCATCATCCTCTACATCCAGAATTTTGAAGAACAGCTGGATAGTGATCATGAGGTTGGCATGGGCTTCGCTGGCGGTGACGTTGGCAGCATGCGCATTCAGGGTGTTGGCTTTTTTGCGCCTGATCTTATCACGTTTTACGGGGCGGATGAGGCGGGCGCCAAAACGCAGATGGTCCAGCACGTCAGTCAGCTGAATGTCATGCTGAAATCCGCGCGTAAACTGCAGGAAGATGCCGAACCGAACCGGATTGGGTTCAATCTGGCTGCGTCGCTGGATGAAGGCGCCGGTTGAACCACCTGCAATATCTTGGTGGGTTTAGACGGCATTATGTCGTTCTGCCTCAGCTTGGTGTTGGGTATGGCCGGATTCCTAAGGCTGCGAATTCCATGATCAAACGTCTTTTAGCCCGTGCTGCTGGGCTTGAGTATATGTTCGGTGATGAAGCGTTCAGCCAGGATCGCAACTGGCGTACGAAACAACCGAATGCCTATTTTTTGACAGGTGCGCAGGCGCGCCGAAGGTTCCCCGACCTCGTTCTTTTCAGTTTCGTCAGAGAGCCGCTGTCCAGGCTTGCATCGTGTTATCGGTCGAAGATCACCAGACCAGAGGCGCTACATGACAGTTTGCAGCGCGAGGGCCTGAAGAAAGACGTCAGTTTTCCAAAGTTCGTAAAGCATGTCTGTGGACGCTCAGACTGGCGTTCCAACATTCACTACAGATCACAGGCCCAGATCCTGAATATGCGCGGCGGAACGCCGCCAGATTTTATCGGACAGGTCGAACAGCTTGAGCTGCATTGGCGCATGTTGTCCGAGATGCTGGCGGACAGGGGACATGCGCAGCTGCCGTCATTACCCCGCCGAAAGAGGAACGCTACAGATTCGCAAATGAAAACCGGCGATCTGTTTGATGGGGGTCAGGGGCTGATCGAAATGGCGCAACGACGTTACGCTGACGACTTGGCATTGTTCTATGGTGAGGCGCCCCTTCCAGGGCATCAAAATGGCGCCATTTTCTACGCCCGCGACAAACGTACAGACTATGCTTGATCAAAAGCCTTTGCTAAAAGATACGATAACAACTTGGAAAAAGGGGCTTCATTTATGAGCGATCACAAACACGGTGAGATGGACATCTCGGTGCAGGAAAAGACTTTTGACGGCTTTATCAAAACAGGCGTCTGGTCGTCAGTTATCGTTATTGCGCTTCTGATCTTCCTCGCCTTTGTGGGCATCTG
The DNA here is from genome assembly GCA_938092015.1 of uncultured Paracoccaceae bacterium. Classification (GTDB taxonomy): domain Bacteria; phylum Pseudomonadota; class Alphaproteobacteria; order Rhodobacterales; family Rhodobacteraceae; genus Pikeienuella. Next base: position 44,894 of record CALKOT010000030.1, read on the forward strand.
ATCAGACTTGAATGAAAATCAACGCGCCCTGATCAAAGGGCGCGTGGTCCGCGGCCGCCATAGCGAGCTTCGACTTCCAGCTCATACCGACGAGATACTGGAATAACTTCGCCATCGGTCAGTTCGATCTTCAGCGAACCGCGCTTTCCCACAACCGCAGAAACAGCTTCGTCGGAGATCCAGTGCGATCTGTGAACTTGCATGCCCTGGTATCTGCCAAGTTCCCGAACCGCATCGCCAAAACGATAGAGCGCCATACCACCCTGTCCTGTCGCTTTGATCTTCACGTAGTGTTCTTGCGCTTCGGCGGCCAAAATATCACCCCGAACAGGCGGTTGGCAGGCGAGAAGCAAGCCGGGCAATTCGACGTCTTCTACTGGCGCGCCCTTATCCGGGGTTTCAACTGCTTCGGTTGAAGTGGTTGAAACGGGCTGTGTCCGTAGTGGCGGCGGGTTAACGGCCGTTCTGTTACGTGCTTGCAGTGCCAAAAGGTAAGGCGCCAGCAGAATCGCGGATATGATGATGTGGTTATCAATCAGGGATGCGGCCTCTATGCCGATCCGATTAAGAAGAACATTGGGTTCAGTCCGAAGCAGTTCCAGATCACCGATAAGAAGGTCCATAGTGGTGACGGACATAACGAAATGCGGGAACGCCAGTGCACAGGCCAGCCCGGCATGCGCTAGCGGCGAAGACCGGCCTGTCATTATCTGACCCAACGCAGCATAGGCCCCGATTACAATCAGGTAAGCCATGCCGATTCTGGCAATCCAATAGATGTATGCGCCGAACACCGACCAGTCCGGTCCTATGTTCGCTTCATGCGACGCAAGCGTCACCGCCAGCGCAAACGCCAGAATGACACTAGTCATGAATGGTCCGGGCTCGGACCCCTTGCCCACGGGAGTCTCCATTCATGAAGCATGAACGGTTAGGGCCATTTAGTCCACTGGAAAACAACGCAAAACAAACGGCAAAAGCGGATTTATGGCTCATATACGCCGATAATGAAGCCCGATGGCGTTCTGCGAAGACATCGTTGCCAATGAATGGGGAAACGTCTTGATTCCTAATGACCGGTTCGGGTAAGGCCGGACAGATTTTGATTCTGTCGTTCTCCACAAGGCGCTGGATCAAGCTACACAGGCGGATAACGAAGCGCTGCGTGATCTCCCTCCACGGCGCCAAGACATTCCCGGCGGCGCGATGGTTCCGACAACCATCGCGCCGTTTTCCGTTTCAGGGCTGCGAAACTCCCAGCGTAGAATCTTAGACGTGGCCTGCTCTGGCGACGGTCATTTAATGGGCGGCAAAATGAAAAACCCCGCCAGGCGAACCTGACGGGGTTATCTTCGCGGGCGTAGGGCCCGGTCTGGTCTGACGACCTCAGCAGTGAAACTGCATCAGTCAGTGATCAGAGCATACCTTCGCGCTGTAACTTCTTACGCGCCAGTTTGCGCGCACGACGGATAGCTTCTGCTTTTTCGCGAGCTCTCTTTACAGAGGGCTTTTCATAGTGTTGCCGAAGCTTCATTTCGCGAAAAATACCTTCACGCTGCATCTTCTTCTTGAGAGCGCGGAGGGCCTGATCGACATTGTTGTCACGAACCATAACCTGCACTTACGTCACCACCTTTCTAGTGTTGGAATTTCAGAAATCGCAGGAACGCGCTACATATCAGCCAACCCCAGACCTGTCCACCATAGGAACCGCGACAATGTCAGATGCTCAGAACAACGATGCAACACCGTCGGCAGACCCGAAATCCCTGCTTTTAGAGGCTGCAATGCCTCATGTCGCCTTCGATGGTTGGTCAGACGCGACGTTCAAGGCGGCAGTCGCTGATTCGGGTTTGGATAGCGAAACTGCCCATGCAATTGCCCCACGCCGGGGCCTTGACCTTGCGATCATATTCCACAAGCAGGGCGACGAGGAAATGGTCGCCGCCATGGCGCAGCTTGACCTGAACGCGCTCAGATATCGTGATCGTGTAATCGCCTGCGTTCGAAAGCGGATAGAGATTGCCGGCGCCGATCGTGAGGCTGTGCGTAGGGGCGTCACGCTGTTTGCCTTGCCGTTCAATGCCGCAGAAGGCGCCAAGCTGATCTGGGGCACGGCGGACGCGATCTGGACCGTTCTGGGCGACACGTCAAACGACTATAACTGGTATTCCAAGCGTACGATCCTGTCGGGCGTCTATTCATCTACCGTGCTTTTCTGGTTGGGTGACGACAGCGAAGGCGCAGAACGCACCTGGGAATTCCTTGATCGTCGGATCGATGGCGTTATGCAATTTGAAAAGGTGAAAGCGCAGATGCGTGGCAACAAACTGGCGCAACTGGCATTATGGGGGCCAAAGCAGGCGTTGTCCCTGGTCAAGCCGCCTTCGGCGACCCGTACAGGGACGCCGGTTGGTTTGCCTGGGCGTCGCAGCTAGGCGGAACGGGGGGACGTTGTGGTGACGTGCCCCATTTTCCGCCCGGGTCGCGCTTCGCCTTTGCCATAAAGATGGACGGCCCCGGGCAGAATGGCCCAGTTGTCGGCTTCATCACCGATCAGATTGACCATTACAGCATCTGAATGCCGCGCAGGGTCGCCAAGCGGCCATCCGCAGATCGCGCGGATGTGCTGTTGAAACTGATCAACGGCGCATGCCTCAATCGTCCAATGCCCCGTGTTGTGAACCCGGGGGGCAATTTCGTTGACCAGCAACGCGCCATCTTTGGTTTCAAATAGCTCCACCCCGATAACCCCGACATAGTCGAGCGCTGTGAGAATTCGCTTGGCGATCTCGAATGCTTCGTCAGGCGGGCCACATGGCACTGTGGTTTTACGCAGGATGCCTTCGCTATGCTCATTCTCGCCCGGATCGAATACAGCGACTGTCCCATCAAGACCGCGCACTGCAATCACCGAAACCTCTCGGCGGAAATCTGCGAACCCTTCCAGAATTGCCGGCGCGCCGGCCATTGCCTCAAGCGCCGCATCGGCGTCTGCAGGTGTCATGATCCGCGCTTGCCCTTTGCCATCTTAGCCAAAGCGACGGGTTTTGATGATCGATGGCGCGCCAATTTCTTCCAGCGCTTTCGCTAACGAGGCAGCGTCGTCCACTGCAGCATAAGGAACGGTGGGTGCGCCCGCTACGTTCAGGAAATTTTTCTCGACGATGCGGTCCTGCGCGGCGGCCAGGGCCGCCCGGCCGGGACGAACCGGCACCAAAGGTTCCAACGCATCGACCGCACTGGCTGGAACGTTCTCAAACTCATAAGTCACGACGTCGACTTCTGCGGCGAAGGCGGCAAGCTTGGCTGCGTCATCATAAGTGCCCTGAGACGTCTTTGCAGAAACCTCGCCTGCTGGCGGGTTGTCTTCCGGACAATAGATGTGGGCGTGAAGGCCCAGCTGTGCGGCTGCAATGGCAAGCATGCGCCCCAATTGCCCGCCGCCAAGAATGCCTACGGTCGAACCCGGTCCCAGAACTTCAGACATCGGATGGTGCCTCAGTTACGGCTTCGGTCTGCGCTGCGCGCCATGCGTCCAGCCGTGTTGCAAGATCAGGGTCTGTTGTGGCGATAATCCCCGCAGCCAGAAGACCGGCGTTGGCGGCGCCCGCCGCACCGATAGCCAGCGTTCCTACTGGAACGCCCTTGGGCATCTGAACAATTGAAAGAAGGCTGTCCTGCCCTGACAGCGCCTTGGATTGCACCGGTACGCCCAGCACAGGAACCCGTGTTTTAGCAGCAATCATGCCGGGAAGATGGGCTGCGCCGCCAGCGCCCGCGATGATTACCCGAAGGCCCCGGTCCGCGGCAGCCTCAGCATAGGCGAACATGCGATCTGGCGTGCGATGTGCAGATACGATACGCGCCTCATGCGGAACGCCCAACAAGGTTAAGATATCCGTCGCCTCTTTCATCGTGGGCCAGTCTGACTGACTGCCCATGACCACGCCGACCAGCGGATCGCTCATCGCGAAGACCTCCCACAGGGAAAAAAGAATCGAAGACTATAGCTACAGAGGCGCCTCGCGCAAGATCAGGCGATGATATCCGGCAAAACCTGATCTTCCAGCGCCGCGATGCGGTCTTTCAACGCCAGCTTTTGCTTTTTCAGTCGCCTCACATCCAATGCATTGGCAGCGGCGGACGCATCGCTGAGCAGAGCGATCTCACCATCGAGACTTCGGTGGCGTTGGCGCAATTCGGACAGTTGAGCCTCTAGAATCGAGTGTCTGTCCATCAGGCCGTCGGTGGGGGGAATCGCTTCTTCATCCTTCATCCCACGATATTATCATGTTGTTCGCACGAAAGCGTTGCCGATCTGCCCCCTCAAGACTAAATACGGGCGATGTTTGCAAAACTCAGAGAAAAACTTGGTGGCCCGCTGAACCGCGCGCCTGTCGTCAGTGTCCTTCGACTGCATGGCGCCATTGGCGGCGGGGGCGGATTACGAGGCGGCTTGAATGACGCCGCGCTGGCGACGCAGATAGAGCAGGCTTTTGCGCCGAAACGATTGAAAGCGGTGGCGCTTTCAATCAACTCGCCCGGCGGATCGCCAACGCAAAGCGCCTTGATCGCCGCACGCATTCGACGGTTGGCGTTGGAGCGTGAGGTTAAGGTCTATGCCTTTTGCGAAGATGTAGCGGCCTCTGGTGGATACTGGTTGGCGACGGCGGGTGATGAAATTTGGGCCGATGATAACTCGATCATCGGGTCCATCGGCGTGATCTACGCTGGGTTCGGGTTTCAGGCGCTGCTTGAAAAGCAGGGAATTGAGCGTCGCGTTCACACCGCTGGCGAATCCAAATCCATGCTTGATCCGTTCAAACCGGAAAATCCTGACGATGTCGCCCGTATCAAGACGCTGCAGGAACAGATTCATCAGAATTTCATCAGTCAGGTGAAAAGTCGGCGCGGCCTGAAACTGGCTGATCAAAACCTCTTCACCGGGGATGTCTGGGTGGGCGAAGGCGCCCGCGAAGTTGGGCTGATCGACGGGGTTGGCCATCTGGTTCCGAAAATGAAAGATATCTTTGGTGAAAAAGTGCGTCTGAACGTGATCACGCAGAAACGTTCGTTCTTTCAACGCCTTGGCGCACCTGGCGTGCAGGATGTCGCCTTCGCGGTAGAGGAACGGGCGCTGTGGTCACGGTTTGGTCTTTAGGGGGACACGCCGATGTTGATGAAAATCCTGATCTTTTTAGCCGTTATCATCGGCGTCTTTGTTGTAGCGCGCATGGGCGCAGCCAGCGCCTTCAGACCGGCATCGCGCAAAGCGAAGGTAGACAAAGGGCCGAGCAAGCCTGTTGAGGATATGCGGCCCTGCACAGTATGCGGATCTTTCATAGTCGTTGGCGAAGCCTGTAGTTGTGGTCAGACCCCAACACCATGATTGAAGACATCCTCTACATTTCCGCCGGCCTGATCATGCTGGTCTTTGGCGGCGACGCGCTTGTGCGCGGCGCGGTGGGTCTGTCTCTGAAATTGGGCCTCTCGGCATTGGTGGTCAGTCTGACCGTTGTGGCTTTTGGCACGTCTGCGCCTGAACTGATCGTTGGCATCGAGGCGACGATCCTTGGCTCACCCGGGCTTGTCTATGGCAATGTCGTCGGATCAAACATCGCGAACGTTCTTTTGGTGCTAGGCGTTCCCCTGTTGATCGCGCCCATTGTCACCACGCAACGAGGCATGCGCCGAAATCTGGTGATGATGCTTGCGACGACAGTGCTCTTTATGGCCATTGCGGGAAATGGCGGTTTGTATTTCTGGGTTGGCGTCGCCTTCCTCGTCATGTTGGGTGCGCTGATCTTTGATGCTTACTATATGGCGATGAAGGACCCTGACATCGTCGATCTGTCAGAAGTGGACGACGATGCCGCTTGCGATCCGAGCTGGAAGGTCGGGGCGTTGGTGGTTGGCGGCATTATCCTATTGCCGCTTGGCGCCAAGTTGCTGGTCGATGGGTCTAAGTCCATCGCGTTTGAGTTGGGGATGTCAGAGGCCGCTATTGGGCTGACCATCGTTGCAGTTGGGACGTCACTTCCCGAATTGGCGACAACAGTTATGGCGGCGATACGCCGTCAGGCGGATGTGGCTGTCGGCAATGTCATTGGCTCAAACCTGTTCAACATTCTCGCTGTTATGGGCGGCTCAGCCCTTTTTGGGGCTTTGCCGACGCCAGAAGGGTTCTTCGATCTGGATTTCTGGATCATGCTTGCGGCGTCACTCGCGCTTGCGCCATTTATCTTCATGAAGCGTACAATGACCAGGTTTGTCGGCGTTGTGTTTCTGATCGCCTATGTCGCCTATATCGTTCTTGCGCTTGGGCCGCGCATGTAGACCAAGCCGAGGAGGCTTCAAATGATCAAACCAGGTGCAGCCCTTGTCACTGGCGGCGCAGCCCGTCTTGGCCGCGCAATGGCCCTGGCTTTGGCGGATGATGGTTGGGCGGTCGCCGTGAACTATCAGTCTTCGGGCGACGAAGCGGATGCCCTGGTGGCTGAGATCGAAGCAAAAGGCCGACGCGCTGCGGCGCTTCAAGCTGATCTACTGATAGAAGAAGAAACGGCGTCCCTGATCGAACGATCTGCAGCGGCGCTGGGCGCGCCATTGACGTTGCTGATCAACAACGCGTCGATCTTTGAGTTTGATGAGATTTCTGACGCGACCCGGACCGGCTGGGACCGTGCGATGGAAAGCAATCTTCGGGCGCCATTTAAGCTGACACAGGATTTTGCAGCTCAGGCCCCACCAGTGAACCACGATGACAGGGGTGAGCCTGTCGCGTCAGCCGCTGTGATCAACATGGTTGATCAGCGGGTTTTGAAACCAACGCCGATGTTCATCAGCTATTCCATCGCAAAAATGGGATTGTACGCGTTTACCAGAATGGCGGCGCAAGGCTTGGCGCCGCAGATCCGCGTGGCAGGTATTGGCCCGGGCCCCACTTTGCGGGGCGGCAGGCAGTCTGAAGAGCATTTTGCAAAACAGCGCGCCGCGACAGTTCTGGAACGCGGTTCTGATCCCGAAGATATGGTGGCGGCAATGCGGTTCATCCTGTCCAGCCCGGCGTTTACCGGACAGATGCTGGCGATGGATGGTGGTCAGCATCTGGGCTGGCAAACACCTGACGTCATAGGGGTTGAGTAAAATCAGGTCTATCAAGGCGGGATATCTGGCAAAAACTGCAATGGTTTTTTTGCCTTTTCCACTTGACCCTTAGAAACTGAGACCAGTTAGTGATTCTTAACAGCCGAGTTGGAACACAAAGTCGAACGCAAAAATATTGTTTTTTTTCAGTGTCTTATGAGTTTGCCTAAAAAATAGGCAATGGATGCAGCCCATTAAAAACCCTTAACAATTTATTGATGTGCCAGTTTTCCTCACAGACTTATCCACAGCTTTCGGGGATAGGAAAATCGTTGATCCTGGATCGACATTCGTCCAGCCCCCCAATGCTCAGATTCGCATGCTGACAAAACCTGTCTCGCAATTCCCGTATCCCCTTGTATTAATTAACGAGTAGTGTGATCGCCGGAAAAATGAGCAGTAAACCAACTCCTTCCCTGCCACCGCTTAACGCGATGGAAGATGGGTCCGCTGATGAGAATGAAGCGCCAAAAACTGGTGCGGATGTCATCAAAGCCTATCTGTCGCAGCTGCCGAACCGGCCGGGTGTTTATCGCATGCTCGGCAAGCGTGGTGATGTGCTTTACGTCGGAAAAGCCCGCTCGCTTAAAGCGCGAGTGACGAACTATTCCCGCATGCAGGGGAACAGCCCCCGCATCCAGCGCATGATCCTCGCCACCGCCACCATGATGTTCGTGACGACCGAGACAGAGATGGAGGCGCTGCTGCTTGAGGCGAACCTCATCAAGCAGCTGAAGCCGCGCTACAATGTGCTGCTGAGGGACGATAAGAGCTTTCCCCATATCCTGATGACCGGCGATCATGAGTTTCCGATGATCGTAAAACATCGGGGGGCGCGAAAGCAGAAGGGGAAGTATTACGGGCCGTTTGCCTCTGCCGGGGCCGTTAACAATACGCTGAACCAGCTGCAAAAGGCGTTTTTGCTGCGGACTTGTACGGATTCGACGTTTGAGGCCCGGACGCGGCCTTGTTTACTGCATCAAATCAAGCGCTGCTCTGCCCCTTGCACTGGGTTGATTGGTGAGGAGGCCTACAAGGGTCTCGTCGCTGACGCCACGCGCTTTCTTGAAGGGCGTACGACCAAGGTGCAGGCGGAGTTGGCTGAGAAGATGCAGGCCTCCTCCGAAGCCATGGATTTTGAGCAGGCCGCGGTCTACCGCGACCGGATCCGGGCTCTGACGCAGGTGCAGGCGAGCCAAGGCATCAATCCGGAAAACACGCCTGAGGCGGACGTAATCGCAGTGCATGCGGAGGGCGGGCATGCCTGCGTGCAGATCTTCTTCTTTCGCAGCCACCAGAACTGGGGCAACCGGGCGTATTTCCCCCGGGCGGGCGCGAATATCAGTGAGGAGGAGATCCTCTCCGCCTTCCTCACCCAGTTCTACGGCGGCAAGACGCCCTCCCGCCTTGTCCTGACCAGCCATGAGGTGGAGGAGGCTGAGCTGATCAGCGAGGCTCTCAGCGTTTCACTGGGAAACCGCGTGCACATCAACCGCCCACAGCGGGGCGAAAAGCGGCAGCTGGTGGAACATGCCCTGACGAACGCCCGCGAAAGTCTTGGTCGCAAGATGGCCGAAAGCGCGGCACAGTCGAAACTTCTGGCGGGGGTGGCGGAGGCGTTTGGGTTGAAGCAGCCGCCGAGCCGGATCGAGGTATATGATAACTCCCACATCCAGGGCGCCCACGCGGTTGGCGCGATGATCGTTGCGGGTCCGGAGGGATTTGAGAAGAAGGCCTACCGCAAGTTCAACATCAAATCGGCCCAGACCAACGACGATTTCGGGATGATGAAGGAGGTGCTGACCAGACGGTTCCAGCGCCTGCTGAAGGAGGATCCGGACCGCCAGACGCCGGACTGGCCGGATCTGCTGCTGATCGACGGCGGCGCGGGGCAGGTGAGCGCTGTGAAACAGATCATGGAGGATCTGGGGGTTGAAGGCGTGCCGATGATTGGCGTCGCCAAAGGGGTGGAGCGGAACCTGGGGAAAGAGGAGTTTCATCGTCCGGAAGGTGGGCAACCGTTTGCCCTGCCACACCGCGACCCGACGCTGTATTTTGTGCAGCGGCTGCGGGATGAGGCGCACAGGTTCGCGATTGGCGCACACCGGGCGAAGCGATCAAAGGCGATCGGGGTGACGACGCTGGACGAAGCCCCGGGGATCGGCCCGGCGCGGAAACGAGCGCTGCTGGCGCATTTCGGGTCGGCCAAGGCGGTGGCGCGGGCCGGGCTGAGCGATCTGAAGGCGGTGGACGGGATATCCGAGAAGATGGCGGAGAACCTGCACGTGTTCTTCAGCGGGGACGGGTAGGGATGTGAAACGGGGGAGGGTTTCACGCGTGAAGCCACAGGTAAGTGATTGATATTGTTGAAAATGTGATTTTTTTAACCTTTTGATACGCACCGGTCTCACACCCGCCACGGGCCTCGTCTATAAGATGTCGCAAAGTCCGTATTAATGTCCCTCAACTTCCAAACGCATGACTACGATGTTACGCCGCAGCCTCATTCGTTGGTATCTTATATCTCCGTAGGTCAACCTCCTACTGCCACAAAAGCCCGCCATAGGTAAGTTCAACGTATTGCGTACCAATTTGATCTAAGGAAATACTTAACATGAGAACACCCGCTGAGCATGCTTCCCATCTCATTACCGAGACGGCACCAGCAGCTGCCGAGCAATTTGTGTCATCGCTATTAAATAATGAGCAAAAATTCTCTGCTCAAGAAGACACTCTTTTTGATTATAAGCGGGACTTTCCCCACTCAATGTCGGACTCCTATTTTTCTGCAATAGTAAGACTGATTTTTGCATTTCACAATTCCTTTGGTGGAATTGCAGTTTTGGGGGTTGATGACAAAACTAGAAGTGGTGGCCACAATAAAACAATCCCAAATATTGAAAGGCTAAACACACGTCTACGTGAGCTGAGTGGAGTGTCGATAAATGTCTAACACATTGAAGTTGGCGAGGAAGAGGACAAGGTAGATCTTCTCGTAGTGCCGAAGCGTACAGTGAATGCACCGCCTGTCCAGCTGCTTACTGGCATAGACAAATATGAACCAGGAACAATATGGTTGCGCCAAGGACACGAGGTTCTTGAAGCGAAAGTAAAGATGTTTGGTTTATTTTTAGCCTAAGGACATCAGAATATATTTACAAAAGAGAACCAATACAAAATTTCTTAATACCGAAACTAGCACTCATCAGAAAATTTATTGAATGTATCGATGTTTTATCTGAAATGTTTAATTGGGTTATTGAAAAGGATGAGCCTAGGAAGTTTCTATATGGCAGGGGCGGGAGCAGAAAAAGTACGCAAGTATAAAAATTATCTAAGATTATTAGTAATAATGGTCAATATATTGAAATATATGATAGGAATACGTTTTATCTAATAGTATTACTATCATAAAAAGA
>CALKOT010000031.1 GCA_938092015.1 uncultured Paracoccaceae bacterium
CAAATACAATTCCACGGTGAATATCCCAAAGCCCTCCCATCAGGTGAAAGGGCAAAAGTGGCCGACTTTTACGCCGCCCGCGACCGCATTGGGCCGCCGCTACCGTGGTCGAGTATTGCTCCGCCGATTACAGCTTGGAGCGCCGGAACGATCCGTTGAAGGTGCGTCGACAGTTTTAAAGAAAAAGATCACCGCATCGGCGATTTCTCAAAACACCAGTCCCTTGGGTCGTTCCATGCAGCCCGACCAATCGGGCGGACGCGCAAACCATACAGGGCTGTTAACGTCTGGCGTGTTTTATAACTCGCCAAAGCAAATGGGTAGTTCCAACACCGACATCTCACCAGCGCAGCAACCTACACGCTCTGAGGCAAAGGGTGATGCGCAGATCATGTCACAGGCCTCATTGCTGCCTGCAGATGAGACAGCAAACACGCCCCTTCAGTCCGAAGTGGAGGCGATAAAGTCGCCCAGCTCTGCGTCCGGACCGGATGGGCAAACCTCTGATTTTGAACGTGGAGCGGCTGCGAACGCAGAACATTCGGTTGGCGATGGCCCTGTTTTCAAAGATCAGAGCTTGCCAGGTACGACTGCACAAGGTCTTGACGCGAATGCCATCCCAACCCCGCGCCAACCCGCTGGAACGCTTTCATCAGCTGATCAAATTGACTTCAATGACACGGACGCGTAGCCAACATCTGCCCAAGTTGGCCCCAAGACGGATGCCGCGGAGATATTGGCTGGTGAGGCCGGGGAACTTCTCCCTGCGGAAGGCTCGCAACTGGTTTCACCAGTCGGCCGGTCGGAAAAAGCTGTTCAACCAACGTCTCTTTTGCCACCTACCAAATCTGGATCCGACCCCAACTGGCTTGAATACACCACGGCTTCTTCTGCGTTCCTGTTCGCCGATCAACAGTCGAACCAATTCGGGGCCAACGGTGTCTCAGAGGCCAACGTTGTTGAAGAATCGAACCCCTTCGCGACGCCGCAACGTGGCCCAGGCTCGCCGACCGCAAGCCAAAGCCTATCTTTGCCGAACGGTGAACTTGTCAGTGAGAATAAATCGCCCATTCCACAGACCCCGAAAACGTCTTCATCGGCCGACGATGGAACACAGACAGCGCCGCCTATCACCTCGCTAACGCTTTCAAATGCCGCTTATTTTGACTTTCGATCAGGCGGCGAAGTGGCGCCATCAGCAGTTGCTTCAAATCCGGTCTCAGTTGTTGAACCATTGCTGGGTACGGCGCCTCAGGGCGACCTTTCAGAAGCGAAGTTTGCAACCTCTGCACTATCGTCGTCTGCCATACAGTCGCGCGCAGGCGCTGCGATGGCCCTGACGCCAACCGCCGTCGCTGATGCCCGCACCGTTGCACACCAGATCAGTCAGGCCCTCATCCGAATGGATGGATCGCGAGTGGAAGTCACTTTGGATCCGGTAGAGCTTGGACGTGTCAGCCTGACGTTCGTTACAAAAGACGAAGGTGTCAGCGTTGTTGTAACGGCGGACCGCGCCGAGACTGCAGACCTTTTGAGGCACAACAGCGACCAACTTCAGTGTGATCTGGCGAACGCCGGGTACGAAAATGTCGACCTCGATTTCGATCAGAATAATCAGGAAGCGGCCAGCCGCCAGCAGAACGAAACATCTGAAACGGTCCAGCCAGCTGAGGCGTTGCAGGTTTCCTACGGGTCGGCAATCAACCCGTCTGGCCTTGATATTCGTCTTTAGGAGCACACGTTTTGGACAATTCAACCATTCCAACTTCATCAGCCAACACGCCTACACTGGCGACACAAACCGCCGAAACCGCTGCGGATGCCCTGAAGGTCGATGCAAATTTTGATACATTTCTATCTTTGCTAACCGCCCAGCTGCGGAATCAGGATCCGTTGGAACCTGTTGATTCAACCAATTTTGTCGCGCAGTTGGCGAAGTTCTCTGCAGTCGAACAGCAGGTTCAAACCAATACCGCATTAGGTGAAATACTTGGCGCTTTGGGAGGGGAGGACGCCAGCAGCCTAGCGCTATGGCTTGGGGCCGAAGTTCAGACACCTGGCCCTGTATTCTTTGGCGGAGACACCATCGACCTGACCAAATCGCCAACACCGGACGCAACGCAGTCAACGTTGGTCGTCCGCAATCTTGCCGGCGACGTTATCGCCCGACAGGAAGTCAGCGGCCAGGATGGCAAAATCACCTGGAACGGTTTGACCAACGCAGGCGGAGAGGCACCAGAAGGGTCCTACACGTTCATCGTTGAAAACATGAAAGGGACCACGAAGCTACCGACACAGGACGCAGCAGGGTTCTCAAAAGTGGAAGAGGTGCGCCTAGACGGCGAGGCCCCGACCCTTTTGTTGCAGGGCCGTACGGCAATTGGGTTAGACGAGGTTTTGGCGGTGCGTTAAAGGCGTCACCTGCATGATCGGTGGGCCTCGTCTTCTCAACGCAGCACGATCTCAAAACCCTATGCCGTTGCTGCTACGAGGGTAGACGAGCTGTCGACACTCAAGCGTGAAAGAAGGGGCCGCGGCTTACGACCTAAGTCGAATGCGGCATCAGATCAGTCCTTTACATGTACCTCTCGCGGAAAGTTTGTAAGGCAAACTGCGTCATCGGCGCGAACATGGATGGTTTCACTAACCTCCATCCCCCAGTCATCCATCCACATGCCCAGAATGATGTGAACGACCGCGTTTTCTGGCACGGGCGTCGTGTCGCCGGGGCGGAAGCTCAGCGTATGCTCGCCCCAGTCAGGCGCATAATTTACGCCGATTGAATACCCAATCCGGCTTTTCTTCTCTAATCCGTAACGATCCAGCACTGCTTGCCACGTGGCATGAACATCCTGGCAGGGGACGCCCGCACGAAAGGTAGAAACGACAGCATCCATCCCCTCAAGAACTGCAGCTTCAGTTTTGCGCAATGCAGGGTTTGGTGGACCCAGACAAACTGTGCGGGCCAGACCGGCATTGTATCGTTTACGGCAGGCGCCCAGCTCGAACGCCACGATTTGGTCCGCTTCAAACGGTGCGTCTGTCCACATGGGATGGGCTGTGCTGGCAGCCTCCCCTGCCAGCACCAATGGATGGATCGCGGGCATGTCGCCGCCAAAATCAGGCGTTCCTCTGATCTGCGCGGCTGACACCTCAGCCATAAGATCGCACTGGCGAACGCCGGGATTGCACCCATCATAGGCGACCTGCATCGCCTTGCCTGCGATCACCGCCGCCTGACGCATATAGTCAAGCTCTGCCGGGGTTTTGACGACACGGACCCAGTTCACCAGCAAATCCGCGTCAATCCAGGTGGCATCCGGCAACCCAGCCTTTAGATGGTTCGTCGCAGCATAGCTGAGGTAGTAGACATCGCTTTCATGCCCGATCCGCTCACCCCCCAACCCGGCGGCTTTCATTTGGTCAGCCATGAAAACGGCAGGATGTGTATCTGGCCTTTGGACCAGTGGCTCTGGAAAGCCGACAATCTGTTCGGGGTTTAGATATGTCGTGAACTTCGCTGCACCGGCGTCCATTTCGCGGCCCATCCAGATAGGGTCCAGGTCAGTTCCCACAACCATGATTTGCGGGGTGTAGAACGACCAGGCGTCATAGCCAGTCAGCCAATTGATGTTCGACGGATCGCCGATAACGATGGCGTCCAACCCTTTCGCCACCAAAGCCGTACGAACGCGGGCCAGTCGGTCATCGTATTCAGATTGCGGAAACGGCGGCGCCATTGCGAACCTCCCCTCACATTATTGTCTTTGTCACCAAGGTCGGTCATTCGTGTCTGAGAGGATTCAGATTGGCAAGCAAAACAGGGGATTGCGATGACGGATAGATTGGCGAACGCCATCGACATTCTCGACCATCTGGTCGCTTTCCCGTCAATTTCCCGCCGCCCGAACAGTGACATCACCGGTTATATTCGGGGCGTTCTCGCCAGCCATGGAATTGATAGCACGCTCAGCTTTGAAGAGACGGGAGAGCGGGCGAACGTCTTCGCCACAATCGGGCCGGCTGTAGACGGAGGCGTCGTTTTGAATGGACACACGGATGTCGTGCCGGTCGAAGGACAAGCCTGGCGTACCGATCCGTTCACCCTGACGCGTGATGGTGATCGACTTTATGGGCGCGGTTCTGTCGACATGAAGGGTTTTTTGGCATGCGTCCTCGCCTCAGCGCCCATGTTCAAAGCCGCCAATCTAACCCGCCCGATCCATATTGCCTTTTCGTTCGATGAAGAAATTGGCGGATATGGCATGCCGGTCCTCCTCGACTGGATGGCCGCCCACGCGCCCCGGCCCGAAGTCGTTATCGTGGGTGAACCGACCGAAATGCAGATCATCACCGGCCACAAGGGCGGCTACGAGATGCGCACTGAAGTCACGGGGCACGCCGTACATTCAAGTGATCCTGGCCAAGGGGTCAACGCGATATCTTACGCAATGCGGCTGATCGCAAAAATTGAGGAAATGGGCCGTGCGCGCGCCGCAGCACCTTTCGCCACCTCACCTTTCTTGCCCCCGTTTTCGACCTTCAATGTCGGAATGATTGAAGGCGGCGCAGCACGCAACATGACTGCAGGCTGGTGCTCGTTTTACTGGGAATATCGCCCACTGCCCGGCGAAGACGGCGCAGCAATGATCGCTGAGATTGAAGGACACGCCGCAACGACCCTTACGCCCGAAATGCAGGCCATTGCGCCAGCAAGCGGGATCAAAGTCATCACAGAGGTTGCTGTTCCAGCGCTTGATGATCGCGATGCCGACAAGGCCGTCAGTCTGATATCTGAAGTGACCGGCCTGAACAGCCGCAACGTCGTCTCTTTCGGCACTGATGCTGGCTATTTCAGCGATGCAGGCCTGTCGGTGGCCGTCTTCGGGCCGGGCAGTATCACCCGTGCCCATAAGCCCGATGAGTACATCACAACAGCCGAACTGGCTGAAGGCTTGAATTTCCTCAACAAATTGACCGAAAGACTATGACCACCTTTTAGGCTTCGCCTTGGTTTTCAGGGTCGTTCATAGGTATGAGCACGGAGAATCAACCAATCCTCAAGGAAGTCGTACGCAAAGACTGCAGACAACAGCGGCGACACGTTTGGGATGGTTATGCTTTAAGGTCAGCGTAATAGCGCTTTGCCTGAAACCGGTCTGCCCGACAGTCGGGCGCTGGCCAGCATGCTGCAATAGCCCTGCCCAACGCATATTTCTGATGTCAGGCACGTCATCATCGGATGACCTAAAACCCAATAGCCGAACCCCAAACCATTGTCTTAGATCTTCAACGTATCTTTGGCCCTATGCCAAAGAAAGGGCTGCTTCGTTTTGAAGGTCACCCGACGATGTTCATTAGCTCACAATGAGCCCAAATAGGCAGCAACAGCTGCGCGCTGGTCTTCTTTCTTCAGCTTGAAATTCATCTTGGACTTGGCTTTTTTGTTGTCGAGATAAACGCGCAGGTACTTTTTGGGACCTGCGAGAAAGGCAGCTAACTGCTCTTCGTCCCAGACGAGGCCTTTTTCACCTGCCTGAGAAAGGCTTTTTCCGTACTTGAAACCTTCAATGGAGCCTGCGGGCCGACCTATAACGCCCCAAAGGTTTGGGCCAACTTTGCCGCCCTTCAGAACCACATTGTCACCGTCTGCGATCATATGGCAGGCTTTACAACGCTTTGCGACCAGCTTCTCGCCCTCGGCTATATGGCCATCAGCCAACGAGCTTGTCGCAACGATTGCAAAAGCGCCAAAAACCAGTGATCCCATTAACATCTTCATGATCTTCTCCATAACCAGTCTACTCGCTGATCGAGTACACTGTAACTTTCAACAAGGCATCAAAATCTTCGATTCTTCACCGAATTTTGACGCCGATGTCATCGCCAGAGGCGTTCTTCTCATTTCCGCTGAAGAGTATAGTGCTGGCGCCGACAATGTCACGTTCGGTGGATTTTGAAGTGATCCAAAAGGTCATTAATTCCTGAGCCAGAACGCACGCGATGGCCAACGACGGATCGGCTAACGCAACCGCAAATCAAACTGATCCCGCGAAACAGAAACGCTAATAGAAGATTAAATATTCATGTTTTCAATGAGATAACACTATTTTCACGCGTGAGACCCTATGGGATTTCACACGTGAAACGGGATAATCGTTCTTGATGACGATTATCTATGCTTGGCGAGAAAATCCTTGATGATCTGAGCGCCTTCAGCTGGGGCCTGACACATCCACCAATGTTTGTGACCCTCCATTACTGCCGTCTCAACGCCGACTTTGTCGGCAACCCGATGCGCCATCGCCACGCCGCCGGTATAGGCGTCCTCAGTCGCAATCAGGGCAAGGCCCGGCTTGGCTGCGCATTTCGCGATGTCCTTGCCGAGCTCAGCCACATAGGGTTGCGCCGCTTTGCGGTACAGCGGCAGGATCGCTTTGGCCATTGTTTCGTTCATGCCCTCAGCCACGCCTTGCGCCGCCGCTTCCGTCATGCCCGCGCCGACCAGTTGCGCCGCCTTCATTGCAGCTGGAGCCATCGCCATTGCACCGACGGTCTGCTCGCCCACTTTCGGGGTCTGCCAGGCCTGCGCCAGATCATGCCACTTATAATCAGGATCGAAGACACCGATGATATCGCTGACCCAGCAACGGATCAGATCAGGCCGCTCCATTGCCAGCCGGATCACATGGATGCCGCCCCAATCATGGCCAACCAAATCAACGGGGCCGTCCAACGCCTCAACTTCTCCGATCAGCTAGTTCAGGTAGCCGTCGGACGAGATGTCGAAGTCATCGGGCAGCGGCGCTCCAAAGCCAGGGGCGGATAGGGCAACGGTGGGTTCTTAAATTCAGCGCCGATCAGATCCCAGATGGCGGCTGTCTCAGGCACTCCGTGAACAAAGGCGATGGTCATGGCGGTCTCTCCCGTTGTTATGCGGCCACGCTAGCGCCTTTAGTCCTCATACAGAAGATGCGCTGCGACCTGACGTTGATGCGGGGCGTCCCGATGCTCCCACAGATACACGCCCTGCCAAGTACCTAGGGTGAGGCAACCGTCCATCAACGGGATAGACAGGGTGACGCCCGAAAGGACCGTACGGATGTGGGCTGGCATGTCATCCGGCCCCTCTGCGCCATGGATATAGAGGCTGGGGTCGTGCGGCGAGATCCGATCCATCGCGTCCTGCAGATCAGTTTGCACATCAGGATCGGCATTTTCCTGGATGGTGAGGGAGGCAGAGGTGTGGCGGCACATGAGTGTCAGCACGCCCTCAACAGCCTCGGTTTCACGCGTGAACACCCGGATATCACGGGTGAAGTCATACATCCCCGGCCCACGGGTCTGTAACGTCAGGATACGGCTCGCCTGTTTCATGCGGCCATGTTAGCAGGGCCGCCGCTGAAAAGAGAGGGCGCTATGGAATTCCGCGATGATTACGATTGGATCGACTACAACCCCAAGGGGTTCAACATCCACGCCGGTCCATTCAACATCGCCCGGCTCAGCGAAACTGAATTCTACATGTATCTGATGATCGAAGACCGTCATCTCAATCAGGGTGGCGTGGTGCATGGCGGCGTTTCGATGACGCTGGCTGACAACGCAATGGGCATGGCAGCCCATTATGCAGGGGGGCAGCCCGCCTCTACCATCGAATTTGGTTGCAAGCTGATCGCCGCTGCAAAGGGTGGGATGCCGTTATACGGTAAGGCGTGGGTTGAGCGATCGACCAAGGACATCTGCTTTATGGCCGGAGAGCTCTGGTCAGACGGCCGCAAGACGATGACAGCGTCTGGCGTTTGGAAGTTCATTCAGCCGAAAACTTGGGGATAAGCCCCGCAGCTACGTCAGTCTTCGCTTTCTGTGCGAATCCTCCTAGGTTGAAGCGACAATAAGAGTAGTCGCTCAGCCCGCGCGAAGAGACGCCAGCATGGTAAAAGAGAAGACAGTCAAGTCTATCCCCACCCCGCCAAAGACCCCCATCGTCGGCAATATGCTGAACGTCGACACCGGCGCGCCGCTGCAGAGCTTGATGGAAATTGGCCGCGATCTGGGTCCGATCTTCAAACTGGATATGATGGGCAAACCGCTGATCATGGCCTGGGGCCATGAGATCGTGGATGAGCTGTGCAACGAAGAGCGGTTCGACAAGGCTGTCCGCGGCGCCCTTCGCAAGGTGCGCGCTATTGCTGGCGATGGCCTCTTCACGGCCGACACTCAGCAAGAAAACTGGTAAAAAGCGCACAACATCCTGCTGCCGACGTTTTCACGCCAGGCAATGAACAACTACATGCCGATCATGCTGGACGTCGCGGGTCAGCTAGTGACTAAGTGGGAGCGCCTGAACTACGACGACGACATCGACGTTGTCCACGACATGACCGCTGTGGCGTTGGATACGATCGGCATCTGCGGCTTCGACTACCGCTTCAACAGCTTTTACCGCGAAGACTATCACCCATTCATCGACGCGCTGAACCGCAGCCTTGAGACTTGCATGGTCCAGCGTGGTCTGCCGCTGGAAAACCAGCTTATGCGCGGGCGTCTCAACAAGCTGGACGAAGACACGCAGTACATGAACGACCTTGTTGACGACATCATTCGTGAGCG
Source organism: uncultured Paracoccaceae bacterium (assembly GCA_938092015.1). GTDB lineage: Bacteria > Pseudomonadota > Alphaproteobacteria > Rhodobacterales > Rhodobacteraceae > Pikeienuella. The sequence continues at coordinate 8,614 of CALKOT010000031.1, forward strand.
TCGCAAGCACCCGACTGAAACGAATGACCTTCTGAACTATATGCTTCAGGGCGTGGACAAGGCGACGGGTGAAACGCTGCCGGATGAGAACATCCGTTACCAGATCAACACTTTCCTGATTGCTGGCCATGAGACGACGTCGGGCATGATGTCCTTCACGCTTTACTACCTTCTCAATCACCCCGAAGTGCTGGCGAAAGCCTATGAGGAAGTTGATCGCGTGCTGGGCCGCGACATCAGCGTTGAGCCAATCCTAAAGCAGGTCAACCAGCTGACCTATGTGCAGCAGATCCTGTTCGAAGCGCTGCGGCTGTGGCCAACCGCGCCAGCCTTCAGCGTCTATCCCTATGAGGATACGGTTCTGGAAAGCGGTCATGGCCTGCGCGCCAAGAACTTTGTCACTGTGCTGACCCTGATGCTCCACCGTGACAAGTCGGTCTGGGGTGAGAATGCTGAGGAATTTGATCCTGAGAACTTTTCTCGCGAAGCCGTCGCGGCGCGCCCGGTCAACGCCTACAAGCCGTTCGGCAACGGCCAGCGCGCCTGCATCGGGCGGCAGTTCGCCATGCAGGAAGCCACCCTTGTTCTGGGCATGATCCTGCAGCGGTTCGAACTGATCGACCACATGGACTATGAGTTGAAAATCAAAGAGAGCCTTTCGATTAAACCCGACGGGTTCAAAATGAAGGTGACGCTGCGCAAGGATATCAAACGCAGTCGTCTTGTTCCCGATAGCGCATCCGTCGAAGCACAGGCGGAAGGCTTCGCAACCTCCGCCCAGCGGCCATCGCACGGCACGCCTGCCTATGTTCTCTATGGCTCAAACTTAGGCACGACTGAAGATTTCGCCCGCGCGTTGGCGCGAGAGGCTGAGTTAAACGGCTTTGAAACTGTTCTGGCCCCGCTGGACGATTTCGCAGGCAAATTGTCGAAAAAGGGCGCGGCGCTGATCGCTTGCGCCTCTTACAACGGCAAGGCGCCGGACAACGCCGCCAAATTCCTCGATTGGCTGGGCGAGGCTGAGGACGGCGCTGCAGACGGCATGAAATACGCCTTGTTCGGCTGCGGTCACTCCGACTGGGCCGCCACATTCCAGGATGTGCCGCGTGAGATAGACGATGCACTGACGCGTCTTGGTGGTACACGGATCGGCGAGCGCTGCGAAGGCGACGCGCAAGACGACATCGATGACCAATTCTCTGGGTGGACCAAAGAACTTTGGCCTGAAATTGGCGCTGCGCTGGGGGTGGAGGACCTGGGATCAGGTGAAACTGCACCTCTCTATCAGGTAGAATTCCTTGAAGACGCCGCCGCACATGACCTGATTTCCGAGACTGGCGCGCAACCTGTTCGTATCGTTGAGAACCGTGAGTTGCAGGCTGAGGACACTGGCCGCTCAACCCGTCATATCGAAGTCGAACTGCCCGAAGGCATGACCTACACGACAGGTGATCATCTATGCGTCGTTCCAAAGAATGCGCCTGAAATCGTCGCGCGGGTTGAAACACGCTTTGGTCTGACACCGCAAACGCAGGTAAAGCTTACCGCATCCGCAGGCGGTCACGATCAGCTGCCGACAGACACGCCGGTATCAACCCATCGCTTGCTTACAGAGATGCTGGAATTGCAAACCGTCGCCTCCCGCAAGGAAGTTGAAACGCTGGCGCGGGCGACAGAGTGCCCACATTCCGGCCCTCAATTGCAGAAACTGGCAGGTGACGACTACAGAGCTGAGGTGTTCCTGAAGAAGGTCTCAGTGCTGGAGCTACTGGAAAAATTCCAGGCGTGTGAGTTGCCCTTCGCAATGTTCCTGGAAATGTGCCCGACCATGGCGCCGCGCTATTATTCCATCTCCTCCTCCGCACTGGGCGACGAATGCTGCACCGCCACCGTCGCTGTCGTCGATGATGAGGCAATGTCGGGTAATGGCAGGTTCAAGGGCGTCTGCTCCAACTACCTCGCCCGTGTTGGTGTGGGGATGGAAATGTTCGCTACGATCCGTGAGACCAAGGCCAACTTCCGCCTGCCCGCAGACGACACTCCTGTCATCATGATCGGCCCCGGCACAGGCGTCGCGCCCTTCAGAGGCTTCTTGGCTGAGCGGGCGATCCGCAAAGCCAAGGGTGACAGTCTGGGCGATGCGATCCTGTTCTTTGGCTGCCGTCATCCCGATCAAGACTTCCTCTATCAGGAGCAATTGGAAGGCTGGGCCAAGGATGGCCTCTGCGACCTGCACGTCGCTTTCTCCCGCAAGGACAAGGAAAAGACTTACGTGCAGGACCATGTCCGCGAAAACCGAGATCGCGTTTGGTCACTGATCGAGGCAGGCGCCCGGATTTATGTTTGCGGCGATGGCGGACGGATGGAGCCAGACGTGCGCCGCGCCCTATCCCGCATCTATTCCGAGGAAAAGGATGTCAGCGCCGAAGTTGCGGACGCCTGGATCGACACTCTGGTCGTCGAAGGCCGGTATAATCTGGACGTCTGGGCCTCTGCCTCGGCTATGGCGCGGCGAAAACAAGATAACGGGCTGAGCCAATTCCTATTCAGCCTCTTTAGATCGTTCCTTGGCATCACCATCACCTTTCTTCTGGTGATTGGTGGCATGGCGCTGGCCGTTTGGGCGTTTGGGCGTTTGACAAAGGGTATGATGAGGTTGGTCTCGCCAGTTTCGCCGTGGCGGGATGCGCCTTTATCTGGTTGCTGGTTCTGCAGATGGTCTATGGCGCGTCCTTGTTCGGCGGAGACGATCCATCGCCCGCCCCCCTGATCGTCCTTGGCCTGATCGTCGTTGGCGGTGGGGCGGTGTCGTTTATGGGCTTTGGCTTGATCATGCTGGGTCTGGTCGCCTTGCCAATCCTTCTGATCTGGGGGTTGATCCCTGGCGGCCTTTCACTATTCGACTAGATGAACATCAGCCCCACGTTAGGCCTAGATTTGCCTGAAGCTGTGCGCGCGTCGTTTCTTCAAACTTGGTCGGCCACTCTATATCAAGATCAGCCGCCATTCGCTTGGCGCGAGGAAAGAAAACGTCGGCGATGGCTTTATGCACCGCCAGGGCAGAGGCGCGTTCCGGCGCCGGGGTGGGCAAAGCCATCAACGTCGCGAAGTCGTCTGACGGAAGCAGTTTGCTTAGGTGCATAGCGCCGCCCTTGTCGGGTTTGCTTACTTCTTCCAGCATCAAGTTGATCAACATATCCCGGTTGAGGCCTGCGCCCTGAACGGCGGTGACCAGCTCCCTTCTTCCAAACACAACCGGGGCCATGCCAATCACACGAATGAATTCATTGATCAGGCCAGCGATACGCGCCTTGTTTGGCACAGCGTCAAGCAATGTATCGGGAAGTCCGTTGTAGATATCGCCGGGGTCAATCAGCGGTCTAAGCGTGTTCTTCGCCCGACCAGAAAGCGCATCTGGCGCTATCAGGTAGAGGTCCCATCTGATTCAGTCTTTCGTGATTGCATTGATCAGAGGCGCGCTGGGGTAGGAGCGTTTCCACATGATCAGGAGAGCAAGGCTTTCCAGTGCGGCTCGCCAGGCTTGCATTAGACCGTCGTGATGGTCTGGCGCGGCCACGGCGACGAAATCTACGTCACTGAATTCATCCTCTTCTCCACGCCCAAAACTTCCCGAAAGGAACAAGGCGTTAACGCGCTGGTCATCAGCAAGATGATCCGCAACGCCGTTGATGATTGCAGCTTGATCCATGCCGCAGACCTAGGCGCCCATCGAGCAAAAGAAAAGACCCGGTGTTTCCACCGGGCCTTTCCTCACTCACTTGCTACAGTCTCGTTCGACTGCGATGTCCGCTATTAGGCGGCTTTTTTGACGAATGGCAGCACGTCTGATGCGCCTTCGCGGATTGTTTCAACGCCTTCGTTGATCATGTCACGGCCAGCAGCAACAACGGTCTGTGCGCGGTCGTAGTTGGTCGTCGCGTAGTCGCGGTAGAAGTCGACCTGTGTCTGTGCGGCTTCGGTGAACGATTTGGCGGCTGCCATCTTCTCAACGGTTGTCAGCGCTTTGGCCAGGTCGTCGTGAGCGGCTTTGGCCATCTCACCCATCATGCCAACGTAACCGCCAACAAAGCGGGACATCGTTTTTTCGATGCCGGAATTCAATTTGGTGACGCCTTCGTAGGCGCTGTCGTTGCGCTCTTTCACGGAGGCGGCGGTGCGTGCGACGTACTCACGAGCGCCTTTGGTCGTGTCTGCGTTCAGGATGCCAGATTCTTTGGCTTCAGTTTTCGGTGCGGCGGCTTTTTTAGTTGCGGTCATGTCTAGGTCCATCCTTGGTTCAAGCTATGGGTTTCGGTGCCGGTCATGTTCGACCCGGTAATTGGAATATGGCGATCTTGTTCGCATGTGCAACATGTATTGACGTTAACGTAAAGCAAAACTCGGCTTTATCCAATCAAACCATTGATTTTAATGGAAAATAAAATCGAAAAATCATTATATTTTTTCCAAAAAACACCCATCAGCCTTGTTTTAGGGGCACTATTGTTGCGCTGCGTCAGGGCCTTTAGCCCATCTGCCGCCTATATAACCGCGGAATCACCCATCAAGGGAAACACGCAATGGCAGTCAGCCTTAACCCGCAAGACCGACGCAAACTCGATGAACTGCGCCGCATCAAGTTTCTGGCGACCACTGTCCTTGTTGTTTGCTTCTTCACATTGATCATCACCAAACTATTGGCGGCGAACTATCCCAGCCTCGCCATCATCGCCGCGTTCGCCGAGGCCGCGACCATAGGTGGGTTGGCCGACTGGTACGCGGTCGTCGCCTTGTTCAAGCGCCCTATGGGACTGCCAATCCCCCACACAGCGATCATCCCGCGTAACCAAGACCGGATTGCAGATAATCTTGGCGCCTTTATTGAAGAGAACTTCCTGGCGGCGGGACCTGTTCGCCAGAAACTGCAGGAAGTCGATTTTGCAGATGAAATGATCAAATGGTTAAGCGATCGGGGACGATCTGCTTCGCTTGCCAGTTTTGTCGCCAAACTGGCCCCGCAAATGCTGCACGCAGTCGAGGAAACTGGACTAAAAGGCTTCGCGTCCGAGCGTGTGACGACGCAGCTAAAACAAACTGACATGTCCCCCGTTGTGATGGAGGTTCTCAGCGGCCTTACGAAGGATGGTCGCCATCAACAGTTAATGGATGAACTGGTCGACGCCCTTCACCGTTTCCTCAGCAACGAAGACGCCATCGAAGCAATCCGTAAGCGGGTGGCGGAAGAGATGCCATCCGCCCTCATCATCTTTCGGGCTGACGAAGCGATTCTGCGTCGCATTCTGAAAACGGCAGGTGCGTTGCTGGAAGAGGTGAAAGCCAACAAAGGCCACGAGCTGCGTGACGAGTTTGAGAGCTTCTTCAAGAAATATGTCCGCCGACTGAAACGCTCAAAGACTTTCGCCAAGCGAATAGATACCATGAAAAGCCAGCTGCTTGGACGGCCAGAAGTTACCGGAATGGCCGATCAGCTATGGGCGACACTGGTCGAATTTGTTGAAACTGATGTGGCAGCTGACGATTCCATCCTGATCGAACGCCTCACTGACTTACTTGTCGATGTCGCCCAGAACCTGAAGGGCGAAGACCAACTGCGTAGCGATATCAATGCCGGAATGGCGACCGCCTTTTCAACGTTCGTCGATGCGCAGAAACACAACCTTTCAAAGTTCGTAGCTGAGCAGGTGAAAAGCTGGGATTTCAACCAAATGACCCTGCTCATCGAGGCGATTGATCTGGTGCAGACATCCTGCGGCACCGGCGTACCAGTCATGCGGTTCGAAAAGGAGCGCGTGGCGAGAGAGTTGGCGCCTTTTTACGCCGACATGGGGCCGGAAGGTGTGAAGGAATATTGGGGGCGGAAAAATGTAGAGACGATTGATGGAGCGCCGACGGGGATATTTGATGTAGAGAGTTGACCCATCGCACTGTTTACGATGGGTAGCAGACCAATCGCTATGCCGGCTTTCTCTCGTCACAGTGTGCAAAGTTTGATGCAAAGCTGAGAATACTGATGCCAGTCCCCTCACCTCTTTTGAGCGCCAGTGTAGCTCGCGAGATCTCTGTCGGCAGGCAGTGACAACGATATGATTGCCTACATTGGTCTCTTCGGTTCTGCATTCATTGCGGCGACAATCCTGCCTTTGCAGTCAGAAGCAGTCTTGGTGACGCTATTGGTTGCTGGCGCTCACCCAGTCTCCGTCTTGATCATTGTCGCCACAGTAGGAAACGTACTTGGATCAGTGGTTAACTGGTGCCTGGGACGGTTTCTTCTTCGCTTCAAGGAAAAGCCCTGGTTTCCAACTTCAAAAGGCCAACTTGAGCGTGCTCAAAATTGGTACCGGCGCTATGGGCGCTGGTCGCTTTTGGGCAGTTGGCTACCTGTCGTGGGCGATCCATTGACCGTTGTCGCAGGCGTAATGCGAGAGCCTCTTGTGCCGTTTCTTGTGCTTGTCACGATTGCAAAGGGGACAAGATACTTGGTTTTAGCGGCGCTCACGCTGGCCTGGCTTTAGTGTGGCATCGACAACAACGCGAAAACTCAGCACTTGTTCGACGCCACACCTAATTCCGCCAGCGCAGCAAATACCGCTCAATGGCGCCGATAGCGGCGCTCACCCCGATCCCCAACAGCGACAGGATTGCGACGCCAACAAACAGCCGCTCCAGATCGTACAACGATCCGGCCTCAAGGATGTAGGCGCCAATGCCATACTCAGCCCCCAGCATCTCTGCGGCCACCAGCAAGATGATCGCAATCGCCAGACTAATCCTTAGACCTGAAAGTATTCCCGGCATTGCGCCGGGCAGCACGATCTTGCGAACAATTGACCACCATGACAGCCCAAAGCTTTGCCCCATGCGGATCAGCGTGCGATCAACATTGTCGACGGCGCCGTATGTCGCGACGACGGTTGGCGTGAACGTACCAAAGGCGATCAGGGCGTATTTTGACCCTTCGTCGATACCGAACCAGATCACGAATAGCGGCAGTAATGCGATCTTGGGGATCGGGAAGATCGCGGCAACCAATGGGACCAGCCCAGATCGGATATAGGAAAAGAGGCCGATCAAAACCCCAACCGATATGCCAACGCTGACGCCCAATAGTGCCCCGACCAGTAGGCGGGTGAGCGATGGCGTTAGGTGCTTCCACAGCAACCCCGATTGATAGAGCTGCACAAAGGTGTCCAGCACGTCCGACGGTTTGGGCAGCGTCAGGGCGCTGATCCAGCCGGTTTGTGTGCCGATCTCTGCAACTGCGATCAACGCAATGAAAACCACCGCCCCGATCCAGCGCACGGATTTTGGCGCAAAGCCGCCGCCACGAAAGGATACCGGGCGCGGTTCAGACATGGATCAGCTCTGCATCCGCCGCCCGCGCCTCTTCACGCATCAGGTCCCAGAGGTGGCGTTGGGGGGCCTCCAGATCGGGGTCTCCGAAGGTACGCTCTGACAGGGGTTTGTCGATTTCTACGATCTCGCGGATCTCGCCGGGGCGGCGTGAGAGGACGACGATCTGGTGGCCCAGCCGTACAGCCTCCGCCAGGTTATGGGTCACATAAACGGCGGTGAAGGGCGTGCGGGTCCATAGCGCGATGAGGTCGTCCATCAGCAGCTCGCGCGTCTGGCTGTCGAGGGCGGACAGTGGCTCATCCATCAGCATGACGGCAGGGTTCACCACCAGCGCACGGGCGATGGCGACGCGCTGTTTCATGCCGCCGGACAGTTGTTTCGGCAGCGCCTTGGCGAAGTCGCTAAGTTTGGTCCGGGCTAGAACATCAGCGATGATCGACTGCTTCTTTGCCCCGTCGATACCGTGATCCTCCAAGACCAGCGAGATGTTGCCTTCAACGGTCCGCCACGGCAGCAGCGCGAAGTCCTGAAAGACGTAGGTGAGAGGATTTAGGCAGCCTTCGGGCGGGTCGCCAATCTGGCCCACCTCACCGGCGCTGGGCCGCTCCAACCCGCCGATGATCCGCAACAGCGTGGACTTCCCACATCCGGACGGGCCGACAATACAAAGGATGCGGCTCGACGGAATCTCAAGTGAGATGTCACGCATGACCTCAGTCGCGTCATAGCGGTGGGAAATGTTGGAAAGATGGATGTCCATGGCGTTGGCCGGGGCGATATTGCGCCCCGGCGCAGTGCTTTAAGCGGTTTCGACGTAGGACGTGTCGAGCAGCGTATCGAGGGTGATGTCGCCATCAACCAGTCCCTCGGATTTGAACCAGTTCAGCTGATCTTCCACGGACGTGACGTTCAACGCCGCGCCCTGATTGATCCGCATCGACCCGGCGCGGATGGATTTCTCGGCCTTGGCGAATTCGCGGTCGGCGTAGACGTACTTATGAACCAACTTGACCATATCCGTCCCGTCACCCGCCGTTTTATCCACCAGCGCGGCGTTGAAATCGGCGGCCCCGGCTGAGAACGCCTTGACGAAGCCTTCGGTCGCGGCGCGTTCGTTCGCCGCGTTATCGGCGGAGGTGAACACTGTCGTGACCTGATAGTTCGGGATGTAATCCGCAACATCGCCGATGATCTGCACCGCGCCTGCGCCACCAAGGCCCTTGGCGATGTGCGGGACGATGGACCAGGCGTCGACCTGGCTGGATTTCAGCGCGCCGATGATCGCGCCGACCTTTTGCAGCGGTTTGTATTTCAGCGTCGCGCCTTCTGCTGCTGAGATTTTTGAGCCCATGTAATGGAACGACGACCCGGCCTGCGTTACAGCCCAAGTCTTGCCGTCCAAGGCTGCCGGGGACGTCAGCCCAGCCGCATGGGCGTCATTTGAGGCGAGAATTTTCTGGCCGTCGATACCCTTTTCTTCGCTGAGCGCCCCGCCGATCACCTTGATCGCGCCCTTCTGGGCGAGTGAGACGAGGCCACCGGAAATCGCGGTCACCGCGTAGTCGATGTCTTTGGAGGCGATAGCGACGGCCATCGGCTGGGCAGCCTGAAAGAACTTGAACTCCACATCCAGGCCCACGTCGGCGAAATAGCCCCGCTCTAGCGCTACAAAGCTGGCCGAATGGCTGGTGAAACGCAGGGCGCCGACGGTGATCTTGCGTTTGGCGGCGATGGCAGGGGTCGCGAGCGCCAGCGCGCCTGCGCCGGCCAGCTGCAGGGTCCGGCGTCTGGTGAAAGTGGTCATCTCAGGTCTCCTTTACCTTTTGTTATGCGCGCCAAGGTGAGGGGAAAGCAGCGCCTCGACAAGCCCCCAGTTGACGTTGGCGCCAGTTACGCAGCGTTTGGGGTGCATCGGCGCTTGATCTGCGGTTCTGTTCTTAAGAGAGATGATGGAGGCGGCAATGGGCGCAGCGGAAGAGATTGAGATGGATAACATCGAAATCCGGATGTTTGAGGTCGATGGACAGGTCCTTAAGGTCGCGCTGAAGGACGGGCCTGCGGATACGCCCCCGCTGCTGATGTTCAACGGCATAGGCGCCAATCTTGAACTGGGCTTTCCTTTCCTGCGGGAACTGCAGGGTCGCCGCGCGATCATCTTTGACGTGCCCAGCGTTGGCGGATCACCGATCCCAGCGCTGCCCTATCGCCCTGGCACGCTGGCACGCTGGGCCAAGCGGCTTTGCGAGATTTTGGGCCACGATCAGGTCGATGTATCCGGCGTTAGCTGGGGTGGCGGTATGGCCCAGCAGTTTGCGCGCCAATATCCGAAACTGTGCCGCAAGCTGGTGTTGGCGGCGACGTCGGCGGGGTTCGTGATGAAGCCGGGAAAGCCTGCGGTGCTGTCCAAGATGGCGAGCTTCAAGCGCTACACCGACAAATCATACATGCGATCGATTGCGGCTGAGATCTATGGCGGGGATTTCCGCCATGGGACAGGACATATCGAGGCGCATGCGGCAGGCGTAAAACCGCAAAGCCAGAAGGGATATGTCTATCAATTGCTGGCGATGACCGGCTGGACGTCGGTGCATTGGCTTTGGATGCTGCGCCAGCCGACGTTGATCATGTCAGGCAACGATGATCCGCTTATTCCGGTTGAGAATGCGAAATTGCTGGCGAAGCTGATCCCGAATGCTCGGTTGGAGCTGTTGGACAACGGCCACCTCTTCCTTGCGACGCGGCCGCGCGAAACGGCTGAGACGATAGAGGCGTTCCTCGATGAGGCTTAGCTGCTGATCGCACCATACCGCTCAGGCCGCCGATCCCGGAAAATGCCCCAAGCAGCGCGCGTTTTGCGGATCGCTTCGAGGTCAAATGATGCGAGCGCGACCCCCTCGTCCGTATCCATGTCCGCAACCATCCCGCCGGTTTCATCCACGATGAAACTACCGCCATAGAACGTCAGCTCGTGGCCGACCTTTTCGACGCCAACCCGGTTGCTGGCCGCCAGAACCGCCATGTTAGCCGCCGCGTGTCCCTGCATGGTCCGGCGCCAGTGATCGCGAGAGTTTAGCGTTGGGTCCTGCGGTTCTGACCCGATAGCGGTCGGATACAGCAAAACATCTGCCCCCATCAGCGACATCGCGCGGGCGGTTTCGGGGAACCACTGGTCCCAGCAGATGCCGACGCCAATGCGTCCGACGGCGGTGTCCCAGACCCGGAAACCGGTGTCGCCGGGGGTGAAGTAGAACTTTTCCTGATAACCGTTGCCATCGGGAATGTGGGTTTTGCGGTAGATACCGAGGACCGAACCGTCAGCATCGGCGATGGCTATGGAGTTGAAAAACTGGCGTTCGGTTCGCTCAAAAAAGCTGATTGGCAGGACAACGCCCAGCTCATGCGCCAAAGCGGCGAAATGGGCGATCAGCTTATTACCTTCGAAGGGCTGTGCGAGGTCCAGATGCTCGGCGTTTTGCTCGGAGCAGAAGTAGGGCGTCTCAAACAGTTCCTGCAACAAGATCAGGTTTGCGCCTTTATCCGCAGCTTCGCGCACCAGCGCCTCGGCCTTGGCGATGTTCGCGTCGATGTCCCAGCTGCATTTCATCTGGGTGATGCCGAGGGTCAGGGTCATTTGGGCGGCTCCACCGGGCGGTAGTCTTCGAATTGGGTTGATAGCGGGATGCCGTTTTCACCGGGCTGATCGGTCGCCTCGGCCACGGCCAAACCTTCGCCAAACCCCTTGCCGCCCAAAAGGTAACCGTCAGGGGCAAAGATTGCGCTGTGGCCGACATAATCGAGATCGCCTTCGACACCGGTATAGTTAGCGTAAACGATGTTAAGGCGGCTTTCCAAGGCGCGGGCGGGGACGGTGATCTGATTAACGTTGATGAACGGCTTCATGTTCGCCGTCGGCACGATGATCGTTTGCACCCCGGCGCGGGCGAGAGCGCGGGTGTGTTCAGGGAATTCGACGTCGTAACAGATCAGAATGCCAAACTTGTGCCCGCGATAGGTGAAGGTCGAATGCTTGTCGCCGAATGCAAAGATCGACTGTTCGCCCGGGCCGAACAGCTGGATTTTGCGAAACCGGGCCAGTTCGGCGCCGTCGTCACCGTAAACGAAAGCGGAGTTATAGGCGGTTCCGCCCTCATACTCAGCCAGTCCGATGCATAGCGCGACGCCGTGCTTGGCGGCGAGGGCTGCGACCTTGCCTTCGACCCCCTCCCAGCCATCCGGCGGGGTGGAGGTGGTGGAATTGTAACCGGGTAGAAAAAGCTCTGGCATCGTAAGCATCTCGACACCTGCCGCAGCCGCCTTGCCCAACGCGTCGTCTATGACGGCGAGGCCAGCGGCGATGTCGCCTGCCGGGGATGCACATTGATAGAGGCCGAGGATCATATCTCCTCCGCACCTGGCAGGTAGACCACCAGCGTGCAGCCGTTCTTGGAATAGGAATTGTGCTTGGTGCCGTCGGACAGGCAGATAATGTCGCCGGGCTTGTATTCGTATCCGTCGTGATCGGTAAGGTCGCCTTCGATCAGGAAAAACTCCTCATCGCCAAGATGGGTGTGCGCCTCAGTAGTCATGCCCGGGGCCATACGGTAAATGTGAAAGCCGTAGCCTCGCTTGCCGCAATTAACCTGCAGAACCTCGCCATCAGGTTTGCCGTCATCTGTCAGGAAGGGCTGAAACTGTCCGTCAGCGATATTGGCGACTTTGCGCCTGTCGGGTCCAATCGGGTCCATGGCGTGCCTCCGTGAAAGAAGGGGCCGCGCGCAAACGCAGCCCCTGTTCGTATTACTGCTTCAGACGGGTCCAGATCTGGTCGTAGACCTTCTGGGTCGCTTCATCACAGACCTGAACAAATGTGCCTGCGGGTGCATCAGCCGGTGGGTTCTGCTCTGGCGATGTCTGCAGTTCTGGGTCCAGCAGTGGGCCAACACCTTTTACGCCAGCGGTGTAGCGGGCAAAGTTGGTGACAGCTGCGGCGTTCTCGGGAACCAGCAGAAAGTCCATGAACTTGATCGCGGCGTCACGGTTTGGCGCATCTTTCAAGAGAACAACATTGTCCATCCATACAATGTAGCCCTGTTTTGGATAGGCGTATTCAACATTCGCGCCTTCCAGACGGGCCTTCTGGCCAAACCCGTTCCAAATCATGCCAACGGCTGCATCACCGGACACAAGCACGTCCTTTGCGCCATCTGAGTTGAACGAGGCCCAGCTGCCCTTGGCGTTCTGCACCAGCTCATCCAGCGCTTTCAACTGATCGCGGTCAGTCGAACACTGCGGGATGCCGAGGTGGATGGAAGCGAAGACCAGCGTCTCACCCGCCGTGTCCAGAACGTTGATCTTGCCGGCCAGTTCTGCAGGCGGCTCAAACAACATGCTGGTGTCGCGGATATCACCCGAATACGCATCGCGGTTCACCATAAAGCTGGTTGAACCCCACTGGTATGGGATCGAGTGCATACGGCCATTGTCGAAATCAACATTCAGCCATTTATCTTCGATGTTGCCTTTGTTCTTCAGCTCACCATCGGCGATGGTGTCGAGCATGCCTTCATTTTTCAGGATCGAAACCATGTAATCGCCCGGTACGGCGACGTCGTAAGAGCCGAGTTTACCGGCCTTGAGGTTGGCCAGCATCGCCTCGTTGGAATCGAAGGTGTCCATCACAACCTCGATGCCGGTCTCAGCAGTGAACTTGTCCAGCAGTTCCTGCGGGATGTATTCGAACCAGTGGTAGAGCGACAGCTTGCCTTCAGCGGCGGCGCCGCCTGCAGTGAGCATGAGCGCGACAGTAGCCGCCCCCAGTGTTTTCATGAACTTCATAGTATTCTCCTCTGTTGGTCGTACGGCACTTTTTCTGCTGCGCCTTTACTCTGGGTTCTTCGCGTCCCCTGTGCGGCCGATCAGATATGACAGTGTCACGATCAGGATCGAAAACAATAATAATAGCGTGGAAAGCGCCATGATATCGGGCTTGATGCCCTGTTTCACAGCGCCAAAGATGGCGGTCGGCAGGGTTTCGACACCGGCGCCTTTGACGAAGTTCGTGATGATGAAATCGTCGAGGCTGATGATGAATGCCAGCAGAAAGCCGGACATGATGCCGGGCGCCATGATCGGCGCCAGTACATAGCGGAATGCGTTCCAGCGGCTGGCATAAAGGTCCTGCGCCGCCTCTTCAAACGTCGCCTCGATTCCTTGCAGCCGGGCTGAGATTGGCAGGTAAGCAAAGGGGATGCAGAAGACGATGTGGGCGACCAGGATCGAGACGTAGCCCAGCGAAAACCCGATAGCGGAAAAGAAGATCAGCGTCGCGACGGCGGTGACAATCTCAGGCACCATGATAGGCATGGAAATCAGGGCGAAACTGGCCGGTTTGCCTTTGAAATTCCCGCCTCTGACCATGCCGATGGCGGCGGCGGTCGCGATCATCGTGGCGGCGGTGGCGGCCATGATGGCAATCGTAAAACTGTTCCAGGCTGCGGTGCGGAACTTGCCAGCCTCAAGGCCAAAGAAGACGTCCTGGTACCAGCGCAGCGAGACGCCCTCGAACCGTGTGATCGAAAGGCTGTCGTTGAAGGAGTAGACCGCGACGACGGCCAATGGGGCATAGAGGATGAAAAGGCACGCGAGCGTGATCGTGAAGAACCCGGTATAGCGACGGGGGTCGAAGGTGCGCATCAGACCTGCTCCCTCGCCTGAGATCTCGCATAGAAGAACAGGACCACCAGAACCATGGACAACAGGATCATCGACGCCGCCGCCCCGAACGGCCAGTTGCCCGCTTGTCCCTTGAACTGTTCTTCGATCAGCGAGCCGATCATGAAGTTCTTGGCCCCGCCCAGAAGGTCGGGCGCGAGGAAGGCGCCGAGCGAGGGGACAAAGACCAGAATGCAGCCAGCGATGATGCCGGGTTTGACCACCGGCAACACGATGGACCGCATGATCGTCCAGTGGCTGGCGTAAAGGTCAGCGGCAGCTTCAGAGAGCGCGAAGTTATAGCGCTCAACCGCCGCGTAGATCGGCAGCACCATGAACGGCAGGTAGCTGTAAAAGAGGCCCAGCTGCACAGCGAAGTCGGTGTTGATCAGTTGCAGGGGCGCATCAAGGATACCTGTGCCAAGCAGCGCCTCATTCATCGGGCCGTTTTCGCGGATCAGGAACTTCATCGACACGGTGCGGATCAGAAGGTTCACCCAGTAGGGCACGGTGACGAGGAACAGCCAGACGGCGCGTGATGATGCTGGGCGGGTCGCGATGTACCAGGCAGTCGGAAAGCCAATCAGCAGGCACATGATCGTCGCAATTGTCGCCTGAATGATCGAGCGGGCAAAGATGGTTATGTACGTCCACTGGATCGTCGGCGGGTCATCGCCAAAAAGGCCCCGGTCGAACAGAAACTGGTCGTAGGCGGCTAAGGAAAACTCCCAAATCACCCCGCCGCGAAATTCCTTGGTGAGGAAGGAATAGACCAGCATCAGCAATACAGGGATCAGCAAGAAGAAACCGATCGTCAGCCATGATGGTAACAGCAGCCACAAACGGATCGGCGCAAATGCGCTGGAAACCGTTCTGCCACCGCCAACCGCCGCCATCGCCTTACTCCACCAGGAATCGCGCCGCGCCGGGCGCAACGGTGAGGTGGATGTCGGCGCCTTCAGTCAGGCGATCAGCGCCAGCCAATGTGTTCTGCATCCGCGCACCAAGCGTCGCGCCGCCTTCGAGATGCGCCATGACCTGCGTATCGGTGCCCAAATAAACGGTCTGGCCGATCCTGGCGGGGATACTGCCTTCACCGAGGGCAGTGCCGATGGTCAGGCGCTCGGGACGGATGGAAAGCCACCCTTTCTGGCCCGGCGCGACGGCGCCTGTCGTTGTGGCTGAGATTGATGAGCCGCCGAATTGGCACATCACCGACTGGCCATCGACGGTGCCTGCCTCAGCCTCCAATAGGTTCGTCTCGCCAATAAAATCGGCGACAAACCGATTGGCGGGATGCTCGTACACATCCTCTGGCGTGCCGATCTGCTGCACTTCGCCCGCCGACATCACGGCGATGCGGTCGGACATGGACAGCGCTTCTTCCTGATCATGCGTGACGAAGATGAAGGTGATGCCGGTCTCACGCTGCAGCGATTTCAGCTCCGCCCGCATTTCCTGACGCAGTTTCAGATCCAACGCGGACAGCGGCTCATCCAGCAGCAGCACCTTTGGTTTCGGCGCCATCGCACGGGCCAGCGCGACGCGCTGTTGCTGGCCGCCGGACATCTGGCTGGGCTTGCGGTGAACGAACTGGCCAAGCTGAACCATCTGGATCATCTCAGCGACCCGCGCGTCGATATCCGCCTTGGACCAGCCGAGCATTTTCAGGCCGAACCCGATGTTTTCCGCGACGTTCATGTGCGGGAAGAGGGCGTAGTTCTGGAAAACCGTGTTCACCGGACGCTTGTCCGGCGGCAGCGTTTCTATTTCATCACCGAACAGGTGGATCGTGCCCGCCGTCGTCGCCTCAAACCCCGCAATCATGCGGAGCAGCGTGGTTTTCCCGCAACCAGATGGGCCGAGGAGAGTGAAGAACTCATTATCCCCAATATCGAACGTGACGTCTTTGAGCGCAGTGAAATCACCAAAATCCTTACCGACAGAGCGCAGTGCGACGGCTGCAATGGGGGTTTGGTTCGTCACGTGTGGCTCGTCTCCGGTCGTGTGGGATAAGGCATTAAGCCATATACCCCCGATATCGTCGAGTCCCAGACTAGTGCGCTTATCTGGGGGGTATATACCCCTAGTGCGGTATGCAGGCTAAGCATACGCTGGTTCCTCAGCACCAATGAGGGGAAGGAGAAGGGCGAAAAGCTCTGCCTGAGATGAAACCTCACAGCGGGCGTATAGCTGTTTGCGGAACACCTTTACCGTCTGCCAACTGATGTCCAACCGCAGCGCGATCGAGCGGGAGGAATGGCCCTGCAAGATAAGCAGTCCAACCTCCAATTGCCGACGTGTCAGCTCAATTCCGCTGCTTGCTTTCAGCTGTACAGCCAGCCCGTCAATCATGTCGCCTGAGTTTGCTTCGGTGGGCGCTTTCACGGGGTCAAATTCCGCCCAGTGACGCTCCATCAACGCGCAGATCACCTCGGCGATCTTACCAAGTTCTGCCAGCTGCCTACGCTCAAACCGGCGGTCAGAGATATGATCGCGGCCAAAGCAAGCCGTGATCGTCCAGCCGGTGCGCGTGTAAGCGAACAGCGCAATCTCATCGACCAGCGTGGTCTTGGCGTAATATTCTAGAAAGTAGGTCGTGCTTTTGAATTTGTCCGGCGCGAGGTCATCGATCCGATAGAGGCCCCGCGGCACTTTCTTCTGATGCCCGGTGTAGAACGGGTCGAGGACATAGTGCGAAGACAGATATGTCTCGCCAATCTGCGCATAGCAGATCGGGCTGTCGCACTGGCGGAACAGCTCTTTCGGCGTCGCGGCGCCGGAATATACAAGGATGATGAAATTGTCGTAATCTAGGCAGCCAGACACAACGCCCGCCAGGGCCTCGCAAAACTTCAGGTCATCAACGCAATCCACCAGATGGGCGAGGCCGCCTATCGCAGCCGCGGAACTTATGTTTTGCGCTGCTTCGCCCATGTTTAGTCGGCCAGCTCAGCGATTTCGCGGCGGAACGGAAGGGCATCGCCAATGTCTTCGCCGTCCAGTTCTCGCGCGAACCGGTGCCCGGCGTATGTCGCCCATGCGATCGGGCCGGGGGCGTTGGCGTCGCCGATCAGGCGCACAGAGTTAATCCCAGCGTCAGCCCAGTCTGCCTCTCGCGCTTTCAGCGCCTCATAGACGGCATCGTTCGGCAGGCGAGAGGCGACCATGACCACCGCATCAGCCGCCTGTTCGCGTGTTTGGTCAGTGTAAGTGCAGTTCGTTGTAATCGCCCCGTTTCCAACCGCGACAACACCCCGATTGAGCTGAATATCGACGCCCATCTCAACCAGCCGTTTGTGGATCGTCACCTGCTCAAGCGTGTTGTTCGTCCAGTCTGAAACATAGGCGCAGGGCGTGACCAGCGTGACGGCGCAGCCAGCCTCAACCAGCCGTTCAGCGATCACACCGCCCATATAATAGTGGTCGTCATCATAAACAGTGACGGCGCCGGTCGGCAGGCGACCGGCCATGATATCGTCAGGTGTAAAGATCGGCATCGCAGCATCGATAGGCATTGGGACAACATGCTGGCGCGACACGCCATCAGCCCGCCATGCCGCACCGGTAGCGATGCAGATGTTCTCAAATCCGAATTCAAGCACCTGTTCGGCGGTCAGTTCTGACCCGAAATACGTCTCTACATTTGGTTTCTGGCTAAGCTGATATTCGCGATAATCGGCAACCCGGCCCCAGGCTGAAAGTCCCGGCAAGGCCCGCTCACGCTTCACGCGGCCACCAAGCACATCGCCCGCCTCAGCCAGCGCAACGTCATAGCCGCGCTTGGCGCAGGCTAGCGCCGCCTCAAGCCCCGCAGGGCCGGACCCGAGGATCAGCACGTTGGAAGATCCGCCCTTTTCGTTCATCCGTTCGGGGTGCCAGCCTTTGCGCCATTCTTCCATGAACGACGGGTTTTGCGTGCAACGACTGATCGACATGGTCATGTCGCCAGTGATGCAGATGTTGCACCCAATGCATTCGCGAATGTCCTCAATCCGCCCTTCCTCAACCTTCTTCGGCAAGAACGGATCAGCGATGGACGGGCGTGCACAACCAATCAGATCCAGTGTGCCGCTGGTCAGCTGCCGCGCCATGACATCCGGGCTGGTAAAGCGACCCACGCCGACGACGGGTTTGGTGGTGAGCGATTTGATCCCCCGCACAAGATCCTCTTGCGCCGCCTCTTCCTTGAACCGGGACGGTCCAGAGCAATCCTCCCACGCGCCATGTGCGAGGTCCCATAGGTCGGGCAAATCAGCGTGCATTTCGATGAAATCGCGAACTTCGGAATTGGCGAAACCGAGGTCCCCAACCATTTCATCCAACGACAACCGCAGGGTCAAGCCCATCGTATCGCCGACCTCATCGCGCACGTCAGCAACGACTTCGCGCACAAACCGGGCGCGGTTTTCCAGACTGCCACCGTATTCGTCGGTGCGATGGTTCGTAGCTGTGGACAGAAAGTGCTGGAAAATACCGAACCCATGCGCGCCATAAAGGCAGATCAGATTGAAACCAGCCGTCCGGCTGCGTTTGGCGGCGATGACGAACCAGCGACGCAGATCCTTGATGTCCTGCTTGTCCAAAGCCCGCGCCTGAACCGGGTCGTTCGTGAACGTGCGGATCGGCATGGCAGACGGCGCCAGTGGCACCTCTTTGGTATAAAGATTAGGCCCGTTAATGCCTGAATACGCCAACTGAATGCCCGCCAGCGCGCCATGGCTTCTAATCTTGTCCGCCATCTTGGCGATCATCGGAATGTCGCCATCATCCCAGAGGCGCAGTTCAATATAGGGCGCAATCTCAGACGAATGGTGCATCTCGCATTGTTCGGTAAAGACAACGCCCCAGCCGCCTTCGGCCTTGATCCCGCGCATTTCAGCGGCCGATGACGGATCGCGATAGCCGCCGCCATTGCAGTGTGGCACCTGATAAAAGCGGTTCTTTGCCGTGACCGGGCCAATGTCGAGGGGCTGGAAAAGAACGTCGTATCGGCTGTCTCGCGTCATGCGGTGGCTTTCTTATGCTGCGTTCGACGAATGCTTGCTGGGGCTGAGCTTAAGGAAAAGAACCGGTTGGGGAAGCCCTGATTAGTGCCTCGCTAATCAGAGTATCGGTGAGGGAGGCTGGTCCTGCCCGCAGCTTGTGCTAGGCAAGGACGAACAAGGAGACACCATGAGCACCACCGACATCCTGCGCGACCTGATCGCCTTTCCAACCGTCAGCGTGAATCCGAACCGCGATCTGATCGACTATTGCGCTGGAATACTGGAAGGTATCGGCGCCGAGGTTACGATCATCGAAGATGAGACCGGCACCAAAGCAAACCTCTACGCCACCATTGGCCCCCGTGATCGGCCCGGCGTGCTTTTGTCAGGGCATACGGATGTTGTGCCGATCGACGGGCAGGACTGGACCGTGCCCGCATTCGAACTGACTGAGGCGGACGGCAAGCTCTATGGACGCGGCACGGCAGACATGAAGGGCTTTGTCGCCAGCGCATTGAACGCGGCCATCGATGCATCGAAACGCGACATCCAAACGCCGCTACATCTGGCGTTGTCCTATGACGAGGAACTCGGCTGTGTCGGCGTGCATTCCATGATCGACATGCTCGCCGCCGCGCCGTTCCGCCCAATGTTCTGCATCGTGGGGGAGCCGACCTTGCTGTCCGTCGCAACCGGCCACAAAGGTAAAACCGGCTGTCAGGCAGTTTGCAAGGGGCAAGAGGGGCATTCTGCGCTGGCGCCATTTGCGCTGAACGCGATCTATCTGGCGAATGACCTGATATTGGCGATCCGGGATCTGCAGGTAGATGTCATTGAGACCTGCGGCCATGACGATGGTTATGACGTGCCCTACACGACGCTGCATGTCGGCGTCATTCAGGGCGGCGTGGCCCTGAATATCGTCCCGAACGTCTGCACGTTCCGGTTTGAAATCAGAAACATTGTTGAGGATGATCCTGAGCCTATTCTGGATCGCATACGCGCAGCTGCGGCTGAGATCTTGGCCAAGGCCCAGGCTGAGTTCCCAGAGGCGGATATCGAGATTGAAGTGACGAACCGCTATCCTTCTCTCGGCACACCTGAGAATGCTGAGGTCGTGAGTTTTGTTAAGTCTTTGAGTGGGTCCAATGGGACGATGAAGGTCGCATTCGGAACTGAGGGCGGGCTGTTCGATCAAAAACTGGGTGTACCTACAGTGGTCTGCGGACCGGGATCGATGATGCAAGGACACAAGCCAGATGAGTTTGTGAGCGTTGAGCAACTGGCAAAGTGCGATGAGATGCTGACGAAACTGGTGGAGCGGTTGGAGGCGGGGATCTAACGCTGCAGTGAGAAAGGTGCATTAGCTGTCCAGCCCTGGCAGATCACCTGCTTCAACTCGCCCTTTCACATGGTCATGAAACGCCGAGACGATCCGGGAACGATGCTCTGACCGCTTTGTCGCCAACCCAACAACTAGATGTCGGTGATCGCCCGATAGCGGCAGATATGCGAGTTCCTCACCGTCCGGCGCGGTGGTTGTAGTGGGCCGCATGTTGATGAGGCAAAACCCAAAGCCATTTGCGACCAAACTGCGCGCAACCGACAATGATGCGGTTCTTTCCGAAATTGTGGGACGAAATCCTTCATTTTGAAATGTAGAAAGGAAATATTCCCGACTTAGCGGCAAGTCGAGCAACACCATTGGCTCTGCCGCTAACTCTTCAAGCGTCACTTCGCCCTTCTGAACCAGCGCATGATCATGCCGGATCATCACATAGGGCGGTAACGCGGACAGCGCCTCAAACGCGATGTCTTTCGGGATTTCGAGGTCGTAAGTAATCGCAACGTCAATCTCAGCGCGTCCCAGCATTCGCAGCAGGTCCGCCTGATGCGCTTCGCGAAGGGTCACGCTTGCATCAGGGTAAACACTTTCAAACGAACGCCGCACCGCCGCACTGACCATCGGCGCAATCGTCGATAGCGCCCCAACAGCAATCGGCCCGCGCGCTGTATCTGCGATGTCATTCGCAAGATCGTTCAGCGCCCCAGCGCTATCCAGAATTCGCTTCGCCTCAATGAAAATCCGCTGCCCGCCTGGAGTCAGCGACAGGCCTTGCGCATGCTGGCGAACAAACAACTGCGCGCCAAATTCAGCCTCCAACTGGCTGATCGCGGCTGAGATTGACGGCGACGAGACGTTCAGCCGCTTGGACGCCAGCGCAATTGTGCCAGCATCACCCACTGCAACAAGGTATTCTAGCTGCCGAAAGGTGAAGCGCAGCGGCATCAGGTGGCGGCGTCTTGTCGGGCGAGCCAGAGGAGGAAATCGCGGACCGTCCCCTCATAATCTTCACCCGCCAACGGCCCGCCAGTGGCATGGCGCGACCCAAGCGCAGTTTGCATCTTTTCCAGCTTTTCGCGATCTTCTGTGTTCACATCTTCCCAGAGCTTGATGCGGGCCTTCAGTGTATCCTCATCCAGATCATCGCCATAGGTCGAAACGGTCCAGCGGACATCAATACTGTCCACGGTCAGTGGCAGGATTGATAGCGAGACCAACAACGTGGCCGCCTGACTGGCGACCTGACAGGGGAAAACGGAATAGAGAGATGACCGGCGACGTTCCGCATCGCTCAGCCCCGACGACCCGTAACCGCGTGTCGGAGCATCTTCAGGATACTTGGCGTTATAGCTGGTGAAACCGGGGCCAGAGACGGCCTTTTTGCTAAGGCCCGTTGGGGTGTACCCGTGCAGCGTTTGCGGATGGACGACCGAAAGGTGATAGCCTTCCATGAAGTTCTCAACGAGGCATTTCCAGTTGGTGCGCCAGATCTCTTGCGCGGAATGTACGAGGCGAAACTGGTCCGGCTCATACGCCCCGACCAGCGAATTCAGACCGGTAAGTTCTGCGTCGAGATCGGAAGGCGTATCGCTGAGTGAGACGTAGATGAACCCCATCCGCTCTTCACACGGAAAACTGGGCAGGCCGCAATTCGCCATATCGAATCCGGCATTCTTCATACGCGCGGCGCGTTTCAACTCTCCGTCCAGCGCATATGTCCAGGCGTGATACGAGCAGATGAAGCGTTTCGCCGTGCCCGCGCCCTCCGCAACTGGCATTCCGCGATGGCGGCAGACGTTGGACAAAACGCGGATTTCGCCGCCGGTACGAACGATAATCAGCGGCTCGTTCAGGATCTGAATCGTGTAATAGTCGCCCTCTTCCGGGATTTCATCCGCTCTGCCGAGGCATTGCCAGCCCTGCCGAAGGATTGTCTGGCATTCGTATTCGAAAAAGGAAGGGTCCGTGTAAAACACCCCAGGCAGCCCCTGCGGAGCGTCCGCGGGCAGCGCAGCAATCCGCTGCAACTCTGCCCGCATGTCGGCGATCAACGCCGCGCTACTCGTCGCCGGGTACGCCATAGGAAGGTGCTTCTCGCGGGTCGAGCGCGCGTTGGATGTAGGCGTCCATCTGGGGTTTGTAGACCTCCCACGCTGCTGCGATGGCTTCGATGGGGCAGTCTTCTGTCCAGTCACAGCGGAGGTCTGCGGCTGGCCATTGAACCTTGTCGCAAATCTGCATGCCAGCGGAGTGGACGGGCCCAGCCTCTCCCCCCGCCGCCAGCCCGGCGCGCATGGCTGCGATCAGCCGGTCGCCGAGGTGGCCGGTCGTTCGCTCAAACCCGTCCACGATGGCCTGCGGCACATCTTCATTGGCAAGCATATTGCCAGCCGCGATGACGTCTTTACCCGCTGCATCCGTCCAGACGCCCAGCGAGTTCGGGCCAGAATGGATCGCCGTGCCGCCCTTTGCGTCAATCGCCAGAACCTGCCGGTATTCGATGAAACGGCCCTGATCGCGGACGCCTGCAACAGCCTCTGCCGCCGACATGCCGCCCTGCATCAGGTCCAGCGCGAACGGCCCCAGCGTCGGGTCAGTGATGTTCTGGCTGGCGACGGCGCCAACTCCCGCCCGCGTATACGCGCAGCGCGCGGCAACGGCGGGAGAGGATGATGACACCGCAATGCCGAACATGCCCGTTTCGGCGCATCGGGCGACCAGTGAAAAAGTCATTTCGAATACCCCGCTGGGATCACGGCAGTTCCGTCGATTTCCACCAGCCATTCGGGTCGCGCCAAAGCCTGCACCACCAACCCCGTTGAAACGGGATGCACGCCTTTGATGTACTCGCCCATCGTCCGGTAGACCGCCTCGCGGTGCCGCACATCGGTGATGTAGACGACGACCTTCACAAGATGCGCCATCTCACCGCCCACTTCTTCGATCAGCTGGCGGATATTCTGCATCACCTTGTGGGTTTGGGCGACCGGATCATGGCTGTCGAGATTGACAGCGTCATCGAGGTTCTGCGGGCACTGGCCGCGCAGCCAGACCGTTTTGCCGCCCTCTGTCACCACAGCCTGACAGAGATCATTGTCGAGGTTCTGTTCCGGATAGGTGTCAGAGGTATTGAATGTGCGGATGCGAGTATGAGCCATGTTCGTGTCCTCAGATCAGGCGCCGCTGCGCACTTTGCCATAGATATACTGGGCGAAATCGTAGTTCGGACGCTCAAGATGGCTGAGATGGCCAGGCTCCGCATGGCCTGAGCACAAGCCTTTGTAGACTTTTTCGGTGCAGCCACGATCCTCGATGTTCACATCATCAAGAAGCGTTTTCAGCGCCGCAAAATGCTTCTGCGCATCTGGGTCGTTCACATAGTCAGGCGACATACCGCCGCCAAAGCCGATCTGCACCTGCCCGACACCGTTCGGGTGCAGGCAGAGGTACCAGAAATATCCGGGTGTCAGCGTGATCAGCAGGCTGGGGTAGATCGCCAACAGATAGGTCATGCGGCGGCGGTCGCCTTCCAGCGTCGTGTTGCTGGGATGCGCCAGCGCGATCTTCAGCGTGTCGTCCTTCAGGATCGTGTGGTAGTTGAACGCCGCCTCGCCGGGCGGGCAGATCATTTCTTCCAGCTTGGAAAGCCCGCCGATCGTGCCCGCATGGCAGACCGGCAGGTGGTAGCTTTCCATAAAGTTCTCGGCCAGCACCTTCCAGTTCGTGTCCCAAAGGTGCGTCTCGTAAAACGTCTCAGTATAGGCGCCCATGTTGTAGTCGCCGACGAGATCTTCGACCGATTTCAGCTGCGTCGCCACGGCGGGTGCATCAGGGTTTAGCGAGACGAAGATCCAGCCCTGCCATTCCTCACAGCGGATATCGGGGAGGGCATAGTCACCTTTACAGAACCCTTCGTTCTGCGTCATCGCCGGTGCGCCGCGGAGGGAGCCATCGAGGTTGTAGGTCCAGGCATGATACGGACAGACGATGGATTTGGCGTTGCCGCGCCCTTCAAGAAGGGTCGACATGCGGTGGCGGCAGACATTGGACATGGCACGCAGGTCGCCTGAGCCGTCGCGCAGTACGATGATTGGCTGGTTCGCCAATTCCAGCGTCGTGTAATCGCCCGCTTTCGACAGCGCATCGGCGCGTCCGGCGCAGAACCAGTCCTGCGCGAAGATATGATCCAGCTCTGATTTCAGAAATTCGTCTGAGGTGTAGACTGAGGGCGGCATCGCCCGCGCCTCTTCAAACCGCACCGCGACATTCGCCGCCAATTCCCGAACCGCTTTGTTCATTTCTCGCCGCCTTTCCGATCTCGTCAGTGGTGTTGTCGCTGTTTTGACATGAGTCGCGCAACTCTCACCCTTATCGCGATCAATATCAGCGATCTGATAAGGTGAAAGCAAACTTTTGTGCAGCTTTAGTTAGGTGTGGACTAAGATGATGTAGGACTAACATCCGCCAAGCAGAACCGTTGGGGCGAGCGACCAGCTCGGCCCGCGCCCAGCCACCCCCCGGGCGGGCGCACTGCAGCGCTGCAAGTTATTTATAAGTAGGATGTACTCGGCCCGATAAACCACCAGGCAAATAAGACATCGTTTGCCCACCTGTGGCTGGCCGCGGGCCTTAGTGCTTTATGGCAAAGCCTGTCCTTCCCACGCGAACCGCTTGCGCCTTGCCATTCCCTCCCCCATCCTCGCCAAAACGACCCAAGGGAGGCCCCGATGGCCAAAGTCCGTGAAAACCACCGCGAAAACGTCGCTGGCCGCGCCAATGTCGAGGACACGCCAGAACTGCTCGCCTACTACGATGAATTGGAAAAGTTCGAAGCAGGCGCCCTCTGGACCGTCGCCAACAAGATCGAACCGTGGGAGCCTGTCAGCCAGTCCATCCCCGTCGTCTGGCGCTACAAGGACTTGCGCGAACACGTCCTGAAATCGCTCGAACTGGTCACCGCCGAAAAGGCGGGCCGCCGCGTGATCTACATGAACAACCCCGGCCGTACTGATGTGGCCGCCGCCGTCGGTTGGATCTACGCAGGCCTGCAGGTGATGAACCCCGGTGAGGTTGCGACGGCCCACCGCCACTCCGCCTCCGCCATCCGTTTCATCATGGAGGGGACGGGCGCCTACACCGTCGTCGACGGCCACAAGATGACGCTGGGCGAGAACGACTTTGTGCTCACCCCCAATGGCACATGGCACGAGCATGCCGTCGAAGCCGATGGCAGCGTCTGCATCTGGCAAGACGGCCTCGATATCCCCTTTGTGAATGCGATGGAGGCAAATTTCTTTCAGGTCCACCCCGACCTGAGCGAGCCTGTCGCCTTCCCGGTCGATGACATGACCAAAACATGGGGCAACGCGGGCCTGACGCCGTCGAGCGGCGATTGGGACAAGGGCTATAGCCCGATGTTCAAATACGAATGGGCGCCAACTTATGAGGCGCTGACAAAATACGCCTCATGCTCCGATGGATCGCCCTATGACGGGATCATGATGGAGTACGTGAACCCCACAAACAACGGCCCGGTGATGAAGACGATGGGCGCCTCAATGCAGATGCTCCGCCCTGGTGAGCATACAAAAGCGCACCGCCACACCGGCAGTTATCTCTATCACTGCGCCAAAGGGTCGGGCCATTCGATCATCAACGGGAAGCGCTATGACTGGTCCGAACGGGACATCTTCTGCGTGCCGTCCTGGGCGTGGCACGAGCACGTAAACGCCTCCGCCACCGACGATGCCTGCCTCTTCTGCCTGAACGACCTGCCTGTGATGCGGGCACTTGGACTGTATCGCGAAGAGGCTTTGGGCGAAAACAATGGCAACCAGCCAATAGTTTGAGGGTCACATGAAACTAGTCACATACCGCGCCTCGGTTGAGGCGGAGGCGCGATTGGGCGTCATCGTTGGCAATCAGGTGCTGGACGCCGAAGCGCTGGGCGACGTCTATGGCGAGGATATCCCGTCATCGATGCTCGACCTGATCGACACAGGCCGCGCGGGCGTCGATGCGTTGCGCGAGATTGTGGAGGAGGCCGGCGATAACCCGCCGATCCATACCTCCACCGCCCTCGCAAACGTAAAACTGCTCGCCCCCATCCCGCGCCCCCGCAAAAACATCTTCGGGATTGGTTTGAACTATCTCGACCACATCACCGAAAGCGCCAAGGCCCTCGACACCGACGACGCGCTGCCGAAAGAGCCGGTCGTGTTTTCCAAGCCCCCGACCGCCGTCATCGGCCCGGGCGACGCGATCCGCCACGACAGCTCCATGACCCAGCAGCTGGATTGGGAGGTTGAACTGGCCGTCATCATAGGTCGGCAAGCAACACGGGTCAGCCACGAAGACGCGCTCAGCTGCGTGTTCGGCTATTCGGTGATGATCGATGTCTCCGCCCGCGACAACCGCCGGGCCGGGCAGTGGATTTTTTCCAAAGGCATGGACACCTTCGCGCCCTTCGGGCCGTGCATCGTGACGGCGGACGAGATCACCGATCCACAGTCGCTGGACCTATGGCTGACGGTGAACGGGGTTGAAAAGCAACGCTCCAACACCTCGCACATGCTGTTCAAGGTTGATGAGCTGATCTCAGACATCTCAACCGGCATCACGCTGGAGCCGGGCGACATCATCGCCTCAGGCACCCCCAAAGGCGTCGGCGCCGGGCGTGACCCGCAGGAATGGATGTGGCCCGGCGATCGGGTTGTTGCCTGCGTCGAGGGCATCGGCATGATTGAACATCACGTGGTGGATGGGACGCCGAAGTAAGGAGGACTTCTTATGAAGCTGATATTAGATTGACCGCTGCAGTGCTCGCTTTGCCGCTTACTGCTACGGCTGACCCAGCGATGGAGTGCGGCGACGCAGGCAGTTAGGTCGAAATCGCTGAGTGCGTTTCAAAGGCTGAAACTGCAGTGAGTGACGCGTTGGAACTATCGCTCAGCTTTGCGATGAGTTCTGCGGCTGAGCTTGACGAAATAACCCAACGAGATGTCGCTGTGCCCGCACTGGAACAGGCTCAGGCCGCCTGGTCCACCTATCGCGATGGCCATTGCGAGTATGTTGGGACGACCTTTGGCGGGGGATCCGGTACACGCATAGCCATCACGTCTTGCCGGATGGAGATTGGTCGAGCGCGCGTTAGAGAGCTTATGAAGTTTGTGCGGTAGCGCGCACCGTTAGCCGGGCCAGCGACAGGCCGGGGGCTGACGCACCGTCGATAATTCAACACACTTTATGGCAGCCAAATACATCCAACCTCAGAAGGAGGCGTTCCGTTGCAAAAGCGTCAGACCGCGGGACGGCCTGCCGCTGGCCCGGCGGCTTCGCCTTGATTCCGGGCTGAGGAAGATCTGAAGAAGGTCACTGGACCCGGATCAAGCCTTGCCGTTCGGCCTCATCACCGGGCTGCTTAACGTCCCAAGCAAGCCCAAGCTTTTGAAGTACCGAGATGAATACGAAGCCGGGATCGGTCTGACCTTCTTCCACCCCTAGTTTCGCCGAGTATGGAAAGGCATGATGATTTCCGTGCCAATTCTCACCAAACGTAATCAATCCCAAGTGAGGTATGTTATAGCCTTGAACTGGCAGGCCTGTGATCTTCCAGCCCTGTTGGCCTTGCCGATGAGCGAAATGCCCCACTATCCAATGACCAGACAGCGAAACAAATACCCTCAGACAGCACCCCCAAAGAACCCAAGCCCAGCCCCCTAGAGCGAACAATAGCAAAGCCAGTGGTAGCTGCTGCGGCATCCAAGTCGCTTCTGAGAATGTGTAGAACCGGTCACGACTAACCCGACTTTCCAGAACTAACTTCGGTGCACTGCGAAGTTTGAATTCACAACACAGCTGCCAAAACGCATCTTTGAAGAAACCTGCTCGATGAGACGGATGGTCAGGGCACTGTTTCTGGCGTTGATGCCAATCTCGCAAGTCATGAATGCGGATCATGCCAATTGGTCCAGCCATGCCAACAAGTGTCCCGAGCCATACAAGAATGTATTTCAGCCAAGTAGGCGTGGAAAAACTGCGATGAATCAGAAGACGGTGCATCCCAACAGAATGCCCCGCGCAAATCGTCAACGCTGTGAGTGTAAGGAAGACCAAGAGAGCATCCACTTGCGGGAACAGGAATACACCTGCAATCCCAAGCAAGCCATTGCTCAAAAGCCAAAGTGATTTGGTGGGCAAAACAGCAATTCGCCCATCCTCCGCTGAAACTTCAGGCCCGACTATGAAACGTTCGAAGGAAACTAAATCACTCATCCTAGCTGAGTTGTATATGTTCGCTGTGGATTGCAAACGAAACCGTTTGAAATGCGGATTGGCATCATAGGTTTTTGGCCAGAGCGGATGTTTAGTGAGTGACGATCTTCGCCAGAAGCATCGTTGACCCGATCACGAATATAACTGCGCCTGCTATACGAAGTATCAAGCGTCCAAATTTGACCGAAAGCCTGTCAAATTCTGGATGTTTCGCTTTAGAAGAGCGGGCAATGGGATTTTGCTGCAAGCTGCAGTGTCCGCAGTTTTTCCCACTTTTTTGAGGACGTAAAGGCAATGAGTACTAGGCCGAGGCAGACAAGGACCGTGGCTAACGAAGCTGAGAAGTACTGAGCAATCATAGTTTCACCAGCGAGCGTTGGATCGATCCCATTTCCAAAATTAAAGACCTAATCACTCGCCATGTTAGACGTTCTCGCATCTCATTGGTAATCCAAACTCAATTCAGTTGACTTCTTAGCCCATTTCGCCAAAAATTTAACCCACCAGTTAAGTTTTCCGGGAACCCCTCTGCCATGCTCCAAGAACGCATCGAAGGCAAATGGCTCGCCTGCTTCCGGCGGGTCTTTGCGCTCAACGGCATCAAAACGAAAACCACCGTCGCCGTCATCTCGGAAACGCAGTCGCGCCCCGTTCTGATCCACCTGTCAGAGCTTGCCCTCTACGACCTCGGCGCGGATTTCTGCATGATCCAGATGCCAACCCCACCGCAGACCGCGCCTGTTCCGGTCAAAGGCACCGGCACGTCGATGGCCGTCCAGCAGAACCGCGCCGCCATTGAGGCGATGAAGCAGTGCGAGGTGATCGTCGACTGCACCGTCGAAGGCATGATCCACGCCGCTGAGTGGCCAGAGATTGAAGCCGCCGGCGCCCGCATCCTCGTCGTCACCAACGAGCACCCGGAAATTCTGGAACGGACGGAGCCAAAAGCCGAACTCGCCCCCAAAGTCGATCTCGGCGTCCAGATGCTGAGCGAAGCGAAAGAAATGCGCATCACCTCCGCCGCTGGCACGGACTTAACCGTCGACCTGACCGATGCGCCCTGCGGCGGTACGCCGGGCTTTGGCACGAACCCGGGCCATGTCGCGCATTGGCCCGGCGGCCTCTGCCTCGCCTTCCCCGGACCAAACACCGTCAACGGCCGCATCGTCATGGACGTGGGCGACATGAACCTCACGTTCAAAACCTATCTCGCGTCCCCAATCGACTTCACCGTGGAAAACGACTTCGTCACCGAAATCAAGGGCGACGGCCTCGATGCCGAACTATTCCGGGAATACATGGCCGCGTGGAAGGATCCGCTCGCCTACGGCTTTTCCCATGTCGGCTGGGGCATGAACCCCGACGCCCGCTGGGTATCGGGCGCGCTTTATGACAAGCGCGATATGCAAGCCGTCGAATTCCGCGCCTGGGCCGGAAACTTCCTCTGGTCCACCGGCGCCAACCAATACGCAGGCCGCTTCACAGAAGGCCATTTTGACTTGCCCATGCGCCGCTGCACCATCGCACTTGATGGTCAGATCGTCGTGAAAGAGGGCGTTTTACAAGGGGATCTCGCCTGATGAGCGTTCCAGCCGACTACTACGACATGACCCGCGTCCGCCCAGAGGTCGCTAAAGTCCTGACCCGGATCAACGAACTAGGCCCGACCTTCGCCGAGCGCGCTGTTGGCATCGACATCGACGCGAGTTTCCCGGTCGAGAACTACAAGGATCTGGCGGCTGAGGGCTTCATGACCCTGACCGTGCCAAAAGAACACGGCGGCCACGAATTCAGCCTCGGTGAATACGCCATGGTTGGTGCCGAGATCGGCAAATATTGCGGCGCTACGGCGCTGACGTTCAACATGCACAACTCGACCATGATGTGGTCGCGCTTCATGTACGAGATGCCCCATCTTACGGACGAAGACTGCGCCGCCTTCGCCCCTCTTCGCGCCCGTCAGTTCAAACGAGCCGTCGCCGAACAGGGGATCTATTCGCAGCCGATTTCCGAGGCCGGCAACAACTGGACGTCAAAGCCGATCCAGACCAACTGCGTGAAGGTCGATGGCGGCTGGAAGATCAACGGCTTCAAGAAATTCGCCTCGCTGGCGGGGTACTGCGACTACTACTCCATCGTCTGCACGGAACATTTTGCAGGCGAGGAACCGCGCCACGAAGACACGATGATCTTCGTCGTTCACAAGGACGCTGTTGGCCTGTCCGTAAAGGGCGAATGGGACCCCCTCGGCATGCGCGGCACCAACAGCCGCGACCTTATCCTGAAGGACGTTTTCGTCACAGAAGATGACCTTCTGATGCCCCCCGGCCTCTTCATCAAAACGCTGCCCTACTGGCCCCACATGATGGCGACGCTCAGCCCAACCTATATGGGTGTCGCGCAAGGCGCCTATGATTTCACGGTCGGATATCTAAGCGGCAAACTTCCCGGCATGCCGCCAATCGACCGGCGCATGTTCGCCACCAAACGCCACGCCGTCGGCCAGATGTACGCGCGCCTGTCCTCAATGCGCGCCCTTTGGTGGCAAGCGTTTATGGAGGCTCAAGGCCTGCCGACCCAGGCGCAGGTCCTGCGCATGTATTCGGCCCAGTACAACGTGATGGAAGGGGTGCAGGAAATCGCTGCACTGGCCATCCGCACCTGCGGCGGTCAATCGATGCTTAAGTCGCTGCCCTTAGAACGCATGTACCGCGACAGCCGTTGCGGCGCGCTGATGCTGCCCTACACGACCGAGATTATGGAAGACTACATGTCTGTCCTCACCCTCTATGATGAGGATGAGCTGGACGAGCTTCCGGGTGACGAAGGCGGCGCGCGATCCTCCCTCTGGCGCGGCAATAAGGCTGCGTGGGACGGCGACCAGATCGCGGCGGAATAATGCGCCAGCAGGTGCAAAGCGTCGCCGTATCCAAGGCGTCACCGGATGCGATTTGGGCTGTTGCGGGCGATTTCTTCACCCCGTGGCATCCCGCGATTGCGACGATGGCGGCAGAGGCCGGGCAGGTGCGTGCTTTCACCGTGGCGGGGGAAGGTAAGACATATCGTGAACGGCTTACCTATCTCAGCAACAGCGACCGTACGTATGCCTATACCCATGTCGAAGGAATCGAGGGCGTGCATCGCTATGATGCGCGGCTGACAGTCAGTGAAGGGCAAAGTGGTGGCAGCGTGATCAAGATGTCCGCCGATCTCTCAGCGCCAGCCGGGCGGGCGGAAGAGATTGCCAGCGGTACGCAGGCGATTTTTGATGATGGCGTCACCACGCTGGCAAAACTGGTGGAGGCCACTTCGCCTACTGCGGCGATCGCAAGGGCCTTGGGAACGTCGCCAATCGAAACGCTGCTTCTAGACGATCTTCCCCAACTCGCCCTATCCGTCACTCCGCCGAAACCCGGCCCGCTGTGCCTCTTCCTTCACGGTATCGGCGGCGCCCGCACCAACTGGGCAGCCCAACTTCCCGCCGCTGGCGCCGTAACTCAAGCCGCCGCGCTGGATCTGCGCGGATATGGCGACAGTACGCTTGGCGCGGACCAGACGACCATCGACGACTACTGCGCCGACATCCTGCGCATTCGTGAGGCTTTAGGCGCAGATAAGCTGATCCCTTGCGGCCTTTCCTACGGCTCATGGATCGCAACGTCCTTTGCGATGCGCCATCCTGATCTGCTTTCTGGTCTCATCCTATCCGGTGGTTGCACGGGCATGTCCGAGGCTGGGCCAGATGAACGGGACGCCTTCCGCCTGTCACGCGAAACCCCGCTAAACGCTGGCCAGACACCGGCCGATTTCGCATCAGCTGTGGTCGATGTGATCGCCGGGCCGGATGCGGATGAAACCGCGCGCAATGACCTCCACGCCTCCATGTCCGCAATCCCCACGGCGACCTACCGTGATGCGCTGACCTGTTTTACCAACCCGCTAGAAAGATTTGATTTTACCAAACTGACCATGCCCGTCCTTATGATGACGGGCGAACATGACCGTCTTGCCCCGCCTGCCGAAATTCGAACGGTCGCTGGCCGCATCTATGACAGCGCATCGCGGCCCGATGTGCAGTTTGAAGTCATTGGAAATGCTGGACATGTTTGCAATCTTGAGGCGCCAGATCCTTATAACCGCCACCTCATAGCGTTCCTCAAACGCCTCGCATGACCGCGCTTCCCCGCCGCCAGCAGAACCGGATCGCCAAGAAAAAGCGCATATTGGAAGCGGCGCAAACCGTCTTCGCCAGCGAAGGCTATTCCGGGGCGACGATGGATGCCGTGGCGACGAAGGCGGGCCTGACGAAGCCGACGCTCTACCAGTATTTCGCAAGCAAAGAGGCGCTGTTCGCCGCCATGATGACGGCCCGCCGCGATGATATGTTGTTGGCATTCGAAGCGCCGAAGCAGGCATCGATGGTCGCACAGCTATACGCATTCGCCTGGGCCTACGCCGACACAGTGATGCGTCCCGATCTGCTGTCCCTCGCCCGACTGATCATAGGTGAGGCGCAGCGCTTTCCTGAGATTGGCCAGACCTATCAGGCATCCGGCCCCGACCGGGTACTGGCGGGAATGATGGACTATCTCACCACCCAGCGCGACGCCGGACGATTGGTGTTCGAGGATGCTGAACTTGCGGCGCAGGACCTGTGGGGCTTGATCCTGTCCGCGCCCCGGACGCTGGCGTTGTATCAGCCTGATGATCCGCCTGCCCGGACAGAGGTCGCGCGGTATCTTGAGAACGGCTTACGGATGTTTTTGCGGGCATATTCGGTAGATGCAGCGGGGGATGTCGCAGAGTTGGATAAGGTTATCGCAGCGTCTCAAAGCACGCGTCCGCGGACTTGATCCCAGACCGCGTTGTGGTGGGGTAAACTGCTGAGAGAGGCCCCCATCTGGCGGTTGCAACGCACCCTTTGGCAGGCTGTGAGAGCAGGTCAGGGCGTTAGAGAAGGTGAAGCCATAAAATAGATCAAACAGGGAACAAATTGCGGCATAGAACTGCGTTAATTATGTATTTCAATAACTTATGCATACTTTCATATGTGAAAGCTTTTACAAACCACCCACAAACCCACTCACCATCCCCACCACGATCGGTCCAACACCGCCATCCAGATCATGTCCCATACCGGCAATTTCTTCATATTTTGCCCCGGGCACGCGATCAGCGATGTCCCGTCCATGCTCAACTGACAGCAGCGCATCTGAATCGCCATGGATCACCAGCGTCGGTGTCGTTATCTCACTCAGCCGCCCGGCCATCCCGTCGCCCGCCATCACCGCCATGCCCTGCCTCATCACCCCATCAGGGCGATAAGACCGCTCAATCGCGCGGATGATGAACGCCCGCCGCTCTGCCTCATCAAACGGAAAGCCGGGGCTGCCCCAGACGTGGTCACAATGGAGGATGTGATCGACCACTCCGTCCAGATCCTTCGCCGGATCACCGGGGTCGGCGAAGAGAAGCGCCTCCATCTCTGGCGAGCGGCCCGGCAGCCCCTCCGCTCGTGACGAGGACATGATGATAGTGGCGCTCAGCAGCCGGTCGCGATGGTCCAGCAGCATCGATTGCAGGATCATGCCGCCCATCGAAATGCCAAGAACATGGGCGCGGGCAATCCCCAGCGTATCCAGCGCCCCGATCCCATCAGCGGCCATGTCAGCGACAGTGTAGGGCGGCGCATCGTTGAACATCTGGCTCAGCCCGGCGTCGCGGTTGTCATAAGTGATGACGTGAAACCCGGCGGCAATAAACCCGTCAATCATGTCTTGAGGCCAGTGAATGATCTGCGAGCCCAGCCCCCGGATCATCAACAGCGGCGCCCCGGTCGGATCGCCGTGACGCTCAACCTCAATATCGATTCCGTTCGCCTTGATTTGCGCCATAGTTGAACCCTCCGCTTTGCCGCGACCGTAGTCACAGCGATCACTGCTGTCACCTTGCCGTTATCTACTGCCATTTTCACCCAGCGTAAGACATGATCGCGCTTGCCGCGTCAGCATTGGTCAGCTTAACGTGAATGCTAACGCGCCAGAGAGCGCGCTAAACCTCAGGGGAGATTTCCAATGGATGAACTGAAATATCTTGGCCGCAAGGTCGCAACCGGCGCGTTGAACCGCCGTGACTTCATGGGCCGCGCTTCCGCGCTAGGCCTGACTGCTACTGCAGCATCTTCGATGATGGCGGGCGCTGCCAAAGCCGCCGGACCGCAAAGAGGCGGCACATTGCGCGCGGGCGTTCAGGGCGGTGAAAGCACCAACAGCCTTGATCCAGCGACCTTCGCTTCGTCTGTACCTTACATGCTGGGCCGCTGCTGGGGCGACACCTTGGTCGGCGTAGACGCGGGCGGCAATGTCGTCGGGCGCCTAGCTGAAAGCGTTGAAGCATCCGATGACGCGACCTCATGGCGCTTCAAGATGCGCCAGGGCGTTGAGTTCCACAACGGCAAGACTGTGACAGCCGAAGATGCGCTGAAGACCATGCAGCGCCATTCCGGCGAAGATACGAAGTCCGGCGCACTGGGCATCATGCGCGGCATCGAAAGCATGTCCACCGACGGCGATACGCTGGTCGTGAACCTGTCCAGCGGCAACGCTGACCTTCCCTATCTGATGGCGGACTACCACCTGATCATTCAGCCCGATGGCGGCATGGATAATCCGGCGGCAGGCATCGGTACCGGCGCCTATAAGGTCGAAGTTGATGAGCCAGGCGTGCGCCATTCAGCCGTCCGCAATGAAAACGACTGGGATCCGGATCGCGGTTATGCTGATTCAGTTGAGATCCTGGTGATCAACGACGCAACGGCCCGCACTGCTGCGCTGCAGGGCGGCCAGGTCGACATGATCAACCGGGTTGAGCCGAAGATCGTTGATCTTGTGAAACGCGTCCCAGGCGTCACGATCCAGAACGTTGCGGGCCGCGGTCACTACGTCATGATCATGCACACCAACACAGGACCGTTCGACAACAACGACCTGCGCATGTCGCTGAAATACGCGATTGATCGTCAGGAAATGGTCGACAAGATCCTGCGTGGGTACGGCACTATCGGTAACGACCTGCCAATCAACGCGTCGTACCCGCTGTTCGACGCCTCGATCCCACAGCGTGAGCATGACCTCGATAAGGCCGCCTTCCACTACAAGAAATCCGGCCACGACGGATCACCGATTGTTCTGCGCACTGCAGACGCGGCGTTCCCGGGCGCTGTCGACGCCTCTGCCCTGTTGCAGCAGAGCGCAGCGAAAGCTGGCATTCCGCTTGAAGTCAAGCGTGAGCCTAATGACGGCTACTGGTCTGAGGTCTGGAACAAACAGCCGTTCTGCTGTTCTTACTGGGGCGGCCGGCCAACGCAGGACCAGATGTATTCGACAGCCTATCTGTCGAGCGCTGACTGGAACGACACCCGGTTCAATAACCCGGCTTTCGACGACCGTCTCGTTCAGGCGCGGGCTGAGCTGGATCTGGACAAACGCAAAGGCATGTATTCCGAAATGGCCTACATGTTGCGCGATGAAGGCGGTCTGATCTGCCCGATGTTCAACGACTTTATCGACGCGCGCGGCGATCGGGTCGGCGGGTTCGAAAATGACCCGAATGGCGAGCTGATGAACGGCTACGCCCTTGCGAAGTGCTGGGTGGCTTAAGGGCCACTTTAATGCACCCCATATTGAAACTGGTGGCTCAGCGCGTTGCGCTGAGCCTCCTCCTCCTCTCCGCCGCGTCTGCGCTGATCTTCATTGGCACGAACATTCTGCCGGGCGACGTCGCGCAATCCATTCTTGGCCAATCCGCAACGCCTGAGGCGCTGGCGAACCTTCGCCGCGTTCTGGGCCTGAACGAACCGGCCATCACCCGCTATTTCGACTGGCTGTTTGGCGCGCTACAGGGTGACCTTGGCACAGCGCAGACAAATGGCCGGGATATCGCCGAAAGCCTTAGCAAGCGCCTGACCAATACACTGTTCCTAGCCTTCTGGGCCGCCATCGTCTCAGTCCCACTGGCGATCTTGCTGGGCCTATTGGCCGTTCGGTACAAAGACCGCTGGCCTGACAAATTGATATCCGGCGCAACGCTCGCTTCGATCTCGATCCCAGAATTCCTCATCGGCTATGTGCTGATGTTTTACCTCGGCGTACAGCTGCGCTGGTTCCCTTCGGTCGCTGCAATCCGCGATGGGATGAGCCTTGGCGACAAGCTTGAGGTGATCGCCCTGCCCGTCATGGTGCTGACGTTGGTGGTCCTCGCTCACATGATGCGCATGACCCGCGCGGCCATCCTGAACGTGATGCAGTCAGCTTACATCGAAACGGCTGAGCTGAAGGGCCTTAGCGGCCTCCAGATTATCTGGCGACACGCGTTTCCTAACGCCATCGCACCGATCGTAAACGTGGTTATGTTGAACCTGGCTTATCTGGTCGTCGGTGTCGTCGTGGTGGAGGTGGTCTTCATCTATCCCGGCATGGGGCAGTATCTGGTGGATCATGTATCCAAGCGCGACATCCCGGTCGTTCAGGCCTGCGGCCTGATCTTCGCGGCTGTCTATATCGGCCTGAACCTGATTGCAGACCTTGTCTCAATCCTCGCCAACCCGCGCTTGCGGCACCCGAAATAGGAGGAGGGAGCGATGCGAAACATACCTATCAGCGCCCTCATCGGGCTGTTCTTCACCGGGCTTTACTTTCTGGGCGCGATTTTCGCCCAGCTGATCGCCCCCTACGGCGTCGCCGAAGTCGTCGGCGATGTGTGGGAGCCTTCTTCGGCCAAGTTTTGGCTGGGCACCGACAACATTGGCCGTGATCTCCTCAGCCGTATGATCTTTGGCGGGCAAACGACGATCTTCATCGCCGCTTCAGCCACGCTCTTGTCATTTACCACCGGCTCAATCCTTGGGTTCACGGCGGCGGTGACGGGCGGTTGGGTCGATCAGGCGCTGAGCCGGTTCATCGACCTCATCATCTCGCTGCCGACGCTGATCTTCGCCCTCGTGGTCCTGTCGGTCATGCCTGTGACGGTGTTCGTGCTGATCGTCCTGATGGGCCTTCTGGACAGCACCCGCGTCTTCCGTTTGGCCCGCGCCGTTGCGGTCGATATCAACGTGATGGACTACGTCGAAGCGGCGCGCCTGCGGGGCGAGAAAACCGCCTGGATCATCTTCCGTGAGATCCTGCCGAACGCGCTGTCACCGCTGGTCGCCGAAATGGGCCTTCGTTTCATCTTCATGGTACTCTTCGTCTCAACTCTCTCGTTCCTCGGTCTCGGCATCCAGCCGCCCGCCGCGGACTGGGGCGGGATCGTGAAAGAGAACAAGGACGGCATCGTTTATGGCATCCCGGCCGCGCTGGTCCCGGCTATCGCCATCGCGACGCTGGCGATCTCGGTCAATCTGGTAGCCGACTGGATCCTGAACCGCACGACTTCACTGAAAGGGGGCCGGGGTGGCTGATATTCTGCTCGACGTCACCGGCCTGAAGATCGAAGCGACGGCGTACCCTCCGGGTGAGCCGCCGCAGGATATCACCATTGTTGAGGACGTGTCCTTTCAGGTCGAAAAGGGCAAAGTGCTTGGCCTGATCGGAGAGTCTGGCGCTGGCAAGTCCACCATTGGCCTCAGCGCTATGGCCTATGGCCGGGGCGGGGTGCGGATCACTGGCGGCGTAATCAATATCAATGGCCGCGATATCCGGGTTGAGGGCACCGGTGGCCTGCGCAAATTGCGGGGCGCCGAGGTGACCTATGTCGCCCAGTCCGCCGCCGCCGCGTTCAACCCCGCCAAACGGCTGATGGAGCAGATCGTTGAGGCGACGCTGGCCCATGGGCGGCATTCGCGAAAAGAGGCTGAAAGCCGCGCGGTTGAGCTGTTTGGCAAGCTTGGCCTGCCGGAACCAGAGACATTCGGCTCTCGCTTCCCACATCAGGTCTCTGGCGGACAGTTGCAACGGGCGATGACGGCCCTCGCGCTTTGCCCTGAGCCTGATCTGGTGGTGTTTGATGAGCCGACTACGGCGCTGGATGTCACCACCCAGATCGACGTGCTGGCGGCGATCAAGGAAGCGATCCGTGATACTGGGGTAGCCGCGCTTTACATCACACATGACCTCGCTGTTGTGGCGCAGGTCAGCGACCACATCATGGTGCTGCGGCATGGCAAGATGGTTGAGTACGGCGACACTGATCAGATCATCAACCGACCCGCGATGGACTATACGCAGGCGCTGGTCTCGGTCCGGTCCACCGACCATGAAGAAAAAACGCCTTCGCCTCAGCCGATCTTGACTGTGGAAGGCGTTACTGCCCGCTACAAGAACGCCCCAGCGGATGTGCTTCGAAACGTGAATGTCGAAATTCATCCCGGCCAGACACTGGCGGTTGTAGGCGAGTCTGGTTCAGGCAAATCCACACTGGCCCGCGTCATCACCGGGCTGCTTCCTCCTAGTGCTGGCAAGACGGTGTTTGATGGGCGGACCCTTCCGCCATCTCTGCCTGAACGAACCAAGGAAGAACTGCGCGAACTGCAGATGATCTACCAGATGGCCGACGTCGCGATGAACCCGCGCCAGACCATCCGCACGATCATTGGCCGCCCGTTGGAATTCTACTTTGGCCTGCGCGGCGCTGAAAAGACCCGCCGCATTCAGGAACTGCTGGATGAGATTGAGCTGGGCGACGGCTATATCGACCGCTACCCGGCTGAGTTATCGGGTGGTCAGAAACAACGTGTCTGCATCGCCCGCGCGCTGGCGGCAAAACCGAAACTGATCATCTGCGATGAGGTGACCTCAGCCCTTGACCCATTGGTGGCCGATGGCATCCTGAAGCTGCTGCTGGACCTGCAAAAACGGGAAGATGTTGCGTACCTCTTCATCACCCACGATCTGGCGACGGTGAAGGCCATTGCGGATAGCATTGCGGTGATGTTCCAGGGTGAAGTCGTTCGATACGGACCGAAATCCCAGGTCCTTAGCCCACCCTTTGATGACTATACCGATCTGTTGCTGTCATCAGTCCCGGAAATGCGGCTTGGGTGGCTGGAAGATGTCATTGAAAACCGCAAGATGGAGAGTGCGGGGAATTAGCGCCGATATCAAACCGGACAAGTCACCCAAAACCTTTCACATGTGAAAGTAGGGATAAGTTATTGAAATATATAGTATGACGCTGCGAAATCCACATTTTGTTCACTTTATGTTCCAATTTTTAACTGGACTCGGCTGTGAAAGTCATGACGTTAAACAGTCGGGTCAGTCTTCAGATGTCAGTTTCGCGCAGGTAGGTGAGCCGACCATTCGTCTACGAGCAAGGGCGGTGATTTCGATTATTTCTGAAATTACCATCTATCAATTTGAGAAAGCACAACCCAAAAGGCTTCGTACAGAATACATCTGCCGTTTATGCCCTTGCCCTAACACCCGAATGACCGCCCCTAAAGGATCTGGCCAAGAAATTCCTGTGTGCGGGGATCTTTCGCATCAGTGAAGAATGTCGATGGCGGCCCGTGTTCAACGATGACGCCGCGATCAGTGAAATAGATATGATCGGCCACTTCGCGCGCAAACCCCATCTCGTGGGTGACAAGCATGCAGGTCATACCTTCCTCAGCGAGCTCTCGAATGGTCACGAGCACTTCTTTCACGGTTTCGGGGTCAAGTGCGGCAGTGACCTCATCGAAAAGCATCACGTCGGGGTTCATCGCCAGACTGCGCGCAATGGCGACACGCTGTTGCTGGCCGCCTGATAGCTCGCCCGGATAACTGTCTTCCTTGCCTTGCAATCGAACCTTCGCCAGCAGGGCACGCGCACGCCGTTCCACTTCCGCCTTGTCTTCTTTCAGAACCAGAACAGGCGCCATCATCACGTTTTGCAGCGCTGTTTTATGGGGAAACAGATTGTACTGTTGAAAGACCATCCCGACCTTTTTGCGCAGTTCCAGCTTGTCCAGCTTTGGATCGTGAACCTCTTGCCCTTCCACCGTGATTGACCCAGCCTGAATATCATTGAGGCCGTTGATGCAGCGGATCAGCGTCGATTTGCCCGAACCTGAGGGGCCAATGATGCAGATCACCTCACCCTTCATGACGTCGAAACTGACGCCTTTCAGAACCTCAAGATCGCCAAAAGATTTTCGGACGTCTTTGAGTGAGACGATGGGTTGGTCTGGGGTCCAGGTCATAGCTTCACCGCATATTTCTTTTCTAGCCGCATGGTGAACCGCGCGATTGGATAACAGTACGCGAAGAACAAGATCAGGATGAAGCCATAGAAAGGCACCAACAGTTCAGGGTGATTATCTTCGGCTTCCATCGCTTGCCGGCTTAAGGTGATTACTTCTTCAATGCCCAAAAGCGTACACAGTGGTGTGGCCATGGTCAGGATGGCGTACCAATTCATCCAGGGTGGCAGCATGCGTTTGTAGCATTGTGGCAGAATGATCTGCCACAGGATCTGACGGCGTGAGAACGCCAGGCTTTCAGCCGCCTCCCACTGCGCCGTTGGCACAGATTGCACCGCGCCGCGCACCACCTCTGAGATGTTGGCCATGATCGGTAACGACAGGCCGATGACGCCCTTCATCCAGTCGGGGATCGGGATGGTGACGCCAAAAACCTTTACCTGGAACGGGAACGCCAGCAGCACAATGAACAGGATCACCAGCCACGGTGAATTTCGGAACAGTTGGGTAAAGAACCATGCCGCCAGTCGCAGCACTCGATTTGGGGAAATCTGACCAAGGCCCAGCGCTGCGCCAAAGACAGTTCCAATCGCCATTGCAAAGACAGAGATCAGGACATTGAAAAAGAACCCCGACCAAAGAAGGAAGGGCGACCAGCGCCACAAGG
Organism: uncultured Paracoccaceae bacterium; assembly: GCA_938092015.1. GTDB lineage: Bacteria > Pseudomonadota > Alphaproteobacteria > Rhodobacterales > Rhodobacteraceae > Pikeienuella. The sequence continues at coordinate 50,154 of CALKOT010000031.1, forward strand.
CGTCAAAGGCGTCGTAAACCGTATACCCACTTTGCGCAGAGGCGATCAGCGGCCAAAGAAGGGCGGCCAATACGACCAACGCAGGGGTCCACCATGGCAGGGTCGCAACCCAGCGGGTGAAGATGTATCCATCAGGCGTCACCGCCTTCACATCATATGGTTTAAGGACGGGCAGGTCCGTGCGACCCGGGGCGTTGACGCCCGCAACGCGCCTCATGTCCCGTACCCCGGAATTTTCATCGCTCGTTCCCACTTTGACATGCCGAAGACGAGGATCGCGACCAGAACGATGTAAGAGACAAACACCAGCAGCATTGTCGGATATTGGGCAGATGGATAGTCGTTCCAGATGGTGACAGAGTGATACAGCAGCTCAGGCACCGCGATGGCGTAGGCTTGCGTTGTCGTCTTCACCAGATTGACGAGATTGTTGTTCAGCGCGGGCAAGCAAACCCGAAAAGCAAGTGGCAGAACGACGTAGATGTAAGTCTGCAGGCGCGAAAACCCCAGACTTTCGGTCGCTTCAACCGTGCTTTCAGGCACCGCTTCGATTCCAGCACGAAAAATTTCAACATTGAAGGCACCAGCAAAGAACGACAGCGAAATGACGGCCCAGCCGACGTTCGAAATAATCGGCTCAACCGTCCATCCATCAGGTCCAGTGACCACGGGGGTGAATTGGCCAAGCGCAAAATAGAAGAAGAGAAGCTGCACCAAAGGCGGCGTATTGCGAAAGAACTGGATGTAACCCTGCACGATGGCGCGGGTGATGCGCGATTTTGCGCCCTGCATCCAGGCCCCGACAAGGCCGATGATGACCGAGAAGATCAGGCACAAAATGCTAAGCTTGATCGTCATCCAGAGACCCGCAAGGATTTTCCCCTGCTGGCGGTCTTCATACATCCAGATAAAATTCCAGCGCGGCGCATCATCTGCCAGCTGGCGGAAGAAGTCTTCCATCTCGTCCCCTCGACAGCGATTGGGCGCCCCGGTCTGGGGCGCCCAACACCAGATTACTTGATCCAGTCTGAGTGCGTGTCCGCCTGTTTCTTCAGGTACGCAGTTGGCTTGATGCCCCACTTGGCTTCAAGCTCAATCAGGCGACCAGACCGGTGCCAGTTGTACTGCATGCCGGACATGAAGTTACCAAACACGCAGCTCTGCTCAGCCAATGGAACAGCTAGGCCCCATGGGTTGTCGTCTTCGCTGTCCAGCGGCATCTCAAACTCTTCCCAGTTGCCCGAAGACAGATCTGACCCGATGGAGCTGTCATCATACACCCATGCAGTACATTTGCGGTCGCGAAGGGCTTGCTTAGCTTCGGCATTGCCGGTGAACGCGACGATTTCAACGCCATAGCGTTCCTCGACGACCGAGTTGTAGAAAGCACCCTGCTTACCGCAGACTTTCTTGCCGCGCAGATCTTCCCATTTCTTAAAGCCCAGCGCTTTTGGCGCCATGATGTTGGTGCCCGATGTATAGTAGTTCGGGCCAGGGATACCGACGATTTCGCGGCGGTCTGCCCGGTCGGACATCGTCGCGATCATCATGTCGATCTTGCCCTGCTCAAGGAACTGCATCCGGTTGGATGACTGTACAGGGACCAGTTCCGCTTCGACGCCCATGGCGGCGGCGACGTCCATCGCCATGTCGATTTCCATGCCGACAAGCTTGCCGCTTTCATCGCGGAAACCCCATGGCTTGTAGTCAGCCTTAACGCCGATGACGATTTTGCCCTTTTCCATGACGCTGTTCCAAACGTCGTTGGTGCAGGCGGCATGCCCGGCGGCCATCGCGGCTGTACCGATTGCGGACAGCGCAAGCGCGCCCAGTGTGGATTTCAGAAGTGATTTCATTGGTTCGTTTCCCTGTTTGCGACGGCTAATCCCGCCAATACTCTTCAAGATCGCGGCAGCGCCGCGCGGTTTCGACGATGCGTCGTTGCGCTTCGTCTCCTTTCTCCCTCACGACCATGCCGACCAGTGTCTCGATGACAAGCGCGGCGACGACATAAGAGGGGAAGAAAAGCGGGCTTCTCTCAGACACCAGCAGAACATGCTTCGCAGAACTGGTGACCGGAGAAAGACGACTATCCGTGATTGCGATCAGCGGCGCGCCTGATTTGGCGACCAGCCGCGCCGTTTCGACAGACCGTGTCGCATAGGGCGACATCGTCAGCACCAGCGCAGCGTCACCCGGGCCAAGATCGCGTGTTTCAGCCGCCAGACTGACTGCGGCGTGGCCGATCACGCCCCATCCATCCAGCGACATGTCAGAAAGATAGGACGCGTAATCGACGAAGGCGCGCGCACGCATTTCACCAATCAAAACGACCCGGCGCGCGTTGGCTAAAACCTTCGCCGCCGCGACCATCTCTGCTTCATCCACATCATGGAGAAGGGCCGTGATGCCCTGAATGGACAATCCGGCGTGACGGGTCAGGATGGATTCGTTGCCCGCATCGACCCCGGGCGCGCCCAATGAGGCGGCGTAATCCACCCGGCCGCGCACCAGCGAGGCGCGGCACCGATCCTTCAGCGCCTCATAGCTTTCAAACCCTACAGCGCGGGCGAGGCGCGAAAAGGTCGGCGGCGGCAAGTTCGAAATCTCTGCAATATGGCGCAAGGACCGTGTCGCCACCTCGTCGGGATTATCCACGACAAATCGCGCCGCACGGCGCAGCTGCGGGCTAAGCGCCTCAATCCGATCAGGCGCCAGCGCTTCCGCCATTTCAGCCTGCACGGCGAAACCGAGAAGAAAGTTGTTGCGTTTGTTCCACCAGGTGTAAATCTGAAACAAACGAATCTATCGCTGTCAAGGAAAGATCAAAGTGACAGAACAAGGACTTCCCGCGCACGCCTCTGTCGTGGTCATCGGCGGCGGCGTCATGGGCTGCTCAACCCTCTACCATCTGGCGGAAATGGGCGTGACTGATGCGGTGCTTCTGGAACGCAACAAGCTGACCTCTGGCACAACGTGGCATTCGGCGGCGCAGGTTCGTGCCCTCCGCCATTCGCGGAACCTGACGCGGATGATCCAGTATTCGGTCGACCTCTATTCGCGGCTGGAAGAGGAAACCGGTCAGGCTGTTGGCTGGATCCAGAAAGGGTCTCTGTCCATCGCTACGACGCCTGATCGGTTAACTCATATCCGGCGACAGGAGGCATTGGCCCAAGGGTTCGGCGTCAAAGCGCAATCAATCAGCAAAGATGAGGCGAAGGAACGTTGGCCACTGATGAACGCCGATGATGTCATTGGCGCTGTCTGGTCGCCGGATGATGGGCGTGTGTCGCCGTCTGACGTCTGCGCGGCGTTGGTGAAAGGCGCAAAGACGCGCGGGGCGACGATTTTTGAGGATACGCCTGTCACTGGCATTCTGACTGAAGGCGGACGTGTTGTGGGCGTCGATGTGGACGGTCACCGGATCAGCTGCGACGCGATCGCGGTTTGCGCCGGTCTCTGGTCGCGCGATGTCGCTGCAATGGCCGGGGCTAAGGCGCCGCTGCTGGCGTGTGAGCATTTCTATCTGCTGACAAAACCGGTCAAAGGCATCACCGGCAACATGCCGACGCTGTCAGATCACGATTCTCACCTTTATATCCGCGACGACAGTGGCGGGCTGCTGGTCGGCTGCTTTGAGCCGATGGGGAAGCCCATAGCCCCCGGAACACTTGCCGAAGATTTCGCCTTTGGTCTGTTGCCAGAAGATTGGGATCATTTTGAACCCATGATGAAAAACGCCCTCCACCGCCTGCCCCCACTGGAAACGGCAGAGGTAAAGATGCTTCTGAATGGCCCGGAAAGCTTCACCCCCGACGGCATGTTCATACTGGGTGAGACTGCGGAAACGCAAGGTTTGTATCTTGGCTGCGGTATGAATTCAGTCGGTCTGGCGTCTGGCGGCGGCGCGGGAATGAACCTTGCTCATCTGATCACCAAAGGCCGCACGGCTTATGATCTGGGGGAGGCTGACGCCAAACGGTTCGCGCCGGTCTTTGACAATGTTGAACACCTGATGGCCCGCGCGCCTGAAATTTTGGGGACCCATTACGAAATCGCTTATCCCGGCAAACAGTTGAAAACGGCGCGCAGCCTGCGGCGGGGTCCGCTAGCAGCGATGCACAAATCCGCAGGCGCTGTCACCGGCCAGTTCTACGGATGGGAAAGGCCCCTTTACTATGGCGAAGCACCCAAAGAACTGACGTTTGACCGACCTGACTGGCACGACGCTGTCGATGCAGAAGTTCGTGCGGCGCATGAAGCTGCTGCGGTCTTTGATCTGTCACCGTTCGGCAAGATCGATGTCCAGGGTCCCGATGCTGAGGCGTTCATGCGCCATGTCTGCGCAGGGTTCATGTCCCAGCCCGCAGGTTCGGTGATCTATTCCGCCGTGCTCAATGAGCGTGGTTGTTTTGAAAGCGACATCACCGCCCAGCGGATCGCACACGATCACTATCGGGTTTTCACCGGCGTCGCCGCAATCGCACGTGATCTTGCATGGTTCACCCGGCAGCAAAATGGCTTTGACGTCAGCCTGCGCGACACGACCGAGACCTACGCGCAGATCGCGCTGATGGGCCCTGATGCCGCGTGTATTGTATCGGAATGTGGCGCAGGAGAACTGGTGGATCTACGCTATTTTCAGGTCGGACCAGCGTATATCGCAGGCAAGCATGTTCGCGCTACACGAATGTCCTATGTCGGCGAAGCTGGCTGGGAAATCACCATGAAGGCGGAAAATGCCGAGGCCATCGTGCGCGCCTTATGCCAAGCTGGCGCGCAGCTTGCCGGCCTATATGCCCAAACTTCGATGCGCATCGAAAAAGGCTATCGCGCTATGGGCCATGAGCTTGATAGCGATGTTACGCCAGTCGATGTTGGCCTTGATGGCGCCGTTTCGAAGACAAGGGAATTTGTCGGTTCAAAAACGCTTACCGAACGTCGGAAAAGCGCTTCCGACAAGAAGGTCGTTACGTTGGTATTTGCTGATCTGAATGCAAATCCGCTTGGCCACGAACCCATTTTTCTGGACGGAATGATCATTGGTCAGACGACTTCTGCCGCATTTGGGCGGCGTATCAATGCGCCCATCGCGCTGGCGTTCGTTGAAACAACGGCCGATGAGGCAGCGGTGGAAGTCAGCATCGCTGGCGTAAAGCACCTTGCCCAAATGCAATCACAGCCAGCATTTGATCCAGATGGTCTGAGGATGAAAAGTTAAGAAGCAGCCGCGACGCCCGGCTACACGAATGGTTCTAGCACATGCCACTCACCCGCTGAGACGATCCACCAGTTTAGCGTGCGGGCCGACCAACGTCGCATTGTGTTCAGTGGAATCTGTTATGGCGTACTCGCTGTGCCGGACACGCCAAACACCATTTGTTTCCGCAAGAACGGACAGTACATCGAAGGGCTGCTGAACCAGTTCTTCGCCAGAAAACACATGCGTTTGATGCGTTGAAACGATGCAGGTCGGATTGCGATACTCAGCATCAACGATATGCCGATCCACCCGGGTCATGCCTATCTTCTGATAGTAGGCGCGCACGTCGTTAAAGACGGCCTCCAATTCGGCACGGGTTTCTATTACGCGGCGACCGTCGAACGTTTCCATCTCTTTTGGCAGGGTAAAACAGTCTGCAAACAGGTCGAAATCACCAGAGGTTAGCCCTCGGCCACTGCGATCCAGAAGGTCTTCGGCGACCTCTCACGCGATCTTTTCAGGTTTTGACATACGCCTCCGCAACCTAAACCGATGCCGCCACAGCAATTGGTTTTACAATGCATTCGACGATTGGCGGGTTCAAGAGATAAAACCACAGGATGAATCAAGATTTGTAGAAAATTACCTTAAATTGACTCGCAACGCCGCGGCTGCAGCGAAGGGCGTGATCGCCAGCGCCGCCAGGGTGACGGCGCCCTGCAGCGCCAGTGGCGACAGATAATCTAGGTCAATTGACGCCCGTTCTATTGCGCGAGCGCCCAGAACCATCGTCGGCAGATAAAGCGGCATCACGAGAAGGGATAAGAGCAGCCCGCCGCGTCTGACCCCAACGGTCAACGCCGCCCCAATGGCGCCAATAAGCGATAAGGCAGGTGTGCCGATCAGAAGGGACGCCATCAGCGCGACATAGGCGCCCGGCGCCAAATTCAGGGTGATCGCAAGCAAAGGCGCAACAATGATCAGTGGCACGCCCGTTGTGACCCAATGCGCTGCAGCCTTGGCCAGTACCGACATTTCCAGTGGCGCAGGGGCGAGCATAATGTGGTCCAGCGAACCATCCTCAAAATCTGCCTGAAACAAGCGGTCGAGCGATAGGAGGCAGGCAAGCAACGCTGACACCCACAAAACCCCGCCTGCCACCCGTGCCAACACGTCAAGTGAGCCACCCACGCCAATGGGAATCATCGTCACCGCCATGACGAAAAACGCGCCGGCCATCAGACCGCCACCGCCGATGCGAAAAGCGAGGCGAAGGTCGCGCCGGAACAAGGCAAACACGCTCATGATGCCACCTTCACGACCACGCGCCGGTCAAGAAGGGATCGCCTTCGTCAGCGGTGCGCTCAGACGGTGGTGCGATTTCAATTCTTGGTCCTTCGGGCAGGCCAATTTCGATATGCGTGGCGGCGAGGGCGATGCCGCCAGCCGCACAATGGATTGAGACCGCCTCAGCGAACAGAGCGACCGAGGCCGCATCAAGCGACACCGTCGGTTCATCCAGCAACCAGACAGAGCGGTTCATGACCAAAAGCCGCGACAGGCCCAGGCGCCGCTTTTGCCCGGCGGAACAATACCCCGCTGGCGTGCCGGCGATGACAGTGAGATCGAATGCTGCGAGCGCAGGCTCAACCCCAACAGCGGGTGTTTCGTATAGCGCAGCCCAGGACGCGAGGTTTTCGCGAACTGACAATGCAGGCTTTACTGCGTCCAAATGGCCTGCATAGGCGATGTGCGAAGTGAACTCTTCGCGGTCACCCTTCAGGCTTAGGTCATCCAACCGCGCGTCGCCTGTCGTCATCGGCAACAGTCCTGCCAAGGCGCGCAGAAGTGTTGATTTGCCAGCCCCGTTAGGCCCACGCAGCACGCCCGCCTGTCCGGCTGCAACGGCGAAACCCGGGGCGGACAGGGCCAGCCGCCCGCCACGCTCAACTTCAATTGGGTCCGCCTGCAAGATCATGCATCCTCTTTATCCGGTTCACCCGGCGGGTCAAATCCAGAGGGTAGGATCTGATGGGCGTGTTGGAATAGAAAAAGGCGGGCCCGGGGGTCCGCCTTTTGGGTTGGTTCAGCGCAGGCTCTCGATGTTTCTGTGAAACATCTGCCGCGATGATGCGGCGCCTTGGTGAAGCGCCGCACGTCTTTCGCGTTGCGAAAAACTTTAGCCCTTACCCTTCCAAGGGATCAGCCGGTTCTCAGCTTTGCGCATCAGAATATCGATGCCGTAGCCAATGATGCCGATGATTATGATGCCGACGATGACGATGTCGGTCAGCTGGAACTTCGACGCCGCGATGATCATCTTACCGGCGCCTTTCTCAGCGGCCACCAGTTCGGCGGCGACCACTGTGCCCCAACAAACCCCCATTGCAACCCGCGCGCCGGTGAAGATCTCAGGCAGCGAGTTGGGCAGGATCACCTTGCGCAGCAACTGAGACTTGGACGCCCCCAGCGAATACGCCGCGTGAACCTTCGAGATGTTCACACCGGACACCCCGGCCCGTGCAGCAATTGTCATGATCCAGAGCGAGGCCAGGAACAGCAGGGATATTTTACCCTGCTCCCAGATCCCGAACCAGATGATGATCAGCGGGATCAGGGCCAGCGGCGGAACGGGTCGCATGAACTCCACCAGCGGATCGAACCAGCCGCGTAGCCAGCCGTTCAGGCCCATCGCAAAGCCCAGCGGAATGCCAAAGAGCGCGCCGAGGGCAAAGCCGATGACAACGCGGGACAGGGACCAAAAGACGTTCTCCCAAAGACCGACGTTCTGATAGCCGTTGGCGTTTAGATCGAGAAACGTGCTCCACACCTGCTCTGGTGGGGGCAGATACAACGCCTCCATCGTCATGCCGGGGTACGGCGCGATGGAAAGTGAGCCCTTCTTGGTCATCTTTAGTGAGCCGCCATCGTAGTCGACCGTCTGATCCGCCTCGATGGGCTGGCTATTGATGTGCGTGACACGGAAGCCGTCTTCCTTGCCGCCCTCGTCGTTGTTCTGCGCTTTCAGCAGTTTTGACCGGCGGACTTTCACTTGCACGACATCATCCACAGCAAACCCGTCTGCGGCGCCGATTTCGGTCAGCGTTGGCGTGTCGCCTTCTTCATGCGTGTGCACGAAAACGGTGCCAGTGTCAGATTGGCCTGCAGCGTTGACGGCGGTGTACTCAAACGTCGCCACACCCTGATGCGGGCCGGGCAGGATGGGGGGCGCGAACTTCGACCCTGTTGCGATGCCCCAGAGAAGGAAGATCGCAATGACGCCCAGCACGGACGCCAGGCGGTTTGCAGAGACAGAGCTTTCGTCGCCAAAGGTGACGGTCTTGAGGGAATTGAAGCCCTCTTCTTTTTTCCGGCCCTGCAGGATCAGCTTAGCGACGAACGCACAGCTAGCCGCGATGGCCACGTAAAGTAGGAAAATACCCGTGATGCCGATGGCCATCCACAGGGTCGTTACGATCAGTTCGCCAACTTCTTCCAACATGATCAGCCCTCCTTCCGGCCCATAATTTCTTCTTCCATGTCCCAGATCATGTTGAGGATCTCATCACGTTTGGGACCGAAATCGGGGTGTTTCTTGACTTCGCGAAGGTCGGCGCCAGCGCCGATTTCAGCAAAGGGAAGGCGGTATTCCTTGTGGACGCGGCCGGGGCGCGGGGCCATGACCAGCAGGCGCTCACCCAGCAACAGCGCCTCTTCAACCGAGTGGGTGATCAGGATGATCGTCTTGCCGGTTTCTTTCCACAGCTTCAAAACCAGCGCCTGCATTTTCTCGCGGGTCAGCGCGTCGAGGGCGCCAAGCGGCTCGTCCATCAGAACCACATCAGGCTCATTCGCTAGGCAGCGGGCCAGGGCCACACGCTGCTGCATGCCGCCGGAAAGCTCATAGATCATTTTCTTCGAGAATTCCTGCAGACCGACGATGTCGAGCAGTTCTTCGACGATCTTGTCGATCTCAGCCTGCGGCGTGCCCTTCATCTTGGGGCCGAAGCCGATGTTGTCAGAAACGCTCATCCATTCGAACAGGGCGCCTTTCTGGAACACCATACCGCGCGCTGGATGCGGGCCAGTCACAACGTCTTCGCCCAATCGGCTGTGACCGCTGGTCGGCGCCAGAAAACCTGCAAGGATGTTCAGCAATGTCGTCTTTCCGCAGCCCGAAGGGCCCAGAACCGACATCAGCTCACCTTCCTTGATATCCAGATTGATGTTTTTCAGCGCCTCGACGGACCCGCCGCCCGGCAACTGAAAGGTCATTGAAATATCGTCAATGATTAGGCCTGACATTCGCGCCGCCTCTGGTGAATTGGTGTTTCTTTACGCAAAAGGCGCGGCCATCTTTCGATAGCCACGCCCCATTGCTTTCGAACCTCACCACTAAGCGGCGGTTAAGCTTTGGTTGCAAGCCAAACCAGCGCTTTGAGTGAGAACCGCTTACATTTTGGAAGCGGCTTCGAGGTAGCTGCTGTCGATCACAGTGTTGTAGTCAGCCAATGCTTTGATCTGGCCAGCTTCTTCCAATGCTGCTGCGCTGGAAGCAAGCGAACCGGCAAGGTACTCGCCGAACCACTCGTTGCTCAGCTGATCTTTGACCGACGGGAAGCCGAAGACGTCGATGATCGCCGTCGTGGTTTCCAGATCCATGCCTGCTTCTTTGGAAATCGCAGCCATCATCGGGCCACGGTCCGCAGCGTAAGCATCGTTCATGTCAGCGGTGACTTTCAGGAACTTGGCGAGAAGCTCAGCATTCTCTTCAGCCCACTGGGAAGGAACAGAGGTGACGTCGTAAACTTTACCGACAACCTGCTCTTTTTCAGCGCCAGAAATCAGCACGTTGCCGTGCTCTTTCATGCGACGCAGCGCGCCGCCCCAGCCGCAAACCATGTCGAGGTTGCCTGATGCGAAGGCAGCAGCAGAATCAACCGGCGCCATGTCGACGATTTTCAGCGAATTTACGTCCACACCGAAGTATTTCATCTGCGCCAGGAAGCCAGAGTGTGCAGCAGTGCCGAGAGGCACGCCAACTTCTTTGCCGGCAAGCTCAGATGCGTTTTCTTTTGTGATTTCCAGGTCAGAACGAACAACGCAGTTGTCGTTGTCTGAATAGGTCACAGCGATGTCGACGACTTTCAGGTCTTGCCCTGCAGCAGTCGCAACCAGGAACGGCGTGACGCCCTGTGAGAAGGAAATCTGAATATCGCCAGACGCCATAGCGGCGGACATTGCGGTACCGGCGTCGAAGCTGACCCAGTTTACTTTCATGCCCAGAGCTTCGTCATAAGCTTTGGTGTTCTGAGCGAACTGGTTTGGCGTTGGCCATTCCAGGAAGTAAGCGACGGTCAGTTCATGACCGGCGGCGTTGGCGGCAGTGCCTGATACGGCGAAAGCAGCGCCTGCGAGCAGTGTCGCGATTGTTTTTTTCATGAAGTCTCTCCTGTCGAGGGGTCGTCTTTTGATGGACGTCTTGATGACGCGCGAATGTCTGACAGATGTCAAACGATACCTCATGCTATTTGCGGCATCTGAGGCGTCGTCCAAGACCTATCGGACGGTTTATGGGACAATAAATACCATATTTTACCCAGACAGGGGACCAAACCGCCAAACTGGCCTCATTTCCTGCGAATCTGGTCCCATTGTAACGCTGTGACTTTACGGCGTTGGATGGCCTGCTAACGTTTTAACTGAACTTTCGGGAAAGAACGCCAATAATGATCGCACCTAAACCCCATATCGCCGCCATGCAGTCATTTGCTTTGGCGGATCTGTCGGCAGAGCCAGGCGTGAAGGTAATTTCGCTGGCCCAGAACGAAAGCTTGTCGCCGCCCAGTCCGAAAGCGCTTGAAGCGGCTAAGCACGCCATGACCGACGCCTCACTCTACCCAGATCCGGATTGGGCGGATCTGCCCGCAGCTATTGCTGAACGTCATGGCCTGGATGCTGACGACATCCTGTGCAGTGCAGGGTCGATGGATGTGATCGCGGCGCTGATCATGGCGTTTTGCGGGCCCGGCGATAGGGTCCTGTCTACAGCGCATGGCTACGGCTATTTTCGCACATCAGCCCAGTTTGTGCAGGCTGACTATGACGCCGCGCCAGAAACAGATCTGACAGTGGATGTTGATGCGCTGCTTGCAATGATCCAGCCCACAACCCGGATCGTCTGTGTCGCCAACCCCGGCAACCCAACCGGCACGCGTATCATCCGGGCTGAGTTAATCCGACTGCGTGATGCTATGCCAGCGGACGTGATCCTGCTGATTGATGAGGCGTATGCAGAATTTACGGATCATTTGGGTGAACAAATGTTTGACCTGGTGGAACGGGGCGACACAGTTGTCACCCGCAGCTTTTCCAAGGCACATGCACTTGCAGGTCAGCGCATCGGCTGGGGCTTGTTCCCCCCAAGTATCGGCAAGCACGCTCGCAAACTGCTGACTGCTGGCGGTGTGACGGCGGTATCCTGCGCCGCAGCTGCCGCCTCGATGCGCGATCCCGGTCATGTCGCCGCCGCCGTTACAAAAACATCGGCAATTCGGGATCGGTTCATCGCATCGATGAACGCTATCGGGATCAAAACTGCGCCAAACCACACGAACTTTGCGCTGCTGCAATTTTCCGACGTGGCTGAAAGAGAACGCGCGGATGCGGCCTTCCGCGCACGCGGCGTCATCATGCGCCCGATGGGCGGGTATGGCTTGCCGCACACTCTGAGGGCGACGATTGCAGCCGATGAAACCATGGAAATGGTCGCCAGCATTCTGACCGCATGGCGAACGACGGAAAGCTAGCGCAACTTCTACTCATCGCTACTGACCAGCGCATGATACCAAAATTTGAGAAGACCTATTGGAGCGGGCGAGGCGATTCGAACGCCCGACCCTAACCTTGGCAAGGTTATGCTCTACCCCTGAGCTACGCCCGCATCCTTTAGGTTTGGGTGCTTATAAAGATTCGTTTCGGCGGCGCAAGACGGTTTTTGCATCTTTTCCAGCGGTCGTGATAGGTCGCCACAGATCGCATTTCAGGACAACGACATGACCGCCCCGCCCCCTGCTGCTGAAACCGCCCTTCTGACCTTTTTGAATGAGATCGGCGTTGACCATAAATTGCACCGTCACGTCCCTCTGTTCACCGTTGAGGACAGCAAGGCCGCGACCGCCCACCTGCCTGGCGCGCACACCAAGAATTTCTTTCTGAAGCAAAAAAAGGGCGGCTTTGTGCTGGTCACCTGCCTCGCAGATCGGCAGATCAAGATCAAGCACCTGGAAAAGATGATCGAAGCGAAACGGCTGAGCTTTGGATCGGTGGATGATTTGCTGTCTGTGCTGGGTGTCATTCCCGGCTCGGTCACGCCCTTCGCCGCATTCAATGATCGCGAGGCGCCCTCTGTGCGCATCATCCTCGACAAACAGATGATGGAGTACGCGGTGCAGAATTTTCACCCCCTGCATAATGCGGCGACAATTACTGTATCGAACGCAGGCCTGCGCACATTCTTTGCAGCAACGGGACATCAACCGTTGGAAGTCGACTTTGACGCGCTTGAAGATCAGGCTGCTGAGGAAAAAAAACAACTGACCATTGCCCATTCGGGTCAGAACGCACTACATCGAACAAAACCAACGAACGGAGCCGAGCAAATGCTGGGAATGGATGGCGGCGCAGCGGCGCCAGCAGCGGACCTGATAAAAGTCGGCACGGACGCCAGTTTCATGGCCGATGTGATCGAGGCGTCGAAAGAGGCCGCGGTCATCGTCGACTTTCAGGCTGAATGGTGCGGCCCCTGCAAAACTTTGGGCCCAGCGATTGAAGCTGCAGTCACTCAGGCGGGTGGCGCGGTCAAGTTGGTGAAGATCGATATCGACAAGAACCCGCAGTTTGCCGGTCAGCTGCGCGTACAGTCGATCCCGGCTGTCTTCGCCTTTGTCGACGGTCAGCCGGTCGATGGCTTCATGGGCAACATCGCACCGTCCGAAGTGCAGGCGTTCGTTGATAAGGTCGCCGCTTTGGGTGGCGGCGGTGCCGCTGGCGCTGCTATGGACGAAGCGTTGGATATGGCCGATCAGATGCTTGAAGAGGGTGCCGCTGCAGACGCCACCCAGACCTATGGCGCGATCCTGGGCGAAGAACCTGGCAATGCTCGCGCCGTAGCAGGACTTGCGAAGGCCTTTACCGCCGTCGGGCAGCTTGAAGAGGCGACAGCAGCATTGGAAGCAGCGCCCGAAGAGATCGCAAATGACCCAGCCATCGTCGCAGCCAAGGCTCAGATCGAGTTGGCAGAGCAGGCCGCAAGCGCTGGCCCACTGGATGAATTGTGCGCCGCGCTTGAGGCTGATGCTGACAATCATCAGGCCCGCCTTGATCTCGCCACCGCGCTGATGGCGTCAAACGACACCGAAGGTGCGATTGATGAGCTGTTGGAGCTGTTTCGGCGGGACCGTGAGTGGAATGATGGCGCAGCCAAAGCTCAGCTGTTCACGATCTTTGACAGTCTCGGCGACAAGGATCCGGTTAGCCTGAAAGGCCGCCGCCGTCTGTCCTCCATGATTTTCGCGTAGATCCGGATGTCGCGTCATTTTGGTATCGCTGACCTGCCAGAGATCATTCCGGTCTTTCCCCTGACTGATGCTCTTTTATTGCCGCGGGGGCGATTGCCACTGAATCTGTTTGAACCGCGCTACTTGACGATGTTCGATGATGCGCTGAAGACCGATCACCGGATGATCGGCATGATACAGCCCGCCGACCAGACCGATCCCCCTAGTCTTCGATCTGTAGGCTGCGCCGGACGTATTTCCAGCTTTTCCGAGACTGAGGATGGGCGCTATCTGATCGTCCTTGCGGGCGTGACGCGGTTCGCGCCGGGTGAGGAAATGCAAGGCTTTACACCCTATCGCCGGGTTCAGGCGGACTGGGCACCATTCCACGATGACCTTCGTCCAATTCGCCCAGACGAAGATTTTGATCGCCCGGCGTTCTTGTCTGTGCTGGAAAAATACTTTGAAACCTCAGGCCTTTCGACAGACTGGGAAAGTTTGCAAGAGGCTGATGAGGAAACACTGGTCAACTCTCTTGCCATGCTCTGCCCCTATTCAGCAGCAGAGAAACAGGCCTTGTTAGAAGCTGAAACACTGGCCGATCGCCGCGCCAGCCTGACCGCACTGATGGAATTCGCCATCGCCAGTCACGGCGAAGACGGGTCGTTGCAGTAGAGGGCCGAAATGGTAGACGACGACCAATCAAAATCAACGCTTAACGCTGCCCACGCAAACGGCGTTGATCGCAAGATGCTTGAGGCGCTGGTCTGTCCGGTTACCCAGCGGCCATTGGACTATGACCGCGATGCGGCAGAGTTGGTTTCGCGCAGCGCCAACCTTGCCTTCCCGATCCGCGACGGCATTCCGATCATGCTGGTGGATGAAGCGCGGCCGCTGGATTGAAGCCGTTCTCAAGCCGACAGTATGATGCCAGGTCGAGCTGAATTGAGTAAATTCAGAACTTCTTTTTACGCTTGAACCCTACAGATTAGGCGTGTTTCCAGCCCGCCAGTCTGACGCCACGCGCATTGGTTCAGAACTTTTTCATTTGTCTTTTCTAGTGGATTGAGCGGGACAAATGTTTTCCGGCGTGCGCGTCTTCAGCATGCAAACAGCACTTTCGATTTCACCGACGGACCGATCCCGACTTGAAGCGATCATCTCTCGGCCCACGACACCGCAGAAGCATGTTTGGCGTTGCCAAATTGTTCATTTGAGTGGGGACGGGCTAGGCGCGATGTCGGTTGTCGCGGTGACGTGTAAGTCCAAAAAATGTGTTGGACGCTGGCGAGAGCGCTTCACAAGCGAAGGCGTCGACGGTCTCTTGGGGGAAAAGACGCGCCCTCTGGGCATTCCTAAAACACCGGATATCAAAGTAGCGGAGGTCATTCGTTTGACGCAGGAACCACCGCCGCACGAGGCGACGCACTGGACGTTACGCGCCATGGCGGCGCAGGTGGATTTGGCAGCCTCCACTGTCCGGGCGATCTTGCAGAGCTTTGTCGCCGCAAGGGGATATCCTAGGGCATCTATTACAAGAGGTCTAAGTGCGGATTTCCCATTTGAACGTTTCCGTATACGTTAAGCGCTTGTCTGCGTCCGGATCAAGCCTGAACGGTGAGCGAAGCGCTGCTTTTGGGTCGGTTCCAAAGGCGTGCGGCGCGATACTGCTGCATTTGAACGGTAGCGGCCCCATCTACGCCGAACGCTGGGCGCACCGATCCGGCCACCGGAATGGCCTTGTTCGAGCTTGAAGCTGGGTCCAGCCATGCGGGAACCGCTTTCCCCGGCGGCCCACGCAGGCCATTGATCAGATCAAGCACGCCCGCGAACACTTTCCGAGGCAGAGCGGCGGCGGCCATCTGGAAAATGGCGTATCGCCCATGGCGAACAAGGCGTGCACCTGTCTTGATCAAGCGTTCGCGCAGGCTGGTAAGC